>JAPLTG010000020.1 GCA_026398255.1 Verrucomicrobiota bacterium
ACTGAACAGCGGCTTGGCGGACTCAACCACGGCCGCAGGTCCCGTCATTTTCACAAAAACATCCCCGTTCTGGTCATCCCCCAGAATGGCACCGAGCAGAGCATAATTCTCAAGCGGCGTGGTTGGACCGCCCGGCATCCCACTTTGAAAAGTCCCGCGCGCCTGAACATGAACGACTCGCGTGGCATCCACTTTCTCCTCACTTTGGCTGGTGTTGGAATTTCCAAACTGGGCAAACCAGCGGTCAACATTCGCCTGAACACCTCCGCCCTGCCCCGGCCCAAAGTGGAAAAAAGTCACATCCGCCGCGCCCCCCTTCGGGCTAGATACAGAGAGTTGGGCCTTGCGCATCGACGAAGAAGGAACAACCCATTTCCAACCCGAAGGCCGATCGAAGTTGAAACCCCCAACCTGAAATTCCGATGGCTCAATCGCAAAAACCGAGGCCGCAACCGCCACGACGCTGAACAAAGAGAAAAATAATCTCACTGATTGCTAGGATTTGGAGTTGGGGTTGGCGTTGGTTCCGGGCTTGGGCTTGGGCTTGGGCTTGGGCTTGGGCTTGGGCTTGGGCTTGGGCTTGGGCTTGGGCTTGGGCTTGGGCTTGGGCTTGGGCTTGGGCGGCTTGGGCTTGGGCTTGGGCTTGGGCTTGGGCTTGGGCTTGGGCTTGGGCTTGGGCTTGGGCTTGGGCTTGGGCTTGGCGTTGGCGTTGGCGTTGGCGTTGGCGTTGGCGTTGGCGTTGGCGTTGGCGTTGGCGTTGGCGTTGGCGTTGGCGTTGCTTGTGTCGGAGGCGGCAGTGGGTTAGCGGCGTTGTCTGATGGTTGCGGCCTATTGTCAGCGCCGGCGGCGCTTGGGCCTCCTTGCGGAGTCGACTGGCTGGCTCCTTGCTCTGCGGACTGCTGAATTGCTGCCGCATCGGTGGATGGAGCGGCACTAATAACAGCGTTGGCAATGTTCTGGCTTTGCTGCGGCACCGCTTGCGCAACAGCTGCGGCGATTTGCGGTGCAGCATTCGGTGCAATTGTGGCAACGGCGGCTGCAATTTGCGGCGCAGCTTCGGCAACCACCTGGGAAACTGCCGCAGCGATTTGCGGGGCTTGGGCTATGACAGCGAGTGACGCCGAGGCGGCGATTTGTGGAGCAAAAGCCGGTGCGGCTTCAGCCACCCGGCTGGCAATGTCCAACACGATCGTCGGAGCTAAGATCGAGGCCATCCCGGCAATGTCAGGCGAGTTTTCTGGATTGGCGGTCGCCAGATTCGCGGCCGCGGCAAGAATCGCATCTCCCCCCTGCGCAATGGCGGCGTCCAACGCTCCCTGCTGTTGCGGCAAGAGATTCGGGGGAGATCCAGCGAAAGTATTTGGAGGGGTGGAGACCTGCATCTCTGCCACGGCGGCGTTCACCGCATTGATGACTCCGGGGCTGACCGGGCCCGAGGCGCCGTTCGGGTTGACTTGAGTCCCCGCTCCCACATTCACCGTGTTGCCAGCAGGGGTTCGGAAGGAGGCTGAGCCAGTGGCTAGACCAAACCCTCCCGCTCCAGCGAAACCCGATGTTCCACGGATGCCTGCAGTGCCGACCGGGGTGGTGATTTCAAAACTGGACCCTGTTTTTTGCTTGGCGACTTCAAAATAAATCTCGCCCTCTGGTGCGCTGATTTTGGTGACCGAGGTGGTTGGCGCTTGCTCGACGGCTTTGTAATCCAGCGCATCGGAGTTGAACGGATCCTGGATAAACTCGTCGATCGAGAATTGCGACGACGGGCTGATATTGACGGCCGATCCATTTTCAAAAACCAAGTCCACCCTCGTGTCAGGGCCGGTGATGATCTTGGTGCCCTGCCTGACAAAAACCCCTTCTTTCACGGCAGACTTCACCCCAGTGGCCTCGATCATCTCAGCGGAGTTCCCTTCGACTTTGATGACACGAATGTTGCCGACCACCATTTCCGCCGCAAAGAGCGGATGCGCGAGTGCAAAAACCGACACAATAATCAGTTGAAATATCCGGGAGTTCATAAGTTTTCGGGAAAAATTGGACGCGTTAAACCTCGCGGGCAAGGGAAAATTTCCCGCCATGCTGGTGCATCCTCGAATCCCGCGCCGTTTCAGCGGCCTATTTTAAAACCGAGTTTGCCGCCGCGTCTTTCACGACCGGCACTTTCGACCAGCCCTGACCTTGCGTGAACTCCCGAGTCGAAAAGCACCAGACGACGACTTTTTTTCCAGCAAGATTGTCCTTTCTCCGTGCCAGGCTGCGGCGGGCGGCGGTTGATCCAGACCCCATCACCGCCACGACATCCATCGGAAATCCCAGTTCGAGAAACAACTGATCGGGCAAGCCGGTGCCCGTCGCGTGCATCTCGGCACCGGTGTGGAAGACCAGATTATGACTATCGCCGAGCAGGAGGACGGGGCTTTGCCTCGAGTCCGGAATTCCCACCGAGCCCGCCCCTGCCTGCGACCTGACCACCCGAGCGGGGAGAGTTTCGGGCGGAGCATCGGGAGCGGCCAGGTCGCCTCGAATCGGGATTTGTGCGATGTCCGATTGGGCCGGCTGGTGGCCTTGATCCCGGACCCAAGGCGCGGAGGCAATACTCTGCGCGATTTTTGCGGCGGCGATGCGAATTCCCTCAGGAGACCAATGGGTATCGGTTCGGCAATGCGTTTCCAAACCCTCACCACGCGCCTTTAGAAAATCCGCCGTCAAATCCAGCACGCGAACCCCGCGCGCTTCGAGCACTTTGAGGAACGCCGCATCCTGCTCGGCGAGGTCTCCGGGCGTCGCAGGCGGTGGCGGGATCGAAGCCGCCAGCTTGTCCGGATAGATCGCCGCTTTGGCAGGAACCGGCACGATAAGAAGCTCGATGCCGGCTTTGTTGAGTTGGGCCTGAAAATCCAAAATCGCCGGCACGGGGTCATTGGTCGCATCCACCGGCGCGCCAGGCTCGCTCCAGTAGCGCGGCGCCGCGAGGTGGCGAAGTTCCTTATCGAAAAAAATCCAGCCATCGAGTCCCGGCGCGGAAATCCCGTCACCCGCCCGCGAAATTCCCGACTCCAGCGCGGCGCGGAATGCTTTTTTTTGTTCCTCGGTGGCGGCCTTCCCCACCGGATCCGCCGCCTGCAAAGCCAAGACACCGCTCAAGCCAACGAAAATGAGGAAAAATTGGGATACGGCTTTGGAAAAAAACATCAATGCGGCGAGTGAAATCGAGCCGGTGAAGGAATCAAAACGGATCGGTGTTGTCTGCATAAAAAAATCCTGCCTTCATACGCGGCGTCCCAAGGCCTGTGCCGCCGGCAAACATGGTATTCAGTTCTCACATTTTCCTCTTTTATTTTCTCCCCGCCGCGCTGGGCCTCTACTACGCGCTGCACCGCTGCCCCCAGCGCTGGCGCAATGTCGTCCTGATCATCACAGGCTACACCTTTTACGGCTGGGCGGAGCCGATGTTTATGCCCCTGATGTTCGCCACCACGCTGATCGATTGGTTGGCGAGTCTCGTGATCGCGCGGGATGACTGGCGGCTCTGGCGTCATCGCGGAAAACCCATGCCACTCCTCGAGCATGGCGGCTTGAGAAGTCCCGTGCAGCGCCTCGCGATCCGATCCTCGATCGTTCTCAACATCTGCGTCCTCGGGTTTTTCAAATACTTCAACTTCGGCGTCGATAGCTACAACGCGCTGGCCCGCTCCCTCGGGCTCGAGGCCGGGCAATGGAACACCTTTTTCGAAGTCATCCTGCCGCTCGGCATCAGCTTCTACACCTTCCAAGCGATGAGCTACACGATCGATGTCTACCGTGGCGAAGCCCGCGCCATGGGCAACCTCGTGGATTTCTCCTGCTTCGTTTCGATGTTCCCGCACCTCGTCGCGGGTCCGATTTTGAAATTCTCGTTTCTCGCGGGACAACTCGAGCACCGCACCCACACGATGGAAAAATTCGCGCGCGGCGTGTCATTTTTCATCCTCGGTCTTTCCAAGAAAATCCTAATCGCCAATCCCTGCGGCAAGGTCGCCGATCTGGCATTCCTCTGCGGGTCGCCGGCTCCGACCGACGCTTGGTTCGGTGCCATCGCCTATGCGTTCCAGATTTATTTCGATTTCAGCGCGTATTCCGACATGGCGATCGGGCTCGGGCTGATGATGGGATTTATCTTCGCAAAAAATTTCGACTCACCCTACCGCGCCGTTTCGATCACGGATTTCTGGCGCCGCTGGCACATATCACTTTCTTCCTGGCTTCGCGACTACCTCTACATCCCCCTCGGCGGAAACCGGCGGGGCGAGGCGCGGACTTATGCGAATCTCATTCTGGTGATGTTGATCGGTGGCCTCTGGCATGGCGCTTCGTGGACCTTTGTGGTCTGGGGGGCGATCCACGGCGGAATGCTCGCGCTCGAGCGTCTCTGCGGCGGGAAAGGATTGTTCCACCGCTTTCCCGTTTTCCTCCAAGTAGGAACCACCTTTTTCGCCGTGGTGGTGGCTTGGGTCTTTTTCCGCGCCACGGATCTGAATGCCGCCTTGGAGTATTGCAAATGCCTCTTCGGCTTCGGCACGCCCTCGCCCGGCGCCCCGCTCCTGCACAGCCTCGTCGCCGCCCCCTATTATGTCGGCAGCTTCTTTCTTGCGGCCGTCGTGGCGTGGTTCGCTCCGCAGAGTTGGAATTGGACGCGTTCCATGGGCTGGGGCAAGGCGCTCGTTCTCGCAGGGCTTTTCTGGCTCTCGATCGTCGTGATGACGAGCCAGGACTACAACCCCTTCATCTATTTTATTTTCTAATTCGATGCCTCCGAAAATCGACATGAGCCGCGAAGAAGCCGCCGAGCGCGAGATCGGCTCCACGAGCGTTTCCCGTGGCGTCAAAGTCCTCCTCGTCGCGCTGTTTCTCACCTCGCTTCTTGCGATTCCTCTCATTCAGGCCACCCGAGGATTTGGGGTGAAAACCCCGACGAACGAGCCCGGCAAGGAGACCGAAATTTTCGCCCGTCTCGCGGAGATCAACCACGCCTTCAAGACCAAGACCCTGAACATCGAAAAATCCCTCGAAGAACACTCCTTCCTCACCAAAACCTTTCTCCCTCCCGTGCAAACCCTCGCCTTTCGCTGGTTCGGCGTGGGGAACGAGAAAGTCTATGTCGCGCCGGATGGCTGGCTCTTCTACCGGCCCGATGTCGATTACGCCCTCGAAAGCGGCCGTGCTCCCACCTCGCAGATCGATTCGGCCTCGAAGGCCTTGATCGCCCTCCATGCCGATCTCGCCGCCCGAGGCATTCGCCTGATCCTCCTACCCGTCCCGGTGAAACCGGTGGTGGAATCCAGTCCTGTCGCCGACAAGACCGACCCCACGCCGCCGCACCATACCTCCTACGGCCCATTCCTCGCCACTCTCCGCGAGGCCGGCGTCGAGGTTTTCGATCCCACGAATCTGCTGATGGAATCTCGAAAAACCACTGCCCTCCCACAGTATTTAAAAACCGATACTCACTGGACTCCCGCCGCGATGGAGACCGTGGCGGACGCTCTCGCTAAAAGCCTCTCATCCCCTTCCCCAAGCGCTCCGGCCTTGCGTCGGGAGCCTCCGGTGAACATCAAAAATTCCGGCGATCTGGCCGCCATGCTTCAACTCCTCCCCGAGACCAACGCCGCCTTGGCCGAGAGCGCCGAGATTCATCCCATTCAGCTCCCCGACGGATCTCCCTGGCAGCCCGACGCCGCATCCGATGTCCTCCTGCTCGGCGATAGTTTCACGAATATTTATTCCACCCCCGATCTCGGTTGGGGCGAAGGCGCCGGGCTCGCCGAGCATTTGTCCTGGCGCCTCGGCCGCCCGATCGACCGCATCGCCATCAATGCCGGCGGCTCGCTGACCGTCCGCCAAAACCTCGCAAGAAACCCCAACCGTCTGGACGGAAAAAAAGTCGTGATCTACGAATTTGCCGTTCGCGAGTTGACCTCCGGCGACTGGCGCCCCATCTCGATTCCCGCCGCCAAATCCTCGGCTCCGACCGCCAAATCCTCGACCACGCTGACCGGAATTTTGAAGGCCATTTCCCCGCTCCCCGCGCCGGGAAGCGTGCCTTACAAGGACGCCGTGATTTCTCTTCACTTGGTCGAAATCGATGGCGACTCCGGCGCCGAGGCCCTTGTTTTCGCGGGAGGCATGATCGGAAATGTCCCCACCGCCGCCTCGCTCCTCCAACCCGGCACCCGCCTCTCGCTCGACGCCGTGCCGTGGGAGTCCGTCGAGAACGAATTCGGCGCGATCACCCGCATCGAATTCGAAGGCCCCGCAGCGGATTTGGAGACCATCTACTGGGCCAAGGAAAATCCCGTCGTCACTCCACCTTGAGTGCCGCCCCCGCCGCCGCACCGCTTGATTATAATCTCGATTTCACCCCGAGCGTTTGGTGAGTTGTTTCCTTCATGATGACAGGGAAAGAACCCGCTGATTTTCACGCTCCGAGCGGCTTGAGCCGCCGCCGATTCCTTCAAGGCACCGGCGCCGCACTTCTCTCCATGGCGATGCCCAAGGCCCTCGCGCAGGCCGTTCCAGCCAAGGCCTCCTCCGTTCTCATCATCGGCGATTCCATGGCCCTGTGCGGATTCGGCCAGCAACTCGACAAGCTCTTTCGCGGTGCCGGCTACGGCTGGGTGAATACCTACATGGCCTGCGGCACGAACCCGCTTTCCTGGACCACGCTCAAAGGATTTCAGTCGGCAAAAACCCGGTGCGGATTTTCCAAAATCGAATCCCGCCAGGGCCAGCCGCCCATCGTTTTTCAAGACACCTACGGGATGTCCCGAGGCCACCGCCCGGCATCCTACCCCGTTCCGAAGATCGAGACCCTCATCCCCGATTGCCGTCCCGAAATCCTCGTCGTTCAGCTCGGGAACAACCTCTTCGACCTCCTCAAAGGCGGCAACTTCGCCAAGATGCCGACCCTCCTTCAGCCCTACCTCGGGCCCTTTCTCGCCCGGGTTTTTTGCGAAGGCTCCCCGGTGCGCCGGGTCTATTGGGTCGCCCCGCCCGTCTGCGAGCGGATCTCCAGCCAATCCCAGGATGTCTTGGTCGAATCCATCAAAGCCCAAACTCCCGAAGGCCTCCGCGTCATCGATAGCCGGCTCCTGATCAAATTCCCGTATCGCAATCTCCAGCCCGACCGACAGCATTTCTTCGGAGCCGACATGACCATCTGGGCCGACAGCGTTTTCGCCCTCATCGAGCAGGACCTCTCCGAATCCCCCCTCCCCGCCACTCCCGCCGCACGGATCCAGGCCACTCCCGAGCCGCCCCTCCTCGCCACCACCACCAAAATCCCCGCCCCCCTCGTGCTCCGCGCCCGCTTGGAGCGCAAAATCCAACCCTACACCCTCGCAGAGATCGCCCCCTACCACGAATCGCTCGTCGGGTTTGTCTACCGCGTGCTCGATGTCCACGAGGGCCAGTGCGAATCCAAGTTTTTACTCGTCCTGCGCCCCGCCCACATCGACGGCGCCGCCGTGCCCTTGGATAAATTCCAGCCCTACAAATCCGCCGTGCTGCGACTCATCCCCATCGAAGAAACCCGATGGGCCACCCTTAAAACCAAGGAGCCCCCGGGCACCGAAGAACTCGATCGATACCTATGCGAAGAGGACCACATCGCCCTTTCCAACGCCCTCTGATCCTCGCCGCCGCCCTCACCCTGCTCCTCGGCGGCACAGGCTTTTCAGAGACCAAGAAATCCTTCGAGCCCATCGTCTACACCGCCCCGCCCGAGACCCATTTCGGCGGCGCGCCCTCCGTCCTCGTCATCGGCGACTCCCTCACCGTCGGCGGATTCGGCGACCACCTCCAAGCCTTCCTCTCCCGCCGCATCCCCGCCTCGAAGCTTTGCCTCTACGCCTCCTGCGGCTCCTCCCCCGAAAACTGGCTTCCCGAAACCCCCATTTTCATCACCCCCTGCGGCTTCCGCCTCGTTTCCCCAAAGAAAAATTTCTCCACCAAATATCATAACGGCAACAAACCCAAAAAAGTCGCCACCCCGAAACTCAACCAAATCCTCACCCGCTTCCGACCCCGCCTCATCATCGTCCAGCAAGGCACCAATTGGATGGATCATCTCATGAAATCCTACGACCCCAAGGGCCCCACCTACAAAGCCATCATCCGCTCCTTCATCCGCGAACTCCGCTCCCGCGGCCCCGTCCAGATCATTTGGGTCCTACCCCCCGACGCCTCCAAATACCGACCCGCCATCAAAGACTCCGTCGACCGCTGGATCAAAGAATCCGCCCGCGACCTGAATTTCCAAACCATCGACTCCCGCGCCCTCACCTCCCGCTACATCCCCGGAAAATCCGGCTCCGACGGCGTGCACCTCAGCGACTCCGCCGCCAGCGAATGGGCCACCGCCGTCACCAAACGCCTCAAAAACCTCTCCCCAGCCTTCCAGTAACCCGACCAGACAAAAACTCCCAAAAAAACCCATTGACCACCCCGCCGTGCTTTTACATTGTAAATACATGCCCGCCCGCCCCAGCACCTCTTCAAGCGTGCTTATCTCGAATCCAGCAGAATTAACCACCGAGAGCACAGAGAGCTCAGAGGTAAAACCTTTAGCTGCTCCAGGTGCACATCATATTTCAGGTATCCTCCGACATTCTATAAAACATTTCTGGGCATCCTTGATATCCCGTCCTCCGTCAGAACAAGCCAAATTTCCGTTCAATCCTCCCTCCTCCGTGTCCTCCGTGTCCTCTGTGTCCTCTGTGGTTAAAAATTCCCCTTCCCCCGCCTTCACGCTGATCGAGCTTCTCGTCACCATCACCGTGATCGCCCTTCTCGCCGGCCTTACGCTCGCCGCCATGGGTGGGGTGAACCAAAAAACCACCAGCGACAAAGCCAAAGCCGAAATCGCCGCCATCTCCAACGCCCTCGAGCAATACAAATCCATCAACGACACCTACCCCACCGCTGGAGGCAATGGCACCGTCCCCTTCGCCTCGTCTGGCAACGCCACAATCCAGCCCTTCTTTGTCGCGAATAAAATATCCACCAACGCCGCTGGAGAACTCCTCGATCCCTACGGCAACGCCTATCTTTACAGCACCAACCGCTCCGGGATGAAAAACCCCGCCTCGTTCGATGTTTATAGCAAAGGCAAAGACGGCGCCACAGGCAATACAAGCACCTCCGCCGACGACATCGGCAACTGGTAAAATGAAAACAACAAAACATTCTCCCGCCGAACCGCAGGGACGCAGAGCATTTAATGTAGGGCAGGCGTCCCGCCTGCCATCGACCCATGGTAGGGACGGCTCGCCGCAGCCGTCCGTAAACAATCCCCGCTGAATGAAAACAGAGCCTCACACGAAGCCACAAAGCCACGAAGGGAACTTGAGGTTCCAATCTGGAACCTCAAATCTAAAGAAAAGATGATCATCCGACTTTCGATAAGTAACCCTTGGCGCTCCCGCCCACCATCGACCCAAGGTAGGGACGGCTCGCCGCAGCCGTCCCAAACTTCAGGCGCCACGCGCCGTCATGAGGGGAGGCTTCGCCTCGAAAATGGGGCATCTCGGCGATCCGCCCCTACCTTGGTGTCGCCCCCCCCCCCCATTCGCGTCCATCCCTCCCCATTCGCGGGCCAGCACTCTTCCCTCAGCGCCTCCGCGCCTCCGCGTGAGATATCCTTATGCGTTGCCTCCTTCGCTCCCGCTCATGTCGCCCTTCGGGCTGCCTTCGGCAGGCTACCCAGCCAGCGCCCGCTGGCACGTGTTCCGCTTTCCACCTTCCGGTCTCCGGTTTCCTCTTCCCCCGCCTTCTCCCTCGTCGAGCTTTTGGTCGTTATGGCCATTATCGGCATGATGGTCGGCCTCTCGGCCCTCGCCGTTTCCGGCATGCGCGCCCCGGCCGTCCAACACGCTGCCGATCAAGTCATGAGCGGCCTCAGCCTCGCCCGCCAAGTCGCCATTACCAAAAACACCCAAGCGGCCCTGCTGATTGCCACCAATACAAGCTCCGGCTTCCCTTCCGAACCCTACCGTTACTGGTCTGTCGTCTACCTCAATCGCAGCTCCACACAGTGGATGCTTGCTAAAGACTGGGAAGCTCTGCCCAACGGTGCATTTTTTCTCGATACGCGCGGACAGAGCGGCGCTTCCTATTCTCCGATCGGCGGTAATCCCCTCAGCAATGATTATTCTGTCGGAACATTCATGCCAAACAAATATGCAACAAGCACTTTCACGATCAATGGAACAGCCATTTCAAGTGCAACAATCCCCTGCATTCAATTTAAAAGCGATGGAACAAAAGCTAGCGGAGGGGGCGAAGCCATCCGCATAGCCCAAGGCTCCATCACTAGCGGAAATGCCACGCTCACAAGTTTAAATCAGTATTATGTTGTGGAAACAGACAATAGAACTGGTCGCATTCGGATGAGAGCCCCGGACAGCTATCGCAACCCATGAAAGCCGATAAAAACCTAGCCTTCAGCCTCATCGAAGTTGTCATCGCCCTCGGGATTTTCGCCTTTTGCATCGTCGGCATCGTCGGCCTTCTTCCCATTGCCTCAAATGCCGTAAAATCCGTCTCCATCGAAACCACAGCCAACAATATCGCCGAATCTATCTCTGGATTTTGGCAGATTGCCCCCTTGCTTGCAACTTCTAGCGCAAACTTTACCATGGGGAATTTTACAATCGGGAACGGCACCCAGACCATTAATTATACAATTAGCGGAACGGAAGCCAGCTCTGCTTCCGATGCGGCTTTAAGACTGAATTACGCAGCTAATTCCTTGGGAGCTGCCAACCCGAATACCTTTACCGTGAATCTCACATTCACCTGGCCGCCCAATGCCTCGCCTAACTCCACCACGGCAACCAGGCGCACCTTCAACTACATCTTCACCAAATGAAGACAATCGAAACCCAAGGTAGGGACGGCTCGCCGCAGCCGTCCCAAGTTTCAGGCGCATCGCGCCGTCACCCAAGGAGGCTTCGCCTCAAAAATAGGGCATCTCGGCGATCTGCCCCTGCCATCCCCCCCCTCCGCGCCTCCGCGCCTCCGCGTGAGCTTTCTCTCCGCCTTTCGCGTTGCCTCCTTCGCTCCCGCTCATGTCGCCCTTCGGGCTGCCTTCGCCAGGCTACCCAGCCAGCGCCCGCTGGCATGTGTTCCGCCTTCACCCTCCTCGAGGTCCTCGTCGCCACGGCCGTCCTCGCCTTGATGATGACCTTCCTCTTCAACCTCCTCGGTTCCAGCGCCAAGCTCTGGGAGTCCGGCAATAAAAAAATCGAAGCCGCCCAAGCCGCCCGCGTTGGCCTCAACTTCATGGCGGCCGACCTCAAAAACGCCTTTGCCGGCAACATGACTAGCTACACAAGCAATGGCACTGCCATCAATAACATCGCGCCTTTCATGGCCCTTGGAAATAACACAACCACGTCCATGGGGCTGGGCGGTGGCGCTGTCAGTGCCAATGGCAGCCAGCAAATCGCTGGCGTGACCCTTACAAATAACTCCAGCATCCCATATAATGAATTTGGTTACATGGCTGTTTTTATAAATGACTCCCTTGGTGCAGATCCCATGATCGGCAAACGCTATTATTTGGTAAAAAAAGCAGATAATATCTCTACAACAGGTGGAGATTTTTATTTTCGCGGAAACGCAACTGCGACTTGGCAGGACTCCTCAGATGGGTTTTACCCACTTGTCGATAACTGTATCCGCTTAAAACTCGAATATTACGGCAATCCCACTTCCCCCACCGGCACCCCTGCGTGGACATCCACCTGGGCGCCCACCGACCGCCTCCCCCTCGGCGTCCTCGTCACCCTCTCCGTGCTCGACTCCAAGACAGCCATTAAAGTCAATGCCTTAAAAAACGGCTCCGCCCTCAGCACCCAAGAAATCACCAACGGCCTCTCCTCCTCCCCTCCGGCCACGCTCTCCGATGTCGAGCGCCTCATCTCCCAAGGTTCCGTCACCATGAGCCGTTTCATCCCCTTCAACAGCCAATAGCACCTCCCGGCGCCATGAAATCTGGAAGACGGTATGAACGGGAACATCGGTTACACTTAAACCGAGCACATCGGTTACACTTTCATATTGATACTTGGCTTCCGTCGGTAGCGCAAGGTTTACTCTCCCAACGCTCGGCGTAGGCCGTAGGCCGGAGCCGAGCGTTGGGA
>JAPLTG010000013.1 GCA_026398255.1 Verrucomicrobiota bacterium
CATTATCGAACCTTTGGACCTTCGGCCACTCGCGTGTGTTGCAGGCACTCGCGGGTTCCGCCAAGGACATTGGATCAATCATTTCGGCTTGCCCAGCGCTGGTTGCTACATGACTTCATACCGTCACGAATCCCCGCGAATAAAAAACCAGGGCAACCAGCGCCTATCCCCATTCGCGACCATTCGCGTTATTCGCGGGCAGAATTTCCGCTTTCCACTTCCCCTCCGCGCCCTCGCTTTCAACCGAATTTTTCCGCCAAGCTCATTTTAATCAGGCTCTGATAGGGGATATCATTGCGGTTCGCCTCCCGCCGGATGCTATTCAGCAACGCCACTGGCATCCGCAGGGAAATGGTCTCTGTGGAAAATTTCAGGTTTGGCATCGACACCTTCTCCGCCCCGGACAAATCCAAATGGTCAGTGCTGGCGCTATCTTCCTTCACGACCTGCTTATTTTTAATCGAGCGCATAGTGTTTCCTTTCTCTTTTGTTCATCGGCCTTGCCGAAATCACCCGCAACAAATTTTCCCGCACCGTGAATGTGACGCTTAGCAAACGATCTTGGTTGGATCGACCGAATGCATGCCAACGATCCTCAGCTTGCGAGTGTCTCTCATCGTTAAGAATAAGGATTTCTGATTGGGCAAAAATAGATTCCGCCTCTTCACAAGAGATCCCATGCTTATCCACATTCTTCAGGGCATTCCCGGAATCCCACTCGAAACCGACGATCTGCGACCAATCAATCACACAAGAATTGTATACTGCATAAATATACACTCAAGAGTTTTTTTGATTGTTCAAAGCCTCGCGCCGAGCCGCCAAGGCGGAGGTTAGAGTCGGCACCCCGCTGCCGACTTCCGGACTAAAAACTCACACGACCCCGGCGGCTCTGCAGGAGGGCTTGAAACGGCGTTGCGCGCCTTAGACTTGGGGCATCTCGGTGATCTGCCCCTACCCAGGGGAACGGAGTGGGAGCGGTTAGTCATGTCCCGGGGAAGCGCGAGCTAGAACAAACGAACTATAGACGAGAGGGCCGCAAATCATGATTTTCAAAAAAATCCTCATCTTCGTGCATTTGTCCGCTTATCCCCAAGCCGCAACTCCCTCCGGCTTGTGCCTCGTTGGATGTTGCTGCACCGTGATCTTCTTTTGAAAATCCCATGATTGAAGATTTGAAGCTCCGCGGAAAATATGGCGGATTTCTTTTTCTCGCGGATGCCCAACGCGGAATTCCTTGGTTGAAGACCCATCAGCACGCGGAGCTCGAGATCAACTTGGTGGCTCGCGGTTCGGTGACCTATGTCATCGGCAAGAGCAGTTACACATTTTACCAAGGGGAATGCGTGTGGCTATTTCCCGGTCAGCCGCACCGATGCATCGATCGCACGGCAGATGCGCTTTACTATGTTGCGCAATTCAAGCCTTCCTTGATCGCCCGAAGTTGCCATCAGGAAAAAAATGCCATTCTAAAAAAACCCCGCCCTCCGAAAAATGCCGTTCTTCACACCATTCTGCCTCCGGTGAAGTTTGGGTTGCTCCGGGGCATCATGGATTCTCTTCTCGAGGAGGGGCTCGATGCCGACACATTGAACCGCGAGGTCGGCTACGGGATTTCGCCCGGCTTTCGCTACGAACACCCGAATCCGGATTTGCTCAATGCAGGCCTCGCTCACTTCCTGCAGTTGGCTTGGGATTGTCAATTGGCCTCCGCGACCAAGCAGCGCGCCACCCCGTTGCATCCAGCCGTCCTGAAGGCGCTCGATCTCTTGAAAAAAGAATCCGAGTTCGAGTGTCTCGAGAAATTGGCCCATGAGTGCGGTGCGAGTGCCACCTACCTGAGCCGGACATTCAAACAACAGGTCGGAGTGCCCATCAACCGCTACCGAAACACCATGCGGCTCGAGAGGTTTTGGGAAATTCGGAAAAACTCCACCCACCAAATGACGCTCTCCGAGGCTGTCTTCGCGGCAGGCTTCGGCAGCTACCCGCAATTCTCGAAAGTTCATCGTTCAATCTTCGGCCGTAGTCCGCGAGAAATTGACAACAAGCTCACCAAGCCCTCGCAATCAACGACCCAATCCCAATGAAAAAAGCCGCACTCGTTCTTTTTCTTCAGGCTTGCTGCCTGCTCCAGTTCGTTGCTCAAGCCACTCCAGATCGGCCCTTGCGGGACGAGGTGTGCCTGAATGGAGTGTGGAATCTTGAAATCGAGGGCGTCGAGAAGCCGGCACAGGTGCGCGTGCCGGGATCTTTTGCAGGACAGGACGAGCTTTGGGGAAAAGAGCATTGGGATGTCTGGGACTATCCGAAAGATTGGCGCACCAAGCCGGCCACCTATGTGCGCTCGATCGAGGTTCCCGAAAACCTTGGCAATCGCCGGGTCTTGATCCACATCGGCGGCGTGCGCCATGTCGTGAAGGTCTCGGTGAATGGCAAGGAGGTCGGGAATTGGTGGGACTCGTATGTGCCGTTTGAATTCGACATCACCGAGGCGGTGAAGCCCGGCGACAACGAGATTCGTATTCATGTCTCCGATGCCAAGACTTGCGGGCTTTTCGTGGACTACAATTCCAGCCGCCGAGGGATTTATCGGGATGTGTTTTTAAAATTCGTCCTCGAGGTGCGCGTGACGCCCGATCTTTTTGTGAAGACCTCGGTGCAGCGCGGAGAGATCGCCTGCGATGTGCCGGTGCGTAATGGCACGCCAAATCCTCTGGCCGACTACCTCGTCGGCACGAATATCGGCGGAGCCAAAACAGCCGTGGCGCTGCCTCTCATGGGCTTCTTTGGAGATTCCGTCACACTCGGACTCGCCGGGCCTTTAACCCAAAAGCTCAAAGAGGTCGTGCGGATGGACAAGCCCGCTGTTCTGAGCCGTTCCACCCTTGCCGCAGGAGAGGCGAAGGCCGCCTTCGGCGATAAGAAATTCTCCCGCGTGGTGTTCACCCTCGGGGAGGCCGATCTGGATACGAAAATCTCCGACGCGGACTTCCTTAAAAATCTCGATGCGCTCTGGAAAATACTCGCCTCCTCGTCTGAAAAGCTCTACTGGATTCCTATTCCCTCTGCATTCCATGCCGACGACTCCACGTGCGCAGCTCGCGCCAAGCATCTCAATCAAATCTCGGAGCAATTCTTCGAGGGCAAGGATGTCTATAAAGTTCCCTTCATCTACGCCAAGCCCGAGGAATTGCCTCCGGGCTATGTTTCCGGCCAAGGAAAATCCTTCCAGCCTGCGGAAGCCCAAGACATCGCGGGCCGCTTGGGCGAAGCCGTGATTTCCTTTGGAGCCCAATAACTCTTACCCTCCCAAACAACCCACCACCACAACCCAACCCAACTCATGAAAAAAGATACCACCAACACAGGATTCGTTATCCTGATCAGCCTCGTCGCCACCATCGGCGGGTTTTTGTTCGGCTTCGACAGCGGAGTCATCAACGGAACGGTTGATGGCCTCAAGAAGGCCTTCAACTCCGATAGTGTCGTCACCGGCTTCAATGTCGCCTCGATGCTTCTTGGCTGCGCTGTCGGCGCGTTTTTTGCCGGAACTCTGGCCGATAAAATGGGACGCCGTGCGATCATGATTATCTCAGCGGTGTTTTTCATCGTGAGTGCTTGGGGGTCTGGCATCGCCACCGGGTCCGGGGAGTTCATCATCTACCGGGTGATCGGCGGCTTTGCCGTCGGCGCGGCCAGCGTGATCGCGCCCGCCTACATCAGCGAAGTGGCCCCTGCCAAGTATCGCGGCATGCTCTCTTCCATTCAGCAGATCGCTATCATTTCAGGCCTCTTCTGTGCTTTCCTCAGTAACTACGTCATCGCGGAAATTTCGGGAGGATCGACTCAAATGTTTGCATGGGGCTATGAGGCCTGGCGCTGGATGTTCTGGATCGAACTCGCTCCCGCCTTTCTGTTCCTCTTTGCGCTTTTCTTTATTCCGGAAAGCCCCCGCTTCCTCGTGGCGGCTGGCAAAAACACCAAGGCTCTTTCGGTTCTGACCAGCTTGATGGGCGAAAGCGCCTCCGCCAAACTTGCCGAAATCCAAAACACGCTGACTGGATCACACCATCGTCCGCGCCTCCGCGACATTTTGGATTCGAAGACCGGCATCCGCCCGATCGTCTGGGTCGGCGTCGGCCTTGCGGCCCTCCAGCAACTCGTCGGCATCAATGTCGTCTTTTACTACGGTGCGGTCCTCTGGCAGGCCGCTGGTTTCAGTGAGCAGGACTCCCTGCTCATCAATGTCGTGAGCGGCGGCGTGAGTATCGCCGCCTGCCTGGTGGCCACTTTTCTGGTGGACCGTATCGGCCGAAAGCCGCTCCTGCTCGTCGGATCGATCGGCATGGCGATCACTCTGGGTGTGGTGGCGTTTGTTTTTGCCACGGGCGCCCTCGGCGAAAATGGGGCTCTCAAGCTCGGCGACACCGAAGGCCTCATCGCCCTGATCGCCGCGAACCTCTATGTCGTTTTCTTCAATGCCTCCTGGGGACCCGTCATGTGGATCATGCTCGGCGAGATGTTCCCGAACCAAATCCGTGGCTCGGGATTGGCCGTCAGCGGCCTCTCCCAGTGGGTCACCAATTTTGGCATCACCATGTTGTTTCCGATCATGCTCACCAGCATCGGCCTGGGTGGGGCCTATGGCATCTATGCCTTCTTCGCCCTCGTTTCGGCCTTCTTCGTCCTGAAATACACCCGCGAAACCAAGGGCCTCGAACTCGAAGACATGGAGGGGTGAAAGCGCTGAGATTCCCTCAGCCCTTGATGTCCTAATCCTAATGTCTGCCGATTTTTTTGGGCTCTTTCGAGTGGAGTGGGTGTTCAGTCGCCCGCTCCACATCGGCCGTCATCTCATAGACAACCGGTTTTTGCACCGGGGCTCTCGCTGCTCCGTTTCTTTTTCCAATCGGGTAGAAGCTCAAGCGAGCATGTCGACTCAAAAGGTGGGAGTTGTCACCCGGGGCAGGACAAAATATGAGCACTTTTTCTCACGCGATGAGAAGACGGATTCTTCAGGACATGTGATAAATTTCTTGCTCAAATTTGTCCTTCCATAACGGCATCCCAAAAAAAAGATCACCAGCCAACCCCGTTTCCAGCCACCTCAATCCATGATGACAAAACCTGCCGCTCTTCTTCTCGCCGTCGTCAGCATCATTTCCTTCGGGCCTGTGGGAATCGCGGCCGACTCCCCCAAACCTGCACAACCGAACATCCTTTTCATCCTCACCGATGATCAAGGCTATGGCGACTGGAGCATCAACGGCCACCCGCTGCTGAAGACTCCGCATGTCGACAAACTCGCCTCCGAGAGTGTGCGCCTCGAGAATTTCTATGTGAGCCCCTCGTGCTCGCCCACGCGCGCGGCGTTGCTTACCGGCATGCATGAATTTCGCAGCGGGGTGACCCATACTCAAGTGCCCCGCGAGGAACTCTGGAAAGGCGCCACCACGCTCCAGGATTTGCTAGCCACGGCGGGATACCGCAATGGCTGGATCGGAAAATGGCACCTCAGCAATAAAAAGGGATTCAATCCTCACGAACGCGGTTTCGAGTGGTGCTCCACCAATGAAGGAGGGCCAAGGGAGCACTTCGATCCCGTCATGGTGCGCAACGGAAAGAAGGAGAAAGTCTCGGGCTACCGCGAGGATATTTATTTCAACGACGCGATGGATTTCATCTCGGAGACAAAAGACAAACCCTGGTTCCTCGGCCTCTCGACCTACTCGCCGCACGATCCCCTCGATGCGCCTGAGAAATTTGTGAAGCCGTTTCGCGGCAAAGTCACCGACGAGGAGGCCAAGTATCTCGGGATGGTCGCCAACCTCGACTACAACATCGGCCGCCTCATGGCGTTTCTCAAAAAGAAGAAACTCGATGAAAACACCATCGTCATCCTGATGTCCGACAACGGCCAGACCTGGGGCCTCGATGTCTACAACGCCAACATGCGCGGCTGCAAAGCCACCGCCTGGCAAGGTGGGTCCCGCACCTTTTCGTTTTGGCGTTGGACCGGCCACTGGACCGCGCATCAGGTGGACAACCTCACCGCGCACCTGGATTTCCTTCCGACGCTTTGCGCCGCCGCCGGCGCGAAAATTCCCGAGAAACTGCAGCCCCAGCTCGAAGGATTCAGCCTCCTGCCCGTCCTCGAAGCCAAAGGCCCGATCGCCTGGCATGACGACCGCATTCTTTACCACCATGTCGCCCGTTGGCCCGGAGGCATGGCGGCCGACCACAAGTATGCGATGGCCGGAGTCCGCCAGGGCAATTACCTCCTCGTAAGCAGCCGCCCCTGCGAAAATCCCAAATGCAATCTGGAAACCCACGGCGACCAATGTGAAACCCTCCGGGGCGTGGAGGCAGGAAAGAAGTCGGCGGTTTATACCAAGGAAAATGCCCAATACCACTGGGGCGTCACCCCTCCCGGCCACTGGGCGCTCTTCGATGTGAAGAAGGACCCCGGCTGCCAAAACGACCTCGCGAAATCCTCCTCCAAGCGCGCCAAGAAAATGGCGGCCGCCTATGATGCTTGGTGGGACGAAATTTATCCCGTTATGGTCAAGCGCGGCGGCGACCGCGAGATCGTCTGGAGTAACTATTTCACCAAAAAAACGCCTACCCAGGCCCCTTCCAACAACCAACCCAAACAAAACAAACCATGAGCAACCAATACTTCCCCGGAGTTCCAAAAATCAAATTCGAGGGACCCAAATCCAAAAATCCACTCGCCTTCAAGCATTACAATCCAGATGAGTTGGTCGAAGGCAAATCCATGCGCGAGCACCTGCGCTTCGCCGCGGCCTACTGGCATGTGATGCGCAACCCGCTCGCCGATCCTTTCGGCGGTGGCACGGCGCTCATGCCGTGGGATGATGGCTCGAACTCCGTCGCCAATGCGCAAAAGCGCGTTCGAGTCTTCTTTGAATTCCTCGAAAAAATCGACATCGACTACTACTGCTTCCACGACCGCGATGTGGCCCCCGAGTGCGACACACTCGCCGAGTCCCACGCCGCGCTGGACGCCGTAGCAGGAACCCTCGCCGAGGAACAACAGCGCACCGGCAAGAAGCTCCTCTGGGGCACGGCCTGCCTCTTCATTCATCCGCGCTACGCCCAAGGCGGCGCGACCTCGCCAAGCCTGCCCGTTTACGCCTACGCCGCCGCGCAGGTGAAAAAAGCCATCTCGGTGACGAAGGAACTCGGCGGTGGTGGCTATGTCTTCTGGGGTGGCCGCGAAGGCTACTCCTCGCTCTGGAACACCGACATGAAGCACGAACTCGACCAGCTCGCCGCCTTCTTCCACATGGCCGTGGCTTGGAAAAAAGAGATCGGCTTTGATGGCCCGTTCTGGATTGAGCCGAAACCCCGCGAGCCCTCCACGCATCAATACGACTCGGACTCCGCCGCCTGCCTGAACTTCCTGCGCGAATACGGCCTGCTCGGTGAATTCGAACTCAACATCGAAACCAACCACGCCACCCTCGCCGGCCACACGATGCGTCACGAACTCACCGTCGCCGCGAACGCCGGCAAGCTCGGTTCGATCGATGCCAACCGTGGCGACGAACTCATCGGCTGGGATACCGACCAATTCCCGACCAATCTCTACCTCGCCACCGAGGTCATGCTGGTCGTGCTCGGGATGGGTGGACTCACCAAAGGCGGCCTCAATTTCGACGCCAAGCGCCGCCGCGAATCCCACGATCCGATCGATCTCTTCCACGCCCACATCGGCGGCATGGACACCTTCGCCCGCGGCCTCAAAGCCGCCGCCGCGATGCGTGCGGATGGCCGCATCGAGGAATTCGTGAAGAACCGCTACTCGAGCTGGGATTCCGAGCTCGGCAAAAAAGTCCTCGCCGGCAAGGCGAGCCTCGCCGAACTGGAAAAAGTCGCCCTCGCCCAGCCCGCGCCCACCCTCGCCAGCGGCGGCCAGGAATACCTCGAAAACATCGTCAACGAACTCCTGTGATCACCCTCGGCATCGACTGCGGCACGCAAAGCCTGAAAACCGTCGCCCTCGATGGCGACTCCGGCCAAATCCTCGCCTCCGCCTGCAAGCCATACGGCTTGATCGAAGGCCTGCCCGCCGGCCACGCCGAGCAGGACCCGCAAATCTGGTGGGACGCCCTGCGTGAGACCGTGGGGAAAGTCCTCTCCGATCTCGGATCCAGAAAATCCGAGGTCGGCGGGATCGGCATTTCCGGTCAGCAACACGGCTTCGTGCCGCTCGATGCGAATCATCAAGTCATCCGCCCCGCCAAGCTCTGGTGCGACACTTCGACCACCGCGCAGTGCGACGAAATCCGCGCCAAACTCGGCGGTCGTGAAAAAACAATCGCCCTCGCGGGAAATGACATCCTGCCTGGCTTCACCGCGCCGAAAATTCTTTGGCTGAAACAAAACGAGCCAGCGAATTTCGCGAAGCTCGCCCATGTCGCCCTGCCGCATGATTTCCTGAACCTGCGCCTCACCGGGTCGCTGCGAATGGAATTCGGCGACGCCTCGGGCTCGGCCTTGATGGATGTCCGCACCCGCTCGTGGAGTCGCCCGGTTTGCGATGCGATCGATCAGGATCTCTTCAGCAAACTACCGCCGCTGGCCTCCTCGCTGGAGCCCGTTGGAACGCTCCTTCCCGCCTTGGCCGAGGAATGGGGCCTTTCTTCGAAGGTCGTCGTCAGCGCCGGGGGAGGGGACAACATGATGGCCGCCATCGGCACGGGAAACACAAAGCCCGGAGTCGTCACCGCCAGCCTCGGAACCAGCGGCACGATTTTCGCCTGTTGCGACAAACCGGTCATCGACCCGCAAGGCGAGATCGCCGCCTTCTGCGACAGCGCCGACCACTGGATGCCGCTGCTCTGCACGATGAATGTCACCGTGGCCACCGAGGCGTTCCGCGCCCTCTTTGGCTGGGACCACACCCGCATGGATGCCGAGATTTCCAGTGTTCCACCAGGCGCCGATGGGCTCCTCTTTTTGCCCTACCTGCAAGGCGAGCGGACACCAAACCTCCCGCACGGTTGCGGAGTTCTGCACGGCATGACCATCTCGAATCTCACGCCCGCCCACATGGCGCGCGCGGCGATGGAGGGCGTGACGCTCGGAATGGCCTACGGCCTCCGCCGTATGGAAAGCCTCGGCCTCAAGCCGTCCGAAATTCGCCTCACCGGTGGCGGAAGCCAAAGTCCAGCCTGGCGCCAAATCCTCGCCGATGTTTTCGGTTATCCCGTCGTCACGATGGAGAGTGCCGAAGGCGCCGCGCTCGGAGCCGCCATCCAGGCCCTTCATGCCGCCACGCCCGGCGGTTCCCTCGAGGCTCTTGCCGAGCATTGCAGCCCCGTGCGGAGTGGCAGCCGGTTGGAGCCGAAACGAGCCGATTTTTACGCCAGTCTGTTGGAACGCCAGAACACGCTCCGCAAAAAAATCATGCCTTCCCTTTGAGTCGGCGATCCGTGGAGTGTTATTTCCTGCGTGGTGGATTCAGGAGGCATGGAATTTAGATCGGTGAGGAAAAACGCGGGCTATGCAGGGCTGACACGATTCGCGGGGGGATTTCTTTGCGCTACGCCCTCCAGCGCGAAGCCGATCTGATGGGGCGCTAGGCAATCAAGGAACCCTCTGCCTTCTGCTCCTCATTTTTTCCCGCCCATAGCCGCGCTTGCCGTGTCCTTAAAAAAAACATATCCACCGAGGACTCTCTCCGATGCCAAAAAACCTCCCTGCTAACATCGTTGCCCTTGCCGCCGTGGGTTTGGCTCTTTGGATTTTCATTTCAACAGTTGGAAACAGCCGGATCCAGCAAGGCATCCAGGCGCAGCAGGATCAAATCCTCGCGCTCCAATCGGAAATCCAAACACTCCAGCAGCAATTGCAATCGCAGCAGCAGCAGATCGAAACGGCCTCGCAGTTGAATACGCAGATCGGTCCCTCGATCCTCAACGAACTCGCCTCTCTCCAGATCAAAAACAACAACATCGCCCTTTCTGTTTTCCTCCAGAAGCATGGCATTCAAGCCAACCCGCCGGCCCCGCAACCCACCCCCGTTCCCGCCACCAAACCCTCGCGCTGAGAATTATGGAATCTGACCAAGATCCGATCGCCCCAAAGCCTCCCCGCCGCCGCCCACGCGCGCCGAAAGTGGAGTTGGAGGATTTCTCCGCTTTCGAGGAAAAGGCTCCCTCGAATCTCTCTGACGAGGCCGCTTTTTTGAACGAAGAGGCCGTGGAGATTTCGAACGAGCCATCCGACTCGCGCCGGAAAGTTTTTTTCGCCAGTTCCTCGCCACTCATCCTCGCCGTGGCGCTCGTCCTCTTTCTGCTCTCGCAGATCGTGGCCCTTCGCCAAAATGCCAACTCGCTCGCCTGGCAGTCCCGGAACCTCGACCGTCAGATCGAGACGCTCACCACCGCCCGCAACAATGCCACAGGCCTCGTCCAGCAACGCCAGTCGATGGTCGACCAGTCCCAGCAAGTCACCACCTCCTACAACAATCTCCTCAGCGACCTCCTCAAACTCGCCGAGACCGACAAGGACGCCCGTTCGGTGATCGAAAAATTCGCCATCAAGAGTTCCAACGCCCCCCAACCTGCGGCGGCGAAGCCGTAGAAAAAATAGGGTCCTACCCCGTTTCGAGACAAAGCCCATCTCCCTCCTCGCGAGTCCGCCTGTCTTGTCTATCCCGAGCCTCGACCCTCTCCTCCCGGAAAAAGACCGCCCCGTGCTTGCCTCTGCCATCCAGCACCGGTGCCAAGTCCTCCTCACCGGCGATAAAAACCATTTCGGCCGACTCTATGGCCAAACCATTGCTGGCGTGACAGGCGCGAATGGCGGGAATCCTCGCGAATCGAAAGGCCCAAGGTAGGGGCGGCTCGCCGAGCGGACCCAAACTTCAGGCGCAAACGCGCCGTCTTATCAGCAAATCCTCCCGCAGAGCCGCCGGGACGCAGAGGAGGGAGTTATACCAAAAGCAGCTTGCTTTCGGACTTCTGAATGTAGCGCGGGCGTCTCGACTGCATGGGTAAGTCGTTCGATGGCAGGCGAGACGCCCGCCCTACAATAAAACCTCCGAAAGTCGCATTTCCGAGAGAGATTGGTATGAATACGGCGTTGCGGATTTACGCAACCAGTTTGTCGCCTCTGCATCGCCGTTTGATATGTGAATGTGTGGGACGGCCCCTTTTTTCGAGCGAGATGGCTTTTTACAGCGCGGCCCGGAGGCGTTTGCTCTCGAGGTTGCTGAGTTTAATCGGCTCCTTGGAGCCCTGGAGGTGAAGCTCCCAGCTGAGGAGATTTTTTCTCACCATCTTGGCCACGGATTGCGTGTTCACGAGCAGGCTGCGACTGACTTTGGCGAAAAGATCGGTAGGCAGCTGGCTCTCCCAGAGGAAGAGGGTCTGTTTCATCATGAGGTTTTTGCCTTCATTCAGGAGGATTCGGGTGTAGTCGCCATGAGCCTCAATGGCAGCGATTTCCCCCACTTTCACCATCATGGAAAGAGATTTATCCCGAAGTAATACGAGGTCCTCGGCTTCAAGTCGTTTTTCTGCTTCGGCGACCGGATGAGGCACGGCCGTCTCAGAAACCGTCGGCTTGGACAGGCGGAGGATCGTCTTGGCGAGCCTCGCTGGGCTGACCGGCTTGGTGAGATAGTCTAAGGCATTGGCCTCGAAAGCCCGGATGGCATATTCGTCGTAGGCTGTGACAAAGACCACCGCCGGCTGGGGGACGAGATTCTCGAGCTTCGGGAGGAGGGCGAAGCCGTTCTTTTTGGGCATCTGGATATCGAGAAAAATCAGGTCCGGTTTGAGTGTTTGCACCAGATCGTTTGCCGAGGTGACATCCTCCGCCTCGCCTACGATCTCGATCTCGGGGTGGGATTTGAGTCGATTTGTGAGGTGGACTCTGGCCGTGGGCTCGTCATCCACCAGAACGACGCGGAAACGCAGTGGCGAATCCGGGGTTTGTGTATTCCTGTTCAAGGCTTTATAAATTGGAGCGTCTATTCCCAGCGGAGACGATCGGAAGCGTGACGCGTGCCAACACCCGCTCTGGGGAGTTTTCATAGGTCAGGGAAGCGAGGTTGCCGTAGATCAGGTGGAGGCGGCGGCGGAGATTGCTGATTCCGATACCTATGCCGTTGTCTTTTCCACGAGATGTTGCAGAAGAAGGCTCCACCCACGATCCCGTGTTCTCGACGGTGAGGTGGATCTGCCCACCAACGAGTTGTGCCTGGATGAGGATTGAGAGTGGCATCGGGCTGGTCTGCTGGCCATACTTGATCGCATTTTCGAGAAGCGGTTGCACCAGATGCTTGGGAGCTTTCGAGGAGCGCGCTTCTTGATCCGCATCGATTCGGCAAACCAGATTCGCACCGAACCGGATCTTTTCCACATGGAGATAGTTCTCCAGGGCATTTAGTTCTTCTCCCAGAGGCGCGTAGTCTTCATCACTCTTGCTCAGCGAGAAGCGGAGATAATCGGCCAGCGACTGGGTGAGCGTCTCCACTTTCTCTTTGTCATCACTCACGGCCATAACTGCGGTGAGGGCGTTGAAGAGGAAGTGTGGCTGCATTTGGTTTCTGAGGAGTGCGAGTTCGCTTTTCTGCTGACGATGATGCAGCTCAACGGAGTCAAAAAAGAGCGAGGCTGTGAAATAGAACCCGATCCAAAGGGCAAAAAAGAAGAGATCCATATAGAATCCCAACACCATCACACTGGTTCCTATCGAAAGATTGGCTGTCAGGGGTCTGAAGTGCTCTCGCAGAAATGGAATCTGAGTGGCAAGGAGAATTTCTAAAGCTATGTAAGAGATAGAAATACCGAGAAGTAATATGGCCATTCGTAGGGGATGCCACTTCCTCGAATGAATCCGGATAAACAGGGGGCGAATAGAGCTGGCGATGAGAAACCCGTAAGCGGACTTGAGAAGAATCCATTCCAGGAGCAACCATTCTGATCCGCGCGGGATGATTCTAGTAGCTATCAGCAGACCTCCTACAATTCCCTGAAGAAGCGTGTAGGCAACCCAGTAGGCGATCTGCAATTTCCAAAAGTAGGGAGACTTTCGGCTCTCCGTCGCATGATCGCCCAGGTGTTGGTTAATCATCGCTCGGTCTCCTTGGCGTGTTGCAATGCGGTCATTCGTGAGTTCGTTGAAGCCAATAAACGAATCGCCGCACGACTCACGAGAAGAAAATCCCGCACGAGCCGTTAAAATCGCTCCGAAACCGGCCGACCATGCGATTCGTCGACGATTTCGTGCGATTCGTCGATTATTTCAAAAAAAAATTTGCAACAGAAGACCGCCCGTCTGAAAAGCCATTCTTCCGTGTGTGACCGAATTTTATTATCTGTGAAACCCCTTCGAGACATTGCCTCATTTCTTTTTCTCTCGTTGATTATCGCTTCGAGCTTTGGAGAGGCTCTGGCGTTCCCTCCGGCGCCGTATTACTCGATCTACGGGAATGTCCGTGACGAGCACGGGCAGTTGATTCCAGCTAATGGTTCGACGGTGGTTTTCTTTTACAAAGCCGCAGAGCATAGCCGGTATTCGATCACCAGCCTCGGTCTCAGCGATTACAATTACGAGATTCGAATGAAGATGGACATGAATCGGAGCGGCACGAGCGTCTATGATTCGCTGGCGGTGAACTCCGGAGTGGCCTACACACTGGCTATCGATATCGGAGGCGTCCTGCACTACCCCATCGAAATTTCCACACCGCCCACGGTTGGAGATCCCGCAGACCGCCGTCGACTGAATCTCACTCTT
Organism: Verrucomicrobiota bacterium; assembly: GCA_026398255.1. GTDB lineage: Bacteria > Verrucomicrobiota > Verrucomicrobiia > Chthoniobacterales > Terrimicrobiaceae > UBA967. The sequence continues at coordinate 13,783 of JAPLTG010000013.1, forward strand.
GGAGTGGACACTGACAAGGACGGCTTGCCCGATGCTTGGGAAAAAGCCCAACTCTTCAACGCAGGCCTACCCACCACGAATCTCTCTCTCATCTCGCCCAGCGGAGATTTCGACAAGGACGGCATCAGCGATCGACAAGAATATCTCAGCGGCACATACGCCACGGATGCCGCAGACTTTTTCTTCCTCAGAATTGTGAGTCTCACCGATCAAGACACCGTGGTGGATTTCTACGGCATCACCTCGAAGACATACTCCATCGAGGCAAGCACGGACATGGTTTCCTGGGCGCCGGTTAATTTCTCCATGCAGGCCGGGGGATCAAAAATTTCTTCTCATGTGGCCACGGATGTCGGCGTGGTGCGGGCTTACATTCCCACTTCCATTGCGGCAAAGAAGATCTTCTACCGCGTAAAAATCCAATGAAACGCCTCGCTCTTTTTCTCTTTGTGTCTCTGGCCGTGCTGAGCGGCATTCAAGCCCAGTGGGTGTCGAAAACCTACACGCTCCCTCCGGGATGGTCGAGCATCTGGCTGCCGGGTGACGCCACCTACGCCACGGTGGGCAATCTTTTTCCTTCAACAGTTACCCAAGTCTGGCGCTGGAATCCGAATCCAGACAAGATTCAGTTTATCCAGTCGCCTTCCGACGCGACGGCTGAAAGCGAGGAGTGGACTGTGTGGAAGCGCGATGACTCGGAGTCGAAACTCAGCCGCATCATCGGCAACTCCGCTTACCTTGTCTTCAATAGCGCATCGAGCAATCAGACGCTGAGCCTCACGCTTTTTCCACGGCCTCCTTCGAATAGCTGGCTGATTTCCGGCGCGAACTTCATGGGCTTCCCGGCACTCCAAAACTCGAAGAATTTTTCCCAATACTTCGCCAGCTTTATCAACTCAGGCAGGACCGGCCTTCCCGCAGACACGAAGGTCTATAAATACATCGGCGGAAATTTATCGGACTCCAATCCTGCATTGCTGAGTATTTCGGCCAGTTCTGCGGAGTTAGTCGCTCCAAATACCGCCTATTGGTTCAGTATGCCGGCCGTGAGCGATTTTTCCGGCCCGCTCTCCTACGAGATGGCGAGCTCGGACGGACTCGCCTTTGGACGCTCCGTGACGATGCTCACGCTCGGCATCAAAAACCGCACCACCGCCAGCCTCACTTGCAATTTTTCGCTGGACTCATCGGCGACTGCGCCGAGCGGTCAGCCAGCTATCACTGGCCCAGTCGCGCTGAATATCCGCAGGCTGAATGCGGACGGCACCTCAATAACCGTGAGTGCAGCAAACCAAACGGTCACCATTCCCGCCAATGGCATGACGAATGTGGATTTTCTCGTCGATCGCTCGGGGATGTCGGCCACCTCGGGCGCTCTTTACGCCTCGATCCTGCGAGTCCGAGACACTTCCGGTTTCACGGATGTCCAGATTCCTGTCACGGCCCAGCCTGCGGATCGTGCGGGTTTGTGGTTCTGCCAAGTGGAGGTCAAAGGCGTCACAAGCACAGTGGATAGCAGCACGGCGACAGCGCAGTCATTTCCTTTGAATTTCTTGATCCACCGGAGCAGCGACACCACCACCCTTCTTCGCCAGGCGTTTGTTGGAAAGTTGGCATCCACTGGAAATCCGCTGGGCATTGCGACCAGGGAGGCTCTCGTCCTCGCCACTGGAGTCTCCGATGTCGATCCCTCGCGCTTCTACTCGCCGATCATGCCTTACAATTCCGGTGTCATCAACGGCACCGGCAGCCTCGCTTCCTCGGTGACATGGACCATCGTCCACGACGCGAATGATCCCGCGAATCCTTTTGTGCACACCTACCACCCAGATCACGATAACCTGAACGCCACATTCACCGCCTCTGCGGCCGAGAGTTATACGGTGACCCGCACCTGCACCTTCACCATCGATAACTCTCAAAGCACCGCTTCCTCGCTCGTTGGGAGCTACACCGAGACGATCACCGGCCTCTTGAAAAACAGCAGCCAGAGTCCAGCCACACTTTCCGTTTCAGGCAACTTCATTATGAGGCGCCTCTCCGAAATCTCCACACTCACCACTCAATAACCCGTCCGCCATCCACATCCACAATCCACCGTCAACACCATGAAAAAACTGCTCACCACCCTTCTTTTCGCGACCGGCATCTCGCTCGCAGTAGCCCAAGATTCTGCCCCGTATTTCCTGAGCTACCAAGGCCGTGTCACGGACGGTGCCGGTCTCGCGATTGGCAACTCAATTCCTGAGAACAGACTGGTGCGATTCCAAATTTACTCCAGCGCCACCGGCGGCACAGCGGTCTATGGCGAACAGCAGACTGTCACGATCTCAGGCGGAGAATTCAGCGTTCTCATTGGAAATGGGCAGGCCGTTACTGGTGTCAGCGGCCCATCGAATAACACCGCCCTCGCCACCATCCTCTCAAGTATGAGTAACAACAGCCTCTATCTGGGCGTGAGTGTGGCCGCATCGGGTGGTAACTTTACAACGGAAATTTCTCCCCGTCAGCAACTTGTCGCGGGAGCTTTTGCCTTCCGGTCAAAGATCGCCGAGACCGTGACCAACGGAGGCGTCACGGCCTCCATGCTGGCTACGAACGCTGTCACAAGCGACAAAATCGTTAATGGCGCTTTCACGAGCGACAAAATCGCTGCGAGCGCTGTCACGAGCGACAAAATCACTGCGGGCGCTGTTACGAGCGACAAAATCGCCGCAAACGCGGTGACTCTTAATTCGATCACCAATGCCTCGATCACTTCCGCGAAAATTGCAAGTTCCACCATCACCTCTTCGAATATCGACGGGAACAGCGTAGGTCTCTGGTCGGTAACTGGCTCCAACATCTACCGCAGCTCTAATGTGGGCATCGGCACTACCTCTATTGGAGCTCCCCTCACGGTGCAGCCGAGTTCTACTAACAACAGTCCGGATGCTAACGGTATTTATGTCCTTAATCAAGCTGCAGGTAGAAATTCTGTTATAGCCACTCGAGTCGCTTCGGGTGGAGGCGCGCCCATCTATTCCATGGATATCGCTGGCGTTGCCGGATGGACGATGGGGATAGATCCCAGTGATGGACAAGCATTGAAATTCGGCGTCGCTTGGGATAACCCTTTCGGAACAAATACCCGACTCACTTTAGATCGCAGCGGGAACATGCGCTTATTGAGTGGGACAACACTCTATACTTCAACCATTGATTTATATAGCAACGGCAAATTGAAAAGCTATATGGCGGGAGATGATTACTGGGAAATTTTTGGGGAGGGTAGCAGCGACAGCGGGAGCCTGATCATTAGGAGTGGCGACAATGGAAATGAGCCGATTATTTTCAGGCAACAAGATAGCGAAAGGATGCGTATTCACAGCAATGGCTATGTTGGGATTGGAACGAACAACCCAAATGCTCCTCTTCATATTTCCGGCACAGGATCGAGCGTGTCCTACTGGAGAAATGCAACAGGGACCGGTGATGGATGGAGCAACACGTCTTACACAAGTTACTCCGACGCATTTAGCCTTATCGTATCGAATGGTATTTTAGCCGATTTTATCTATCTGCAATCGGATGAAAGAATCAAAGTCATCGAGAATTTCTCAGACGCAGAGAAGGATTTGGAAACCCTCTTGAAGATTCAGATCACGGACTTTCACTACAAAGATAGCGTTAGGAATGGGAGTTCCAAGAATAAAAAAGTGATCGCCCAACAAGTTGAGAAAGTTTTCCCTCAGGCAGTTAGAAAATTAGAAAGCCCGATCCCCGACATCTTTGCAGAAGCTGCTATCACGAATGGCTGGGTGCAACTTGCGACGAATTTGTCGGTGGGCGAAAATGTCAAGTTGTTCACGAAGCAGGGAGAAATCCAAGCTAAGGTCACGGCCGTTCGAGCTGATGGCTTTCAGGTGGATACCGATTTGAAGAGCGGTAATGTTTTTGTCTACGGTAGGATTGTAAAAGATTTTCGCGCGGTAGATTATGATGCCATTTCCATGCTCAATGTCTCTGCCACACAGCAGCTCAACCGTGATCTGGAAACTGTGGCAGCCGAGTCAAATGACGAGTTTTCCAAACTCCGCTCGGAACTCGACGCGAAATCGCAAACCATCAAGCAATTGGAATCTCGTCTCGAGAAGCTCGAAGCGCGGCTTTCGAACGGCAATTAAGGAAAAAACGCCAAGCGCCATTTTTCTATGAACCGAATTTCATCGGCATGCCTGAGAGGAAGACTGGGCTTATTAGCCATCTTCCTAATCATCTTGGGTGGAGGGGCATCCCTCCAAGCCCAGTTTGATTTGAGAAGCGGCGTGTATAACCACCTCAGCTATCGGGTCTCGTCCACTAACGGGCTGTTTCCTGTGGGCCCAAATGGCACCGCGACAAATGCGGGTTTGTTACCGACGATCTCCCCGCAGTTTGCGAATTTTGTCGGGAGCACAGGTTCCTCGGGTTTTAATGGAATGGCGAATGGAACGGTCATTTATCCGAAAAACACACAAGGAACGACAGTTCTGACCCGCTCCTCGATCGGAGCGACCTTTGCCTCCGGCGTGCCGCGTTATTATTTGGGCAACCGGATTACCCCGCCGACGAGCTACACAAGCAGCAACGGATCAGTTATACAGACTCCAAACGGCTTCTGGCGGGCTCAGCCGGTCCTTCCGGGCGAGGCGATAGGCAGCAATGCGACCGATGCGGCGACGGGCGCTTCCATCACGGCACCAGCCACTAACGATGTGGAGTTCTACTACAGTCCCCATGCGAGAGCGGTCTTTGCCAGCTCATCCGGCCGGGTCGAAATCATTTGGTCCTCAAATGTTCCGAACTCCACGACAAATAGATATGTCTATCTGAAAGAATCTTTCGCCGTCTCTTCTTCGACACAAGGCGAGGCACGAACGATTTACTGGACGGAAAAAAGCTTCAACGGCCCAGTCGTCTCGATACCAGTGGGTAAAATTTTCACCGTCAATCCCATCTACAACGACGCCTTTCCCAAGACAGTAGATGCCGAATATCAGGTCCCAGGCTCGTCTTCTTCAGCAAGTTCAAATAGCACGGCGGAATTGCGAACCCTCTGGTATGAAAAGACCAACGGAGCGAGCGGACTCCACGCCTATAACAGGACTGGTCGCCTCATGGTGGAGTATCTTGGCAGCGTTCAATCGGATGGAACCTGCGAGTTCCTCGGCGTCGATGTGGTATCTGTGGAGCAAACCTGCCCGCCTTACATCGCCACCACCGACTTGGGTAAGCAAATTCTCCCACCGCCCAGCTATTCGGCCTCAAACCCTCTGGGTTACGATGAATCCCTTGTCGCTGAAGCGGTAACCACATCAAATACAGACCAGATCAGCTATTACACACAGACCACGGGGCCAGATGGCTCGATTGATTATTATGCTGAGCATGAGAATGATTCCCCGGATCGCGTCGCTTTCTATTGGTTGAAGCCGAATGGTATCTCCAATCCCGCGAGTTCTATTTTTAGCTCGGGCACGAATGCCACCTACTCTGGAACAAATGTCGATGATATTGATATTAAGTGGCCTAAATTCTTGTCCAAATACATTATCCAGTGGCCAGCTCTTACAGAGTTTGCCACCTATGTCGTAGATCCCGGCGGCAGTTCTCTACTTACGAATACGGGCCTGCGTTTTGAAAATGGCAATATCCCGAGCATCGTTTACCAGTTTCCCGATAGGGGCTTGGCAAAGATTGACACCACCACGCAAGCTCTTCTCGTCAACTTGGGGAGTGAGACGCAAAGCAAGACGCTCTTAAAATTCACTGGAACAAATGGTGGCGTCTGGTATGTGCCCATCTTCACCACCAGTAATGTCACCACCGTGAATGAGACGGCCTATGTCGGAAGGCGTATCAACCCTCCTACAAGCGACTTGACAAGTGTCGGATATGTCAATGTTTCTCCCACGGCTACAGCGAACGACAAGGCGTTATCGACAAGCTACTCGGCAACGGCCTACATCAATCCCTTTGTCGAGGGCGTAGAAAACGCCAGAAAAGGCGCGATTATCCCGGTGAATGCCTTGCCAGGCGGCAGGAGTCAACTCAAGGTCTTCTGGTTTAAAAAGATGGCGGCTCCCTCGGCGGAGTTTACCGATCTCTACACCCCATCGGTCGTGGGCAATTATACTCTCGCCTATCAGAAAACCACCACCGCTAAGGAAACATTTGAAATTTCCAGCGGCTGGACAACCAACTCGACGCTCAGCTCGCTCACCTCAAATGTCACGATCACCAAGAATGGAATCTCCGCACCAGCCTCGTTGCTCGGCGTCTTCGGAAATTACTCAGTAGGTGGACAATCGAATAGCGCGGCAAGCAATCCCGTTGCCAGCAAGACATTTGCTGTCAGCGATGTCGGCTCCAACGGACTCGAGGTGGCTTTCCAATTGTATTGTTTGGACTCCTGGGAAAATGAAGCATTCCGAGTGTATGTAAATAACACTGCCATTCTCCAACAGGCATTTACAGGTAACGCGACCTACGCTTCCAAGATGACGGGAAGCCAAACGATCAGCGACATAAAATACGACTGGACCATCCTCCCTGATACCAAGGGCAACCTCAATAGCGGAAATGTCACGGATCAGACCTTCCGCGTCTTTGTGCGAGCCATCCCGCAAACCACCGGGGCCATCGCAAGCCTGGCAAGTCTCAGGATTGGATTTGGAAGCACATTAAACCAGGCAAGTTCCGACGAATCCTTCGCCATTGATGATTTGACGATCCGCCTGCTGAATGTGCCTGAGATCGTTCTGGCATCCAACGAAGGAACGAGCGGTCTCACGCCATCTGTCTCAGCTGGAGCAATCTATAATCAACCCGACGCCACGAAGCCCGGCTACAATCCGAACGAGGAGCACTCCCTCTTCATGTCAGGGCGCGCTTACGCGTTGAGGGATGACCTTAACGCGACGGCTGGAACGACATTTACGGCCAACGCATTCACATCCGAGCCACAAGTTCTCATCCAATACACGAACCCAGAGGATGGACGCCCGGAAATGGCGGTTTATCAGGTCGCACGCGAAAACACCTACGCTCAATTTGATTACAGCATTCCCGCCGGGACTCAGGTGAATGTTTTGGCGCCGATGCCATTATCAGTCATGCCATTGCCATTAAATTCTGATGGCAACTCCGCAAATACCGAGGTCGATCTCGGCAGTTTCGCCAATGATTATCCTCTGACCACTGGCTTGGAGACCTATTACAACCGCTTCACTTTCAAAGACCGTAAGGGCTACGACTGGATTTATCGTGGTCCCCACAATAACGGAACTCCCGCCATGGGAATGAATTGGTATTACGCCATGCGCTCGGATTTTGTCGTGCCAGGCCAAACCGTGCCCGCCGGCACCGTCTTGCCTTACCTGCGACCCGTCGCCTCTTCCAACAGCACGACAACGACCTACGCGGGAAATCCCGTCACGGGCACCCCGCAAACCATTATCTATCGCCCGACTTGGCCTGCCAATGTGCCCACGCTGCGAACGGGCGAGACGCTGGCTCTGTCTAAAAACGGCCTGCCCGCCGTGCGAGGACAGACCAGTGCACGGGTGCTCTACCAGCAATCCATCGCCAATGTGGGATCTTCGAACGCCAGCGTGACCCTGCACGATCCGACACGAGCCAAACAAGTGCTCATCAATGATCCCTCCGTCGGCTTGAGCGCGCTCCCAGCCTCTCTCAAGACATCCTCTCTCAGAGGAAAAACATATTTCCAACGCGCCCAACCCCACTTGCAGAATCGTTTTTACTTCGACCCCACTCTGGGCACGAAGGGCGGCCTCGTCTTGACGGGGCAATTCGTGGACGCGCCAACGGGGGAAGACTATGTCCTCCTCAATGTGCTGAGCAATGCCGACAAGAACGCTCTTAAAAGTCTGGTAGTCAACACCGATACGGACTACACCAGGTGGTGCAACGCCATCGACCTGCTCTCCACGCGGGTCGACACCTTTAAAGAAAACCCGTCCAAGCCGGGAACATACATCGTGGATTCCGCTAAGACGGAAGTGAAGGGCGCACAAAATCTGAGTGAAGTGCGCTACTCCGATACCGCGGTGGATAGCTACGCGCTCACCGCGCAAGGCCAAGGAACAGGCTATGTGACCATGATCTTTGGTGATGGTGAAGCCTTCACCCCGATCGGTGACCCGATAAGCATCAAGGTGATTCGAGTCGATAGCACCCTCTATCCCGGAGACCTCAAGTTCTTGCAACCCTCCAATGCGCTCGACGAGCAAACGACTCTCCGCCACAGCGGCGACTTCGCAGCGAGAACGGATTTGTTTGATTTCCAGTGGGCTTACTATGTTTCGAGTAATGGAGGCTATCCCCCACTTTTCCAATACGGCACCTCCAAGCTCCTTGGTAATGCGACCAATACGCCCTCAACCCAGTGGCTGCAAATCCGCAACCCGCTCACAGACATCAGCCAAAGCACCGAAGGGCTCAGCTACTCGCAGAACTCCACAGCGACTCTATCCACCACATCAAGCCTCGTGGTGAATGATAACGCCTACGATCTGACCAGTGGACGCCCCGGCCTAGTCTTCAAAAGCGCAAATGTTGCCATGCCAAGCGTCTTGCCTGCTCAGATCGTCTTCTCTGCCGAGCTCAACGCGGATGATGGATTGGTCGTCTATGTCAACAAAGTTCCGGCTGTGTCTTATAACCTGCCAAGCAATGCACCGATTGTCGGCAACTTGTCGCCAACCTATGCTCAGAACAATGTGATCTCAACAGGATTGAACAGGCAGTTTATCCTTCCTACAAGTTACTTCCAAACAGGAAATAATACTCTGGAAGTGGCATTGTATTCCTCTCAAGCCACCAAGCCCAGCACCGCTCACAATGTGAATTTCAATCTGGATATTCCCACAAAGACCGAAACCGTGACCACGGGGGGCGCATGGCAAATCCCGAGCGGAAACTTCACCAATACCGTCGTGATCGGCGGGGATGCGTCTTCTGCCTTTGGCAGCACGGCTCTGCTTTTCAGCGATAACTTCTACACCATGCGCTACAAACCGAAGGGCGCGAGCAATGCGAGTTACTCAGATTGGACGGAACCCCAGTTGGTTATGAATTGGGTGAAGCGTGCGTTGGATGCCGTGAATCCCTTCGAACAGCGCCAGACCGACCTCTACAACTTCGCGGTCAGCACGGATGTGAGCGTGATCACACAAGCCGGTAAGCGGTGGGAAGGCGATGTGCCAGTGAGCCTTGAAAATATCAACGACTTTGGACTCATCGAAATCTACGAGACCCTCCTGAATCGCGTCAAATCCCAGAGTATCGATGCGGGACTGAGCGGCACCTTTGCCAATACCGCCTTGCTCAATGCTGCCGGCTACCTGTGTGACCTCTACTTGATTCTCGGTAACGAGGCCTACGATGATGCCCTGAACCCCACACTTCGACTGGATAGTAGCGAGGCTTCGGTGACCGCCGGTTCCTCTCGCTTTTCCTTTGAGGGTCAACTGCCCAGCCTCATGTCTGAAACCTTGGCGCTTCTGCGCGGTCGGGATGACAATTCCCTGCCCTCCGTGCAAATTGCTCCTGTGTATAACCGTCTCTACTGGAATTACACAGGTGGCATTCGATCCGGTGAGTCGATCTATGCTTTGAACTACGACATCAAGGAAAAAACAGGCGGTCCTTCTGTTGATGGCTCCATAAATGCCGCAGACGCCCTCTACATGTTCCCGCAAGGGCATGGTGATGCCTATGGACACTATCTCACTGCAGTCAAAGGCTATTACAAGCTTCTCACCAACCCGAACTTCACTTGGAATCCCAGCGCTGAATCCGTGACCGTTCTCGGACAAACCGTGCAGATCGACTACAAAGACGAGCGCAAGTTTGCCTTGGCAGCCTCTTCCTTAGCTCGTTGCGCTGTAGATATTTTAGACTTCACAGCCAAGCAAAACAAGGATGCGGAACAACCCGGCTGGAGCACGATGGGGGACAATAAGACGAGTTCGAACAACCGGACACGCTACTGGGGCTCCGACGAGTGGGCCTCACGCGCCTATCAGGGAGCTTATTTTAACTGGATATCCGCCAATGCCATGCTCCCCGCGACCAGCACTAATTCGGGCGTCGAAAAAATCGATCGCACCACCGTTGCTGAGCTCTCCGACATCGCGTCCAGTGCCGCAAAACTCTTCATGCTTTCCGGTGGGCTCCAAGCGCATATCAATACCATCGGCGTCGCCAAAGATGGCATGACATTCGATATTTCTCCGACGCAACTGGCTGCAGGGAAGGATAATTTTGAGCAAATCTACGAGCGGGCTTTGCAAGCCTGCTTGAACGCTAAAAATGCCTTTGACCAAGCGGGTCGTATGGACACACTGCTGCGCCAGCAAAATGAGAGCTTGGATAGCTATCAGGCAGCCGTTTCCGATCAAGAATCGGCATACGAATACGAACTCATCGGCCTCTATGGAACCCCTTACGCCGGGGACATTGGTGCAGGCAAGCTCTACAAACAAGGCTACACAGGCCCGGATCTCTACCACTCAAATTTCATCAATCTCCCTTCCACCCTGGTGGATACGAGTGAATCCCGAAGCGTGGAATATCGTGAGCCGATCAATATCGATCCATTCAATGACTGGTCGATGGAGAGTATCTACAACCGCGTAAGCCTTCCTGTGCAATATGTTTCCAAGACTTTCAAAGTAGACAAGTTTTCCTTGGCGGCTTTTGCGGACTCCAGCATGGGTCAGCGCTCCCAGCCAGGAAAAATCCAAACCGCCTTGCTGGAAGCCTATGAGGCTCAGGTCAGTCTGCGCGAAGCGACTAATACCTTCCTTGTCAAGAAAAGCAAAATGGACCGAGGCTATCAGCGATACAGCGAACTTCTCGATGCCTATAATGCCGCTGTGGCAGATGCTGATAAATTAAATAGTAAAGCGGATAAGCTTAACAAAGCGAAAGCGGCCTACGACATTGCAAGCCAATCGTTTGAATTGGCATCCGAAAATATTGATAAAATGACGAGTGCCGCAAAGGAATTCTACCCCACTGTTGCGGGGCTATCCTTTGACGCGACATCAACTGCACGGGGCGCCACGCTCTTGGCCGGTCGCGCCATTGCGTTTGCCCAAAGTAAACTTGGCCTGGTCGCCGAACAAGCGGTGTCTTATCTCGAAAGCCAGGCGGAAGAGCTTCAAGCCCAAGCTCAAGACCTATTGGATAACTACGATGTCGGCGATAGAGATAAAACGCAGATCATCGAATTTGAGCATCTGTATTATGATTTCCTGAGCACCGTGTATGAAGTCAATCGGCGCCTCAGTGGAGTCCAAAAGGCGAATGAGAATGTCGCCCGCCTTTACGCCGAAGCCCAGCACATCCTCACCGAGCGGGAAACATTCCGTCAGCGTGCCGCCTCGGTGATTCATGGACACCGAACCCGCGATGTCGTTTTCCGTGATTTGCGCAACGAGGAACTCTCGCAATACAAATCACTCTTCAATCTCGCGCAGACCTATGTCTATTGCGCAGCCAAGGCCTACGACTACGAGACGGGACTTCTCGGCACACCGCAGGGAAGTGCCTATATGTCAGAGATTCTCGCCACATACAGCCTCGGCGCCTTCTCTGGAGGTTCTCCCGTTCGGGGCACTCTGGGGGATCCCGGACTGGCCGGCATCCTTTCCGATCTGCGCGACGATTGGGCCATCGTCGAAGGCCGCCTCGGCTTCAACAATCCCGACAGAAATGGCACGGTCTTCTCCTTGCGCCAAGAGCTATTCCGCATTCCGACAGACCAACCGTCTGCTAATGATAACATCCTATGGAAGCAGGTCTTAAGCCAAAATGTGATGAGCAATGTGATGAACGACCCCGATGTCGCGCTCTATTGCAACCGCATAGCCAAGGCGGATGGCAGCGCCGTGCCCGGAATCGTGATTCCTTTCTCCACAACGATCCAAGCGGGACTCAACTTCTTCGGCTGGCCACTGGCAGCGGGCGACCACGCTTTCAGTCAATCCACCTTTGCCACAAAGATTTTCTCCTCGGGCGTGATCTTCAAAGGCTACATCGGCATGGATCCGTTTGCGGTCGGCACACCGGGCACAAGTGGGCCAGCCAGCTCAAATCCCAACGCGATCAGTGCAACGCCATATGTCTATCTCATTCCGGCTGGTGTGGATATGATGCGTGTTCCCGCGCTCGGCGACCAAAACACGCTTCGTTCTTGGGCCGTGCGCGACCAAGCGCTCCCCTTACCGAAAAATATCGGTGCGGCGGCATTCGCCGAAGGCCAAATCTTCACTGCCAGCGGGACATTGAACGAAAATCTCTGGATCACACGGAAACACCAAGCCTTCCGCGCTGTGGATGACCCCGCCTATTTCTACAGCACGATGCCGGCAGAGTTCACCAACTCTCGCTTGATCGGGCGCAGTGCCTGGAATACGAATTGGAAAATCGTGATCCCCGCCTATTCCCTGCTCAATAATGAACAGGATGGCCTCAACCGCTTCATCAATTCCGTAAGCGACATCAAGCTCTTTCTAAGAACTTACTCGAATTCTGGAAATTAAGTATCTGGTTCTCATGAAAAAGCGATTTCTCATACCGGCAGCAGGAGTTCTCCTCGCCATCGGAATCATCGTTTTTATTACACAAAACCCCCCTAAGCCTCCGGAAGTCCCCCAATCAACTTCCGACCAGTTGGTTTTGAATACATCCACCGACCCCACCCTCGTTTTCCAAAAAGCCCTCTGGCGGCGCCCCGCCGGCGACGACAAAATCCTCCACGCCGAGCGCCGCGAATGGTCTGAAAAAGGCAAAGATGTGCGCGAGTGGCAGTGGTTCCTCGCCGTCCAGCCCAGTCCCGGACTCTCGGAATGGCTTCAAACCAATCCGTTTTCTCTATCCCCGTCGACCGAACCTCCCAAATACAAGGAAGCTGCACCAAAGCCGGATTGGTTTCCCAGTGATCTCGCCGGTTTTGAAATTCTTAAGGCACCCCAGAGTCGTCTCGTTCTCATTTTTTCTGCCAAAAAGAATCTCCTCTATGCGATGGACTCCGGCGCGGGATTCGCCCCGCCAACCCCTAAGCTCACAAATTAAAAATCCATTCTCTATGAATATCATTTGCTTACTTATTTTCGTCCTCGCCATTTCAACCATGGCCGTGAATGGTCAAGATTCGGGCTTTTCCTTGTCCAACGCGGTCGGTGTCGTCAGGGCAACGATCGCTCCAAGCCTAGACGGCAAGAAGCACGCGGCAACCATGTGGGCCCCCTCGCTTTTTCAAAATGCCCAACTCACCGGCAAAATGGCAGGAAAAATCGCCGCCGTCAGCAGTGCAAATATCACTGTTGCCAATGCGGCATGGAGTCCTAACCAGCTTTCTGGCAAGTATCTCTATATCAAATCTGGCAGCTTATCCGGTGTCCTGCTCCGCGTGGTTTCCAATACCGCAACCACTCTGGCATTGGATAGCCAAGTTTTAAACCTCTATGGCAATAGGCTGGCTCGAGATGACCTTTTTCAAATTATTAAACCCTATACAATTCTCGAGATTCTTGGCGCCCCAGCGGATGGCGTGGTCGGGGGAAGCCTGCAGGATTTTCAGAATGGTAGAACCGACCGTGTCGTGATTCGAGATGAAGTAGCCGGTTTCCTCCGGACCTACTACTACGACACGACAATCAATCATTGGAGGGATTCCCTTTCCGACGCGAACCAAGATGCTGTCGTGATCCCTCCCATGTCTGGATCTCTGTATTATCGGATTAGTCAAGAAACTTATGAGTTGAGCTTTACAGGAAATGTTCCCATCCATGGCGGGCGCTTCCTTATTCCCGAAGGCGTGGTATCCCACTCACGATTTTTCCCAATGTCAACCACTCTCGATCGTTTGGGTCTCCAACTCCTGCCCCAATGGAGAAAATCCAAGGCTGCCTCCGAGAGTCTGGCTGATCGCGTGATGGTGCTGGGAGTTGATGGAATATTCCGATCCTACTGGCACAATGGAAAAAACTGGGTAACAAAAGGAAGCACTTTGAATCAAAATAATACCCTAATCCAGGAAGGCGCCTCGTTTTTTACGATTCGCTCTGGGAAGAATCCTCCCGCTGTCTTCATGATGCCTCAGCCTTATTGAAGATCGTAACCGAAATGGATAAACTTACAGAACAACAACATGGACAATATCATTTTAAGGCGTGAAAATAATGGCCAAAGCCAGCCTGCTATGAAAAACAATTACCGGCTTTGTGCATGGCTCTGGAGTTGGCTTTTCGTCTGGTCCTCGATGCTTTTAGTTCATGCTCAAGAGATTGATATGTCTGGAATGATCAATTTTAACCACAATGGAGACTCGGTCACTCTGTCTGCTGAGCATATCCGCAACTACAGGGCTCAAGGCTCAACAAGTGGCAATCTCATAATGCAGCTCTGGGCGACCAAAGTTCCTTACTACGGCCAAGCTCAATTGAGCAAAAGCCCATTGAAAGGCTTCAAATTGGCTGAAGCTTCCTTGGGAACCCTATCGGGCAATAGCTCCCGAAGCGCAGTCAATCAATCGGTAGTATTCACGAAACCGCCGAGAGGTTATTATAATGTGGTTCTTGTCTTAGGAGAATTAAATGGATCGGATTATCGCATACACGACTGGTTCAATTTTACTGAAATACAGGCATTCGGGGGTCTCGCGCCATTTAAGCCACGAGCTGCATCTTCTACTAAAACTCTCATTGATATATATATAGGCACATGGGAAGAAATCCAAAGCATATCAACCAATGGAACGATATCCGAAACAGCCGTCACAATGGTGATCGAAAGACTCCAAAATCGCGGGTTTATTTCCAAGGCATACATCAGAAAACCAGGTAGCCCTCTTATCGAAATGCAGACTTCGCATTACGAGAACGGAGCCTCCTATGCAACAACGACTTCAAATGGAACGCACATCGAAGATTCCTTAGGAGAGTGGGGCGTCACGGGCCGGACGATTACTTCAAACATCTTTTCATCTTCCATACAAACAACCAACACTACGCTCGCACAAGGCGGTCAAGAGACGGAGTCGTCATTTTCAACTTCTGAAGGATCAGTAGGCGACGGGCACGCGGAAAAAATTATGACCTTGCCTGCGTCGAAAAAAACTTCCATCGGTTTAACCAAAAAACCGACCGCCAAAAAGTAGAAGAATAAGTAGTTCCCGACGCCCGACGGTCACGGGTTACAATGCTCCTTTACCGTGAGTCCACTAAATCGCCTGCGGCGCAAGCCTCCCACGGGGACACGAAGATAAGTTTATCGCCGAAAAGAATTCTAAGCGCGCCAGTGATCAAGGATCGCTGGACAAGAGGAGTTGGAAAGTTTGCAGGATTTTCAAGGAGTCCGATGCATTCAATTCGCCGAGGCGTTTCAATGACGCGGAGTTGATGGGGCGCAGGAGATCGCAGGCGGCCACGAATTCGAGTCCACCCCAGCGGATGTGCGTCCGGACTGGAGTGGGGGTCAGGTTTTCCCGGATTGGGCAGACCAACTGTGTTGGCAATTCGGTCAAGCCGGGGTGCTGCAGACCAACCAAATTGGGGCGCGAAAAATCCGAAGTGGAGGAATACAAGGGCAGGTTCATTCGGTCGCGAAGGGAGTCGCCTCGTTCAGTTTCAAGGTCTCCGCTTGAACCTCTGGCGTGTAAGCGTCAACTGCCTTCCGATAAAAAGCCTCCCGTTCACGACGGCGTTTTTCTCTTTCAATAAGCTCTTGGACAAAAACAGACTTTGGCGTTTCTCCGCGCAAAACATCGAGGATGTCGAACGCCGATCGAGGGAGGGTGATTGTTTGACGACTTTCAGGCGACTTTTTGGCGACTTTCATGATGGCAACTTGGGCTTGGCGGGGAAATTGTCAAGCCGCGCTGGCTTTCTCGATCAAGAATCGGGCGATGGCGCGGGAGGCGGAGGGTTTTTGGAGTTGGAGGAGGTTGCGGCGCCAGGCGCGCCAGAGGGCTCCGTCGTTGGCGATCGCGCCTTTGACGATATCGACCACATGCTCGGCTCGGCCGGCGGCGAGGGCGCCGATGGCGGTTTGCTGGATGAGGGCGATGTTGCCTTCCTCCTGGCCGGGGACGATGTGGTTAACGACAAAGGGAATCTGGGCAGCGATGGCTTCTTGAACGGTCGCGCCGCCGGCTTTGCCGATGAAAAGGTGGTGGGAGCCCATGAGTGAGGGCATTTGATCGGTCCAGCCGATGAGTTCGCCGCGTCGGGGCAAACCGGCGCGTGAGATGGCGGAGCGGGCGTCCTCGCGGCGACCGGTGACGACGGTCGTGTGGAGATTATCGATTTCGGCGGGCATTTGGAGGGTGCGGATCGCGCGTTCGTTTGGGCCGCCGGGGAAGAAAATGACACGCCATTGGCCATCGCCGGGCGGTGGGGCGGGGAGGAATTCGTCGAACTCCAAGCCGACGGGAAAGCCGAGCGTGTGGATGCGGGAGTGGTCCACCCCATCGCGTCGGAGGACTTGGGAGGTGGGCTCGTCGGCCACAATCGCGCCGTCGCAGGGGTAGCGATACCAGGTCTGGTTGATCAGCGTGGAGTCGGTGATGACCGTGTAAAACGGTTTCCGCATCTCCGGATCAGCCTTCTGGATTTTTTCCATCACATAGCCAAACACTGGATAGGTGGAGGCGACGAGGTCGGGTTGGAATTCGTGCAGGAGGCCGTGGACGGCGTCGATGAGTTGCTTGAGCAGCGGGGACATTCCCTCGATGACCTTCGGGCTGCTGAGCATGGCGAAGACGGTTTTCCAGAGCCGGGGGTAGTTGTTGATCGCCGCCGTGTAGCCGCGCTGGATGAGGCGGTTCACGACCGGGTTCGTGCGGGTGTAGGGATCGACGACGAGGGTTTCGATGCCGTGAGGGGATTCGAGCGCCAGGGCGTTTTTGATGTTTCGCGCGGCGGTGTTGTGGCCCTCGCCCATGCTGGCGGTGAGGATGAGGATTCGGACGGGGCGATGGCTGCTGGCGCTCACAAGTGGGAGGATGGTTGCAAAATTTGCCGGCGAATCAAGCCTGACTCGGCGCGGCTTCGGGGCGGGAGCGGATCGTGCCGTCGTGGAATTTTGTTTCGAGGATTTGGGAGCGGCTGGCTTCCTCGGAGCTGCGGAGGATGCGGCCGGTGGCATCGCGGGTGATCGTGTAGCCACGGGCGAGGGCGGCGTTTGGATTCAGGGCCTCCAGAACGGCGGCATGGTGGGCGAGGATTTGGCGGTGGTCGCGAAGGCTGGTTTGCGCCGCGCGATGCATCAGGTCCTGCTCGGCGCGAAGTTGGCGGAGGTGGGTTTCGATTTTTCCGGCGGGATTGTGAGCGGCGAGGATTCGGGATTGGCGCTCGAGGGTGAAGCGGTGGGATTGGAGTGAGCTGTCTGCTCCGGCGATCAGGTCGTCGGCGAGGCGATCGAGGGTTTGGCGGTGCTCGCGCAGACGGCGGGGAGGTTCGAGGAACAGCGCGGTCCGCTCGAAGGACTCGAGTTGGTTTTTCAGAAAATCTAAGCGCGCGTGGACATGGCGGCGCAGGCGGGCGGAGAGGTGGGCAAGTTGTTCCAAAAGCTCGGCGGAATCGGAAGAGAGGATTTCTGCGGCGGCGCTGGGCGTGGGGGCGCGGAAGTCAGCGGCGAAGTCGGAGATCGTGAAATCGATCTCGTGCCCCACGGCACTCACCACCGGGATTGGCGAGCCGGCAATGGCGCGGGCGAGGATTTCCTCGTTGAATTCCCAGAGGTCCTCGAGGCTCCCGCCGCCGCGGGTGACGACAATCACATCGGGCGGTTCGATTCCGAGGGCGGTGGCGTTTCCGAGGATTTGGACGGCTTCGGCGATTTCAGCGGCAGCACCCCGGCCTTGGACGCGCACCGGAAAAACCAAAACCTCGATCCCGCGCTGGCGGCGGTGGAGGACCTGGAGAAAATCGCGGATCGCCGCGCCGGTGGGCGAGGTAACCACGGCGATGCGGCGGGGGAATTTCGGGAGTGGGCGTTTGCGCGCCGAGTCGAAGAGTCCCTCAGCGGCGAGACGGCGCTTGAGTTCCTCGAACTTGGCCTGAAGCGCCCCGACGCCGCGCTCCTGCACTCGGCGGATGATGAGTTGGTAGTTTCCTCGCGGTTCGTAAACCGTGAGTTCACCGAAGACCTGGATTTGCGCGCCATCGTTGAAATTCATTCCGCGAAGCTGGGCGGTCTGGCCGGCGAACATCACGCAGGCGATCTGGGACGAGGCATCCTTCAGCGTGAAGTAAAGGTGTCCCGAACTCTGGCGGCGGAGGTTCGAGATTTCGCCCTCCACCCAGACCTCGCCAACGCCGTCTTCCAGTAGGGCGCGGATTTTTTTGGTGAGGGCCGAGACGCCGAGAACGACAGGTTCCGCAGGCTTCGGAGGCACGGCGTCCTTTTTCTTCGGAGCGCCGGATTGGAGGTTGAAGTCGAGTTGCATCGGGTCAGTTCGATTGGAGTGAGGAGAGGATTTTTTCGGCGAGGGTTTGGCTGATTCCGGGCACTTCAGCGAGGTCGGTGGCGGCGGAATTTTTAATGCGCTCGACGGAGCCGAAGCGCTCGAGAAGAGCGCGCTTGCGCGCCGAGCCCATGCCGGGGATGGAATCGAGGAGGCTCTCGCGGACGCGTTTTTTCAGCAGAAGGCTGTGGAAGCCATTGGCCGTGCGGTGGGCCTCATCGCGGATGCGCTGAAGGAGGCGCAGCGCACCGCTATCCTCGGGAAGCCGCATGGGGAGGGGACGGCCAGGTCGGTGGATCTCCTCGAATTCCTTCGCGAGGCCGATGATCGGGAGGTGCGAGAGTTTGAGGCGCTCGAGTTCCTTGCGCGCGCTGGAGAGTTGGCCGCGCCCGCCATCAACGATCACGAGATCGGGCAAAAGGGTTTCCTGCTCGCGAAGAACGCGCCCGTAGCGGCGCCGGACGACCTCGGCCATGCTCGCGAAGTCATCTTGGTGGTCGGTGCCCTTGATGCGGTAGGTGCGGTAATTCGATCGGTCTGGCACGCCGTTTCGAAATCGCACCATCGAGGCGACGATGTGCGTGGAGGAAATGTTCGAGATATCGAAGCACTCCATGATCTCGGGCGGCTTCGGAAGCTGGAGCGCGTCGCGGAGCGCGGCGAGGTCGGCCGTGGGATCGATCGTGGTGGGAAGGGATTTTCGGGTGAAGCGCACCATGGGGCGGGTGGTGGTTTTCAAATCCTCGAGCAGGTTGCGGAGTTGGACGGCTTTTTCGAATTCCATCCGCTCGGCGGCGGCTTTCATTTCAGTTTCGATCTGCCCGAGGAATTCCCGGCTCTGGCCGTCGAGGAAGGCACAGGCCTCCTCCACGCGGGCGAGGTAGCCGGAGCGGTCGATGCGACCGATGCAGGGCGCGCTGCAATTTTTGATCACATGGTCGAGGCAGTGTTTGTAGTCCTTCTCGCTGGGTTCGGCGGGTCGGCAGGAGCGGAGGCCGAACTTGCGTTTCACCGCCTCCAGCGTGGCTCGGAGGGCGCCGGCGTGGGCAAACGGCCCGAAATACCGCGCGCCGTCGTCTTTTTTCAAACGCGTGAGCGAGAAGCGAGGGAAGGGATCGGCGAGGTGGATACGGACGAGCAGGAAGCGTTTGTCGTCGCGGAAGCTGACATTGTATTTCGGGCGGAATTCCTTGATCAGGCGGCCCTCAAAGAGCACGGCCTCCGCGTCGCTGCGGACGATGTGGTATTCGAGGTTCCAGACACTGTCGATGAGCGCGCGGGTTTTGAGATCGGCGGAAAATTTGCGCGACGGCATGAAATAACTCCCCACGCGGCGGCGAAGGTCGCGGGCCTTGCCGACATAAATCACATGATCGAGCCGGTCGCGCATCACATACACGCCCGGCTTGTGGGGCATGTCGCGGAGGATTTTCGAAAAATCGGCGCGGGTTTTTGGCGAGCTCATCGGGTCGGGGTGAATCGTAACCTGCTTTCGGGCGATTTGCATCCCTGTGGAAAGGGGCGAGGAGGAATTTGTTTCGGGCTTTGAAATGGCTTCTAGAAAGAAATAGGTAAAAATCTTAATTCAGCGCTTGCATAAATTTGGGTTTCCGCCATTTTCCACGCCCCTACACAAACAAGATTTTTATGGCATACGCAGTTATCCAAACCGGCGGTAAACAATACCGCGTGGAATCAGGCAACGAAATCGAAGTCGAGAAACTCGACGCCGAAGTTGGCGCTGACATTCAACTTTCCGAAGTTCTTCTTGTCGCCGATGGCGGCAAAATCCAAGTCGGAGCCCCGTTTATCAATGGAGCCAAGGTCGAAGCCAAAGTCGTTGATCAATTCAAGGACGACAAGGTCATCGCCTTCAAGTTCCGCCGTCGCAAAGGCTATCACCGCACGGTTGGCCATCGCCGCCAACTCACCAAGCTCAAGATCGAATCCATCTCAACCAAATAAAATTCCATGGCCCATAAAAAAGGACAAGGCAGTGTCAAAAACGGTCGCGATAGCATCAGCAAGCGTCTCGGCGTGAAAAAATTCGGCGGAGAATCCGTTATCGCCGGTAACATCATCATTCGCCAGCGCGGAACGAAATTCCAGCCCGGCAGCAATGTCGGCCTCGGCCGCGACTACACCATCTGGGCCCTTGTGGACGGACGGGTGAAGTTCGATCGCGATGGTCGCCGTGTGAATGTCGAGCCCGCGGTCTCCGCAAACTAAGTCGACTCTTTCATTTCAGAAAAACGCGCAGTATCCGCTGCGCGTTTTTTTTTGCCGAAAACCGGAGGTTACTTCGCTTGCATCCCCACGATGCCACCCGTGTAGCCGGTCATTTCCAGGTAGCCTTTGCCTTGGATCGGGGAATTGCCTAGTTGGCCTTCGGCGGCTACGGCGCCTTCCCAGTAGGAGAAGGGCTCGGCGGCGAGTTCTTGGTCGGAAAATCTCGCGCGTGCGGTGAAGGAGAGTTCCAGCGTGGGGATCGAAATCTTCCAGGCGATCGGGTAGCGGCCCTTGGTTTTCGGACTGGTCCACCATTCAGTGGGTTCCAGCGAGAAGTCGGCAAAGTGGATCTTTTGCGTCGATCCGTCGGGAGCGATCCAAGTGCCGGAGGAGAAGGAGTCCCGGGTGCCGTCCTTGGCGCGGATTTGAAAAATCATCAACTCCGAGCCGTTATCGAATTGGAGGCTGAACCAATCCCAACCGCTTTGATTCGCGGCAAGTTGGTTGGTGGCCCATTCGTGGTCGAACCAAGTCAGACCCGAGACGGAGTGGATCTTTTTACCGATTTGAACGGTGCCAGTGGTGGCCATGCGGGTGAGTGAGTAGTAGTGCGAGGCGCGGCCCTCGCCTTCAGATTTTTGGCTCACTCCATTTTTCCCATGGATCACGGGATCGCGTTGAGAGCGGAGCGTGAGGTTGATTGACACATCACCATCCGAGGCGAGGAGGCGAAAATCATGGGGTCCGATGCGTTGGCAGGACCATTGATCGATCCAAGCCAGGCGGTCACCCTCCTCGAATCCCGCCTCGCCGAATGCGCCTCGGGCGAGCTTTTGGAAATGGTGGAATTTTTTTGAGCTGATGTCGGAGACCGCAAAGTGGGCGAACTTCATGTCGCGCTGCAGGAAGTTCGACGCAGGAATCTGGCGACCAGGTTCGATGATGCCTTGGCGGAAAAATGTCAGCTGGTAGCCGAAATCCTCGCCGTCCTGGGATTCGAGATTTCCGGTGAAATACCACCACTCGGTTTTGAAATCCGTGTGCGTGCCATGGTCTCTTGGGAATTCGTAATTCCAACCCGGAAGAGACACGCGCCATTCGGCAAAAGCCGTCACCGCGCCGGCGAGAATCACGAGAAGAAGAGCGCGTGGGATCGTCATGGAGCCAGACTAGTTTTTCGCAGCGCCGCCATCAAGCGAGGCTCGGGGTTTTCGATAAAATCGGAGCGCCTCGACCGGGGCGGGAAAATCGGAAAGCCGTGTAATTCCCGCCGCGCCCCCCTCGCCGGGATCGCGAACGAGGTAGTCGAATCCCTCCTTGCCGCAGACGAGCACGAAATGGGTGATGCCATTGGGATACCGAACCCGCGCGATGACGGGGTTCCCGCGCAGGAGGTTCCAATCCATGAGAAAAAACGACGGTAAATCCTCGTAGTGGGGGAGGAGTTCGTTGGTTTTCGCCGAATCGATTTCGGCGGCTTTCTCCCAATAAATCCAACCCTCCGGCGTGTAGCCGCCTTCGGTTTTTTTTAGAAAGGTATTTAAGGCTCCAGGATTGGTCGCGATGCCGTGAGTGCCGAGGGCCATGGCCGCCGAGGCGACCGCACAGCCGACATCGCGGAGCGAATCCGGAGTGTTGCCCAGCGGGTCGTCTCCCCAAAGCGGATCGTTTTGGAGGAAGTGCGGGCCGTTGATCAGAAGCCTCGCTGGAAAATAAAGTCCGCCGGAGGTCGGGAGCGGGCGGGGGAGAATCCAGTTCACGGCCCAGACGGCTAGGCCCAACAGGGCCGTCCAAAAAAAGAAAATTCCCCACGCGGATTTGCGGGGTTTTCTGATTGGGATTCGACGATCGGCTTCCATGCTTCGTTTAACGAGATTGCGCCAAGCGGGTCTCCTTGGCCATCTTCGAGCGATGTCGGTTTTTGATTTGAATTCCAGTGGCGCAAACCGCGTCTGGATCACGGGTTCATCCGTGTTGGCGGGAGGTTCCTCTTCGAAGGAGGAAGTTTGGGATGCTCTGGCGAAGGACGAGGTTTTGGCCAAGGGCGCGCCGTCACTCACTGAGTTGGCTTTCGAGGTGGGCTTGGATTCCGGCGATGCGCAGATTGTTTCGCGAACCCAACTCCTCGCACTTTCGGTTGTCGAACGGGCCTGGAAGGCGGCTGGGCTTCCCGCTTCGCGCAACAAACTCCGAGGCGAGGGAAAAAAAATCCGTCATTCGCGAATCGGTGTCGTGGCCGGAAGTTCGCTCGGCGGGCTTTGTGCGTTGGATCACGACCTGCGATCGGCGGGCGAGCCGTCGCCATATTCCCTGAGCCGCTGGCGGGGAAATTCGACGGCGGCGGCGGTGGCTTTGAGATTCGGCGGTGGCGGTGCGGATTTTTCGACCAATGCGGCCTCGGCCACTGGGGCTCAAACGCTCTATCTTGCGGCCATGCTGGTTCGTTCGGGAGTGCTCGATGCGGTAGTCGCCGTGGCCGCCGACGAAGCGCCCACGGAAGGAGTGCTCACGGCGATGGAGTCGAACCGAAGCGTGGCGCATTCCTCCGAAGCCCGGCCGCTGGGCGTCTTGCGAAAGGGGATGAAACCCTGCGAGGGCGCGGCGTGTTTGATTCTGGAATCCGAATCCCACGCGTTGGCTCGGGGCGCCAAGCCGTTTGCTGAATGGCTGGACGGGGCCGCTGGAAACGAAGCGCGACACTTTCTCGCTCCCGATCCCGAGGGGGAGGTTTTGGGGGAACTTCTCGGCCAAATCCTCGGTCGTCCGGTTTCTGGTGACGCGGAAAAATATTGGGCGTTGCTGCATGCCACGGGAACTCCGCGATTCGATGGAATTGAAATTTCCCGCCTGCGTCGATTTTTCGGAGACAGCTTGCCGTGGATCACGGCCGTCAAGCGAACGACCGGCCATGCGCTCGGGGCCTCGGGAATGATCGAGGCTGTGCTGGCGGTGGAAGGCTTGAGACTTCGAAAAGTGCCTTGCTGGCCATCGAGCACGGACCCTGCGCTGGCGCTGGACTCGGCGCGCCCAGCCAATCCTCCCCAACCGGACTTCGCTCTGTTGATCGGGCAGGGGATGGGCGGAACCGTGGTGTTGAATCTTCTGGCGCGGCGATAGGGCGCAAAAAAAACGCGGCATTTTCATGCCGCGTTTTTCGGTAATTGTTTTGGAAGAATTATTCTCCGACTTCGAGGCCCATTTGACGGGCCGTGCCGCAAAGGGTGCGGAAAGCGGCTTCTTCGGTGCGGGCGTTCATGTCCTTCATCTTCACTTTGACGATGTCCATGACCTGCTTCTTGGTAATTTTTCCGACCTTGGTCTTGTTCGGTTCTTTGGATCCCGAGGCAATGCCGGCGGCTTTTTTGAGAAGGATCGCGGCGGGTGGGGACTTTGTGATGAAGGTGAAGCTCTTGTCTTTGTAAACCGTGATGACCACCGGGAGAATGTCGCCGGATTGCTTCTGGGTCGCCGCGTTGAATTCTTTGCAGAATGCCATGATGTTCACACCCTGCTGTCCCAGAGCGGGACCGACGGGTGGAGCCGGGTTTGCGGCGCCGGCGGGAATCTGCAATTTGATCTGTCCTACGATTTCTTTAGCCATATGAAAAATGTCCCGCAGTTTTTTGCGGAAAAGGGGCATAGGGAATCACGCCCGGGCCCGGGTTGACAAGGAGATTTTGGTTTTATTTCAGAGCGAGGCGAGGACTTCGGCGATTTTGTTGAAGTCGGGCAGGTCTTTCGGGGTGGCGGTTTGCTCGCTGTGGCGGACGACGCCGGCTTTATCGATCACAAATGCCGCACGGGCGGAGGTTGAGCCAAAGCCAAGGAGGTCGGGCAGGAGCACGCCATAGGCTGCTGCGGTTTCCTTGTTCAGGTCGCTGAGGAGCGGGATTTTGATGCCCTCTTTTTTCGCCCAGGCGTCTTGCGCGAAGGGGCTGTCCACGCTGATGCCGACGACTTCGGCGTTGAGCGACTCGTATTTCGAGAGGCCGGCGGTGACATCGCAGAGTTCTTGGGTGCAGACGCCGGTGAAGGCGAGCGGGAAAAACAGGATGACGGTATTTTTTTGGCCGAGATTCGCGGAGAGCGAGTAGTCGGCTGGGCCGCTGGAGGTGACGGTCTTGAGGGTGAATTCGGGTGCTTTGGTGCCGGGTGCGATTGCCATGATATTTGGATTGGTTTGAGAGCCGCGCATTGTGTCCGGCGCGGGCGGGATGTCAATCGCCGGACTTCGGTGAAATCAATGGCCGTCCGGCTCGGCGGTCTCGAGGAGCTTTTTCGGAAGGGCGTCGCGGAGGGCATGGAGGGCCTTGCGTTTTTTTGCCGCCTCGATGCGGGAGAAAATCCCATCCCACACGATGAGAGAGATGGGGTAGGAAACGAGAGCAAGAATTATTGCGGACGGCAGGATTCCGAGCATGTAGGGCAGCGGGGCGGCGGCGAGGGACGAGAGGAGTTGGCCGTCGGCGATATGGATTGGGTCGCGGCCCATCATCAGGCATCCGAGCCGGTATTGGAGATAGACGATGAAGGGGGTCGTGAAGGGATTGCTGATCCAGGTGCCGGTCATGGCGGCGGGGACATTGACGCGGGTGATGTAGGCGATGATCCCGGCGCCGAGCATTTGGAAGGGCAGGGGGGGCATCAGGGCGAAAAAAGCCCCGAGGGCTATGCCGGAGGCGAAGCGTTGGCGGGTGGGTTGCCAGAGTTCGGAATCGAATAACCTGTCTCCGAAAAGCCGGTGGACCATCGTCCCCTTGATGTGCTTTCGGCGGGGGAGATGACGGAGGTATTTGCCGAGTTTGGTTCGGCGCCAGTGGATGGGTTTCATTGCTACCGCTTGGGATGGTCTTGGGACTTGCCAGCGAACATCGCTTCTGATCTTTTTTCGGCAACATGAAAAAAATCGAAGCGATCATCAAGCCATTCAAAATGGAGGATGTGAAAGAAGCTCTGGCCGAGGTCGGTATTGAGGGAATGACCGTGAGCGAGGTCAAAGGATTTGGCCGTCAAAAAGGACACACGGAAATTTATCGCGGCAGTGAATACACCGTGGATTTTCTTCCCAAAGTGAAAATCGAAGTCGTCGTGAGTGACAGCATGCTCGACAAGGGCATCCAAGCCATCACCACAGCGGCCAAGACTGGCAAGATCGGTGATGGAAAAATCTTCGTCCTTCCGATCGAAAACGCGATCCGCATCCGCACCGAGGAAACCGGAGAGAGCGCCATCTAAGGTCGGCTCCGTTTCTGACGGGTGAACAATTTTCAAGCCTTCATCCTCGGCCTTGTCGAGGGACTTACCGAGTATCTGCCAGTCAGCTCGACCGGGCATTTGCTCGTCACCCAAAGGCTACTCGGGATCGACTCGAGCAATTCGGCGGACGCCTTTGCGATCTGCATCCAAGTCGGGGCGATCCTGGCCGTTCTTGGGCTCTACCGCCTGCGCGTGTGGAAAATGACGCTCGGGATGCTCGGTCGTGATGCGGAAGGACGCCATCTCGCGCTCAGTATCATCCTCGCCTTCCTGCCCGCTGCGGTGATCGGATTGCTCCTCGAGAAGACGATCAAAAAATACCTCTTCGGCGGCGAGGAATGGGGTCTCTGGCCTGTCGTGGCGGCTTGGTTTTTCGGCGGCGTGGCGATTCTGGCGGTGACGATATTTCGCCGGATGCGCGGGATTGCTCCCCGTTCTGGCTTTGAGCTCGAGCAAATCACCTGGCGCATGGCATTTCTCATCGGGCTCATTC
The DNA here is from genome assembly GCA_026398255.1 of Verrucomicrobiota bacterium. Taxonomy (GTDB): domain Bacteria; phylum Verrucomicrobiota; class Verrucomicrobiia; order Chthoniobacterales; family Terrimicrobiaceae; genus UBA967. Next base: position 40,284 of record JAPLTG010000013.1, read on the forward strand.
AATGCCTCGCCATGTGGCCCGGGGTGAGTCGGAGTCTGCTGACGATTGTCGGCGGCTTGTTGGTCGGCTTGTCCGTGCCGGCCGCCGTGGAGTTCAGTTTTTTACTGGGGGTCGTCACGCTCACGGCGGCCACGGCCTACGATGGTTTGAAATACGGGCAGGAAATGCTCGAGCACTACGGTGCTGTTCCTTTGCTCATCGGCCTCGGCGCGGCATGGCTCTCGGCGGTGATTGCGGTGAAGTGGATGGTCGGCTACCTGAAATCCCACGGATTGGAGATCTTCGGTTGGTATCGCATCGCCGCCGCGATTGTGGTGGCGGCGTGGTTGCTGTGGCCGACGATGTTCAAGTGAGGACTTCCTTTTCGCGGGGGCCTCTTTAGTTTCGCGCCATGCAGGAAACGATTTTGCCCGATTTGCAGGCGTGTGTCCTTTGCGAGGATGTGCGGCAAGAGGCGAGCGGCCAGCAAACCCTGGTTGGCATCATCGGCATGATTCCAGCTCCGGCGATTCCGCTCGGTTTTTTCAAGCTCTGCCTCTGGACGCGCTGGTGTGGCGGCATCGGCGAATTCACCCAGCACTCGGCGATCCTCAACCCCGAGGACGAGGAACCCATTGCTTCCAGCGAGGTGTATTTCCAACTTCCTGCCCTCGATGCCCACGCCACGAATGTCCATGTTTTCGGGGGAATTCAATTCACCCGCCAAGGGATCTACACCGTCGAGATCAAGATCGACGGCGAACTCCGCCTCCGCTTTCCGCTCCCTGTTGTTCCTTTGCAGGCCTTGCCGGAATCCTAAAAAAAGAAGCGCGGCCCCCCTTTCGGAAGGCCGCGCTCGTGATTTAGCGGAGTGCGTTACTTATTGCAGTTTTTGCACTCGTCGCACTTGCCTTTGCAGCAGGTGGCGCAGTCTTTATCCTTGCAGCATTCGGGGCATTTCGACCCGGCAGCTTGCAACGAACCGACGGCCACAAGGGCAACGGCGATGGCTGTGAGAATGAATTTCATATTGGATTCTTTCTTTGAAATTTCTTTTTGGGTTCCGTCCGGAAAAACCGGACCCGTCGCGAAGTTAGGCCAGGTCTCGTGGTGGGGGAGTGGGTGGCTTCGCGAAGCGTGCCTCGGCCACCAAAGCGCTGGATGGCCAGCAAACGGCCTGAAAATTGGGAGCCGGGATTTGGACTTTGGAAAAATCGGCGATCAGGGAAGCGCTGGCGGGTGCAGTGGGGCAGGTTCGGCAACCGCAGGCGGCCATGGGCATGGGCTCGGATGGATCGGCGCAGCAGCAATTCGAGAAGTCGTCGTGCGGATGGGGAGTGGCGGGTAAGAGAGCAATCATCGGAAAGGCGAGAGACGCCACCGAGAAGAGGACTGCGATTGTTAGCACCTTGACCACGGAAGAAAGCTAGGCGTTTTCTTGCGCGGCGCAAGGGGTGGCAAGTTTCGGTTCGACGGACGAGGAGGGATCGTCCAGTTTCTGGACCCTTTTTTAAACGACCATGCTGACTCTTTCGCAAGTAACCAAATCCTATGCTGGGCGTGTCCTGTTTGAGGATGCCGCCCTGCAGGTGAATGTCCGAGACCGTATCGGCCTCATTGGTCCGAACGGTGCGGGCAAATCCACTCTCTTCGGGCTTCTGCTCGGACACGACGAACCGGATGATGGCGTGGTGGTGACGCAGCGTGGAACGCGAGTGGGCTATCTGCCTCAAGAAACGGCCTCGGTGAGCGCGCACACGGTGATGGAACTTGCCGCCGGGCCTGAGGCCGACGGGCGCGCGGAGGCGATGGCGAAGCGGATTCTTTCCGGACTCGCATTTCGCGAGGGGGACTTCCACCGGCCACTTCGCGAGCTGAGTGGCGGCTGGATCATGCGGGCGCACTTGGCGCGGTTGCTCGTCGAGGAGCCGGATTTGTTGCTGTTGGATGAACCGACCAACCACCTTGACCTGGAAACCCTCGGATGGTTTCAAAACCATCTCTCGGGATATCCCGGTGCGATTTTGGCGATTTCGCACGACCGGGAATTTTTGAACCTCATCTGCAAAGGGATTGTCGAAATTCGTCACCGCAAACTCGTCCGCTACCACGGAAACTACGATGCGTGCCTAGAGCAGAAAAAGGCCCGCGAGGAGCAACACCTCGCCGCGTATCGCAACCAGCAGCGCGAGATCGCGCATCTAGAGAGTTTCATCAATCGCTTCCGTGCCAAAGCCAGCAAGGCCGCGCAGGCCCAAGACCGCATTAAGCAACTCGCCCGCATGGAGCGGATCGAGGCTCCGGAGTCCGACGAGGCGACCGTTCATTTCCGTTTTCCCCAACCGCCGAGGGGTGGTCAGCGGGCCATTGCGCTGAAGGGTGTGAAGCAGGCCTACGGCGAGCATGTGGTTTACGAAAACCTCGACCTGGAAGTGGAGCGGGGCCAGCGCACGGTGTTGGTCGGTCCGAATGGCGCGGGCAAATCCACTCTTCTGAAAATTCTTGGGGGTCTGGTTGAGTTGTCGGGCGGCGAGCGCGTTCCGGGCCATAATTGTTCCATCGGCTATTTCGCCCAGCACCGGGCGGAGGGGCTGGATGCCAAACGCAGCATTCTCGCCGAGGTGCAATCCATCGCCCGCCCGGTCCCTGAGCAGGCGGCGCGCACCGTCCTCGGGGCATTTCTTTTCCGGGGAGACGATGTGTTTAAGCCGATTGGTGTTCTCAGCGGTGGAGAAAAAAGCCGTGTGGCGCTGGTGAAACTCCTCCTCGATCCGCCGAACTTTCTTTTGCTCGACGAGCCGACCACGCACCTCGACATGCCCAGCATTGATGCGTTGATCAACGCGCTCAAACCCTACGAGGGGACGATTTTTTTCGTGAGTCACGATGTGCATTTCATTCGAGCCATCGCAACCTCGGTGATCCATGTGCAGGCCGGAACACTCACTCCCTACGCGGGTGGCTACGAGTATTTCCGGGAGAAAACCCAGGCTGTTGGTGGCGAGCGGGCCGCCACGGTTGCAAGTCTTGGAAATTTCCAGCCGGATCGGGTGGAAGAAAAATCCAGCGAGGGGCCGAAGCTCGGCCTCAAGGAAATCAAAGCCCAGCGCCGCGCCGAAGCCGAGGCACGCAAGGCAGAGTCCGCCGCCCGCCGCGCCATCGAGAAGCGGGCGATCGATCTCGAGCGCGAGATCTATGCTATGGAAAATCGCCAGCGCGAGCTGACGGCGATCCTTGAGAGTCCCGGAACCTATGAAAACCCTGGGCTGGCGATGGAGACAAACCGTGAGCTGGCAGGGGTCGGCGACGCTCTCGAAAAAGCGAACGCCGACTGGATGGCCGCTCAGGCGGAACTTCAGGCAAAAGCCTGATTCTCGAGACTATTTCCGCAGGTCGAGGATGTAGTCCGAGGGCTCGTAGTTTTCGATGAGCACCTTGGTCTTGCCGTCGCGGTGCATGCGAGCCTGGGTGACCCAGATTTCCGAGGTTTTGTGCGGCGCGAAGAGGATGTCGTCGTGCGTGGCGTTCAAATGCTCGGCGAATTTGTCGGGGGTGAGTCCACCGCCGAGATGGTCGCTTCGGCCAGTGGCGACATGGATCGTTCCAAGGATTTTTTCGTCCTGAATGTCGCGGCCCGAGGTGGGGAGGATTTGGGTGCCGAAGCCGAGTTCACCCAGTTCGCCAGTGACTGGGTCGGAGACGAGCTTGGCGTTGTGGGCGGTGATGGTGTCGGCGTCGCCGTTGAGGAGTTCGGCTTTCTGGATGCGGCCGTTGGCGACATGCATGAGGCCGATCGTGCCGTTTTCGTAGCGCATCGGAAATTGCCCGCTCGCGCCGGTGGGGACGAAATAAATTTCGCCTGCCGGGAGGTTGGCGACATCGGGTTCATCGCCCCGGCAGAGTCCGTGGCTTTTTTGAGCCTCCTGCCCGCCGAGTTCCAATCGGAGCGTGTGAGTTTTTCCGGAGTAGAGGAAATCGATCTCCACCCAATCCGCCTTCGTCATGCCGAGCCGCATTTTTTCGGCATCGATGCTGACATCGTCATAACTGACCGAGAGGCCGGTGCGGAGGATGGTGGGGTTCACTCCATGCAGGGTGGCGCCGCGGAATTTGTATTGCTTCGCGAACGCGGTGAGCGGCGCGGTGGCCGAGTAGGTCGAGACGCAAAGGATGATGTCGTGATCGGGGTAGATGTCCTTTTCCAGGCTCACGCTGGTGCCTTCGGGTGTCACAGCCTCGTCGGGGAGGTCGAGGTTGCTGCCGCCGGTGATCTTGTAAGCGAAGATGCCGCCGCCCTGGAGTCCGAGTTCCTTCATGACGCGGGCATGAAGCGGCTTGTGGAAAAAGTTCACCGCGTTCGCTTGGATCGGGAGTTCGGGGTTTTTGAGAAACGCGAAATTTTTCATCCGAGCGGGATCGGGCAGGTCGATCAGGATACAAATCCGCTGCCCCTCGCGGGGTGCAAAGGTGCTCTTGAGAAGGGTGGATAGATCGAAGGTTGGAAATACCCGGCGTGCGGCTTGCTCTTGAATAGTCGCTGATTTCATGGACCCATCATTACGACCTTGGAATCGATGACGATTCAATTTTCCTCACGAATATGAAATTATTTACCTTCTCAATTTTGTTGTCGGCCATGCTGGCTGGAGGCCTTTTGGCGAGTGCTTCGGACTTCAACGTGCTTGTGCTCGAGCAAATCCGCACGATGCCCGACGGCGGGGGATACGCCACGACTCGCGAGGCTCACGCGGCCTTGAACTCCTCGGTTCAACCCAGTGCTGGCTCGGTATCCATCCAGCCCGCGAAGGCGTGTCCGAGCTATTGTTCCGGCGCAACCTATCTGGTGTTTTTAAAAACCCTGCAGGCTGCCGAGAAAAAGGGGCTCATGCCGCCGCTCGGGAGCGTCTGGGCTTCGCTCGCGCCCAAATCCTCGCCCGATGGCGTTGGCATCTGGGGACGCTGGAATGCGAACGGCCCCGGAGCCTCGCGGCTTTTTCACGAACTCCAGCTCGGGCGGAATTTCACCAGCTACGCCGAGGCGAGGCCGGGGGATTTTTTGAAAATCTTCTGGATCGATGCGGTCGGCAAAAAAGAGCGCGGGCATCTCGTGGTTTTTCTGGGCGAGGAGGAGAAAGACGGCGAGCCGCATGTGCGCTTCTGGTCCAGCAACAAGCCGCATGGTTATGGCGAGAAGAGCGTGGCTAAAACTAAGATCGCCCGCGCCATTTTCTCCCGGCTCGAGGCGCCCTCGAATATTCGCAACCTCGCTTCGATTCCCAAGAAGGACGAGTATTTGGCGAGCTTGCTGACGCACGAGTCGAGCTTCGCCGAAGCGCTTCGGCAGAGTGGTGTCGCAGCTCCCTGAGGCGCTACAACGGGAGAGTTTGGTAATCGAGGCAGAGGAAAATCGTCAACTCGCCGCCGTCGGGGAGTTGGATTCTTCGCAGCGGTGAGACCTGTGCGAATGCACCTTTGATTGTTTGGGGCAGATCAGAGCCGAGGAACAAGGCGTTGCGACCGGCGAAGAGATTGTAGCCCTTCTGCTCGGTGAAGAATTCATCCACCACCAGATCGCTCGCCACGAAGTCCGCATACGAAGGCCAGAGGCCGAATTGGCTCGTGAGCGCGGGGGACTCGGGGACAAAGACCGGGGGATACTCGCTGCCGGCGGCTGTTTTGAAAAATACGGCCAGCACCGAGGCTTGGTCGGTATTTTCGGCAATGAGAAAACCGCCGCCGTCGCTCGCGGGAATTTCACGCGTGGCTTTGTGAACTTCCTTCGCGACGGACAACCAAACTCCTCGCATGCGACCCTCCTCGCGGATCATGACGGCGCTCTGAAGAAGCGCCAGAGCCACCACCGCCGAGCCAGCGAGAGGCATCCAACGGGAACGCGCCAAAAAGCCGATGAGGGCTGCCAGCACGGGAACCAACGCCAGCCAAGCGGGTGTCGAAAAACTCCGACCGATGAGGAATTGATACACGGCCCAGAAGGTCGGAAGGCCCGCTGCGACGAGAAGAAACCGACCCGCGCCGCGCTTGAGGCCACCGAGCACCAGCGCCGCGAGACCGGCCAGCAGGGCGAGCCCGGCGGCGAAGGAATACTCACGGAAGAACTCGACGAAGTTGCGTCCCCAGCCGCCGGGTTGAGGCCGCCACCAGGTTTGGAGGGTTCCGCCGGCGATGGGGATCCATTCGAGTTTGGCGTTCCATGCCAGAGGGCTCCAAAGCACAGCCAGCGGGAGAACAACGAGGGCCGTCAATGCCGCCCAGTCGGGTGTTTTATGGTGGCGCATGACGGCCAGTATCGTGATGCAAAAACCCAGTGGCACGAGCACGGCTTCGTAGCGGAAGAGGCAAGCCAGTGCAAAGCAGGCGGAGGCGGGTAGCCAGTCCTTGCGGCGTCCCTCGACGGCGGAATAGGCCGCTTGCAGGCCACCAAGAACGCAGACGAGAGTCGGCATCCAAGGGCCGACGGTCACGCTGTGCGAGTTGAAGATTGGCAGGGCGTTCAAGGCAAGGACGGTCCAAGCCGCCACGACATCATTCGAAATGGTTCGGATCCATTGGAACGCGAGCCAACTGGCAAGGAGGGCAAACAATGGCCACGCGAAGCGGAGGATTTCCAGGGACCCGCCGGTAAAAAATCCGAGGAACCGCACGAGGTAAGCTGTGGCGGGCGGGCCATCGAAATACGCGGAGGCCAGGCGATCGCCACACATCCAGTAATAGGCCTCCTGGGGCGAGATCCCTTGGGTCGCCAGCCAGATGATCCGGATCAGTGTGAGGATTCCCAGAAAGGCCAGGATGTTTTTTGTTTTCACGGATTTAATAAATCGTGGTGGGCGCTATGGAGCTGCGGGGCGAAAACCGGAGCGAATTTTTTCCAAAGAAACCGAAGGAGGGTCACCACGCCGAGAGCACAGGCGATTCCGATGAAAGAACCGGCAAGAACATCCAGCGGCCAGTGGGATCCGACATACATGCGGCTGAACGCTACCAGAGCCGCAGGAAGAAACGCAATCCAGCCCCAGCGGCGGTAGAAGAGAAAGCACACGGTGGCCATGGCGAAAGTGTTCGCCGCATGCGAGGAGGGGAAGGACTTGCCGGTGGTGGCGGGGATTTCGATGGAGGAGGTTTTGGTTTTGAGAGGCAGGAGGATCGCCATCACGCGCGGGGTCGCTTTGGCCAGATCGATCGAGCGCACGCCAGAGAGGACTTCGTTCGGGCGGGGGCGCTGGACGCTGGATTTGAGGGTGCGGCAGACCAAGGCGTCATTGATGCCAATGGCGAGGACGGCGGAAAAAACCATCGCCCGCGCGCGGAACCCTCCAAAGAGCAGCAGGCACGCTCCGGCGATAACCACCAACGGCCACCAGGCAGCCCAACTCGACAAGGTCGCCATTACGACATCCACGATGGGATTTTTCGGCGAGTTGTTGAGGGCAATGAAGAGGCTTTGATCCATGAATGGGTGGTTTGTCCCTAGAGATTGGTGGAACGACGGGTGCAGGCAAGCCTCCAGCCGCAGGGAGGGAGAGGAATCGGGTTGCCGCGAGGACCCAGTGTTGTAAAAACCCAGCATGTTCGGACACTCACCTGCGATTTTGCACACTCGCTCGGGGATGAATTCCCGGCCGATGTCGATTTTCCAATCGTGGGCTTTGGTCGTTGTTTGTGCATTGCTGCTGGGCACTCTGGCTCAGGTTGTCGGCCCCCGGAGGATTCCCTGGGTGGAGGATCATTCGCGGCGGGTGGAGTTGAAGGCGGTGGCGGCTGGGATCGAAATGGTCGATGTGGCTCGTGCCAAGGAAATCGTCGAGAAGGGCGAGTTTTTGGTTTGTGATGCGCGGAAGAGCGAGGATTTCGATGCGGGCCACCTGCCCGGAGCGGTGTCGTTTCCATTCGGTAGGCACGAGGAGGCCTACAACGAACTGGCGGCGCTCTTTTCTCCGGAGCAACCCGTGATGGTTTATTGCTCAGGATTCGACTGCGACGATGCCTTGTTGCTCGCAAAATTTCTACAAGCGCAGGGAAGCACGAAGGTGGTTCTTTTTGCGGAAGGAATGTCGGGATGGAAGGGGGCGGGGCATCCGCTCGAGTGATATGAATCGCGTGCCAGACAACCGAAATCCTTTGTGGATCGCCCTCGAGTGGATGGCGTGCCTCGCCTTGGCGGGCGTGCTGATTGCCGCTGCGTTTCCGAAAATCTCGAATCCCGATCAGTTCGCGCTGGCAGTTTATCAATACCAACTTCTGCCCACCATGCTGGTGAACTTGGTGGCGGTCTACCTGCCATGGCTGGAGATCAGTTGCGCGGCGGCGCTGGTGGCCCTGCCTGCGGCACGGCGCGGGGCGTTGTTGATAGTGGCGGGGATGCTGGTGGTTTTTACGCTGGCAATTGCTTGGGTAGTTGTTCGAGGTCAGGCGATCCCCTGCGGGTGCTTCGGTGGGGACGATTCCGCTGAGGCGGGTTGGTGGTCGCTGGCGAGAAATTGCGGACTCCTCGCGCTGACTGCTCTTGCCCTGCGATCGACGAGGTAAAACTTGTATCAACGGCAGTTCTGTGTCGTTCGGAACCGAACCGCGAATCGAAAAATCAGGGGTAGGGGCGGCTCGCCGAGCGGACCCAAGCCTCAGGCGCGAATGCGCAGTTGGCTCAGCAGCAATTCCTCCCGCAGAGCCGCCCAGACGCAGGGGAGGTTATTTTGGCAACACCCGGGATTCTGCCTCGCTTCACTGCCGCTCTACATGATGCCGTTCTGCGAATATGTGAATGTGTGGGACCGCCCTCTTTCTCTGAGCGCTGCGAAGCGGTCTAGCCGACAGGAGGAATGCGGAGCTTGTAGTCGTGGTCGATGACTTCGGCGGGCAGGGGCTGGCTCTCGGCTTCGGGAATGAGAACTTGGATATAAGCGGCGCCGTCGTGTTTCTCGATTTTGCCGAGGATGTCGTCGAGCTCCGCTAGGGTACCGACCTTGGCAGTGAGCCATCCCTTGCAACCAAACGCTTCGGGCAGGAGGTGGTAGTTCAGTCGAGCAATGTCGTCGTAGATGTGTCCGCGATCGCTGAAAAAGTCCTCGACGCCGTAGATGTCGTTATTGAGGACGAAAATAATCGGCTTAATGCCGTAGCGTCCCATGACGCCGATTTCATTGAGGGTGAGTTGGTGGGAGCCATCGCCGGTGACCATCCAAGTGCGACCGGACTTTTTGGCGAGGCAGACGCCCAGTGTGGCCGGGGTGGCCCATCCGATGGAGCCCCAGAGTCCTTGGCCCTCGGCGCCGACTCCTTTGGGAAGAACCATGGGATTGAGGTGCATCATGCAAGTGCCCGTCTCAACCACCAGAGTGTCACCGGATTTCAGGCAACGCTGGAGGCGGGGGTAGAAGTTCGCCGAGGAGAGTTTGTCGTCGCCGTTGCCGGTGGCGGGGAGGAGGTCGATTTTTTCGGAGACGACAGGCTGGGGGCGGGTCTTCACCTTCGCGAGAAGACCCGCGAGGACATCGTCAATGGCGGTGTTCACGAAAACCTTAGTGCCGATTTGCACATGGCTGTCCCGGATGGAAATCATGCGGTTAGGGGCGAGGTTGTCGGTGAAAAGACCTGCATTCAGCTCGGCGAGGATGATTCCGCCGATGTCCAGCACCAGGTCGGCGCTTTCGATGACCTGCTTGACGGAGGCGGGCGAAGAGAAATCGCCGTGGTAGAGGCCGATGAACTGCGGAATCGACTCGTCGAGGGAACCCTTTTCCGCAGGGGCGATGGCGGTAGGAAGGTTGATTTTGCGGAGGAGTTCATGCACCTGCGCTCGGAGGCCGTAACGGGCGGTTAGGGCGGTCACGATGGCGACGGGATTCTTTGCCGCCTCCAGGCGCAGCAAGATCGTGGCGAGAGCGCTTTCCAATTCCGCGGGAACACTCGTCTGGCGTTTGATTTCGGCGAGTGGGTTTCCAGTGACAGGAGTGCCCACGATCGGGGAATAACCCGAGAGTTCGGAGATCGCGATGTAGGCGGGCTTGCTCAGGCGCAGGGCCTCGCGGATGACGCGCTCCAGTTCCTCGACGCAGTTGGTCGGGGTGAGGACAGCTGTCACTCCCGCCGCGGCACCAGAGATCGGTAGGAAGCGGTGGTAGTTGGTGTCGCCGAGGTTGTGGTGGGTGATGAGATTCTGGATTTGGATGCGTTCGCTGGGCATCCCGACCAGATGGAAAACAGGGAGGCGGTGGGTGAGGCTGCCCATGACACCGTTGATCGCGGAAAGTTCGCCAACGCCGTAGGTGGTCGTGAGCATCGCCGCGCCGCGAATGCGCGCGTAGCCATCGGCCGCGTAGGCTGCGTTGAGTTCATTGGCGCAAACGACCCACTCGAGGCCTGGAACCTGCTCGGCGGCATCATCGATGGGAAAGGCATAATCTCCAGGCACGCCGAAAATCCTGTCGATTCCAAGTTGGGACAAGCGGGTGAGTGTGTATTGGGCGACGGTCGGGTTTTTCATATGGTCAGGTTCTTGATGAAGGTTTCGAGGTTTTGGTGATGTAAAAATTTGAAACTCCACTTGTAGGGAATTACTGGATTTCGACAACCCTCGGCTTTTGCCAATGCTGTGGCGGGCTTCGATGACCGGGTAGCAGTCATCGTCCGGGAGCAGAGAGGTGTTCGTGCTTGTTGGCATAAAGCAAAGCCAAACACTTGAACTGATTTTCATCGTCGGGAGATTCCCTGAGTGGCGTTAATCACCGTCAACGCGGCCCACGCCCCCGTCGGCATCTGAAAGCATCTCACGCAAATCCGCGAAGCAACTGATAGGGTTGCCGTTGGCTGCGACTGAGCAGTCAGCGCGCTAGCTCTGCCCATCTGGCTCTCGCTGCCGCTACATTGGCTCGCCACCAGCCATCGAAAGTCGTTCCGACTTCCGCTACCAAGGCGTCGGTGGGATCTGAATTCCGGGCTTTTTAGGAGGCTGGAGCGTAGAGGACTTGGTCTAGGCGGGGCTTGAGGGCTTTGATCCACAGTGCATCGCCTTGGGAACTCGGGTGGAGTCCATCGGGCATGATGTCACTCGGGACGCGACCGTTTTTGTCGAGAAAGACTTCGTTGAGATCAAAGTGAAAGGTGGTTTTTCCATCGGCCAACGAGGGGAGGAGGGTGTTGGTTTGTTGGTTGATCTGTTGGAGCCTGTTGTCGGGGCCGTCGGTTCGGGGAAAGATGGAGAGCAGGATAATTTTTGAGTTTGGCAGCTTGGCGCGGAGTTTATCGCGAATGAGGGCGATTCCATTTGCGGTGACTTGGGGAGGATCTTGGCGGTGGCCGGTGTTATTGGTGCCGATCATGAGGATGACGGCTTTCGGGGAGATGCCATCGATTTCGCCGTTGCGGAGACGCCAGAGGACATTCTCGGTTTTGTCGGCGTTGTAGCCGAGGTTGAGAATGGTTTTTCCGGGGAAAGTCTCGGAGACGATCTTGGCGGAGTCTGGGCGTTCGAGGGCTTGGGTGATTGAATCGCCGAGGAAGACGAGATCAATCGAAGTGCCCTGGTCAGTAATCTGGCGGAGTTTTGCGGCGTGGCGCGCCTCCCAGCGCTCGCCTTTCTGGGGAACGGGTGCCAAGGACGGCGGCAAAGGGTCGGCCGAGGCAGGAGTTTGCCAGAATGGAATAGTCATGATCCCGGCGCATGCTGCTAGGAGAAGCGATGATTTTGTTTGGGTCTTGTCCAGTTTAGAGGGGAAAATGGCGAGTTTGCGTTAGCAGAATAGAGTAAATGTTAACACTTCGATGATTGAAACGCCACTCCGATTCTTTGAGGTGAATGAGGAATTTTTCCTTCCGGACTCCGCGAAGTTTTGCCATGCGAAACTTCGCATAACTCCAAAAAGATTCGATGCCGTTAACATGGTTTTTTCCTCTCGCGAATTCATTTTCATGGTGGTGAACGCGGTGATGTTGATAGCCATTTGTTACCAATCCATCGTAAGCCTTCCAGCCGTCGGTATAGACGTCGCTGCCTTCCACAATTCGCCCTTGAAGAATTGGCATAAGCTCTGCCCTGGAACAGTTTTTGACGACACTCAAAAACACTCTTCCTTGTCGTTTGTGCAGGCCCAGAACAGGGATTTTACCAGACGCTCCTCTTCCCCTTTTGCCACGAACCCTCCTGGGTCCGAAATAGCTTTCATCTACTTCAATATCCCCGACAAACGGCTTGGATTCCTCGATGGCCATATCCACTGTCCGGTCACGAAGCAAACTGTAAATTCGCTGCGTAGTCTTGTGGTTGACCCCGTTCAAAACCGCTGCGGAAAGGGCTGGTATATCTACGCAAAAACACTTCAGAATCTTTCGAAATTTGACCTCCGAAATGTGTGACTTTTTTATATACTTGTTTTTCAATGATGGTGAATGTTTTAACCATATTCATTGTTTCTAAACTGGACAAGACCCTTTGTTTTCACCAGAAGGCCAAATAGAGCACGCCGGTGAGGATGATCACGCCCACGCCGGCGATGGCGGCGAAGCGGGAGGGTTCGAGGCTGATGGCGCTGTTGACCGGGAGTTTGATGGGCTCGCGCAGCGGGGTGAGAAGGGTGGCGATGCCGGAGGCGAGGAGCACGAGAAGGAAGCAAATCGCCATGCGGTCGAGGAAGGAAATTGTCGGAGCGAACCAGAGTCCGGCGGAGACGATGGCGTCACTACCTCCCCATTTGAGGACGCCGTAGGCGACGACATTGAGAAGGATGCCCAGGGTGCCGACATAGCGCGGGGCGCGTGGGACAAAGAATCCGATGAGGAAGATGGCGAGGATGCCTGGCGAGACAAAGCCTTGAAATTCCTGGATGATCTTGAAGATGCCGCCGAGTTTCGGGTTGTCGAAATGCGGGGCGACGAGGATGGCGACGAGGACGAAAAGGACGACGAAGTAACGGCCGGCTTTCACGAGTTTCACTTCATCGGTGATCTTGGTGGCTTTCGCGTAGAGATCCATCGTGGCGATGGTCGAGGCGGAATTCAGCATCGAGGCGAGGGAGCTGACGACGGCTCCGAAGAGGGCTGCGAGGACGAACCACGAGAGATACCAATGGTCGCGAAGGAGGTTTCGAACGAGCACGGGAAAGGCCGAGTCGTAGTCGTATCCGACGAGGTGTGGGCCTTCGACGAGGGTTTTGTTGGCGGCGAGGGCCGTGGCGGATAGCTCGTTAATTTTGTTGGCCATGGCGATGGGTTCTGCCAAGGGGGCTGCAGCCACGCCAGCGATGGCGGCGTTTTTCTGCAGGGCCTTGAGGGCGAGTTCGGGCTGTTTGCTCACGACGGCTTCATCCACGACAATGGTCTCGTTAGGTTTGGAGGACTCGAGAGCGGAGATGTTTTTCTGAGCGGCGGATTCGTGGAGGTCGCCTGAGAAAAGGTTGAACGCGAGGATGCCGGGGATCACGACCACGAAGGGGATGATGAGCTTGAGGAACGCCGCGAAGACGATGCCGAGCTGGCCTTCGGCGAGGGATTTCGAGCCGAGCGTGCGCTGGACGATATATTGGTTCAGGCCCCAGTAGAAAAAGTTCGGAATCCAGAGGCCGAGGAGGAGGGCGGACCAAGGGATGTCGGTATCCTCGAGTGGGCGGACCATGTGGAGTTTTCCGCCGGAGCCATTCGGTCCGTTCTGAACGACGGCTTCGCCGTTGCGGCCATCGTTGAGGAGGATGAGTCGATCGAGGGCGTTTGCGTTTTGTAGGTCCTCGATGGTGGCTTGGGAGTTCGCGACTTTGGTGGCGATCAGGGTTTCGGCAGGGGTTTCGCGGAGGGTATCCATGGCGAGCCACATGACGACCGCGCCGCCAGCGATGAGGCCGGCGCCCCAGATGAGATCGGTCCACGCGCAGGCTTTGAGGCCGCCGGCGAAAACATAGGCGGCCGAGAGGATGCCGATGAGCCAGCAACCTGCGACGAGATCACCAAGGATCGGGGTGCCTGCGTAGTAGCCGGAGATGAATTTTGCGCCGCTGAAAATGACCGAGGCGGTCGGCACAACGACGAGGACGAAAATCGTGAGCAGGGCCATGACGAGGCGGGCCGAAAGACCGAAGCGGTATTCGAGAAATTCCGGGATCGTGTAGATGCCGGTGCGGAGGAAGCGCGGGAGGAAGAAAAAGGCGACTAAAACGAGAGTCACGGCGGCCATCCACTCGTAGGAGGCGACGGCCATTCCGAGCCAGTTGGCGGCGGAGCCGGACATGCCGACGAATTGCTCGGTCGAGATATTCGCGGCGATGAGGGAAAAGCCGACGAGCCACCAAGTGAGTCCGCGCCCAGCGAGGAAGTAGCCGCTCGTGCCGGTGTCTTGGCCAGATTCATCGCGGGCTTTCCAGATGCCAAAGGCGATGACGCCAACAACGGCGACCGAGAAGAGGGAGAGTTCAAGGAGTGTATTCATGAATTAGAGGCTGAGACTGAGGGGGGGTGACTACATCAAAAGCGATTCACCGTCTGTCAAAATAATAAAACCCCTCCGGCCTCCGGACGAGGAGGCCGGGATAAATGTTCCTGAGGGATTTTCATTATTCCGCGCTTGGCGAAAGGCGATTTTTTTAGGGAAGCGGGAAGCGCGAGGTGAAAGCCAGCACTTCTTTACGCAAGGCGGTGAGGGCGGCTTCGTCGTGGCGTTTCTTCAATGCGGAGTCAATGAAGTCGGCCACTTGCATCATGTCGTCCTCGCGCAGGCCGCGTGTGGTCATGGCCGGAGTGCCGATGCGGATGCCGCCGGTTTTCATGATCGACTCGGTGTCGAATGGGATGGCGTTTTTGTTCACCGTGATGGCGGCCTTGTCCAAGACCTCGGAGGCCTCGGCGCCGGTGATGCCGGCAGGGCGGAGGTCGACGAGCATGACATGGTTGTCTGTGCCGCCCGAGACGATGCGGTGGCCGAGCATGGCGAGCCGCGCGGCGAGGGCCTTGGCGTTGCTCACGACTTGGTGGGCGTAATCCTTGAAGTCGGGTTGGAGAGCCTCGCGGAAGCAGACCGCCTTCGCGGCGATGACATGCATGAGCGGGCCGCCTTGGACTCCTGGAAAAGTCTGGGCGTCGATTTTTTTGGCAAACTGCTCCTTGCACATGACCAGACCGGCACGCGGGCCGCGCAGGCTTTTGTGCGTGGTGGTGGTAACGAAGTCGGCGTGCGGGAAAGGCGAGGGGTGAACGCCACCGGCTACGAGACCCGAGATATGGGCCATGTCCACGAAAAGGTAGGCGCCGACGGAATCGGCGATCTCCCGCATGCGCTGGAAATCGATGATCCGCGGGTAGGCCGAGGCGCCGGCGGTGATCATTTTCGGACGGACCTCCAGAGCTTGGCGCGCAAGGGCGTCGTAATCGATCGTTTCGGTCTCGCGGCTCACTCCGTAGTGGGAAACCTCGTAGAGCTTGCCCGAGAAATTCGCCTTGTGGCCGTGGGTGAGGTGGCCGCCGTGGGCGAGGTCCATGGTGAGGATTTTGTCGCCGGGGGTGAGGACGCTGAAATAGACAGCCATGTTGGCTTGGCTGCCGCTGTGGGGTTGCACATTGGCATGCTCGGCGCCGAAGAGTTTCTTCGCACGGTCGATCGCCAGCGTTTCCACGATGTCCACATACTCGCAACCGCCATACCAGCGTTTGCCGGGGTAGCCCTCGGCGTATTTGTTGGTGAGGCAGGAACCCTGCGCCTCCATCACGGCGCGGCTGGTGAAATTCTCGCTCGCGATCAGCTCGATGTGCTCAAACTGGCGGCGGTGTTCTTTCTGGATCGCTGAGGCGATCTCGGGGTCGGTTTCGGCGAGGGCGGATGTGTCGGGTTGGGTGTCGAGCGAGGTGGGCATGGGATTTTGGTTGATCATTCGCATTACGGAGGGGAGGGCCTTTTCGATGCTGCGTTTGCATTCAGCGTAGACCGCGCGGCCTTGTCCGATAGGATCGGGCACATCGGGGCAGCCTTTTTCATCGAAACGCAGCAGGCGGACCTTGTGGATAAATTCGGGGAAAAACAAATCGAGGAGCCGGCGGTGGTCCTCCGTCATCACAAAGATGTGCGTGGATTTTTCGAGGAGATTCTCGGTGACCGGCTGGCTGCGGAATTTCGTGAGTTCCACCCCCTCCGCAGCGAGCACATCGACGGCGTCGCGGCTGGCAGGCTGGCCCTTGCCCGCGCTGAGGCCGGCGGACTCGGTGGTGATATCGCGAGCGCCCGAGGCGAGTTTTCGAAACAGCGCCTCCGCCATGGGACTGCGGCACACATTGCCCGTGCAGACGAAAAGGACATGGCGGTTTTTCTGACTCATGCGGTGCGCGGCACTTTAGTTCGACGATCAACCAAGTCAACGCGCGGAGTGCGGCGGGGGCATTGCCCCGAAACAAGCGCTTGAGGGCAAGTGGCAGAGAGCTTATGGATTGATTCATGAAACCCTGCGAATCCACAGAAATTCCTAATTCGCCGCTCGGCGAGGGGACTGTGAACGAGCGGCATTTTGCGATGAAGGAGGCTTGGAAAAACAAACCCGGCAATCGCTACACCGCCGAGGAACTCCGTGCCCCGGGTGTTCCTGGCGAGTGGGATTTGGTCGCATCCGCAGAGGTGTATCTTTGGCCGTGCCCGTGAACTCCGAGGCAGTCGATTGGAGTGCCGTGAAGCGCGTTCTGTCGCGAATCGGCGAGATGTCGGGGGATTTTTTGGAGGGCAATATCCTGATCGGTGGGGGCGCGGCGTGGTTTTACCGCAGTTTGCTGGAGACCACCAACGATCCCGATTTTCGAGTGCCGGCATTCAGTGATGAGGAGGATAGAATTTGGCTTTCCAAGGATATCGACTTCATCGGCACGAAAAGGGAGGAGATCGCGGGTTGTCTTGGGGTTTCGTGCGAAGGGGACCCTCCAGCAGCGGTGATTGACGGAATCTGGATCGACTCGCCAAACGAGGGGCTTTTCATCACGCGGGACAGGGCTTTGCCGACTGCGCTTCGAACGGCGTTGCCCAGCGGTGTTGAATTCCTCGTCGCCAGTCCGATCCTCCTGCACCGGGAAAAAACGGAATTGATTTCGAGAAAATCCCGCCCGCAGGACCGCCTGCACCTAAAAACTCTTTTGCAGGCCTCGAGGTTGGTTCTTTGCCAACTCATGGAGATCGACGCATTCACCAAGGGCTCTTGCCGGGAGTTGTTTCGTTTGCTCAAGGAGGCTCAGGAAATTTCGCCGGTCATTCTCATCAATCCAGTTCTTCGCCGGAGGATGATTGCCGCGATGGCTCGGATGAGAACGGAACCGCTTTGCAGGAGTTGCGTGCATCTGTTGGAAAAACAAATTCTGCCCTTGATGGCATCCGCTCCCAGCGGTCTTGAGTGAAGGCCTGCGGGAATAATCTTCGTGAATAAAAACGCAAATCCCATCGATGCTGGTTGGCGGTTCGATAATTCCTATGTGCGCCTGCCGGAGGAGTTGTTCCTTCCTCAAAATCCCGAACCGGTGGCGAAGCCGGCGATGGTGGTTTTGAACCGCGCCCTTGCCAAGTCGATGGGTTTGGATGCCGACGCGCTGGAGGCCGAGGTTTTCGCGGGAAACAAAATTCCACCGGGCGCGGAGCCGATTGCTCAGGCCTATGCGGGGCATCAATTCGGGAATTTCACGATGCTAGGGGATGGTCGCGCGATTTTGCTCGGCGAGCATTTGACGCCCGCTGGCGCCCGGCTTGATGTGCAATTGAAGGGCTCGGGGCGGACGCCTTTTTCGCGGCGTGGCGATGGTCGCGCGGCGCTGGGGCCGATGCTTCGCGAATACATCATCAGCGAGGCGATGAACGGTCTGGGGATTCCCACCACGCGCAGTCTCGTAGTGGTGACGACTGGCGAAACGGTTTATCGCGACACCGGATTGCCCGGCGCGGTGCTGACGCGGATCGCCGCGAGCCACATTCGCGTGGGGACTTTCGAGTATTTGGCGGCGACGCGGAATCTTGATGCGTTGCGCGCCCTCGCCGACCACACGCAAAAACGCCATTATCCAGACCTCGCTGTCGAGTCGCACCGGGCACTGCTCGAAGCAATCATCGAACGCCAGGCGGCACTCGTTGCGCGATGGATGCTGGTGGGTTTCATCCATGGGGTCATGAACACCGACAACATGGCGCTCTCCGGGGAGACGATCGACTACGGCCCCTGCGCGTTCATGGACACCTACGACCCCGAGACGGTCTTCAGCTCGATCGACCGCCAGAGCCGCTACGCCTATGGAAACCAATCCCGCATCGCGCATTGGAACCTCGCCCGACTCGCCGAGACCTTCCTGCCGCTTCTCGATGACGACGAAACTCGAGGCGTCGAGATCGCCAAGGAAATCCTCGGAATTTTTCCGGAGCGTTTCGAGTCCCATTGGCTCGGCGGGATGAGGGAGAAATTGGGTTTGTTCAACGCGGAGAGCGAGGATTTGGGTTTGGCTGGCGAATTGCTCGAAATCATGGCGCGTGAACAATGGGATTTCACTAACACCTTCCGAAATCTGAATCCCGCCGCCGAAGCTCCGGGACTGGGCGCTTGGCAGGCAAAATGGCAGGCGAGACTTTCGCGCCAGCCTCAAACCATCGAGGACGCCCTCGCGCGAATGCACAAGTCGAACCCCGCCGTCATTCCAAGAAACCACAAAGTCGAGGAAGCCCTCGCGGCAGCCGTTGCTAGCGGCGATCTCGGCCCGATGCATCGCTTGCTCGAGGCACTTTCCAACCCCTTCGAAGACGCTTCTGAAAAGGAACACTACCGCAACCCAGCCCCTGCTGGCAGCGAGACGTATCAAACCTTCTGCGGGACTTGAGCCGATGCAGAAATAGAGGCTCGCTCAAAGAAACGGGTTCACCACGCGCACATCATTGTAGATTTGGCCGTGGTTCAAATCCTCGGTGTAGAGCGTGTCGCACCTGAGTTCAGACGCA
Organism: Verrucomicrobiota bacterium; assembly: GCA_026398255.1. Lineage (GTDB taxonomy): Bacteria > Verrucomicrobiota > Verrucomicrobiia > Chthoniobacterales > Terrimicrobiaceae > UBA967. Next base: position 59,197 of record JAPLTG010000013.1, read on the forward strand.
GCAACAATAATGGCGGCGTCCCAGTAGGAAATTCCATGGGTCTTCTGGATCTCGAGAGTTTTCATGACCGAGGCAGCGTCCGGAATTTGGCAATCAAAAGTCAGTAACCATCGGGCGGATTGCATGAGCGCCGAGGAATTCAATCCAATGCGGCTTTTGCAAAGGCAGGTGTGGAGAAACTCCTGAATCACCTGAATGGAAAGATGGATTTCGGAATCTTCGATAAGCGTCAGGGCCAAGCGCCGTTTGGAGGCATCCTCGGGCGCTTCCGAAACGGCGTAGATGAAAATATTCGTGTCGAAAAATGTGCTCACTCCCACCGATCCTTCTGGCGGTCGTATATTTCTTCTCGTTGGAATGTCCCAACGGGCTCGGTGATTTTAATGCCGGATAGCGCCTTGAGGAGATTGGCCGTGCGCGCTTTCCGTTCCGTCTCGGGGTCGGGGATTTCGTGACTCATGGCGTATTCCAATCCTTGAACGACTAGTTCCTTAAGGGTGGTTTTTCGTTGAGCGGCAGTGATTTTTGCCCGATGCAGCAGGGTTTCTGGCAAGTCAATCGTGGTTTTCATAAAACAATATGTGTTGCTATACGGCAATATTGTCAAACTTTCGCCAACTCCTCGAGCACGGCTTTGTTCAGACGGATTCCGAGGAGGAAGTTTTCGATGGGAAAATTTTCATCGGGGGCGTGGGCTTTGGCGTCGGGGGAGGCCAAGGCGAGCAGCAGGGCGGGCCGGCCGAGGACTCGCTGGAAATCCGTGAGGATCGGGATCGAGCCGCCTTCGCGCATGAGGGCGGGTTTTTTGCCGAAGACTTTTTCGAGCGCGCGCCGAGCGGCGAGGCCCTCGGGGCTGATCGGGTCGAGCATGAACGGCTCGCCGCCGTGGCCGTCAATGAACTCAAGACGCACACCGCGTGGGCGGTGTTTTTCGAAATGGCGGCGGGCGAGCGCGAGGATTTTGTCGGGTTTTTGATCCGGCACGAGGCGGAAGGAGATTTTGAAGAAGGCGTGGGCGGGGAGGACGGTTTTGCTGCCTTCGCCTTGGTATCCGCCGCCGAGGCCGTTGATCTCGGCGGTGGGGCGCGCGCCGATGCGTTCCATGCCGGAATAGCCGGCCTCGCCGGCGAGTTCCTCAACGCCTGCTTCGCGGGCGATGTCGGCGTCGGTGAGCGGGGACTCGGCAGCGGCTTGGCGTTCCCACTCCGCGAGGGGTTTCACCTGGTCGTAAAATCCCTCGATCGCCACGCGGCTTTCGGTGTCATGCAGGCTGGCGATGAGGCGGGCGGCGGCGGTGGCGGGGTTCGCAACGGCCCCACCGTAGATGCCGGAGTGCAAATCCTGAGCCGGGCCGTGCACGCGAACTTCCATCGTGGCGATGCCGCGTAGGCCGTAGCTGAGGGTGGGGTAGCCATCGACAGCCATGCCGGTGTCCGAAATCGCGATGGCGTCGCAGGCGAGTTCGGCGCGGTGTTTTTCCAGAAACCCCGCGAGATGCTTGCTGCCGATCTCCTCTTCGCCCTCGATGAGGAAAATCACATTCACCGGCAGAGTGCCTTCCGCTAAGGCCTCGCCGACGCCAAGGATGTGCGCGAGGATTTGGCCTTTGTTGTCCGAGGAGCCGCGCCCGAAAATCCTCCCCTCTCGGATCGTGGGTTCGAAGGGCGGAGTGGTCCAAAGCTCGAGCGGTTCGGGGGGTTGGACATCGTAGTGGCCGTAAATGAGGACAGTTTTTTTGGCGGGATCGCGCGGGGTTTTGCCGACGACCACGGCGTTGCCGGCGGTTTCCTCGCGGCGGGCGTCGAGGCCGAGGGAGCGCAATTTTTCCACCAACCAATCCGCGCAGCGCCCCATGTCCACCGCATGCGCGGCTTGCGCCGAAACGCTTGGGATGGCGACAAATTCCAGTAGTTCCTGAACTCTCGGGTCTGTATTCATAATCTATATATTGTGGTTGGCGAAACTTAGCTCCACCGGATGTTGTATTTTTGTCCTTGCCCGATCCGGCGTCATTTCTAACCTTTCCGAAACTTAACCAAGCCTGCCATGTATCTGCAATCCCTCGAAATCATCGGATTCAAATCCTTCGCCGCAAAAACCGTCCTGAATTTCCACCGCGGCGTTACCGCGATCGTCGGACCGAATGGTTGCGGCAAATCGAATGTCCTTGATGCCATGCGTTGGGTGCTCGGCGAGCAATCGGCGAAGGCGCTCCGTGGTGGTGAGATGGCGGATGTCATTTTCAGCGGCACCGACAGCCGGCCCGCGCTGGGCATGGCGGAAGTCTCGATGACTTTCTCGGAATGCGAAAAAGAACTCGGCACCGATTGGAACGAGGTCCGCATCACGCGCCGCGTCTACCGCGATGGCAAGAGTGAGTATTTTCTTAATAAAACCTCCTGCCGCCTGCGCGACATTCACCAACTCTTCATGGATACCGGCGTGGGCCGCAGCGCCTACTCGATCATGGAGCAGGGGAAGATCGACCAAATCCTCAGCAACCGCCCGGAGGACCGCCGCGCGATTTTTGAGGAGGCCGCCGGCATCACGAAATTCAAAGCCCAGAAAAAAGAGGCACTCCGCAAACTCGAATACACCGAGTCGAATCTCGTGCGCGTGCAGGACATCATCAAAGAGGTGAAGCGCCAGATCGGTTCGTTGCAGCGCCAGGCGGCGAAAGCCCGCCGATACCAATCAATCCTCAACGACCTCCGGGTTTTCGACACCCACCTTTCTCATAAAAACTACCGTGCGCTTTCGACCGAACTCGAATCGCTCCGCGCCCAGCTCAATCAAGGCGAAGAGGCCCGCCAGATCCACGAGGTCGAGATCGCGCAGCAGGAGGTCGAGCTCGATACCTTCCGCCAACGCCTCCAGGAAATCGAAGCCGAGGCCGGCACGATCCGCGACGGCATGCAAACGCTCCGCAACCGGGTTTTCTCGGCGGAGAATCGGATTTCAACCAACCATGAGCGCACCGCCGAGTCTTCGGCGCTGATCGAGCGGCACCGTCTGGATATTTTCCAGGCCGAGGAAAAAATCCGCACCCAGCAGGAGCAGATCGAGCAGACCGATACGCTGCTCCAGCAAATGATCGAGAGCCTCCGCACCCACCAGTCGACGCTCGACGAGCATACCGCACGACTTAACGAGGTCCGGGAGGAACGCCTCGCCGCCGAGCGCGAACTCTCCTCGCAAAGTTCCGAACTTTCCAATGCCGAGGCGCGTCTCAACTCGCTTCGCGGCGAAATTTCCTCCGCCACCGGACGACGCGAATCGGGAGAAACGCGACTTCACCTTTTGCAGAATGAGATCGAAGCTGCCTCCCGTGCCGCTGCTGAGGTTTCCTCGCACCTCGAGGATCTCAAGCGCCGCTCCGACGCGGCCCATCTGGCGCTGGAACATTCCCAAGCCGAAACCTCCGCCGCCATGGCGGACCACGAGACCGCCCAGCACCAGCGCCAAGATACCGAGGCCATCCTCAACGCCGCAGGAAAAGACGCCGCCGGCATCGAGTCGCGCCTCGAGGTTTTGCGTCAACTCCAAGAGCAAGGCGAGGGGCTCGACGAAGGCACGCAGGCGATCCTGCGTGGACTCGACAATCCCGATCTCTACCACGCCGCCATCAAGGGCACGCTCGTCCAACACATCCAAGTCGAGGAGCGCCTAATCCCGGCCATCGAAGCCGCGCTCGGTTCGGCCCTCCAAGCGGTGATCTTTAAAGACATCACTGTCGCCGAGGCCGCTCTCTCAACGCTCGCCGACCAAAAGCTCGGCCGCGCCACCGTCATTCCCGCCGAGTGGATTTCCTCCGATTCCGTAGGACAGGCGTCCCGTCTGTCACCCGACCCCATCGATGGCGATCGGGACGGTCGCCCTACATCCCTTCCCTTCGGAGTCTTTGGCCGTGCCAGCGATTGCGTGAAAGGCGATGGCGAGGGAGCGATCCTTGCGCGTCAACTTCTCCGCGATGTCCTGATTGTCGAAAATCTCGAAGCCGCATTCCGCATGCGCTCTGAGCATCCCCACTTCGCCTTCGCGGCGTTGGAGGGAGGTTTCATCTCCCGCTCCGGCATCATTCACGGCGGAGCCACCGGGGAGAATGCTGGCCAATCCACGCTCCAGCGTAAAATCCGCATCACTGAACTCGATGCCTCCCTCGCCGAGGCAACCTCGAAAATCGAATCCCTCGCCGTCGCCCGCGCCTCCGCCGTGAGCGCGATGGATCAAGCTACCGACCGTCTTAAGCATGCCCGCGAAGCCATGAACGCCGCTCAAGTGGAATCCGCTTCGGTGGACAACGAGCGCCGACACGCCGAGCGCCAACTCGCAGACGCCGAGGCCAAGCGCGCCTCATTCCAGCGCGAGGCCGCCAGCATCGAGGAGGGACTTCGCGGAAGCCTCGCCCAACTTTCCGAACTCGAATCCCGCATTGCCGAAACCACCTGCTCGCTCGACTCGCTCCGCTCCGCCCGCTCGGAATGCGAGGCCCGCATCCAGGTCGTCCGCGAGCGCGAAAGCTCCGCCAGCGACGCCCTCAATGAGATCCGTGTCCGCGTCGCCACCGAGCGCCAGCAACAGGAGGGTCTCCACCGCCAGCGCGGTCCCATGTCCGCCCGCATCGTGGAACTCAACGAACTCCTCGACGCCCGCCGCGTGGATATTTCCAACTACGAATTCCGCCTCGAATCCCTCGCTGCCGAGAATGCCTCCCTCGAAATCTCCATCGGCGAATGGCGCGCAGAACTTGAATCCGAAGAATCCCGCCTGAGCGCCGTCCTCGCCCAGCGCTCCGAGGTGAACGAAAGTGCCTCCGCGCTCGAATCCGCCCTCCGCGCCGCCCGCCAACAACTCGCCAGCCTGCAAGACCAGCGCAGCCGCATCGAAGTCAAAGCCGCCCAATCCGAGATGCGAATGGAAAACATCCGCAGCCATGTTTCCCAGCGCTACCAGACCGACCTCGAAGCATTCGAGCCTGACACCTACGGCCTCCTCGTCGCCTTCCGCGACCGCGCCAAACGCAAGCCCGAATCCTCCGAAGGCGAGACCCTTTCCGCCGAGGTGCCCGCCGCCGAAGAGGAGCTACCCGCCGAGCCAATCGCCATGCCCAGCGAGGGCGAGGGGATTCCTTGGGATCACATGGAGGAACTCGTCGCCGAACTCACCGAACGCCTCGATTCCATGGGCCCCGTCAATGTAGATGCCATCCAGGAATTCGAAGAACTCGAGGAGCGCTACATTTTCCTCGAAAAACAAAACGCCGACCTCGTGTCCTCGAAGGCCGAGTTGCTCGAAGTCATCTCGAAGATCAACCACACCACGAAAACCCTCTTCGCCGAGACTTTCGAAAAAATCCGCGAGAACTTCCAAGTCATGTTCACCGAGCTTTTCGGCGGCGGCCGCGCAAACCTCATGCTCATGGACGACTCCGACCCGCTCGAGAGCGGCATCGAGATCATCGCCAAGCCGCCCGGTAAGCAGCTCCAGAGCATCAGCCTCCTCTCTGGCGGCGAGCGCACCATGACGGCCGTTTCGCTGCTTTTTGCCATCTACATGGTCAAGCCCAGCCCATTCTGCGTGCTCGACGAAATGGACGCCCCGCTCGATGAGTCGAACATCACCCGCTTCATCAAAATCCTGGACCGCTTCGTGGACCAGAGCCAGTTCGTCACGATCACCCACAACAAGCGCACGATCTCCCGCGCCGACATGCTCTACGGCGTCACAATGGAAGAACACGGCATTAGCAAACTCGTGAGCGTGCGCTTCAGCAACTCCACCGACGACCGCGCCAAATCCTCGGAGAGCGTCGCCAAAGCTTTCGGCAAATCCGAAAATCTCGCCAGCGAAGAACCCGCCGCTGAGTCCGGCGATAAAACGGAAACTTCCCTCATTTAATTCCAATACTCCCAGCCGCGACGCGCCCCAAGCACGACGGTGAGGAGAAAAACCATCTTGACGCATGCCAAGCCCATCACTAATTTCCGCTCCACTCTGCGGGTGTAACTCAGTTGGTAGAGTGCAACCTTGCCAAGGTTGATGTCGAGGGTTCGAGTCCCTTCACCCGCTCCCCCCCCCCCTTACTTGAAAGCTGTTTCAGCGCTATATTTTAAGTCACTATATCCCAAGAAGGCTTGATGGCGTTGAGCGTTGAAATTCGATTCTCCAAGACCTTTGCTTTTGCGGGACTTGGCTGAGGGTTTGCGGTTACATGAAGCGCATTCGTTTCGGCTCAGAGAGTCGATTTCCGAGCGTGAAAAACCAAAAGTGACCCATGCCAATGCTTGATCGAATTTTCTTAAAGAAGAGTGAGACTCTGGCGTCGCAAGTCGCCGAGAATTTGCTAAGAAGCGGTGGACGCGATCTTAGTCGGGTGGAGGTGTGGATTCCGACTGCGGGGGCGGGGAGGAGAATTCGGAGCGCGCTGGCGGAGTCGGGGGTGCTCTCGCCGCGATTCACGCAGCCGATGCGTGCTCTTTTGCCAAATGAGTGTCGGATGGCCGAGAGATTCGAGCGCGAAGGCGCCTGGGCGCTGGCTTTGGAAAAAATGGATCATCAATTTCTGGAGCCGCTTTTTTCCGATGCCAAATGGGATTCCGAGGGTTCGCGCCTGAAAAGTGGCGGTGTCCTTTGCGATCTGTGTGATTTGTTAGCGGAGGCGGGTTGGAGCCCATCGCACCCTCGAATGAGGGAGGTTTGCGGCGAGGACTCGGCGCGGTGGGATGTGCTGGGACGGATTTATCCCTGCTACCTGGCCGCATTGGAGGATTTCGGTTTGACCGATCCGAATGAGGCCCGCTTCGCGGAAATGGCCAACCCTTCGCGGGTGGGCGAGATGGATCGTTTGGTCATCGCCTGCATTCCCGACCTGCCGTTGGCTGCCCAGCGATACGCTGAGGCGTTGGAATCGCGTGGAGTCCAGGTCGAGGTGCTCGTGTGGCTTCCGGAGGGCTTGGGTGGTGGCTTCGATCCCTGGGGGCGGCCGGATCCTCCGGAGTGGGAGGACTGCCGGTTGGAGGTTGAGTTGAGCCAGATCTCTGCGGCGCGGTCTCCGGAGGATGAAGCCCGACTCGCCATCAACTTTGCTGTTTCATGCCCTGTGCCCGGCGACTACGCGGTGGTTCTCGCAGATCCGAAGCTCGGCATGACATTTCGGAGTGAGATCGAATGTCGTGGCGGCGCGGCGTTTCTGCCGGATGGCATCCGATTGGGATTGAGCGAAGCTGGAGTGCTTGCGCTGGAATGGGCTCGGTTCCGCTCCTCGGGCGAGTTGCGAGTGTTGCGCCGGTTGATCGAGTTGCCGCATTTCAGTCGCGTTTTGCGTGTCGATTCAGAACTCAAAAACGATGACTGTCTCGCGGTGTGCGACTTTCTGATTGGCGAAGCTGTTCTTTCTGAGATGCCGCAAGCCGAGGCTTTCGTGGGAGTGGAGTTCGATCCTAAAAAAGACAAATCCAAGCGCCGCGCGCAGGCGGTGATTTTTATCCAGTTAGTGAAATCTCTCCTTCCCCTGACGGTGCCCGAATTGCTTGCCAAGGCCTGGCGCTCGGGTGGCGAGAGTCTCGAGGCGGCACGAGCGGTGGCCGAACTCTACGAGACCATTCAGACATCTCCGCTCTATCGCGACGAAGGGGATGGGGTGGATCAAGCTTTCGCACGCGCTCTGAAGTCCGAAATGGTTTTCAACTCATCGAATCCCGGAGAGGTGGAATTGTTAGGCTGGTTGGAGGCCCCGTGGATCGAGACTCGGAGACTGGCTTTGGGAGGTTGTGCGGAGGGCTTCCTGCCGTCCTCGGTGAACGGACACCCATTTCTTCCCGACTCTAAAAGGAGCTCCTTGGGGCTCGCGGACAATGCGGCGAGGTTCGCCCGCGACGCTTATCTTTTCCAGTGCCTGTTGCTCACACGGTCGCCAGAGGAATTTCATCTTTCATTCAGCCGGTTCGACGGCGAGGGGAGTCCGGCCATGCCTTCTCGTCTCCTCTTGCGTTGCGGCGAGGACCTGCTGCCTGAGCGGGTGATCGAGCTTTTCGGTGAACTGCCGAGAGGCACCCGGCGTCCTCGCCGGTCGAACGATTGGCGATGGACCCTGCCTGCCACGATGCGCCGGACTGTTATCAAAATGAGTCCGACGGACTTCGGGCAATATCTCGCCTGTCCCTTCCGATATTATCTGAGCAGGGTTCTTTGGCTCGATGCCTTCCATTCGGATGCGCGCGAGATGGATGCCAGACTCTTCGGGACTCTTGTGCACGAAGCTCTCGAAAAATACGGAACAGAAACGCCGCTTGAGGCCGATGCCGCGAAGATCGAGCGCTTGATATTGGGGCATTTGGAGTCATCCGTGAAGCGGCTATTCGGTTCGTCGCCATCGCCTGCCGTTCGCGTTCAAATAGCAGCCGCCCAAATTCGATTGAGGAGTTTTGCGCGAGTTCAGGCCGAGCAGTTCGCGGCCGGTTGGCGGATTGTTTCAGCCGAACGCAAGCTCGAGGCTGATACGGAAAATCCATTTCAGGTCGGCCCGCTGAACCTCTCGGGGAAAATCGACCGCATCGAAAAAAATGACCTAACCGGGGAATGGCGTGTCCTGGATTACAAAACCCACCCAAAAGCGACGCCGCCCGGAAAAAAGCATTTTGGCCCGCGACTTTCCAGCGAGTGGTTGCCGTCGGCTGAGCTCGAATTCCACAATGGCAAGCGACAGGTCAAAAAGCGCTGGGCGGATCTCCAACTCCCCCTCTACAACCAGATTCTGCGCCATTGGCATGGTGTCGAAATTGGCGACGCGCCCGTCCTCACCGCGTATTTCACGCTGTCGGCTGATCCCTCGGAGACATCGGTGAAGAATTTCACCGAACTCCATGGGGAGGTCCTAGCCTCCTCGTTGGAATGTGCCAAGGAAATCGCTGGCTTGGTCCACCGAGGGGTCTTCTGGCCACCTCAGCCTTTCAAGACCTCGTGGGATGATCCGTTCGAGGCACTTTTTTTGAATGGAAATCCGGAGAACTGCGTTGCGATGGAGACCGTGGAATTTTTGAAGGGTCGAAAATGAAAAACGAACGACTCATCGCAAACGCTGGGAGCGGCAAGACCTATGCGCTCACCACCCGAATGATCCAACTTCTCGATCAAGGGGTGGACCCCACCAAAATCGCCGCGCTGACATTCACCCGCAAATCCGCAGGCGAATTCCTGTCCGCTGTTTTCGAGCGTCTCGCCCAGGCCGCTCTGGACCCTGTAAAACTCGCAGATCTTCAGCGCGAACCGCTCCTCGAGAACCTGGATGCCGCGCGGTGCCGCTCCCTATTGAGCGACCTGTCTTGGAAAATCGGACGCCTCGGCATGGGGACGATTGACAGTCTTTTCGCCCGCATCGCCCGCGCCTTCCCTCTCGAATCTGGCCTGGCTGAGGACTTCAACATGGCGGGAGAATCCGAAATTCAAGCCGCGCGCGAGCGGACACTCGCCACAGTTTTCGCCAGCGAATCCTCGACCTCTCTCGAGGATTTTATCGATCTGGTGCGACGCCTCCATCGAAACCAAGGTGAGCGCGATGTCTTTGGTTCTCTGTTGGGCGAGACCAGAGGCCTGCACGGGAAATTCCTCGCCACGCCAGATGACGCTATTTGGGGAGATGCCGCCGCGATTTGGGGTGCGGGCGGATGTGCGATCTTGAACGCCGGAGCGGTAGCGCCAGCGGCCGAAAAACTTTGGGAGGCTATTCAAGAAGAGTATCCCCATCTCAACGAGGAGGCCTCAACCGCTTGGCAACTCGGCCTGGCCCTTGCCGCGCAGCACACCCCTCCAAGTCTCTATTCTGAAGACTTAAAAAAATTCATCGCCAAGCTATCGAATGAAAAACAGACCGCGGACGGCCTCCTCTACATCCCAACTCGAAATGCACACGCCGGCCGGGTTTTTCTGACTCCCACGATCCGAGCGCTGCGAGATGAATTGCGAAATAGCCTGCTCAAGCCCGAATTCGAGTCCGCCCTCCGACGCAGCCAATCCCTGCATGAGTTCATGCAAAAATTCGAGCAGGCTTATTCCTCGCTGGTCCGATCGGCGGGGCTGGTCACCTTCGCAGACATTACGGATTCCCTAGCGCGCAAGGCCGGGGACCTGACCTGGCTCGCCTCCGCCGCCTACCGCATCGATCAGAAATTCGAGCATTGGCTCCTCGACGAGTTTCAGGATACGAGCCGCCCTCAGTGGAAAATCCTGAAAACCTTCATCGACGAAGTGCTCATGGATCCCACAAAGGACCGCAGCTTTTTCTATGTCGGAGACACCAAGCAGGCCATCTACTCCTGGCGCGGGGGCGATCCGGATTTGTTCTTCGAAATCTTCGATGACTTCAACAAACACGCCGCAACCATCGAGGATGCCTCCCCGCTCGATGAATCCTGGCGATCCTGTCAGCCCATTCTGGAGTTTGTAAACAAAGCCTTCGAAGATCTAGAGCCTCTCTGCGGGCCTCTCGGAATTCCCGAATCCACCGTAGAAAAATGGACCAAGGCTTGGAGGAATCATCTCACCTCCCCAAAAACTCGGAGCCTTCCAGGCTTTGCCGAGTGGATTTCTGTTCCGAAAAACGACGGGGATGAGGACGAGGAAGGCGACGCTCAGGATCGCAAAATTCTCGAAATTCTTGAAACAACACGAGCGTGGGAACGGGGGCTCTCCTGCGCTGTTCTCAAACGCGACAACCGCGGCGTCGAGGCGCTGGCAGCTCTTTTGCAGTCCAAGGATATTCCCGTTGCGGTCGAAGGAAAAACCAACCCCTGTGTCGATAATCCGCTGGGCGCAGCTCTCTTGGCGGCCCTGCGAATGGTGGCTTCCCCTGATGACGCCCTCTCACTCACCGTGGCCCGGGGTTTTCCCTCCACATCCGCTTGGGGGTTGGACGACAGGCCTTGGATTTTTCGAAAAAAGACACTCTCAAGTCTGGCTCTGCGAGGCTATGCCTCAACCCTCCGCGAGTGGATCGATGCTTCCAACCTCGCTGCCGAGCCGTTTTTGAAGGAACGCGCGGCGGCATTCCTGCTCGCCGCCGAGCAATTTGACGCCAACCGAAATGCCTCGGACGGGATTCCCGATTTCCTTCGATTCATCGAATCCCGCCAGACACAGGAAAACGAGTCATCGGATGTGGTGCGTGTCATGACCGTTCATCAATCGAAGGGCCTGGGTTTCGACATGGTCATCGCCAGTGGACTCGACAAAAAGGGGAGAGAAAACGCTGGCACAAACCTCGCACTTGGCCCCTCCGCCAAGGCCGTGAAATGGGGACTTGTCCTCCCCGCCAAGGAATTTGCGGAGCAGGATGCCGTGCTTCGTGATCAGCTCAAAATCCAAGATGCAGAAAAGAAATATGGCGATATCTGCACGGCTTATGTCGCTCTCACTCGGGCGAAAAAAGCGCTCTATGTGGTGACTGCGGAACTCGGCGAAAATACGACCTCCACAAATTTCGCCCGTCATCTTCTCCTTCAATTTCATGCTCCCTCCGCACAATTCGGCGACTCCGGCTGGTTTGCGAAATATGAAATCAAGAACCCCGAATTAACAGAGACCCCCGCGCCCGCCGCGTTCTCAGCTCCCATCCACGGAACGCCAAGGCCAATTTCCCCATCGTCCTTCAAATCTGAACTTCCTGCAGGAGACGCGGGCGTTGGAATTTCCAGCCACGCCGCGAAACTTGGCACCGAAGTGCATGAGGCCCTCGCTGGGATCGAGTGGCTGGAAACTTCAGCTCACACCCCTCATGCGCTCACACCCGAAGCCCGCAAGCTGGTGAATGAGTTTTTGGAAAAGCCCCTAGCTCGAGAGGTCTTCACCAAGCCCGAAGGAGTAACCCGTCTATGGCGAGAGCTGGCCTTTGATGTCGTGCTGGATGGGAGATGGGTGAGCGGCGTTTTTGATCGGGTTCTTGTGCGATGCGATCAGGAAAACAACCCGCTTTCCGCAGTGATCTACGACTTTAAAACCGATCAAGGCACAGCTCTGGAAATCCAAAGTCGTTATGCCGGGCAAATGGAAGTCTATCAAAAAGCCGCCGCCAAATTACTCTCGATCCCCGAGGAATTGGTGACATCCCAAGTGATCGGAATCCGTTAAAATCCACCGAATCTCATTCGATCTTTGGCTGATTAAGGCGCCCTGGCAGCCTCGAGCGCAAAGATCGATACATCCACAGATTCCGCGGCCAGCAGGGAGAGCGGTTCGCCTGTCAGATCGAACCCTGAAAGATGTGCCGGACCGGTGGAGACTTCGGAGACGCGCGGCATGTGGACGCGATACGGCGTATGATGAACCCGCCCAACCATTAGGTGGCCTTTGCTGTTTGTAGAAAAAAGCAGATACCTTTCGATGAGAAAAAACTCGAGCGAGCCCGGTTCTGCTGGAGTGGACTGCGAGCCCGGGGTCCATTCATAGCACCATGGCGCGCCCTTTTCGCCTTGTCGCTGGCATTGGTATCGGATGACTCCAGCTTGGCGTTTGGCGCTCATGCTCGCGTGAAAATACGGAAGATGAAAAAAGTGCCGGGCGATGGCGACGGCGATCGGTTGGTTGCAATCAAGCGAGTAAAACCACACCCCGGGATTGCCATTTTCATCATGGACATAAGTCCGAACATTCAGCTCCAGAAACCACGAAATCCACGGCAGTGGAGGCAGCCATGCGGGACGAACACGCTGCATGAAAAATGGCACCACGCCGATGTATGCATCGCCTGCGAAAGTATCGACAAACAATCCCCTCGGCAGAGTGGCTTGCACGGTCGGTGCATCGATTTTCCAATGAGTAAAAAGCAATTCACTCCAGCGTTGCTTGCCAACCATGGAAGAAGACGGACGCTCTCTCGCAGCAAGGCGCTGGTCTATCGAAGGAGGGTTCATCACGGAGCGAAGTCTACTCGAGCACAGGCGCTATTCCACTTCGTCAACAGGGCCGGAGTGTCGTTGTTTAAAAAGTTTGCGATGTTTGGTCACCCGTCCATTCATGCGCTTGCGCCAGAGGCGAAAGCTGGATGGCTTCAACTCGCGGCGCATGATCCTGATCACATCTTGCTCGGCAGCTCCCGTGCGCGTCAGGATTTCTTCAAATGTTGTGCGATCCTCCCATGCGAGACGGATGATGGTGGAGATCGCCGAAGGGGTCGTATCCATTGTCATAGGTCGGGAAAGAGGGTTTTTTGATGGCGTAGATGACGGCTCATTTTTTCCAAAAACGGAAAGAACCCAGTGCCCGAGAGCTCAAACGCATGAGCATCTGAAGCCCGACGGATCAAAGTTAGGGCGACGCCTGACTTGTCGAGTCGCTGGCGCACAGGCGGAAGGAGGTCGGCCACGGGCCCCACGGTCGGAGCAAAAGCCACGACTTCCTCCAGGCCATGCTTTGAGGCCCAAGCGTCCAGGCAGGCTGCGGGGTCAGCATGGGTGCTTTGCTCTGTCGGACATGAAAAATGTGCCGCCGTTCTCGCGAGACCATCAGCTAGGGCTTCTTCCTGAGCGGCGATGCTTCGCTCGCTGAGGGCGGGGATGGGGCAGTCGTCGAGTTCTTGGGAGAAAGCGGCGACAGAGACCGGAGTGAGATTTGCGAGAGGCCCGACTTCAGGAAGCAAGTCGTCCGCATGAAGCCAAATTCCGACCCGTCGCCCGCTGGTGGGAACTACGGCCGGGTAATCGATCAAGGCCTGTCGAGTTGTGTTGGCAAACTCGGGGGCGATCACCGGAGCAATGGCTCCATCCGCGATCCGTTCGCTGCCGGCGCGATTGGAAATTAGCAAATCGGGTGCGTATTTTTCGATGTTCGAGGCTCTGACCAAGTAGGTTTTTCCAGGTGTCTGCAAGCCAGCGACCCAACGCCAGGACAGGGTGTTGCTGGCTGGATCCGCGTCGAGAAGGTGTCTGTAAAAAACATCCGCCCCAAGTTCCCAGGGCAAGCGCTCGGCGTGAATCCAATAGCTGGCCCACCACATCCGAGCGTGATTGTGCACATACCCTGTGGCGATCAGTTCTTGAGCGATCTCATCCATGCAGGCAACGCCGCTTTCACCTGCGGCCACGGCTTTCACGCGTTGCCGTGTCGCCTCGGGGAGTGTCTCGTGCAGTTCCCGCACGCGCCTCCGCCAAGAATCCCAGACATCCGGGCGTCGCTCCAACCAACCCTTCCAATACCTCCGCCAGCAGACTTCTTGGACCCATTTCTCGACGCTGTGGAACGGATGCTCCTGGAGGGGGGCTCTCAAAATCTCGTCTTCCAAAAGTGTGCGGAAGCGCAACGCCGCACTCAGTCGCGAGACATTTCGATGGAGCGGTTCCACATGGTTTCGCCGCTTTGCGTATTGACCGACGCCCTGTAAAAAATCAGCCCAAGCCTTGAGAGCGTCGTGACGAGTCAGCGGAAGAAAAGTCATCGCGCAGAGGGCATGGTCGATTCAACGATGACCCGTTTCCGATTGTTTCGCCGAGGAGATGTCGATCCCCACGGAGCGCGCACAATTTCGGACAGATGGTTTGGAATCACGGCCATGACTTTACGCCCAGCCCACTGTTTTAGATGCAACGCAAAGCACAACAAATCCGACGCCACGCCTGATTTTCACGACATACGGACAGTTTTGGCTGCATCCAGCCACACGAGAAAATTGAGCCCGCGAATCAAAGATTCGGGGTAAGAACTTTGGGTGCTCAGCCCCGCTTCATGCGGCGGAGGAGGGCGTCGGCCATGTCGGCGGGTGTCGCGGCGACTTCGATGCCAGCGGCTTGAAGGGCTTCGATTTTGCCTTGGGCGGTGCCTTGGCCTCCGCTGACGATCGCGCCGGCGTGGCCCATGCGGCGTCCGGGAGGCGCGGTGGCTCCGGCGATGAAGCCGGCGACGGGCTTTTTACAGTTTTTACCGATCCACTCGGCAGCTTCTTCTTCGGCCGATCCGCCGATTTCACCGATCATGATGAAGGCTTCGGTGTTCGGGTCGTCGTTGAACATTTTCACGACATCGAGGTGCGAGGTGCCATTGATTGGGTCGCCGCCGATGCCAACGCAGGTGGACTGGCCATGGCCGCGGCTGGAGAGTTGCCACACGGCTTCGTAGGTGAGGGTGCCGGAGCGCGAGACGACACCGACCTTGCCGGGGTTGTGGATGTAACCGGGCATGATGCCGATTTTGCAGGCGCCGGGGGTGATGATGCCGGGGCAGTTCGGGCCAATGAGGCGGGAGGAGCTTTTTTGGAGCGCGGCTTTGACCCTCATCATGTCGATGACGGGGATGCCCTCGGTGATGCAGACGACGAGTTCGATCCCGGCATCAATGGCTTCGAGGATCGAGTCGGCGGCGCCGGGTGGGGGCACAAAGATCATGGTGGCGTTGCAACCCGTCTGGGCGCGGGCCTCCATGACGGTGTCGTAAACGGGGACCTTGCTTTCGAAAGTCTCGCCGCCGCGGCCGGGTGTGACTCCGGCGACGACATTGGTTCCGTAATCCATGCAGGATTTGGCGTGGAAGCCACCGGATTTTCCTGTGATGCCCTGCACGAGCAGGCGGGTGTTTTTGTCAACGAGGATGGACATAGCGTGAAGAGATTTGGTTTAGGCGGCGGCTGCGACGACTTTCTTGGCGGCGTCGGCGATATCTGTGGCGGTGGTGAGTTCGAGGCCGGACTCGGCGAGGAGTTTGCGGCCGGCATCGACATTGGTTCCCTCGAGGCGGACGACGAGCGGGATGGGGAGGCTGACGGCTTTTGAGGCATTAATGATGCCCTGGGCGATGATGTCGCACTTCATGATGCCGCCGAAAATATTCACGAGAATCGCTTTCACCTTTTTATCCGAGATGAGGATTTTGAAGGCCTCAGTAACTTGTTGCTCGTTGGCTCCGCCGCCGACATCAAGGAAGTTCGCGGGTTCGCCGCCGCAGTGTTTGATGATGTCCATTGTGGCCATGGCGAGGCCGGCGCCGTTCACGAGGCATGCGATGTTTCCGTCGAGGCCGATGTAGTTGAGGTTCGACTTCGAAGCTTCGACTTCGCGGGGGTCTTCCTCGGCAGTGTCGCGGTAGGCGAGGATATCGGGGTGACGGAAGAGGGCGTTGTCGTCGAAGTTGAACTTCGCATCGAGCGCGCGGATGTCGCCGGATTTGGTGATGACGAGCGGGTTGACCTCCACCATCGAGCAATCGCAAGCGATGAAGAGGCGGTAGAGATTTTCAAAGAGCGCGCAGGCGGGCTTGAGGAGCGTGGCGGGAATGCCGAGGAGCTTTGCGAGTTTGCGCGATTGGTAGGGCTGGAGGCCGAGGAGCGGGTCGATCGCGATGTGGTGGATTTTTTCGGGGGTCTTTTCGGCGACGGCTTCAATGTCCATGCCGCCTTCGGTGCTGGCGACCACGACTGGTGCGGAAGTCGCGCGGTCGATGAGGATCGCGATGTAGAGTTCCTTTTCGATCTCGACGGACTCGGCGATGAGGACCTTGCGCACGAGGCGTCCATCCGCGCCGGTCTGGTGGGTGACGAGTGTCTGGCCGAGCATTTTCGAGGCGAGGTCGAGGGCTTCGGCGGGGGTTTTGCAAAGGTGGACACCGCCCTTGAAGCCGTTTTTAAACGAACCCTTGCCGCGGCCGCCGGCGTGAACCTGGGCTTTTACGACGAGATTTTTTCCCGAGAGGGAGGTGGCGATTCTCTCGGCTTCCTCCGGAGTGGAGGCAACGCCGCCGGAGCTGTTGGCGACGCCATATTTATCGAGGAGTTCTTTGGCTTGGTATTCGTGGATGTTCATCAGGTGGTGAAAAGGGCGGTGTTATAGCGGCGGCGTGGGAAGAGTAGCAATCTCTCATTCGGTAAAAAGACGCGGGGTGCGGTGGCGAGAAAGGCGGTTGAATATTTTTTGAAAAAATATCTTGTGCCGAGCAGAGGTGCTGTTACCTTGATCTCGTTCTGGGGGGAACAGAAGCCCGTTGTAGCTATCGCTGCGACGGGCTTCAACTTTTACGGGGCGCGTGGTTTTTCAAGTTTCCCGCGGAGGATTTCATCGCCCTGAATCGGATCGAATTCGGCCTTTATTTTCAAATCGTAATCAAACCTCGAAAAAAATTCGTTTTATAAAAAACGAGTTGGAAGGCTTTTACGTGGCGGCTGAATATTTTTTGAAAAAATATCTTGTGCCGAGCAGAGGTGTTGTTACTTTGACCTCGTTCTGGGGGGAACAGAAGCCCGTTGTAGCTATCGCTGCGACGGGCTTCAACTTTTACGGGGTGCGTGGTTTTCCAAGTTTTCGACGGAGGATTTCCAGCAGGAAGTGAGTTTCGTCGAGTCGCAGAATGAGACATGTGAGGAGATAGGCAGCGACTGCCACGGATATCGTCGCGAGGACGCTGACCACGCGCCAAGGGAAGGACTCGGAAGGAAGCAATCCGGGGAGGTAGGAATTTCCAGCGATGCAGACGAGGGCGATCGGCACTGCTGCGATGGCGCAGCGCGCGAGCGTGGCAAAAAATTTCAAGCTATCGAGCGTTTGCGCAGCAGGCCTCATCAGCAAATAGAGCGCGGCGAAATTCAGTGTGGCACAGATCGTGGTGGAGAGTGCGAGGCCTGTGTGTCCCATCCCGAGGTGGAACATGAAGTAGTTATTCAAGGCGATATTCAAGGCCACGGAGCCGAAGCTTACGAGCATGGGGGTCCATTTCCGATTGATCGCGTAGAAAGCCGGGGAAAGGACCTTGATGCAGGAGTAGGCGACGAGGCCGATGGCGTAAAATTGGAGGGCGAGTGCGGTCTGGAGCGTGTCCTGGCTGGTGAAATGACCATGTTCGTAAACAAGTCCAATGACTGGACCGGCCATGAACCAGAGCCCGACAGCAGATGGGAGGGTCAAAAAAACGGCCAACCGCATGGCACGGCCGAGGGTGGGGCCGAAGCGGGAGGTGTCGGTGTCGGCAGCGATTCGTGAAATGACGGGCAGGGTAATGGTGGCGACGGCGACGCCGAAGACACCGATCGGAAGCTGCATGAGGCGGAAGGCGCTATTGAGCCAGGTGACGGCCTCGGCGCCGGCGTAGGAGGCGAAGCGGGAATTCACCAGCACATTGATCTGCACGGCGCTGGCGGCGATGACCGATGGCACCATGAGGGTGAGGATTTTTTGGATACCCGGGTCGTTCCAACGGAAATCCGCAACAAATCGATATCCGGCCTTCCGCAGGCTGGGAATCTGGATGGCGAGCTGCAGGAACCCGCCGACAAGCGTTCCGATCGCGAGACCGATGAGGGCTTCGCGGCCGAATCGGGGATCGATGATCCAACCGCAAACGACACCGCCGAGGATGGAGCCGATATTGAAGAAACTGGATGCCAGCGCGGGGGCGGTAAAAATCTGGCGCGAGTTCAGCAGGCCCATCACCAGCGCCGCCAGCGATACCAGCAGGATGAAGGGATACATGATCCGGGTGAGCAGGATCGTAAATCCCACATCAGCGGCTTCGAATCCGGGGGCGAGCAGGTGAACGAGCGGTTCCGCGAATACGATTCCCAGAAGGCTTACGAGGCTCATGAACAGGGCGGCCAGCGTGAGCATTTTCGAAGCCAGAGCCCATGCAGAGGCCTCGCCTTCCTTTTCAATCTTCTGGGAAAAAACGGTGATGAAAGCTGTCGAAAGCGCCCCCTCGGCGAAGAGGTCGCGCAGGAGATTCGGAAGGCGAAAGGCGATTAGGAATAGCCCCATCGCGGCGGTGCCGAAAATGGCGTTGAAAAGGACTTCGCGGACGAGGCCCAGAACGCGGCTGAGCATGATGGCAGCGGCGATGATGCCGCTGGCTTTGGTGTTGAGGCGTTTTCCGTCGTTCATCGCGCGGCGGCCTTGCGGAGGCGTTCCATGATGGCGGCACCGATGCCGGATTCCGGAATTTCCTCGGCGACGATGAGGTCCAGGCCGGCCTCGTCGAGGCGGCGCATGGCGCCGTAGAGATTCGCGGCGGCTTCGCGCAGGTCGGATGTCGCGCTGAGGATTTCGGTTTGAGCGAATCCCTCGCGTGGAGCGCTGAAGGCCAGAAGGCCGGTTTTTTGGGAGCGCGGAGCGGGATTTTTTTCCAGCACAAGCGGAGTGCGCGGAGCGTAGTGGCTTTTCAATCCGCCCGGAGCGGAGACGGCGATGGAATCATCCAGCAAGGGGGCAAACGCGCGCAGGTCTTCGCGGGTGATCGGACCTTCGCGCAGGATCCGCAGGCCATCATCGGAGACATGGACGATGGTCGATTCGATGCCATGGGCGCAAGGGCCGCCGTCGAGAATGAAGGGGATGCGGCCATCAAGTTCGGCGAGGACATGGGCGGCGGAGGTCGGGCTGATGCGGCCGAAACGGTTCGCGCTGGGAGCCGCAAGAGGTTTTCCAAAGGCCGTTGCCACCTCCTGAAAAAGCGGATGAGCACTCATGCGGATCGCCACAGTTTCCTGACCTGCCGTGACAATGTCTGGAACTATGGGTTGGCGGGGGAGGACCATCGTGAGAGGCCCGGGCCAGAATTTCTCGGCAAGCTGGAGGGCGGCCGGGGTAGGGGAGGTGAGGCGCGGGAGCCAGTCGATCGAGGGAATGTGAACAATCAATGGATCGCTCAGCGGACGATTTTTGGCCTCAAAAATTTTCGCGCAGGCATTGGGCGAAAGGGCATCCGCCGCGAGGCCATAAACGGTTTCGGTCGGCATGGCGACGGGCTCTCCTGCGGCGAGGGCCTCGACCATTGTAGAAACGCCATCCGGCGCCTGCAGAATGCGGGTTTTCAATCGAGCCGCGCGGCGAGGACTTCCTTGGTCTGGTTGGATCGGAAGCCGAGAAGGGTTTTCTTCACGGTGGAGAATTCCTGGGAAAGCAAGGAGGCAGCAAAAAGAGCGGCGTTTTTAGCTCCGGCAATGCCGATGGCGAAAGTCGCAACGGGGATTCCTGCTGGCATTTGGACGATCGAGAGGAGCGAGTCCTGACCACGGAGGATTTGGCTTTCCACGGGAACGCCGAGAACGGGCAAGTGGGTGTGGGCGGCGACCATGCCTGGGAGGTGGGCGGCACCGCCAGCGCCGGCAATGATGCAGCGGAGGCCGCGCGCGTCGGCGGATTTCGCGTAGTCGGCCAAAAGATCCGGTGTGCGATGGGCCGAAACGACGCGGCATTCGTGCGGTATGCCTAGTTTTTCGAGAATGGCGGCAGATTCCTTCATCGTGCTCCAGTCGGATCGACTGCCCATGACGATTCCCACGAGGGGCGGTTCCGATTTGGACTTGGCTTTTTTCATGAAGGCGCGTGGCTTAACAGAAAGGCTCCGGGGGGTG
The DNA here is from genome assembly GCA_026398255.1 of Verrucomicrobiota bacterium. GTDB lineage: Bacteria > Verrucomicrobiota > Verrucomicrobiia > Chthoniobacterales > Terrimicrobiaceae > UBA967. The sequence continues at coordinate 79,508 of JAPLTG010000013.1, forward strand.
AAACAGGAAAACCGGGGGAAAATAAAAGGCCGAGCGGAAACGCGTTCCGCCCGGCCTTTATGAGCGTCCTTATTTGGACGTTCCGATCGAGCTCGGAGCCGGAGCCGGAGCTGGCTTGCTTGCGCAAGCGCCGAGGCCGAGAGCGGCGATCGCGAGAGCCGCTACGGCGGCGATAGTTGCGATTTTCATGGTAATAGTTTCCCCTCCTTTCTTGGCTGTAGCCGACGCGAATGTGGCAGAACCACTTCGCCTGACAACCCAAATTCCATCATCAACGCGGGGGTATTCACCCCCTTCGACTATCAATCAGAATTTGCGTCTTTTTTAGAAAAAAGAAACAGCCCGGTCGTCCCTGACTTCAATCCCTCCCCCAAGTTCGTGAAGTCAATCCCTCGACCAGGCTGATCTTGTTTTATGTTTAGCAACAAGCGTGCCAACTTTTGTCACTGGAAAAACGTCTCGAAATCACCCGACCGGTGGCGGCTTTTTTCCAATTCGGGCCAGGGGGTTGTTCAAAAAACAACAGGCCTGTAATTTTTTTCAGATCACTTGCCAGGATGGGAGTCGAAATAGCGTTTTGTCTCGGAAGCCACCACTCCGCTGAGCAGGAGGAGGGCGATGATGTTCGGGATGGCCATGAGGCCGTTCATCATGTCGGAGAAATTCCAAACCACATCACTCTTCCAGACAGAACCCACAAAAACCAGCGCCACCCAAAGCAAGCGGTAAGGGAAAACGGCTCGGACCCCTGCAAGATATTCCACTGCTTTTTCGCCGTAATAGGACCAGCCGAGGATCGTGGAAAAAACGAATGTGAACAGGCCGAGAACCAACACCGCGTCGCCGAAGAATCCGAGGTGGTGAAAGGCGGCATCGCACAATCCAGCCTTGGTCATCCCGGCCGTCTGCCAATCCCCGGAGGACACCAAAACCAAGCCAGTCATCGCGCACACCACCACCGTATCCCAAAAAGTTCCAGTGCTCGACACCAAAGCTTGGCGCACAGGATCCCGCGTCTGCGCGGCTGCGGCGACGATTGGCGCGCTGCCGAGACCGGACTCGTTCGAGAAAAGCCCGCGGGCAATTCCATAGCGCATGGCTTCTGCGATCCCCGCGCCGACAAATCCTCCCACGGCGGCCTGGCCCGTAAAGGCGCTGGTAACGATGAGTTGGATTGTCGCGCCGAGTTTATCCCAATTGAAGGCCAGCAGGACGAGGCAACCGATCACATAAGCGGCCGCCATGAAGGGAACCAGCACGGTGCAAAATTTCGAAATCGACGAGACACCGCCGAGGATCACGGCCGCTGTGATCACGGTAAGAAAAATCCCAACACCGACTTTGATTTGCCAGTCCTCAACCGCGAAGGGGATCAGGCCCTTCTTGGCCACCACCAAATCGGCGATGGCGTTGGACTGAACCATATTTCCGATGCCAAACGCCGCGATGGCGGTGAAGACGGCGAAAAGAATCCCCGCCCAGCGCGCTTTGAGGGCATTTTGCAAAACATACATCGCGCCGCCGCTCATCTGGCCATTGGCATTCACCGTCCGGTATTTCACGGCCAGCAAGGCCTCGCCGTATTTTGTCGCGATTCCAAAAACTCCGGTGAGCCACATCCAAAGCACCGCCCCGGGCCCGCCAATAAGCACTGCGCCTGCCACGCCGTAGATATTTCCAGTTCCGATCGTCGCGGCGAGGGCGGTCGCCAGCGCGCCAAATTGGCTGATGTCGCCCGGCGAGCCTTCATCTTTCGTCACCGAAAGCCGGATCGCATGACCGAGATGGCGTTGAATGAATCCTGTCCGCCAAGTGAGATAAAGGTGGGTTCCGAAAAGTAGAAAAACCAGCCAGGGCCCCCAAACGAGCGAAGCTGCTTGGGCAATGAGGGTGTCGAGCGTTTGCACGACACGAATGCAAGAGGGTTGGCGGGGAAGGAACAAGAACGAACTCGGTGAACCGAGCAGTCCCGATGCAAAGCCATCGTCAGTTCCAACATTCTTGCTCGAGCGGCCTCGCCGTGCAGAATCTCAGGCCATGTCATCGATCAATCAGGACTCCATCCGCCAGGCGCTGAGCGCCGTGAAATACCCAGGCTTCTCCCGCGACATCGTTTCGTTTGGTCTTCTGAGGGGGGCGACGGTCAACGATGCGGATATTGATGTCCAACTGGCGCTCTCAACCAACGACACGGCGATTGCAAAAAAAATCCAGTTCGATGCCGTGGCGGCGCTCAAGTCGATACCCGGTGTGGGCCGCGTGGAGGTGAAAATTGATATCCAGGCTCCCGCGACAGCACCCGCTGGTTCGGTCGGAGCCCAGCGCATTGAGGGCATTCGCCATGTCATTGCCGTGGCCAGTGGAAAGGGAGGCGTGGGAAAATCCACCGTGGCCGCGAACCTCGCTCTGGCTCTCGCCCGATCGGGGGCGAAGGTCGGCTTGTGCGATTGCGATATTTATGGGCCGAGCATCGCCTTGATGTTCGGTGGCACGAATGAGCGCCCCACCGCGGATGATGAAAATCGGATCATTCCGATCGAGCGCCATGGCGTGGCGGTGATGTCGATGGGGTATCTCTTGGATGACGGTTCGCCCGCCGTTTTGCGCGGGCCGATGGTGACGCGATACACTCAGCAATTTCTGCGTCAGGTCGCATGGGGCGAGTTGGATTACCTCATTCTCGATCTGCCGCCGGGCACTGGAGACATCCAGTTGACGATCGTTCAGACCGTCGCGCTCTCCGGAGCGTTGATTGTGACAACACCGCAGGAGGTCGCCTTGATTGACGCTCGGAAGGCGGTGGCGATGTTTGGAAAAACCAATGTCCCCATCCTCGGAATCGTGGAAAACATGAGTTACTTCCTGTGCCCGGGAGATGGCCAACGCTACGACATTTTTGGAACGGGTGGGGGTGGTCGGGAGGCGGCCAAGCTGCAGGTGCCCTTGCTCGGCGAGGTGCCTATCGAGCCGTTGGTGCGACAATCCGGGGACACCGGACGTCCCGCTGTGGAGGCGCATCCGGAGAGCGCGGCGGCAGAAATTTTCCGGGGAATTGCTGAAAAAATCCAGCAAGCCGTGGCCTAAGTGGCGCGGTTAATTTGACTCGGGTTGTCTCGCGACGGGGGCGGCGTGGGAGTCGAGCTTTTCGGTGATTGATTGGTTTTTCGGATCGAGCTGGATGGCTTTGTTCCAATACAGGACGGCGTCAGCGGTTTTTCCGAGTTTCCCATAAACATCGCCGATGTGGTCGAGAATGACGGGGTCGGGTTCCTGCATCAACTCAGAGGCGTGGAGGAGTTCGGTGAGTGATTCTTCATATCGACCTTGGCGGAAGTAAACCCATCCGAGGGTATCCAAATAGGCGCCGTTGCTGGGATCGAGTTCGAGGGCGCGACGGATGAGTTGCTCCGCCTCGGCGAGGTTTTCGCCCCGATCGGCCCACATGTAGGCGAGGTAATTGCAAGCCTCAGCCGAGCGCGCCGGGTCGAGCACGATGGATTTTTTTAAAAGTTCCGCCGCTTTCACAAAGTGGCCCGCCCGCTCGGCGGCTCCGCCGTAGCTCAGGAAAAAATCGCTATCCAATAAATCGGGATTCGAGTTGGCCGCAGTTACCAACGCGCGTTCGAAGGCCATCATCGACGCCGCATGGTTGCCGGTCTGGCTCAGTGTGATGGCCCTCAGAACGCTAAAACCCGTAAGGTAGGGGAACTTCGTTTCGGCCTCGGTGGCGGCTTGGAGAGCACCGGCGAGATCACCGGCCCGGAGGCTGGTGCGAATGATTTCTTCGTGGCGGCGGGGGTCAATCGGGGCCAGCAGAAGCGCCTGACGCATGGACGCCGCTGCCCGCTCGAATTCTCCGCGAAGGAGGTGGATTTTGGAAAGTTGGTCGTAAGCTGCGAGGTTCACGGGATTCTCGGCGACAATCTTGGTGAGGAGTTCTGCCGCGCGGTCGTTCTGGCCAAGTTGCACGAGAGCTAGGGCGAGTTTTTCGCGGACACCATCGAGAGCCGGTTGGAGGGCGATGGACTTCTCGTAAAGATCCACGGCGCGCTGGAGTCGGCCGCACAAGGCGTGAAAATCTCCGGTGCGTGCGAGGATTTCCGGCTTGGAGACTCCAAGATTTTCGATGCGCTCGAGGAGTTCGGAAATTCTGGCCTCGGTCGCGGCGGAAGGGGAATGGCGGGAGCGGGCGATTTCGCGGAGACGCAGGTCGGCGATCGCCATGAGGAATTCCAATTTCTCGCTGTGGCGGCGCTCGGCACTCTGAAAGAGAGGCTCGATTTTATGGGTCTGGCCGGCGGCGCGGTAGATTTCCCAGAGCAACTCGTAGCCGGCTTTGTTTTCGGGATCGAGTTGGACCGCGTCGAGGGCGTGTTTTTCGGCAAGCAGGGGTTTTTGCAGGTGGCGAAGATAAACGCCCGCGAGGGCCAGCGACGGGTTGGGGTCGCTCGGGGCCGCTTTCTTCGCGTCCTTCAGGATCGAGATCGCCTCCGGAGTCTCGCTTCGGTGCAAGTGGTGTTGGGCCACATCGACGGCAAGCTCGGTGAATCCGGGGTCCAAATCCAACACGCGGCGCTTGGATTCCAGCGCGGCGTCGGGGCCGAATTCCTCCTCGAGAAAAATGGCTTGGAGGAAGCGTGCATGGGCTTCAGCGGTCTTCTCCGCCGAGGCTCGCAACTCGAAGGTGTCGGGGTCGGCGAATTCCTCGGGTCGCATCCAGTCCGCCTGCGAGGCCTGGGCGGGAGAAGCCCAAAGGCAAGCAGCGGCACCCGTCGCGACAAGCGCGGAGCCCGCAAACCGGCCAAACCATTTCCTCAGGAAATGCATCGGCTGGAAACTAACCGATTGGGTGATCTTTGCCACTTTTTGATAAATTCCTAACGAATCAAAAGCATTCAGCGTGCCATTTTTCTATTGCCGGCGGAGGGCGTCGCGCTAGAGTGCTCGGCCCGGTCGAGACGGCGCTGGCGGGAATCCTTTCCGCTTCGGGCTGATTTGACCGGTAAAAAAACCAAAAAAACCCATTTTGCCAGGGTAGCTCAGCGGTAGAGCAGGGGACTCATAAGCCCTTGGTCGGGAGTTCGATTCTCCCCTCTGGCACCAACAATTCCATGGCCAACATCAAATCTTCCGAAAAAAGCGCGCGCCAGAGCCTCAAGCGTCACGCTCTCAATGCTTCCGTGATCACCTCGATCAAGTCGCGTCAGAAAAAACTTCGTGCCACTCTCACCGGGGGTGACGCTGCTGCTGCCAAAGAGCAATACAATGCTCTGACCTCGGCTCTCGACAAGGCAGCCAAGCGCGGAATCATCCACCGCAATGTGGCGAATCGCCGCAAGGGTCGTCTCGCGAAGGCGCTCATCGCTGCGAAAGCCGCGAAGTAAATTCTTCTGCCCGATCCGGGATTTTCCCGACCACGGCGCCGACCACACGGCGGCGCCGTTTTTTTTGCCGTGATGCTCCACGGCGCTTTTGCTTGATTCAGCGATGGCTTCAAAGCCCAGGCGTTCCGCGAAAACCCGCTCTCTCTACACCTCGCTCACCGGGGTGGCTCCCGGCCATGTGCCGAAGAAGTGGGTGAAATTCGTCGCCGGAGCGTTTCTTCTTCTTCCGGGCTGGGTGCTCACGCTGGCCTTTTTTGGCGCGTTGTTGGATAGCGCCGGGCACGGTGGATTTTGGAGAAGCGAGGAACTCGTTTGGTTCGGTGGCGGGGCTTTGCTCGGGGTGGTGGGATATTTTGCGGTGAAGCCGCTCGTGTGGCTGTATGTGATCGGCCACGAACTCACTCATGCCCTTCTGGTGTGGTTTTATGGCGGGCGCGTGCACGATTTCCATGTCGCCAGCACCGGCGGGCACATCGTGACGGATAAAACCAATACGCTCATCGTGCTGGCTCCGTATTTTATTCCATTCTACACGGTGCTCTGGATCGGTTCCTACACGACGGCGCGGGTGGTGTTCGACCTGCCTGGGCATCCGGGTTTGTTCCAGGGAGGAATTGGGGCCACTTGGGCCTTCCACATGGTTTTTACGATCGCGATGATCGTTCGCGGCCAGCCCGACCTCGAATACGGCGGAGTGTTTTTTTCCATCGTTCTGATCTATCTCCTGAATCTCGCCTTGATCTGCGTTCTGCTGGTTGCTCTGTCACCCGTTGCGGATTGGAGCGGTTTCGCTCGAGGGGTGCTCTGGAGTGCTCAGGAAGTGTCCGCCGAGATTTTCCGGTTGATCCAGCCGAGTCGCTGAGGATTTAAAAAACCATTGCATTATGGCGGGGGTGATCCATTTTACCTGCCTTCCAATTCAACCAACATGGCAGACGCAGCAAACAAATATAGCGACAATGTTTCGGGCAAATTCTATGTCGATGACCAGTGCATCGACTGTGATTTGTGCCGTGAAACCGCCCCCGCAAACTACAAACGCAATGACGACGGGGGGCACAGCTTTTTATTTAAGCAGCCCGAGACCCCCGAGGAAGAGGCCCTCTGCCAAGAGGCGATGGATGGCTGTCCCGTCGAGGCGATCGGCAACGACGGCTAGATTTTAAAATTTTCCAATCGGCTCCCGTGCCTACAAGCCGGGAGCCTTTTTTTATGACCCCGGAAACCCTGAGAGCCCGAGTCCTCGCCGAGTGGCGTGGGTTGGAGGAGCCCTTCGAGCGGCGGGAACGCTGCGCTCCCGTGGGTGATATTTTGGAAAAACTCATGCCCCGTCTGGGCCTCGGCGAAAGGCTCGGAGAGGAGCAGATCAAACAGGCGTGGAGCGGAATCGTGGGGGATTTTCTGGCCAGCCATGCCTCGCCAGCGGGATTGAGCGGCGGGGTGCTCCGCATCCAAGTCCTCCAACCCAGCGTGCGCTACGAACTCGAGAGGAATTGGAAAAACGAAATCCTCGCAAAGTTGCAGGCGCGCTTCGGAAAAAAAACCATCCGCGAAATCAAGTTTCGGATTTCTTGAGGTAGCGGAAAGGGGCGTGGGAGGATTTGGGTTTTGCGGGCGGTTTGGTTGCTCAGGATCCAAAGGCCAGCACGAGCCAGAAGAAAAAGACCAGTAGGTGCACAGCGCCTTGGAGGAGGTTCGTTCGGGTGCTGCCGAAAGTCAGGATCGACACGGCGAGCATCACGCAGAGGAGGATTGATTCTTGCGGACGTAGGCCGAGGTGAACCTCGTGGTTGAAGACTAGACCGATGGTCAGCACGGCGGGAACCGTGAGGGCGATGGTGGCGAGAACCGAACCGAGGAGGAGGTTGATCGAGCGCTGAAGTTGATTTTTCATCGCGGACTTGATGGCGCTCAAGCCTTCCGGGGCGAGGATCAGCAAGGCCACGATCACACCAGACAGCGCGGAGGGGAGTTGGAGTTGCGAAGTGCCGAAATCCAGAACCACGGCGAGTTTTTTGGAAAGAATGACGACCGGCAGAAGCGAGGCGATCAACAAGCCCAAGCTCACGGCCACGCCGTGCGACCCGTGGTGTTCCTCGTGGGCGGCGTCGGTGGAATCCTCGAAGAAATTGCGGTGCCGGACGGTCTGAATGATCAAGAAGAGGATGTAGAGCGAGACGCAAAGAAACGTCAAAACCAGCGATTCCCTGCGGGAAAAGGTGGGGCCGGCCGTAGCCACGGTGAATTCCGGCAGCACGAGGGCGAACACCGCGAGCGGGACGATCAGCGAAAGATAAGCCCCGGCCCCCTGGAGGTTGAACTCCTGTTGGTGGTGGCGCCAGGCTCCGAGCATCAGCGAAACACCGGCCAAGCCGCCGAGAACAATCATCACCACCGCAAACATGGTATCTCGTGCGAGGACAGGGTTGTTTTTACCGGAAAGCATCACGGCGGAAACCATGCTCACCTCCATGCCGATGACGCTCAGAGTGAGGATGAGGGTGCCGAGTGGTTCGCCGAGTTTATGCGCGAGGGTGTCGGCGTGTCGGACGACGGAGAACGCACATCCGAGGATCGCCACCAACAGCCAGGCCAGAAAAATCCCGGCTTCGGGGGCTGTCGAGATGCCGGTGATCCAACCGGAGCCAACCGTGGATAGGATGGCGAGGGAGATCCAACCGCCGAGGATGCCTTTTTCGCGAAGCAAAAACTTGAGGGCGCTCGGCATGGGTGAGGGGGGGCTAGGATTTCCAGTTCAGCGCGGTCAGGCGGCGGGCGACTTCATCGACATTGGCGCGGGAGTTGAAGGCGGAAATGCGGAAATAGCCTTCGCCGGCCGGCCCAAAGCCACTGCCGGGAGTGATCACGACATTGGCCTCTTGGAGCATTTTATCGAAGACCGCCCAGCTATTCAGGTGCTTCGGAGCCTGCACCCAGATGTAGGGTGCGTTGACGCCGCCGAAGGTCGCGAGTCCACATTTCTCGGCGGCGGCACGGAGGATGGCGGCGTTACCCATGTAATGCTCGATGAGTGCGGAGACCTGCTCCTTGCCAGAGGAAGAGTAGAGAGCTTCGGCGGCGCGCTGGGTGACATAGCCCACGCCGTTGAACTTCGTGCTGAAGCGGCGGTTCCAGAGCGGGTGAAGCGGCTTTTTCTCCCCGGTAGAGGTCGTGCATTGGAGATCCTTTGGCAGAACGGTGAACGCACAGCGCACGCCGGTGAAACCGCCGTTTTTTGAAAAGCTGCGGAACTCGATCGCGCAACGGCGGGCACCGGGGATTTCGTAGATCGAATGGGGAATCTCGGGGTCCTTGATGTAGGCCTCGTAGGCGGCGTCGAAAAGAATCACGGCGTCGTTCGCCAAGGCATACTCGACCCAGGCGGTCAGCTGCGCGCGGGTGGCCACGGTGCCGGTCGGATTGTTCGGATAGCAGAGGTAGATGAGATCGACTTTTTCCTGCGGGATGGCGGGAACGAAGCCATTGTCGGCATTGCAGGGTAGATAGACGAGCCCGCTGTAGAGGCCCTTGTCGTCGCCCTCGCCGGTGTGTCCGGCCATGACATTTGTATCCACATACACCGGATAAACGGGGTCCATCACGGCGATGCGGTTGTGGTTGCCGAAGATGTCGAGGATGTTGCCGCAATCGCACTTCGATCCGTCGGAAACGAAAATCTCATCGTCCGCAACATCGAGGCCCTTGGCGCGGTAGTCGTTTTCCGCGATGGCGTGGCGGAGGAATTCGTAGCCTTGCTCCGGCCCGTAGCCTCGGAAGTTTTGCCGCTCACCCATTTCGTCCACGGCCTTGTGCATGGCCTCGCGCACGGCGACGGGGAGGGGTTCCGTCACATCACCGATACCACAACGGATGAGCCGCGCCGCGCCGTCAGGGTGCGAGTCGGTGAACGCCTTCACGCGTCGGTTGATTTCGGGAAAGAGGTAGCCTGCTTTGAGCTTGAGGTAATTCGAATTGAGATGAGCCATGGTCGAGCTGGGGACTTAATCAAAGATCCCTGCCTCTTGCCAATCGCTCATCACTTGAAGTGCAAAAATCCCCTAACGGTCCACGCTGCCAGTGACAACGCGTCTTGGAAATTACGGCTTGGGGGAATGAGGCGCTTCGAGCAAAACCGCGCCTTTGAGCAATCGACAGAATTCCTTTTTCGTCACCTGCTGATGCGGGCCGTGACCGCTCAGGGGATCGGTCATGGTCTTGTATTGAACCTCCAGTCGGGCCAACTGCACGATGCGGTAATATTCGTTGCCCTTCTGCCAAATCTGATTCTGCTGAAGTTTCATGATCTTCTCGTTATCCGGAGCGCGAGGCCCATGCGCCAACCTTTTCTCTGGAGAGGCTCGGGCCACTCATGGAGTCCGGAAATCCATGCTGAGCAGTCGATCGAGTTTTTCCATGGCGACTCGCAGGACCTCGCGGAGTCTCGTGGCCTCGGGGGAGGCATCCAGAGGCGGGGTGAAAATGCCCGCGCAGCGCACGGCGAGGGCTCGGTGGTCGCGCGAGTCCCCCAAGGCGACGAGGAGATCGAAGATTTCGGCGGTGAGAACTCGGGCTTCCCGGATTTTTTCCAAGGCTGCGGCTTCGGTTTTTTTGCCATCGATCACGGCGGCGAGTTGCTTGCAAACGAAGGCCCGGCAGCGCTGGGGGCGATCGTTGTAAATTTGGCAGTAAGAGTCCTGATGGGCGGGGCAAGGCTGGGGAAAAAAAAGGTCCCCATCCCGGCGTTTTGGCTTCAGGCCTTTCGATGCCAGCGAGCGGAGCGAATCCTGGGGTTGCACCTGCATGCCGTGGAAGAGGACGCCGTTGCAGCACATCCCACAAGCAGCGCAGAGGCGCGAGGCGGCGGTGTCGTTTAGTTCGGTCATGCGTTCATTTCCAAAATCAAACGCCCGACCGTTTCCAGTCGGGCGTTAATTATTGGGTTAGGTCTCTTCGCGGCTTAGGCGGCAGCGAGATTTTTTTCCACAGCTGACCAGTTGACGGCATTCCACCAGGCCTTGAGGTAGTCGGCGCGGCGGTTTTGGTAGTTCAGATAGTAGGCGTGCTCCCAGACATCGCAGCCGAGGATCGGGGTGCCAGTGCATTCGGCGACTCCAGTCATGAGCGGGTTGTCTTGGTTCGGGGTCGAGCAGATGCAAAGCGACTTGTCGGCTTTGACGCAGAGCCAAGCCCAACCGCTGCCGAAGCGCGCGAGGCCAGCGGCTTCGAATTTGGCTTTGAACTCGTCGAAGCTACCGAAGGCCATGTTGATCGCCTCGGCGAGCGCGCCGGTGGGGGCGCCGCCGGCGTTCGGGCCCATGAGACCCCAGAAAAAGGTATGATTCCAATGTCCGCCACCGTTGTTGCGGACTGCGCCGCGGATGGCTTCAGGCACAGCGGCGAGATTGCCGATCAATTCCTCGAGCGACTTGCCTGCGAGGTCGGGAGCGCTTTCGAGGGCCTTGTTAAGATTGGTGACATAGGTCGCGTGGTGTTTCCCGTGATGGATTTCCATCGTGCGGGCGTCGATGTTGGGTTCAAGTGCCGTGGCGGCGTAGGGCAGTGCGGGTAGTTCGAATGGCATAGTTTTTTGGTTTTGAAGAGTCGCCAAGATAGTGTCCGTGCCGTGAGGTTCAAGCGGGTTTGTTGCCCATTCCGCCGATTGACTCGGCTCCTCTGGATCACTAAAACGCCCGTCGTGAAACCCACTCTGGAAAGTCTCGAGCAAACCTATAGCCGCCCCCTCTTCGATCTCATTCAGGAAAGCCGCCGTGTTTTCCTGGAATTCTGGCCGAAAAACGAAGTCCAGCTTTGCACGCTGCTCAGCGTGAAGACCGGAGGTTGCAGTGAGGATTGCGGCTACTGCGCCCAGAGCGCGCACTACAATACGGGGTTGCAAAAAGAGCGCCTCATGACCGTGGATGAGGTTCTGCCAGTCGCCAAGACGGCGAGGGAAAATGGCTCCACCCGCTTCTGTATGGGCGCGGCGTGGAAAGGCGTGCGCGACGGTGATGCAAAATTCGAGACGATGCTCGAGACCGTGCGCGAGGTCAGCAAACTCGGCATGGAGGTGTGCGTCACACTCGGCCAGCTCGGCGACATCGAGGCCCGCAAGCTCAAGGAAGCCGGTCTCACCGCCTACAATCACAACATCGACACCTCGCCCGAGCATTACAAAAAAATCGTCAGCACGCATTCGTTCGAAGACCGCCTCAACACGATCGGGTCGGTTCAGCGTGCGGGCCTCAGTGTTTGCTGCGGCGGAATCATCGGCATGGGGGAAACCGAAACCGACCGCCTGAAAATGCTCGAGGTTCTTTGCTCGATGGACCCCGAGCCCGAGAGTGTGCCGATCAATTGCCTCACGCCGATCGCCGGAACTCCGCTCGCCAACACGCCGCCGATCGATGTCTTCGAACTCGTGCGCTTGATCGCCACAGCGCGCATCGTTTTACCAAAAGCAAAAATCCGACTCTCCGCTGGGCGCGACCGCCTCACGCGCGAGGCCCAAGCGCTCTGTCTCTTCGCCGGTGCCAACTCCATTTTCTACGGTGACAAACTTCTTACCGCCACCAACCCGGGAGTGAACGACGACCGCGCCTTGCTGGAGGCACTCGGTCTCGAAGCCCAAGCTCCCTACACCGACCAACCCGAACCCGCCCTAGTATGAAAATATCCATTGGAAGTGACCACGCCGGCTTTGCCTACAAGGAAGCCATCATCGCGCACCTCAAGGAGCGCGGCCACACGGTGACGGATTTCGGAACCTACAATTCCGACAGCACCGATTATCCGATCTTCGTCATTCCCCCAGCCGAGGCTGTCGTGCGCGGCGAGGCGGACCGAGGAATTGTCCTGGGCGGCTCCGGAAATGGCGAGGCCATCGCGGCAAACAAGGTCAAAGGCGTGCGCTGCGCGGTGTGCTGGACTCATGAGACGGCGGAACTCTCCCGCCGTCACAATAACGCCAATGTCCTCTCGATTGGCGAACGCATGATCTCGCTCGAGTTGGCGCTGGAGATTGTGGACATCTGGCTCGACACGCCTTTCGACGGAGGCCGACACGCCCGTCGCATCCAAGAACTCGATTGCTACGAAGCCGGTGGCGGAAACAAAGGCATGCTCGCCGTGCTTGAGCGCAAGACGGCGGTTTAATTCCGCTGCCAGTGGCTCTGATTAGAGCGTGATCGTTTCTCCTACCGCCGGGAGAAGCAGGCGTTGGTGGGAATTTTGGAAAGTTTCAATTGCGGATGAGCGGTTGATTTCGATCGGAGGAAAGGTGTTGAAGTGGACGCCGATCGTCATGGCGGCACCGCAGAGTTTGGCGGCCTTTGCGGCGTCGGTGGCTCCCATGGTGAAAGTGTCGCCGATGGGCAGGATGGCGAAGCGGAGGTCGAATTCCTCGGCGATTTGCTTCATGTCCTGAGTAAGCGCGGTGTCGCCGGCGTAGTAGAAAGCCCCCTCGGCGCTTTCGACGACGAAGCCGGCGGGATTGCCGCCGTAGCTGCCATCGGGCAGTGAACTGGAGTGGACGGCGTTGACCATTTTCGCATGGCCGCAGGGGATTTTTACTTTGCCGCCGTGGTTCATTGACACGGTATTTTTAACGCCTTGTTTTCCGAGCCAGTCGGCGATTTCCCAGTTAGCGATGACCTTTGCGCTGGTCTGATTCGCGAGCGCCACGGCGTCGGCCACATGGTCGAAATGTCCGTGCGAGATCAAAATTACATCCGCTTCGATGCTGGTGATATCAATCGCGGCGGCGAGTGGGTTGGGGGTGATGAAGGGGTCGAAGAGCAGGCGGCAACCGCCGGTTTCCACTAAAAAGCAGGAATGGCCGAAGTAGGTGTATCTCATAGCGGGATGATCAAAGCACAGGGTGCGGGCAATTTTCAATCACCGCAATTGGCGAGATCAGGGAATCAAGTCGACGCCGAAGCGTTTTGCTACGAGCGCGGTGGCGATGAAGCAGACGAAGGTCAGCAGGGCGCTCCAGAGCAAGGCCCACCAAAACCCGGTGCCTTTGTGCAGGAGCCATGGCAGGAGCAGAAACATCGGCATGGTCGGGATCACATACCAGAAGGTGTAGAAGGCATGGTTGGCGAGTTTTTCGGTGCCTTGCTTTTCCAGATGCAGCCAGACCATGACCATGATCGTGACGAAGGGCAGGGAGGAAATCAGGGCGCCGAGGCGGTCGCTCCGCTTTGCCAACTCCGAAACCAGCACAATGACGAATGCGGTGACGGCGTATTTGGTGATGAGGAGGGCCATGCGCGATCAGGCTTTGAGAACGATCCGGTAGCGTGGGCTTCCATGCTCGAGGAGGTCGAGGGCGGCATTCAAATCGGAGAGGGGAAATTCCTGAACGATGGGTGCGATCGAGTGGCGCGCGCAGAATTCGAGCATCTTTGCGGTGGTCGTGGGACTGCCGAGCGGGGAGCCGGAGACACTGCGCTGGCCCATGATGAGCGGAAACGCTCCAATCGGCATGGGCTCGAGAACCGCTCCGACGGTGTGCAGGCGTCCGCGCGGGGCGAGGGCATTGATGTATTCGCTCCACTCGAGTGGGACATTGACGGTGCTGAGGATGAAATCAAAACGACCAGCCTCGGCTTTCAGCGCGGAAGAATTTCTGGAATCTACCACGCGGTGTGCGCCGAGTTTTGCGAGTTCGGCGGATTTGTCGGGGTTGGAGGAAAACGCGGTGACCTCGCAGCCCCATTTGTTCAGGAATTGGACGGCGAGGTGGCCGAGCCCGCCGATGCCGATGACGCCGACGCGGTCGGTGGGGCGGACATCGAATTCGAGAATCGGATTAAACACCGTGATGCCGCCGCAGAACAGCGGGCCGGCACTTTCTCCTGGGAGGGCGTCGGGGAGTGGCGTGGTCCAAATCCAATGGGAGCGGACTCGATCGGCGAAGCCGCCGTGACGGCCCACAATCACACCCTCGCCCTTGGCGCAGAGGTTTTGGTCGCCGCCGAGACATTGGGGGCAGGTCATGCAACTTCCGGAGAACCATCCCACGCCCACACGGTCACCGGGTTTGACGGATTTCACCATCGAGCCCACCTCCTCGACGCGGCCGACAATTTCGTGGCCGGGGACGAGCGGGTAGGTGGACATGCCCCATTCGTTGCGGAGCATGCTGAGGTCGGAGTGGCAGATGCCGCAATACTCCACGCGGATGTCCACCTGCTCGGGGCCGAGTTCGGGGAGCGTGAATTCGAAAGGCTCGAGGGGTGAATTGGAATCCTTGGCGGCGTAGGCGTGGACGGTTTTCATAGCGCGGGGATCATCGGGGGGGCGGTGGGGTTGATCAAGCGGTTCCGATGACGCGGAAATTCATCAAGACGCCGGAATGGAACGCCTCGTCAGGCGAAGGGTGGTCCATAGCAAGATCGCGCAGGCGAGGAAGGTGGATGGCAGCCAGGGGAGGGCCATGGCAAAGATGGTGTTTTCATCCGCACCGAGATGAGTGGCACGGAGGTGGGCTGTGATTCCGGCAAAGAAGAGGCCCGCCAGCGCGTAGCCGAGGTTGAAGGCCATGCCGCGGAAGCTCAGGACCGTCGCGCGGACATGGGAATCCGTCCATTTGTTGAGGTAGTTGGATGTGAAGAATTGGAGCAGTGACATCGCGAGGCCGAGAGGCACGAGAACCCAGGCGCCCCAGATCGGCCAAGCCAGGGCCGTGCCCACGAGGCCGACGAATGCAAGGGAGGCAGTGGCTATGAAATTGGTGGCAACACTCCGGCGCGCCACCATTTTTTTGGCAAGCGGGGCGGCGGCGAATCCAAGTAGGGCGAGTGCAGAGCCAAGGATGCCGTTGACGAAAGGCGGGAGATCGATGAGGCGGTAGTAGTTGCTCGCGAAGGTCAGGAAAATCCGCACGAAGCTGTCGATGAGGAGCGCGCCGAGTAACAGGAAGAGAATCTGGCGCGAGGTGAAGACATGAACCACCCCCTCGAGGATGTTGTTCCACGCATGGCTCAGGGCGTTTCGATTGTCGGGAGCTTGGCGCGGAGGTTCCCGGAAGTTGATTGCGACGGCGAGGCAGAGGAGGGATGTGGCAAGTGTCGCGTAGACGGGCCAGCGCACGGTATCGCCCTCGGCGGGTTCCCATCCCGTCCACTCGGTCAGAGAGGTGACAAGGTTGGCGTCAAAGAGCGCGGCGCCGGCAACCATGGCAATGAAGAAGCCGGCGGACTTCCATCGCATGAGGGATTCAAGCACGCGGGGCCATGTCGAATGACGGTCATCCATGGACAAAGAATCGTAGGCCAGCGCCTCATCGGCACCGCTCGCGCAGGCCTCGGCCGCGCCGCTTAAGAAGCGGTTCACAACGAGGAACCAGAACATCCAGTCCCCGCGCGGGGCGAATGCGAAGACAACCATCTCCGCCACCATGAGCATGGAGGCGAGAACGACAACGCGCTTGCGTCCGATGACATCGGCCAAGGCGCCGGAAGGGATTTCCAGCAGAATGATCGTTCCCGCCCAGATCACATTCAGCAGGGCGTATTGCTCGAGAGTCAGGCCGAGGTCCATGATGAGAACCCCGAGGACAGGATAGTAGAATCGCGCGTTGAAAAGAACGCGGAAGGCGATGAATAGCGGAAGGTTTCGGCGGAGCGATGGCGGCACGGCTGGGGCTATTCAGCCATGGATGGTGTCGCGGATCGAATTTTTTAAGGGCAACAGTGCGCGTTGCGGGAGGTGTTGCTAAGCGCCGGGGAACGGGGAGGTATTCTTTTTGGCTTCGGCGGCGTAGGTGAGAAAGGTGGTTTGGATTTCGTCGCGGACGCGGCGGAACTCGGCGAGAATTTCGTCCTCTGTGCCTGTGGCATGCGCCGGGTCGTCGAAGGGCCAGTGGTGGCGGTGGACCTGGCCTGGGAAAATGGGGCAGGCTTGGTCGGCGTTTCCGCAAACGGTGATGACTGTGTCGATATCGCGATCGAGAAAATCATTCATCGACTTCGAGGTGTGGAAGGAAATGTCGATCCCGATTTCGGCGAGAGCGCTGATGGCTTTCGGGTGGACGAAGCCAGTGGGACGGGATCCGGCGCTGTGGACTTCGAGGATGTCGCCGGCGGCGGCGCGGAGGATGCCCTCGGCCATGTGGCTACGGCAGGAGTTGCCCGTGCAAAGTATCAAGACGAGGGGTTTCGAGGTGGGGGCGTTCATCGGGTCAGGCCGCGTTGATACCAAGCTTTAGTTCCGACACAGAAACGGCAAACGGAGAGCATGACCGGCACTTCCACAAGCACGCCAACGACCGTGGCCAAGGCGGCGGGCGAGGATGGGCCGAAGAGCGTAATCGCCACGGCGACGGCGAGTTCGAAAAAGTTGCTCGCGCCGATGAGTGCGCCGGGGGTGGCGACATCATGGCGGACCTTGAAATGCCGCATCAGCAAGTAGGCGAGGCCGGAGTTGAAGTAGACTTGAATCAAAATCGGGACGGCAAGGAGGGCGACCATGAGTTTGTTGCCGAGGATGTTTTCGGCTTGGAAGGCGAAGATGAGCGTGAGCGTGGCGAGAAGGGCGGTGATTGCCACGGGGCGAAAGGCCGGGAGGAGCTTGTGTTCCAGCCACGCGAGGCCTTTTGTTTTAAGAAAGAAGGCGCGGGCGGAGTAGCCAGCGGCAAGAGGCACGACGATGAAGACCAGCACAGAGGTCATCAGGACGCCGCCCGGAATGTGGACCCCGGTGACACCAACCAGCAGCATGACAATCGGGGCGAAGGCGAAAACCATGATGAGGTCGTTGATCGCCACTTGCGCTAAGGTGTAGGGCCCATCGCCATCGGTGAGGTAACTCCAGACAAACACCATCGCGGTGCAAGGCGCGGCGGCGAGGATGATGAGTCCGGCGACTTGGTTTTTCGCCGTCTCTGGATCGATCCACCCAAGAGTTTTCGCGAAGAGTTCCGTTACAAGCAGCCAGCCAAGCAGGGCCATGCTGAAGGGCTTCACCAGCCAGTTGACAAACAATGTCACGGCCAGGCCCCGGGGTTTTGCAAAGACGCCGCGCAGTCCCCCGAAATCGATCTTCAGCATCATGGGAAAAATCATGAGCCAAATGAGAATGGCGATCGGCACATTCACATGGGAATCGGTGCCGAATTCGAGTTGCCCGATGTGGCGGGTGAAGGCGGGGAATGTGGTTCCCAAGCCGATTCCGAGGCCCATGCAGAGAAAAACCCAGAGCGTGAGATGGCGTTCAAAGAGGTCGAGGCGCTTGGCGGGAGTGGATTCGTTCATTGCTTGGTGAGTGTGGTCGGGAGGCAATCCGAGGTTTTCATTAATTGATGCAAGCGGGCGGCGTCCTTCCGAAAAACTGTCTCCTCGCCGCAGCAATCCTGAAGGCAGGCGAGGTTCTTTTGGAGGAGCGGGGAGCGCTTATCGGGCAGGTTGTAAACCATCCACTGCGCGCGGCGTTGGCAGTCGATCATCCCCCGACGACGCATGTAGGCCAGATGGCGGGAGATTTTCACCTGTGGCTCGCGCAACACCTCCTGGATGTGGCAAACGCAGAGCGGCCCCCGCAAAAGAAGATGCGCGATGCGAAGGCGTGTTCTGTCGCAAAGGCACTCGTGGATTCGGATCAACTCCATGCCAGGCCGTATACTCGTAAAAACGAATATGCGGGAAGTAAAATAAACGAGGCGAAGCCTGTGGGCGTTAGATTTTGGAAATCTGCGCGGCGAGGAGCTTCATCGAGCCTTCGGCTTTTTTAAGGGAGGAGGTGGCTTTGTCCCAAGCCTTGTCGTCGGAGGCGTGGTGGACGCCATCATAAGCGCGGGCGAGGTTTTTGGCCTGTCCGTCGATGCGAGCGCGGGCCGATTCCTCGAGAGTCGAGGTTTTGGCGGGGATGGCTTTCAGGAAAGCTTGAAGATGCTGCTCGGCGTCATGGGCCGCGGGGATGTCCTGCTTGGCAATGGCCGCCGAGAGCGTGGCGTGTTCGGCCTCGATGGATTTCCAGAGGTCGGAGAGTTTTTCAGGGATGGCGATTTCAATTTTTGAGCCATGGCCGTGATTGTGGTTTTCGTCAGCGAATGCGAGTGGCGCGAGTGCGAGGATGGCGATGGTTGCGAGCAGGGTTGGTGTTTTGGTTTTCATAAAGCGACTGAGGCTTCCACGGCGTAAAGTGGGAGAGAGAGGAGCTCAAAATGAACATCGGTGGAGTCCGCGCCGTCGCGGGCCTTAAAGGTGACGGGAAACCGGCTCGGCTTGTTGAGGTCGAGACGCAGCGCGGAGGGGGACTTTTTTTCGAGGCAAAATTGGTGCAGGGATTTGAGAGAACCGGCCGCGCCGGCCTTGACCTCGACAGGTAAGACTTTTTCACCTGCGGCTATGACATAATCCACCTCGGCGTTTTCTTTTTTTCCTTCGCGAAGCCAGTAGTGCAGGGAGGGTTTGCCGGGGTCGAGGAAGGAGAGGTGTTGACCGACGAACTGCTCTGCCAGTGCTCCCTCGTTCACCAGCGTTTGCGAAGTGGCTTGGGAGAGGGTTTCCCAGCGACCGCCACACTGGAAGTTTGCGATGCCCACATCCATCGAGAGGAGCTTGAAGGCTCTCGGATTTTCGCCGGCAGCCAAGGGCAATCCTGAGCAATGCGAGGCCACGACGCGTTGGCAGACCTGGGCCCTCGCCAAGAGGTCCACGCAGGCTTTCGTATCCCTCGCCAAGTCGTCGTTCGAGAGGTTCACATATTTGATCTTTCGGCCAATATTGGCGGGGAGACGCTGGAAGACACCTTGGAGCCTGGCGAGCGTCTCGCGGCGGGCATACTTGGCAAAATCGTCCTGATAAGTCTCCACGATCGAGCGCTGAACCTCGCGAACCGCCACAAGCGATCCGGCCTCCAAAAACTCCTGAACCGCCGCTGGCATTCCACCGACAAAGAGAAATTCTCGGAGCCTCTCCACAAGCCTTGCGTGGGCTGTGTCGGGAATTTCCTCAAATCGCCCCGCCGCCTCCAAATACGGCACCAGTCCGGAATCTGCCGCCGCCAGAAATTCGGAAAAAGCCACTGGGCCAAGGTTCAAATACCCGATACGCCCGACGGGCATGGAGAATTCGTGCTCCGCCAGCGTGAACTCCAGCAAAGACCCCGCCGCCACGACAGGAAGCTCTGGCATTTCCTCATAAAAATATCGCAGCGCTGCCAAGGCATGAGGCGTGGCCTGGATTTCATCCAAAAACAGGAGCGCATTTCCCGTGGCGACCTGGCGTCCGAGCAATCCCTCGATCTCGCGAACGATCCGCACAACATCCAGGCTCCGAAACACCGAATCCAAGGTGGCATGTCGCTCCAAATTCACCTCCAAAAGATCCAGTCCCACCGCCTTAACAAACTCGCGCACCAAGGTGGACTTGCCGACTTGCCTCGCCCCTCTTAAAAGCAAAGGTTTGCGATGTTTTTTTCGAAGCCAGCTTTCAAGAATAGAGGCTGATTTTCTTTTGATCATGTAGAAAATAGGGGTGTGTTTAGAGAAATCTATTCATCATTTTTGGGTTTCGGCAAGGGATTTTCTGAAAGTGCTACGCTCAATGACATCGTCTGGTCTCGGGGAGCGCGCCCGCCCTCGGTCGCAAAATCACGCGCCTCGCGGGGCGATTGCAAGTTTTGAATCAATTTCAAGCTCCTGCTCCCCGAGACCTGCGTAACAATATGTTGGGAGTGGGCGGAATACTCGATGTAAGCTCAAAAATATGTGAATGTGTGGGACCGACCCTTTTTACGACTTATAACCGGACAGTGGTATGAACGGGAACATCGGTTACACTTAAACCGAGCACATCGGTTACACTTTCATATTGATACTTGGCTTCCGTCGGTAGCGCAAGGTTTACTCTCCCAACGCTCGGCGTAGGCCGTAGGCCGGAGCCGAGCGTTGGGAG
>JAPLTG010000018.1:0-33382 GCA_026398255.1 Verrucomicrobiota bacterium
CAAGAAGGACAGGCAGCGGAACCACTCCTATTTCAGCGAGTCGATTTTTGTCCGGGCCGATTGGGTGATGAATGCCATGAACACGGTGATGTTTGGCAAGCCTGTATCTGAGCGAGTTTTTTACATTCAACAACTTTTGTTCCCCCATGCTCCCTGAAATCACCCTCCGCCTAGCGATTTGCGCCAACGCCTGCCCTATCGGTCCACGGCTCGAGCGCGGGACGCCGATGCCGGCCTACCAGCACACCTACGCCCTCGAGGAGCGCGACCAGGCTGAGGCGGACATGCGGCGGGTGCGGGAATATGTGGAACGGAACCAGAACACTATGAAGGGAAGGAAATAATATGGCAGGAGAATGGATCAAAGTGGAGAACCACCTACACGAGAAGGTCGAGGTGGCGGCGATTGCCGACCACACCGGCCTCGACCTCGACGCGGTGGTCGGGAAGCTCGTGAAGGTGTGGGCTTGGGCGTCACGGAATTGTCACGGTGACGGCGTGACATCTGTCACGGCCCTCCGTGTCATTCGTGAAATCACGCGCGTTGAGAACTTCGACGAAGCACTCTCAAATTGCGGGTGGATTCGCATTAAGGGCGACAAAATCGAGTTTGTGAACTTCGACCGCCACAACAGCCAAACATCTAAAGACCGAGCACTTGCGGCGTTGAGAATGGCCAAGAAACGCGGCAACGATGCCGTTACGGAGAAGTTACGGGACAAGCGTAACAAATCTGTAACCAGAGAAGAGAAGATAATAAAGGCGGTTGCCTACGGCAACTCGCCCGTCCTGTCCCTATGAACGCACTCATCATCCCCATGCCCAAGGCGGCGGTGCCTTTATCTGAATCGAGCGAGCGGGCGGCCATCTCGTGCTTGCTCCAGAACTTTGCCTGCCTGGACGCGATGAGCTGGCCCGAGGATCTGTTTTTTTACGAGAAGCACCGCATCATCCTCCGCGCGATCCGTGAACTCCACGAGGCGCGCGTCTCGACGGATTTCTTCGCCGTGCAGTCCCTCCTCGACCGGCAGGGGCTACTCGACGACGCGGGGGGCGCTCAGGAGTTGATCGACCTCTCTACGGTGATGCCGACGGGCGATCCGGGAACGGCGGCATGGCATCGCGGCTACCTCATGGACGCGCGGCGTTACCGCACGGCTCTCTCGGCAGTCCGCAAGGCGGAGGAGGGCTTTCTCCGGCAGGAGGGGGACATCGCGGGGCTGGCGCAGGTATTGACCGAGACGGCGGCGATGCAGGACACGCAGAGGGCGGGGCTGAAGGACATCATCAAAAACCTGACGATCGAGATGGAAAAGACCGAGCCGACGGAGTGCTTCGGCACCGGCCTGGGCGAACTGGATCGCACGGCACAACTCAAGCGGGGCGAACTCCTGACCGTGGCGGCTCCGACCTCGGGCGGCAAGTCGATCATGCTGATTCAAATGGCGCTCCATGCTCTGCGGGCTGGCAAGCGCGTGGCGGTCTTCTCCCTCGAGATGCCGGCGACTCAGGTCGTGGGCCGGATTCTCTCGGCGATGTGTGGCTTTAACATCGGCATCCTCAAGTATGTGAACCGCGCGGACACCAAGAACGAGCACCTGAACAAATTCACAGCGGCCACGGCCGAGCTGGCGCACTACGCGCTCGAGGTCGAGAGCACGCTGACCGAGTGGGAGCAGATCGATGGCGCCGTGCGCGAGCTGGTGGCCAAGGATAAGGCCGACATCGTGATCGTGGACTATGTGCAACTCGTCCACCTGCGGGCCCTTGGCTCCAACGAGACGCGCGAGCAGCATGTCTCGGAACTCACCAAGCGACTCAAATCCCTCGCCATTCATCTGAATGTGGCGGTGGTGACGGCTTCCCAGCTCAACGACGACAACCCGCCGAAACTGCGCGAGTCGCGGGCCATCGGCCACCACAGCGATCATGTGTGGTTCATCGGCCACGGTGACACAGGGAGCTGGCTCACGGTGGTCAAGAACCGCGAGGGCGAGCGAGGCGGGGCGTTCCCGATCCTCATGCACGGCGCGATATCCCAATTTGTCCCACGGGACGAGAGAGAAACCCAAACAACCAATAAGAAATGAAACTATACATCGGCATAGACCCCGGCTTGTCCGGCGGC
The DNA here is from genome assembly GCA_026398255.1 of Verrucomicrobiota bacterium. GTDB lineage: Bacteria > Verrucomicrobiota > Verrucomicrobiia > Chthoniobacterales > Terrimicrobiaceae > UBA967. Next base: position 2,129 of record JAPLTG010000018.1, read on the forward strand.
ATCGCATTCATCCCAACCAGCGGGGAGCCTTGGGCGCACAAAATGCCCGAGACCGACCGCGATCTCATCGATCTCATTCGGGACTCGATCAACCTGTTCGACGCGCGGGCGGTCATCGAATTGGTGCATTCCAGCCCGCAGATGGGCGTGAAATCGGCTTTCACCTTCGGCGAGGGGTATGGACGCCTTCAGATGGCTCTGACGGCGCTGGGCGTCCCTTACGAGCGCGTGAGGCCTGCCGTGTGGCAGAAGTCCATGGGTTGTTTGACCAAGGGCGACAAGAATGTGTCGAAGCGCCGGGCGCAGGAGCTTTTCCCTGCGCTGAATGTCACGCACGCCATCGCGGACGCTCTCCTCATCGCGGAGTTCGCCAGGAGGGCAGGGAAATGAGCGAGCAACCTACGCCAGAGACGGATATTTTTATCGCGTCACAAAATCACTCGCCAACAACGCATCAATCTAACCAACGAAATCAAATGTCCAAACTACCCCAAAATGTTGCCGAAGCCAGTGATGGCGGGTTGCGCACCACTGCCTTGTTCGGCGTCTTCGTGACGGCCAAGCTCAAGGGTGAAATCTACCCGCTCCAAGGCTGGGTCATCTCGGAATCTCCGCTGCGGATCAAATGCTCGGACGGCGATGAACACGACTGCGAAGGCACGCCGACCGTGGTGATCAATCCACCTGAGCGGACGCCTGCCAGCATGGTCTGCGAGTGTGAAAATCCGGGGCCGCACATGAAGCCCGGCGCGGGCGGTAAATTCTGTGCGGTCTGCGGCTGGGATATTCCGCCGAACGACAAGGATCTGGCGCGGCGGGCGCTGGACTCCGAATAAACCAACAAGGCAGCTCCCGCCGTTGCCAGCATCCGCTTGTTCTCTGAATATGATTACCTTCAACGCCCAAACCAAGAATCTTGAAATCCCCGTGGCTACACTGGAACGTGTGAGCTACGAACTCACTTACACGCTCCGCAGCATCCGTGAAATTGCGGGACTGCCGATGGATAAATATCCCCGCCCGGGTCCTCTGGAACCCGCCGATCATGCACAACGCGCCGTGCTGGAAATCGCGAACGCGCTGGGGATCAACATGGGGGCGAAATGGGGAAATGAAATCGACCTGCGCAACGCTGACGACATTTCAGAGAACAATGTTTAGACACACAAAAATACAAAATAACAACTAATGAAAAACAAAAGTGGACAATTAGACCGACCTACACCAGAGACGGATGCGCTAATTTCAAAAGCTGGATTTGGCCCGACCGCTTGGGAATGGCGACAGCATTCCAGACGGCTTGAACGCGAGCGCGACGATTACAAGTGGCAGTTGCATATAGCTAAAGGCGAGATTTCCGAAGCAAGGCAAATGGAAAGAGCGTGGAAATTGGAGGGCGCGAAATGAGACCACTAATCACCACGGCAGCCGCAATGGCAGCGGTTTTCATCCTGACCGGCTGCGATGTAAAACCGCTTAAAGACATACACAGCGAACAGGCTCGCGCAATCGTCCATGTCGGCGAGTGCATTTTTTACGGCCTTCTTGGCGCGGCATTCATCCGAGGTTTTACAAAATGAGCAATGAAAAACACACGCCTTACGAGCCAATGACGTCCAGACAAGTGGGGTTCAATGGCGAGGCTAATATCTTCACAGATGCTCGCTTTTCGTATTTAGCCCACCAGCGTTTGACGATTCGGTTTTTAAAAGGAAGGACTGAGCACCTAAGAAAGGCGCAAGAATTGCCGAATCATTTCTTTTGGAATAGAGAGACGGAAACTTTCTACTACATCAACCCCGAAAAAAGGTTGTTTCGCGTCCAGTTTGTTGAGGAGGGCGCGAAATGACCAAGAACCCTAACGTCAAAGCTGAGACACCACTATGAGCGCCAACGACTCCGAAAACACGAATGACGCAGCCGCGAATAGTGGTTGCTCTCCAGCGCCTTGTTCGGGCTTAGACTTCTCGGGAACAACCTGCGAAGGGGCCGAATGGCATCGTGCATGGTTGGCCTTCACGGATGGCGAATACTATCACCGCTGCCGTCAGATCATGCTCGACTACGGCATGGGTGGTGGTGATGTCGAAATGATTCTGGCAAACTTCTGGGAAGCCGGATTCATCGCCGCAAAACACCACGGCGATGAATAGCCCGAACTACAATTATGGTTATCGCGCCCTAGCGGCTCGAATCATCCTGGATGCTTTTAAGGACTGCGACCGGAGGACGGGCTATAAAAGCCAATACGCCACCCTGGTCGCGCAGGACGCCAAGGACAGCGCGGTCCGGTTTTTCAAGAGCCCTTGGTTCATAGAACTCGCTGATGGCGTAAATGTTTCTAGTGAGAACATCAAGAAGGAGGCTTTAAAATGAACCCACACGCCCACCCAACATTTCCAACCGAGGCCGACCGGCTCCACGCGGCCGGCGCGGTTTACCATCACGACTACGCGGGGGAGATCGACACCGAGGAGGAGATCCTTGCCGACATGTTAGGCGTCACGCCTCAGCAGGCGAGGGGAGTGATGGAGCACACTGAGGCCGAGGTCCGGCGCTCGCAATCGCTCATACTCGGCAAAGTCGTGGGCATGCTCCTCGAGACGAGCAACCTGCCCGTCATGGCCCACGCCCTGGCATTTGCGGCCGGCCTTGATCAACTCAACGGCAAACGCTCCCAGGCTGAAGTCGCGCGGGAGTTAGGCGTTACCCGCGCGCTGGTCAGCCATTATGTCATTGGCGTGCGTGATGTCCTAAGCGGCAAGCGCGAAACATTCGACTGCACCAAGTTCCGCAAATCCAATTCCTCCCGAAAGACCTTTCGAGACAAGGCGCTCTCGCCTTTCCTCGAAGCCAAGCGCGCGGCTATCGCCCGCAAGAAACAACAACAACCAGACACCACCACATGCAACTGATCGACACCACCATGGTCACACTCTCCGGCTTGACCCTACCCACCACCCTCACCAAAGAGGACTGGACAGACATCCACAGCCAGCTTCTTCTTTGCAAGAAGGCAGCAGCCAAATGGCTCCAACAATCCCGAGATTACAGCACGGATCGCTGGGGCATGGAGTTCACGGCGGACACCGAGGCACAGCTCGAGCTTGACCTTGGCCTCGCCCTACCCGAAGCCAAGCCCGCCCTCAACCCAGCCGACAAGACCCGCGCCATCCTGACCATCGAAGGGCTCAGCATGAAGTTTGAAATGTGGCAGCGCAAGATGAACGCCGAGATCACCGGGTGGGACGCCGACCGGCTCCACCGCGCCCTCGAACTCCTCACGCCATTCGAGCAGGAGGCCAAGCGCATCCGCTCGCTATTGAAATGAAAATGCCGGGCGCAAATTAAGATGACTCCTCAATTTGACACCCGGCCGTTGTCGTGCAAACAACGACAACAGGCTCGTGTCAAATCGAGCTATTCGCTGGGCTTTCCGCGCATCGCCGCAAGGGAAGCAGAATCCAACCAACCCCATGCCCCGTCTGTGGTGGGGTATTCAAGCCGAATAACGGGCGCAAGTATTGTTCCCACAAGTGCGCGGTCATTCAGATCGGGAGGCAGAAGAAGGGCAAGACAATCGATCCCGACCTTATTGCATGGCACAAATGCGCAACCTGCCACGCGATCATGGGAATGCCGGGAAAGATGTCCGGCGACCTGTTACGCAAGGACAGATCCACCATCTGCACATTTAGAAAAGAGAACGCCCTGCCAACGCTGTCTAAGTCTCAGGCTACTAAGTCCACATCCATTAGGATGGGGAAGGCGCAAAGAGATGCGGAAGAGCAATGGTGGCAAGAGAACTGGGAAGGTGTCGTGGATACTTATTGGGATAAATGCTCGAACCTCATCATTGCAAAGATGAAGAACCCTGAGATTCCACTCAGTTCATTACCTTACCATATGAACTTGGATAGAAATAGAAAGATAGTAAGGGACAGAGCAAGGCAGAAATACAACGAATTAAAGAGCAATAAAGACAACGTGTATTGGGTTAAGCATAAACTAAAAAGCGGTATAAAAAGAATCTACAGAAAAATAGCGGGTAAAAAGCAATTAAGAACCATCGAGCTTCTTGGCTGCACGGTCCTCGAAGCCAAGCATCACATTGAAATGCAATTCAAAGAAGGAATGACATGGGACAATCACGGGGTTGTTTGGGAGATCGATCACATCATTCCTTTGGCGGCTTTTGACCTAACACGCAAAGATCAACAGATGCTTGCAAACCATTACACCAACCTTCGACCATTATGGAAGGCGTTGAATAGATTAAAAGCCGACAAGATTGTGGTCACGCATCAACTGAGCTTCGCATGATACCCACCCCCACTTAGAAGACTTCTAAAAACATTGAAAGCCAGCAGTTTGCCATTCGCTCGTTAGTTTCGTGTGAGCAATAAAATTCCCATTTCCCTATAATGAAACCAAAGAAAACCCAAAAGCGGGGCAAGGGTCGCCCGCGCAATCCGGTGACGGATCGCATTGCCGACGAGCTTGCTGTGACGAAGCGGCAGGCTCGCAACCTCGCCGCCGAATCCGAGACGACCGGCCTTCCCGTCGAGGACATGAAGGCGGCGAGGTTGCGCAAGCTCAAGCTCGAGGGCGACCGCATTGAATATCTCCTTGAGGTGACTAAGGGAAAACACATTGCGAAAGAGAAGGTAGAGGAGGAAATGATCGCTCTCGGCATGGCCGTGAAGGCGCAACTCCTTTCGTGGGTGGGCGCATTGCCTGGCAGACTCGAGGGGCTATCGGCGGCGCAGATGGTCCCGATCCTCGAGGACGAAATAAGCCGCGTGCTGAAAACGCTCTCCGACGAATGATCGCAGAATTCTTCAAACTCGGAGTCAACCCCGGCGAGCGGCTGAGTCCGGTGCAATGGATGTCTCGGCATGTCGTCGTCCCGCATTCCGCTCGGAATACGCAATTCGATTCCACGACAGCGCAATGGATGAACGAGCCCATCGAGGAAATCGCCAAAGACACGAACGACGAGATCATCATTTGTGCTCCTGTCGGCAGTGGAAAGACAACGCTTTTCGAGGCGCTGCTGGCGTGGATCATTTCAGAGAACCCCGGTCCCACACTTGTCACTGGGCAGACGGACAAGACGGCAAAGCAGTGGGCGGAGTCGCGCCTCGGGCCGATGCTCGAAGCGATACCCTCAGTCGCAAAGCTCTTCCCGAAAGACCGGCACCAAAAGCGCAAGACGGAAATCCTCTTTCCCCACATGCCCCTCTTCATCGGCGGGGCAAACCTCACCAGCCTTCAGGAGAAATCCATCCGCTGGGCGATAGCTGACGAAGTGTGGCGTTGGAAGCGCGGCATGCTCGAGGAATTCCGCCGGCGCACCCACGACCGATGGAACGCCCGCCGCATCCTCGTCTCCCAAGGCGGAGAGGAAGGCGACGACTTCCACGATGCGGAAGACCTCTGCGAAAGGCGCGAATTCTCCTGGCAGTGCCTATGCGGCGAGGTGCATCCGTGGGATTTCAAAAACATCGCTTTCGACCGAGAGACCGATGCCAATGGCGCCATGCTCTGGGACCGCGTCGCCAAAAGCGCGCGGCTCGTCTGCCCGACCTGCTCGCACGAATACATGGACGACCCCCGCATCCGCCGCGCCCTGTCATCCGGCTCCCGCTACACCGTCACCTCGCACGGCGCGCCAGGACGCATCGCCTTTCACTACGACGCCAGCGCCGTCTGGTGGATTCCGTGGGGAAGCCTCGCCGTCGAGTGGGTCAAAGCCGATCTCGACCGCAAGGCCGGAGACACCGAGGCCATGAAACAATTCATCCAAAAGCGCAACGCCCGCCGGTGGACCGTCCAAGGCACCGGAGCCACCAGCGCCGAGGTGCTCGCCTGTCGCAAAGACTACCTCCGAGGAGCCTGCCCCATCGAGCCCGTCGCCATCACCCTGTCAGCGGATGTCGGCCAAGACACCTCGCACTGGACCACCATGGCCTTTTCGGAAAATGGAGACTCCTATGTGCTCGACTACGGCACCGTCACCGGCATCGACGACATGATCCAGATCGCGCAGTCGCAGAAATTCAAAACGCCCGACGGCAGGGAAGTCACCCCCATCGGCGGCCTCCTCGACTCAGGCTTCAACGCCAACGCCGTCTATCGCGCCTGCTACCTCTCCGGGAATTTCTTTTTCCCCGCAAAAGGCTCCGGCGCGAATTTCGGCAGCATCTCCGAGAGCGTGCTGAAGGAATACCCGACGATGCCGCTCTACACCGTCAACGAATTCGCCTCGAAAGTCTCCCTCTTCATCGACCGCATCGCCAAGCGGAAATCCCCCTTTCTATTTTTCCCGAAAGACTCAGGCGAAGAATTCCTGTCCGCCTTCATGGGTCAAAAAATCATCGTCAGCAAAAAAGGCCGCAAAGAATGGCGCTCGGTCGCAGGCGACCACTTCGCCGACTCCGTTCGCCTCAACTACGCCTGCGCCCAACAACTCCGCAAAGCCGGAGCCATCGAATTCAAATGAAAAAATCCCAACTCTGGAAAATCTATGTGGCAAAGAATCCCGCATTCGAGCGCGATGGCAATGTTACTTTGTCAACGCGCGGCCTCCGCAAACTCTTCGATCAGACATGGGACTTGGCTCTACACGAAGGCGAAGAGGAACACGAGCCGACCCCTCAGCCAGAGAACCCCGCCGCCGTTGCCGACCTTATGAAAATTTTCGGGATGTCCTAAATTTTCCCCGAACTTTTCCCCGAAGTCTTCCCCGAACATAAATAAGAACCGCCAGATTTTTATCATGTCCAACGGCACGCGATAAACAAAAGCCGTTCCCTTTACACGATGTCGGAAAAACACCCCCGAATTTCCGACAAAACTATCCTCGCCGAGGTATAAATTCGGGATATTCGCTCACGAGTATAACCGCGCGGGGCGATTGAAAAGTGCCACGCGAAACCAAGCCACGCTTGAACTGCCGCGCAAAATCTAAACTTTGACTCGCCCGCAGACTTGCAGGCAGACGAGACACACTGATGGCTCCGTATGGAGCACATCGAGGTCGGGAGGCGCTTAAAAAAGAATCGGGCGCGAACCGAGGAGCCAAGTCGTAACGCACGGCGACAACCTTGGAAACCCGGCGTCTGAAAAGGCGCGGCCGCGCCGTCCCTGCATTCCCCCCTTTTGACACGCCCGCCGAGGCGTGACCGAACTCGACAAAATCTCCGGCGTGAAATCCTTCCTCCGCCGCACAAAATCAAATGCCGAACTCGAAGCCCTCGCGCTCTCGACCTTCGCGTCGGCCACCGAGGAAGTCGTCATTACCAGCATCGGCACCGAAGGAACATCCTCGTCCGGCCAAGTCTCTTTCCCCAAATGGCTCCTCCTCCAGGCCATCGAAGACCTCCTCTCTGAAGGCCCGAACGGCCGCCAGCTTTTCGCCATCGCCGATCGCTCCCGCTACGGCACCGCCGTTTGACACGCCCGCCTCGGCGTGCCGTCGAAAATCAAAAAATCAAGTTGGGGTGGAACCCGTCCTGGAGCAGGCCGCCCGCGCAAGCCAGATGCCAAAGCCGCCGCGTTTGAAGCCGCTCAGCCCTCGCTGAATCGCGGCCTCATCTGGGTTCCCACCACCGATCCCAAGCGCGAACTCACGGCACACACGCGCATGGAAATCCTCCGCCTCTCGCGGTGGCTCTACAACAACGCCGCGCAGGCAACTTACATCGTCGAGCACCTCGCCCAGCGCGCCATCGGCACCGGCATCGTCGTCCAACCCAAAACCTCGAATCTCGCGTGGAACAAAAAGGTCGATCAGTATTTCGAGGACCGCAACTGCGCCGAGGCATGGGCATTCGATGCCGGCGCGCAGGTCAATTTCTACACCGCGCAATCTCTCATCCTCCGCCAGGTCGCCATCGACGGCGATTTCTTCGCGCAATTCCTCAAGACAAAAGAAGGCGCCGCGCGCGTGCGCTTCATCGGCGGCGAGTCCATCGGCGGATCCGCAGGCTACGGCAACCCGGACGACATGACCCACGACGGCGTCTCGATGGACCGCTTCGGCGCACCCGTCTCCTACACCATCAATACCGAAAACGGCACACGCATCCCCGCCGAAGACATTCTCCATTTTCGCCACATTCGCCGCCACGCCCAGCCGCGCGGCGTTTCGTGGTTCCACTCCGCCGTCTCCAACCTCCGCGACATCTCCGAAATCAACGGATTCGTGAAGGGTGCTTACAAAGCAGGCGCACAGATCGGCTACATGGTGACATCCACCGAGGTCGCCAAGATCGGCCTCGGCGCTGGCTTGAAATCTACCACCAACGAAGTCGGCGACCTCCAAACCAGCGACCTCCCGAACGGCATCCTCCTCCCACGCCTCAAGCCAGGCGAAAAGCTCGAAGCCTTCAAGAACGACATTCCCGGCCAGACCTACGAAGCCGTCATGCGCGCGCTCCGCTCGGATGTCGCCTTCGCCGTGGGCCTCCCGCCCGAGGCCATGATGGTCAATGTCGGCCTCGCTGGCACCGAGCAACGCGCCGTCCTCGAGGTCACTCAAAACTTCCTCGAGCGTCTCCAGCAGCAGGTGATCGATCAGTTTTGCCGACCATTTTACAAATACTGGCTCTGGCACGAAATGCAGGCCGGTCGCCTCGAATACCCCGGTGACGACTGGTGGCGCCACGAATGGCTCGCACCGAAAAAGATCACGGTGGACAGCGGCCGCGACGCCCGCGCCTTCAGCGAGCAACTCGACAAAGGCCACCTCTCGCCGACCCGCTTTTACAACATGCAGGGCCTCCGAGCCGAGGAAGAGGAGGCGGATGTCATCGAGACCTACCTCCGCCGCAAACAGAAATGCGAAGCCCTCGGCCTCGATGTCGCCCAGGTCTTCCCGAACTCCCTCCGCAGCGGCCTCGCCGCGCAACAGCCCGCCGAATCCAGCGACGACGACGCGGATTCTGCCGAACCGTCCGAGGGCTCTGCGGAATTAGATATGCAAGCCAAGGAAAAACTCGACGCCGTTGGCGCAGCCGTCCGCGCCGGTGTGATCACACCATCCGCTGAAGTCGAAAAATCCATCCGCTCCATGCTGGCGCTTCCCGAAATGGGCGAGGCCGTCATCAGCGAGTGGCAGGACAACCCGACCCGCTCGCCAATCACTCTCACCAACTCGCTCGCCGCACCCGATGCGCCAGCGCAACCCGCACCAGAAGACCCTCAACAGCCATGAACACACCCACAACCACCCCGAAATTCTATGCACTGGAAAAATCCGACAACGGCGAAGCAACGATACATCTCTACGATGAAGTCGGTGCTTTCGGCTCAGGCTCAAAAGAGTTCCTCGCCGACCTCGGCAAGCTCGACGGCCAACACATTCACCTCCGCATCAACTCGCCCGGTGGGTCCGTGGTTGAGGGAACGGCCATTTACAACGCCCTTCGCCGGCACAAAGGCGGTCTGACCGTCCACATCGACGCGCTCGCCGCCTCGATGGCCAGCGTCATCGCAATGTCCGGTTCGCCGGTCTATATCGCCGATAATGCTCTCTTGATGATCCACAATCCGTGGACCGTTAGCGCAGGCGACAGCGACCAGCTCCGCAAAGAAGCCGACCTCCTCGACAAGCTCAAGTCCACCCTCGTCAACGCCTATGTCCGCAAGACCGGCATGGAGCAAGGCCAGATCGCCGAGATGATGGACGCCGAGACCTGGCTCGATGCCGTCGAAGCCGTGGCCCTCGGATTCGCCGACGCCATCGAGGAAGGCGTCGCCGCCGCAGCCACCGCGACACCCGAAAGTCTCCGCGCTCGGTTTGACAAATTCGCCAAGGGCATGACTGAAAACCCTGTCACCGAAACGCCCGAGATCGCCGAGGCTCCCGAAGCTCAAGCGCCCGTCGAGGCCACCGTCATCAGCGAAAACGCCGAAGTCTCCGCGCCCGAAGTCGTCGAAACTCCCGCCGCCGAGGAAGCCCCCGAAGCCCCAGCCGCCGAACAACCCGCCGAGGTCGTTGAGCCTCAAGCCAAAATCTCCGCCGCCGACTCGATCCTCGCCAAATTCAACGGCGCAATCGCCGAGCGTGACGCCGCCCTCGCTGAAGCCAGCGCCTACCGCGCCAAATTTGAAGCCCTCAACAGCGAAGTAGAAACCCTCCGCAGCGAACTCGCACAAGACCGCGAAGACCTCGGCCGTTTGCAACGCTCCTTCGGCCTCTCCGCCGCCCGCGTCGTTCCCGAAATCGATCAGTCCGCGAACACCGCGAGCATCTACGACCAGTGGAAAAACGCCACCGGAGCCGAGAAGACCCGCATTTTCCGCGCGAACCGCAAAGCCCTCGAAGCCCACGCCAAGACCGCCGCGATTTGACACCCACACAATCCACGAAACCCAAAACCTAACCCACCAAACCACCCACTCAAATGGCCACAACCATCAGCTCCGAACTCAAACTGAATGTCGTCCTCGACAGCGCGCTCGTCGCACTGCGTGAGGCGCTTCTCCCGCTCAACTCCTTCTCGACTGTCTACAACAGCGTTCCGCTCCAAGGCACCGACAAGATCAGTGTTCCGTTCTACCCTCTCGCCACTGACGCGACGAGCGACTTCAACGGCACCTATTCTTTCGGCGATACAAACGCCATCAACAGCCGCGAGATCACGGTCAACAAGCGCAAGTATCAAGCGCTCTCGTTCACCTCGAGCGAACTCGCCCGCCAGCCCTACTTCAATCCTGAACAGTTGGGCTTCTTGAAAGGCCGCAAGCTCGCCGAAGACATCCTCCGTGATGTTCTCTCGGTCGTGACCCTCGCCAACTACGGCGCAGCGATCCACACCGGCGCGGCCTCCGCGTTCGACAGCGACGACATGATCACCATCAAGACCGCGCTCGATTTTGCCAAGTGGCCAAAATCCAGCCGCGTCATGATCCTCGACAACGCTTATGAAGGCGCGCTCCTCAAAGACGCCGGCATCAAAAACGCCGCCGCAGTCGGCAGCGCATCCGCCATCCAAAACGGCCGCCTGCCACAGATCGCTGGCTTCGATGTCGTCGGAACCAACCTCATCCCCGGCAATAGCCAAAACCTCGTTGGTATGGTCGCACTCCCCGAGGCGATCTTGGTCGCCTTCTCCCCTGTGCAGCCAAGCCCCGGCGTCCGCAACAACCTCACCGCCTACGAAGTGGCAGTCGATCCAGAGACCGGCCTCGCCATCGAGTATCGTAGCTGGGGCGATCCCGACACCGACACCGAGAAGAGCGTCATCGAAGTCAACTACGGCTTCGCCCTCGGCCACGGTGCCGCCCTCAAGCGTATCGTCAGCGCCTAAGCCTGATGCGCCTCGGCCTCACACTCAACCGCACCGGCGACACTTGGAAGGTCCAGCACCTTCCAAGCGTCCCGCTGGCCGACCAGCTCGCCGACTTCAAGTCCAAGCAAGTCGCCGGCGAACTAACCTGCGACGAAACGCTCGTTGTATCGCTTAGCGATACCATCAAGCGCCACGCCAAGAAAGCCAGCGCCCCCGTCGTCGCCACCGAGCCGGGAGAAGAGTCACCAAAGCCAAAGAAGAAATAACCCGCTACCAGCGCGATTCCCCGCGCCAGCCCGCAAACGCCTCGCCGTCTCACTCCGGCGGGGCGTTCTGCTTTTTGACACTTCCCCAGAAGCGTGACCGCCGCCGCGATTTCCGCTTTCCGAAACCAATCCATCCGAGTCGCCAACTCCGCGCACGGCGTCGAAGTCGGCTTCCGTGGTCAAACCCTCCGCGTGGTCTTGGCCCCCATCGCCATCAGCCTCGACCTCGCCACCGGCGGCCTCACCCAAGGCGGTCAATTCCGCGCCCACCTTCTCGCCGCTGACCTCGCCACCCCGCCCCAGCGCGGCGAGGCGCTCACCTACCGAGGCCGCAGCTACACGATCAAAGACATCGCCGAGCCCACCAGCGAGGCCGAGCACATCGTCACCATCGCCCCAGGAGGAAAGCTATGAACCTCGCCGTCGAGCAATCCCTCGCCACCTGGCTGCAAAACCTCCCCGCGTTCGACGGCATCGCCATCCACACCGGCCAATCGAATGCCGAAATCCCCGGCGACGCCCCGAGCATCATCGCCGCCTGCGAGTCCGTCGAGGCCATGAGCACCACGCTCCACAAAGCCACCGCCGCGATCCTTCTCTCGACGCCGAGCACCCAAGACATCGAGCAGCACCGCCAGCTCGTCGATTCCCTCCGCTCGTCCCTCTACGCCGCAACGGCCCTCGCCAACGCTTTCACCCCCGCCGCCACGCTCCTCGGCGCGGATCTCCAAACCTTCACCGAAAGCCAGACCGACGACCGCTGGCTCTGCACCGCGCAGCTGACCCTCGGCCTCGCCGCGATTTGACACCCGCACCTCTCCCGTAACCCGCAACCAACCCAACCAACTCAAAATCATGGCAGCCACACTCTATCGCTCCTCGGCCGTTTCTTCGGCCACTTACGGCACACCCGATGTCTCGGGCCTCATCGTCACCAGCTTCTCCGTCAACGACACCGCGTCACTTTCCGAGGTGAAGGATGACCAGGGTAGCGTGGTCGCGGTGGCAGTCTCCGAAGTCATCAAAGAAATCAGCATCGAAGGCATGCGCACCGGCTCATTCAGCGCCGATGTGGGCGACACGCTTTCGGTCACGATGCCCGCGAGCGTCACGCTTGGCTCTACGACCATCGTCACTGGACTCACAACCAACTTCGCAGCTGAACAGTTCGAGACCGTGAGCCTCACCGCCCGCAGCTACTCGGCCACGATGACCGCTTCCTAATTCCCCAACGCCGCCCGCCGGGGCAGTCGCCACGCGGCTCCCCGGCAGGGCACCCCACGAGAAATCCCACGACAAATGAAAGCCGTCTTTTCCACCCGCGACCTGAAGCTCGCCGCCATCTTGGCGACTCTTGGCTTTGAGTTCGAGAATCCAGCCCGCCCCGCGACCCGCATCAAGCGCGAATCCGGCGACGAGAGCACCGTCTTCCACTTCCTCGCCGATTCACCGACCGGCCAGCGTGCCGATGATGTCATGCGCTCCTTCGCCAAAGGCGAGGAATTCGTCACCGCACAGCCCGACTCCCCCGTGTCCTACATGATGGCCGTGCTCAAAAACCGCGACGAGCTGGTCAGCGTCGTCAAGCAAACCCCCCGCCAGATCGTCTTCGAGCGAAATGGCAAAATCATTTCCATCTCCGAAAACGCCACGGCCGAGGACAAAGCCCGATTCGCAAAATTCATCTAACCCAGGAACGCCGACGCCCTCGTCGGCACCTCCAACACACCCAACGACAAACCATGAAAAAAACGAAAGAAACCCAAGACCTCGAAACCGACGACGAAGCCCTCCGCGAGGCCGGAATGCGCGAAGGCACCCGCACCTCGGGAAAATTCAAGCTCCGCCCCTGCGTCCCCGGCACCATTAGCATCATCCGATCCAACATGCTCGAGAAGCGCGATGAGTTCTGGTTCGTCGCCGCCTTCGCATTCGTCCACACCGCACCTCTCGACGATGTCCTCGCCGTGGATTCCGACCCCGTCGCCTTCAACAAAGCCGTCCGCAAATGGCAGATTGAAAACATCGCCGACCTCGAGGAACAAAACGAACTCTCCCGCCTGGTCTCCGCCGCGTGGGACAAAGTGAACGCCTCCGAAACCCGCGCGCAGCACGCCTCCGCGCCTACCGGCTCGAGCGGGGGAAAGTAGCAAGCCCCAACTGGCTCGCTTCCTATGTCTATCGACTCGCAAGCGTCACCGGCTGGGGCTTCCACGAGTGCATGTGGGAAGTCCCGTATGCTGCCGGGCTGCAAATCCTGGACGCCGATTCATTCAGCCGTGGCATTCCTCGCGTTTATCTTCGCGACGATCCGGCGGCGGTTTTTGACTCACTCGCAGCCATAGAAAGCGTTTTCCGAAAACTATAATGGGAGCCAGCGTCACACTCGAAAAAACAGGCATGGAGGAATTCTTTGAATTCTATGCCAAGGCGCGTCAGAAAACGATGCCCGAAGTCCTGCGCATCAATGCGCGTTTGCTGGCCGTGGAGCTTGCACACCGCACCCAGCCTTACGGCAAGAATGACTCCGTGAAGAAAGTCGCCGAAGGAGCCATTGCAAGAGACTTACTAGGGGGCAAAGCACGATACGGCCTTTTTGCTCCGATTACTGATTTTATGGCTGAAAACGCAGAGGACTACCCTAGTGGAAACATTCGGCTTTTCATAAAAAAGGACGGCACGGTTTACGGCACAGACAAAGCGCATTTCCGTCGTTTTGCTACAAAGGGCTCTTTAAGGCTCCTACACAAAAAGGCTTTTACTAACGGTAAAATGTCATCTGCTGGCAGCGGCACGCGCGACATTGGACGGTGGAAGTTTATAGATAAATACTTCGTTCCGCCCGAGGTGCTCAGCGAATATGTGGCCAGCGTTCAAGCCAAAGTCGGGCTGGCCAAGTCCGGCTGGGCGGCTTGCGCCAAGCAACTGAAAGGCGCAGTGACAGGTAGCCCCACGCGAGGCATTCCCCGCTGGGTCACACGGCACCTCGGAGATTTCGGCTTCGGCTACATTCAAGACAATGCCGACAAGGCCGACAACCCTAGCATCACGCTTACGAACACCTGCCGGTATGCCGACAAGGTTTGTCCGGAAAACACCCGCGCCGCCGCCGTGGCCATGGTGAAGCAAAACATGGTGAAACAAGTCCTCAGTATGCTCCGCTACGAGCGCAAACAAATGAAAGCCGCCGCGTAATTTTATGGCCGACGCAACAGTCACATTCGCCGCCAAAGACCTCAACCTCGGGTCCACGATCGAGAAACTCAAAAAGGAACTCGGGGCCACACAGAACGCTGCGCAAGGAGCCTCCAAAGGCTTCGACCTTTCTTTCGGCAAGATCGGCCTCGCCGCTGGCGTGGCCGGTGCCGCCGTGAAGGCAGGCATGATGGCGGTCGAGGGTGCGACCGCCGCCGCCCGCGCGGTGGTGGATGGATTTGGCAAAGCCATCGATCTCGGCGGCAAGCTCACGGATCTTTCCTCACGCACCGGCGAAACGGCGGGCAGCCTGATGGTGCTCCAGCGCGCTTTTGAAAACTCCGATGTCGGTGCGGACAAGGTCGGCTCCACGATTAACAAGTTGCAGAAATTCATGGCCGAGGCCGCTGCCGGTGGTGCCGAGCAGACCTCCACGATGCAGGCGCTCGGCATCTCGATGAGCGACCTGGCGGGAAAAACTCCCACCGAGCAGCTCCAAGTCTTCGCCCAAAAGATCGCCGGAATTTCCGATCCCGCCCAGCGCGCCCGCGCTTCGATGGAAGTCTTCGGCAAATCCGGCGGCGAACTCCTCCCTCTCCTCAATAATTTTTCCAACGAACTCGAAACCGCGAAGGGCCAACTCGGCTCGATGCCTGGCGTGATGGACCGAACGGCCAAGGCGCTCGACGACCTGGGCGACAACTACAAGGCGATCCAGGCGAAAACCATGGAGTTCGCCGCTGGCTTCCTCGAGGACGCGCTCCCCGCGCTCAATGCTTTCGTGGCCTCCCTATCCGGCGTCGATGCCGCCAGTTTCGGCCAATCCCTCATGAAGCAAGTCATGAGCGTGGCGGATTTCCTCGTCGGCGCTTTCAAGGCCCCGATGCCTGCGATTGAGGCGATCGGCCTCGGCCTCCTCGCCGGGGTGAAAATCGCGGGCAACAACTACCTCAACGCCCTGATCGACGCGGGCCGGTTCGCCAAGGCGTTTTTCTCATCCGATCTCCCTGGCGTGATCTCCGGCGTGCTCGGCAACACGCTCCTCAAGGTCTTTGTGGATGGCGCAAAAGCCCTCCTCGATGGAATAAACAGCGTGATCAAAGCCTTCGAGACATGGCTCGGGGCGGCGACCGGCAATGTGGCCGATTTTTTCGCGACCAAATTCTCGGGAGTGATGAATGCGGTCGCCAAGGATTTCCAAGCCGCGATGTCCGACCCCATCGGATTCGTGAGCGGCAAGCTCGACAGTGCGCTGGCGGCCGTGATGAACAACGGCGGCGACACCTTCCAGACCTCGTTCGACAAAGCCGGTGGCAGCGCGCTCGACAAGATCAGCGCCGGTCTCGGCGCAGCTTCGGAGGAATACGGCAACAAGATCGTGGACGGCTCGATCCGCGCCAAGGATGAGTTCGACAAACTCGTGGGCACCCTCGGAAAGAGCGATCAGGACTTCTTTGGGGCGAATGAAACCGCCACGGCCGCCGCCGAGAAATTCGGCGAGGTCAAAGCCGTCGGCACCAAGCTCCGCGAAGATTTCGAGAAATCGACCGCCGAAGCAGGGAAAGCAAAAGACAACACCTCCGCCGCCGCCGCCGAGGCGGCCGCCCTCGCTGGCAGTTTCAACAAAGCCGAAGGCTCCTCCAAAAAAATCAAAGACGACATGAGCGAGTCGGCGAAGCTCATGAAATCCATCGCCGACGCCGAGGGCAAAGAGGGCATCGACAAAGGCGGCAAGCTCGCCAAGCGCGCCCAGGACCAGGTCGCCCGGGGAGACTTTGAAGGTGCGCGCAAGACCGCCGGGAAGATCGCCGAAAACGAATCCCAAGCCGCCATCACTGGCACAGGCAAAAGCCGCGACCGCCGCAACATCGCCGACATCGGCAAGGACTACGGCCTCAACCAAGGCCTCGGCGAAAGCTCGAGCGGCTTCCGCGAGCGCATTCGCTCCGCCCGCGAGGATGGCGTCTACAACGACTTTTCCAAAACCGCCAAGCCCGCCTCTGGACTCGAGGCGATGAAAGCCAAGGGCTCTCTGAAAGACGAACTCGCCGACCGCCGCGCCGGAGTGGACAAGCCCGGCCAAGACGGATCTCCAACCCCCACGAAATCCGAAAAATCTTCCGGCAAGCAAGGCCTTGAGAAGCTTGTAGAGGACATTTTCAAGCTCGTCGAAAAAATCGAACCCCGCCTCCCCGTCGCCGCCCTCGTTTAAATTATGCCGACCCAAGTTTATTCCTCCACATCCGGGGCCACGAGTGACGGGTGGTATCTACAACCAAACGAAACGATCACAGAATATCCGTCCGGTTTAATAAAAACGACGCGCCTTTACATTCATCCGCAAAAACAAAACAACGGCCCATCATTGAATGGTAATGTTTTCCCAAAACCCGAGATCAGAATAAACGACGCGGGTTTTTCAGAAGCGGTAGTAAACATCTACACATCTGCAGGTTCTGGAAGCAGTAACATTGCAAGCAGGGTCTTCCCGTCAAAAATTCTAAAAACCGGCGAGGCGATTAAAGAAACGGTGAAGCTAAAGACCGTAGAAATAGATACTCCAGATGGCCCGGGCACAATACAGGTGCCTTATTTATTTCGAGAAACATTCAGCTTTATCTATCTCGCCGAAAAGGTAACGAAGTCCTTGGTTCAATCCAGCAGTTCGACCTACACCCCGTCGATCCCGAGCGGTGGCGCGACCATTCAAGTGATGCAAAGGCCATTCGCCGCCGACCCCTACGGCTTAGCGTGGATCATGACAGACTACCAAGCCACCGATTACGGCGACATTCAGGAAATCGTTTATTCTTACGAAGCTGTCGGCAAGTTGTATCTTTATGTAAACAACACCGGCATGCAGGATTTAACCCCTCCCACGCCGCCATGAGTCTCAGCATCCCCGTCGATTTTACAAAGCTCACGGGCAAGAGCAAAGAAGCCGGAGGCTATCCCACTCAGATCAAGGCCGCCGACCTGCAAAAAAATTTTGTCTACTGCGCACTCGACACGCCCGACGGCATGGTCGAAGCCAGCACCGGCCCCGGCGGTTTGCCGACTCGCAAATTAAAAATCCTTGCCGGCAATAACCAAGGCCAATTTCTTTACTGGAACGGAAAAGAATACGCCCCATTTTCGCAGCCGCCAAGTTCGGGCACTTGGATTCTCGGCGCGGTGGATGGCGCGGTGGATTGGCTCGCCACGGAGGAGTGTTAAGATGACCCTCGGCCGCACATCCTCCGGAGCCATCAAAATCAAGACCGACGGCGGCCTCCGCGCTGTGAATTGCGCGTGTTGTTGGTGCCCTATCACTGAAGCGCAATTTAATGCTATACGCTACGGGTTCACAACAAACATCTCAGCGACTCAAGGCATAGGAACAATAGTTCCTGTAATTCAACTTTATGAGTATTCATTCCAAAATCCAACAGAGGATAGGGAAGAGATTTTTGGAGCACTTGAGAATCAAAATAATGTGGGAAGCCAAGGAGGGGCTTATAAATATATTGTTTCTACAACTGGCCCATTTACTTGCATTGTAGATGGCCCACCTGGAAGTGGAATAACGTATCCAGTTACTTACTATAACCAAAATACAGAATACCTGTCTCTGTATTGGTTCTATACCGCTTGGATACCTAACAATCCACAGATCGCGCCTACATATTTTCTGAATCAAAGTAACGGAGCTACATATTTAAGGACAGAAATTGAATGCCCAAATGATGGCGGTATCCCTAATGCTGTAACCAAAGATTATAAGCAATCTGGAGACCTTTGTGGAGAGCCATTGTATAAATTGGTTCTTGATGGGGCGTCATGGCCTCCTCAGCCATGACTCGCCACGGAATAGTCGCAGGGTTTCCGCGCTCTGGAACTTCTGCCGCAATGCGATTATTACGCGATTCAGGAATCCCGATCTTTTACCAAGGCGAGCACTTCGACGAGTTTAACCCGCAAGGATATTTCGAGGCTCCGCAAATCATGGCAGCTTGCATGAATGGAAGTGCTGACAAGGTGCTCGACTCACTCGATGGACTAACTTTCAAGATGCCACTCCCGCATCACTTGGAAAAACTGCCCGCAAATGGAAGAGAGTTTTTTGTCATCTGGATGGATCGTTACCCAATGGAGTCGGCAATTAGTTTGAGAAAGCTCAATTTTGCTCGCGGCGCAAAGTTTCAGCCCGATCCTGAAACATTAGCCGCCAACATTGAACGAGTCCGCGCCCGAGCATTGGAATACCTTACGGCAACACCAGCTTTCCATATTCTGCGCGTCCCACAATCCGAATTGGATAGCCATGTCCCTGCTATGATTGCGCACCTCCGCCCTGTGTCTGAGACGCTGAGCCATCCACTACCAACCGCCCGCGAAATGCTCTCGAACTTCGGCTCTGCCGCGCACCGCTTCGCTCGCGCAGGATTTGCCACAACATCACCCAAAGCCCTCGCCACCCGCGAAGCGACCTGCCGCGCCTGTCCCGAATGGGACGCCGCCGCGCTGAACGCCACCGGACGCTGCCGCAAATGCGGGTGCTCGACCTGGGCCAAGCTCCGCATGGCCACCGAATCCTGTCCGATCGGCAAGTGGAAAGCCGTCTCAGCCGCTCCCGAAGCCACTCGGAAGCCCGAGTGATTTGACACCAGCCGCTCGCGTAGCGGCATGAAACTCTTTCTCGATCTCAAAAACCGGCGCTTCGTGAAAAGCGCCGCGAGCAATGTCGCGCTCGACCGCCTCGTCCTCAAGCGCCGCGACACGCTCCCCATCGAAGTCGTCTATGTGGAAAACGGAGCCGTCGCCACGCCCCCCGTTGGCACGACCGCCGCCGTCGGCCTCAAGGCCAAATTCTCAGACTCCAATTTCCTAGCTTACGCGGCCCCCGGCCAGACCAACCTTGATCTAAATACATTGCCGGTCGAGGCCGCGTTCTCTTCCAACCCCGCCACCGTCAGCGCCCTCCTCGAAATCAAGTGGGGCGCCCCAGGCACCGCCCACCGCACCGCCACCCTCGCCGTCGAACTCCAGAACGCAGTGATCACCGGCGACGAGGGCACCCCCGCCGCAATCCCCGACGGCAAAGCCACGCAGACCGAAGCGGAAGCCGGAACGGACAACGCAAAGTGGATGACGCCGCTCAGGACCGTTCAAGCCATCTCGGCATTTAACTCCTCCGCCGGAATCGGATTCATGCCAGCACCCACGCCATGAGCCAGCAACTCGTCCGCTTCATCAATTTTGGCATCGACCAGCAGGCTCCGCAAAAGCCCGACCACGGCCGCCGTCTCTACCTCCTGCCCAATGGCGACTTCGCCACGATCGACGATGCCGGAGTCGTCACCCCGCTCGCCACCGATTGGGACAGCATCACCGGCAAGCCCTCAGTCTTCCCGCCCTCAAGCCACGCGCACCCCACGAGCGAAGTCACCGGCCTCATCCAAAACCTCGCAGACCTCGAAGCCGCCGACACCGCGCTGGATGCACGGATCGACCATCTCACCGCCAATCTGGACCCCGCCGCGCTCGACTCTGTCGCCGAAGCCGCCGCCAGCATCGGCACCCTTCAGACCCAACTCGACACCCACACCCACACGGCCAGCCAGATCACCGATTTCGCCTCTGCCGTCGTCGCCGTCTCGCCTCCCGTCGATTGGTCGAGCCTCACCGGCAAGCCCGCAACCTTCGCCCCCTCCGCGCACACCCACGCGATCTCCGAAGTCACCGGCCTCACCGACGCCCTCGCAGGCAAAGCCACCGCCGCCCAAGGCGCCAAGGCCGACACCGCCCTCCAACCTGAGCCCGTGGACTATCGCGGTGCCTACGACAACGGCGGTGACTACTACCCTGGCCAAGTTGTCAACTTCAACGGCGCGCTCTATGTCCGCATCGGCGAACCAAATCCGGGCTATCCCCCAGGCACCAGCTATTGGGCCGAATTCGATCCCGCCGCCTCGCCAGCTTTCAAGCTCTGGGTCGATCTATCAAAAGCCGACACGATCCACACGCACACCGCTGCGGACATCACCGATTTCGCCGATGCCGTCGTGGCAGTCTCGCCACCTGTCGATTGGAGCAGCCTCACAGGCAAGCCCGCAACCTTTGCGCCGTCCGCGCACACCCACACGGCCAGCCAGATCACCGACTTCACCAGCGCCGTCGTCGCCGCTGCTCCCGCTCCCACCACCCCTTCAAACTCCGGCCTCTCCATCACCGGCAACTCCCTCGCCACAGCCTACAACACCGCCATCGCCGATGGCGTCGTCTCCGTCTCAGTCGGCGGCGCTCCCGCAGCACCCGCCAGCGCGTGGAAAGCCAAGAGCCTCGTGCAAGTCCTCGACGACATCCTTTTCCCCACCATACTCGCCAGCGTCGGCTCCGCAAAATCCCTCGACCTCGCCGTGAGCGGCACCAGCGGCACGCTCGAGATCGGCACCTCCGTGTCCCGCACACTCACCGCCACATTTGCGCGCGGCACGATCACGAACGGCAGCGGCTCCGCAAATGCCAATCCCCTTGTCGGCGACGCCACAGGCTACACCTTCACCGGCACCGGAATCAGCAGCACCGCGCAGGCAGGCAACACCCTCGCCATCACCACCGCCGTCGTCAGCGGATCAAACAACTGGGCCGTCACAGCCACCCACGCCGCAGGCACCGGCACATACACCGACAACAAAGGCGTCGCCGGATCAAACCTCGCCGCCTCCCGCGCTGCCGGGAGCCTCACCGACAGCACCAGCTCGCCAGCCATCACAGGCGTCCACCCATACTACTACCTCAAGAGCGCATCGCCAATCAGCGCCTCTGCGATGGTCACAGCCATCCAAAACGGCACCGCCACCAAAGTCATCGCCGCCAGCACCGGCAC
Source organism: Verrucomicrobiota bacterium (assembly GCA_026398255.1). GTDB lineage: Bacteria > Verrucomicrobiota > Verrucomicrobiia > Chthoniobacterales > Terrimicrobiaceae > UBA967. The sequence continues at coordinate 23,758 of JAPLTG010000018.1, forward strand.
GCTCTCCATCCCCTACGCCCCGAGCGCCGAATACCTCGCCGTGGCCTACCCAGCCACCAGCACCACAAAGACCCGCTACCATGTCACCGCGCTGGATAACGGCGCGATCACCGTCGTCTTCTCACCCGTCGCCACCCAGACCGTCACCACCGCCCTCTGGAGCCAGAGCTACCGCATCCACACGAGCACCGGCGCGCTCACCAACTCCAACGCAACCATCGAACTGAGGAACACCTGATGCCGCTCTCTGGAATCGAACTCTCAGCCGGAATCGTAGTCGGCGGCAACAAGCCCGTAGACGCCAAGTTTGGCCCCTACGCAAGCACCGCCGCCGCGCTCGCCGACATCGGCAGCACCCTGCGCTACAAAGGCCTCACGGTCGGCATCGAAAACGCCGGGCAGGTCGTCGAATACTGGTTCCGCAACGGCGTGGCCAATGCCGACCTCGTAGAAAAAATCACGCCGCTCGAAGCCACAAACATCATCGGCCTCTCCGACTTCATCGTCGCCGCAGCCCCCGGCCTTTCAATTACCACGACCACACACATCGCGGACGGATTGACCGACACCTACTCCGTGAACGGCCTTGCCAGTGCCGACCCATCGCATGTGCTCGTCTCGTTGAACGGCGTCACTCAAAACCCCGGCACCGACTACATGGTCAACTTTGCCACCGGGAAGATCATATTCGACGGCTACCCCTCCGCAAATCAGCAGATCGTCTTCACCGCCCTCGGCCTCCGCAGCGTCCAGCGCCCGCTCGACCCTACGCTCTACCTCTACGCCTTCGCCCAAAGCGTCAACGGCCTCACCACCTACAGCGGCCGCTTGCTAAACGCCAACCGCCCCGCCGCGCCAGCACTGCCAGAGACCGCCACCACCTGGACAATCCGCCGCACCACGCTCAATGCCGCCGGCCGCGTCCTTTCAACCGCCTCGGCCATCGGCTCGTGGGCTAACCGGGAAAGCCTCTCCTTCCAATGACGACAATCACCGAGAGCAACATTACGCAGACGCTGGACCTGTCGTCCTTCGACCTCAGCCTCCCGCCCGTCGTCGTCGAATATCCATCGCGTTCAAATTTCCCATCCATCGGGAAACCAGACCGCCTCTACATGGCCCTCGACGAGGGCATGCCCTACCGCTGGAGCCCCTCCACGAACGCTTACGCCAGCCTCATTTCCGTCATCGATGGCGGCGGTTTTTGACACTCACCCCACCCACGAACACCAACCACTAACCCACCACCACCATGCCACAAATCATCAAAGTAAAACGGGGCACAGGCTCCCCAGTGTCGCTCCAGCTCGCAGAGTTGGGCTTCGACAAACTGAACAAAAAACTTTTCATCGGAACCGAGGAAGGCGTTTTCGACCTCTCCGGTGAGAGCTACGCGAAGAAAACCTTCGTTGACTCTGCCGTCGCAGCCGAAGCCGCTCTTCGTGAGTCCGGCGACTCGACTCTGACCTCGAGCCTCAACAGCGAAATCAGCCGCGCCCAAGGTGCCGAGAGCGATCTCGCCGCCGATATTTCTGCAGAAGAGACAGCACGCATCGCCGCTGTTTCGGCAGAGCAGAGCGCCCGCGAAGCAGCCGACCTCGTTTTGGACGGCAAAATCACGACTGAAAAAGGCCGCATCGATGCGATCCTTTCCGCCTCCACAGCGGATGCCGATAATTTTAAAGAAATCGTAGATCTGATCAATTCGGTTGATTTGACGAACGACAATGCCCTTGCGTCCGCCGTCCTCTCGATCAATGACGACATCGCCGACGAGACCAGCGCACGCCAATCGGCCGACACCGCCCTCGGTCTCCGCATCGATGGCGTGGAGACAGCCGCAACCGCGCTAACGACCCGTGTCTCTGCCGCTGAGCAAGACATCATCGACAACGCAGCCGACATCGCAGCCGAAGAGACCGCGCGCATCGCCGCCGTCTCGGCCGAAGCGACCAGCCGCGCGAATGCCGACACGACTCTTCAAAACAACATCGACGCCGAGGCATCCACCCGCTCCACAGCCGACACCAGCCTCAGCAACCGCATCACCACCCTCGAAAACGCCAGCGCCGACAGCCGCCTGGACGCAGTCGAGGCCGATGTCGCCGACCACGAGACCCGCATCAGCGCGCTCGAGACGACCATCGACGGCGGAGTTTACTAGTCCAACCCACTCCCCGGCGGGGCGGCCCATGCCGCCTCGCCAAGCGGGGGAGCCTAAAAAATCCGCTGAATAAAAAAAGGCCAATGCCAAATCCCACAATCATTCCCAAAAAGTCGGTCCAGAGCGGAGCAGTTCCGCCCACTCTCGCCCTCGGCGAGATCGCCATAAACCACGCCGACCGCCGCCTTTACTCGCGCAATCCCGCAACAGGCGAAATCTACAAGCTCGCCGGAGCAGGCGAAGCCCCCGACCGCGTGTTCGTTTTCGACTCCGCAGGAGACACCACCTACCTCGGATATCTTTTGTATTCGGATGTGCCGTCCACCGGCTCCATCTACGACGCCGCAGACTGGGAAATCTCCCGAACTCAATTTTCCGCAGACGGCAACTCCTCCACCGAAGCCTCGGCAACAGGCTCGTGGAATTCTCGCAGCTCACTCCAATTTTCTTAAACCCTAAAATCCAAAATCCATGAACGCATCCGCACCATCCACCATCGAAGGCAAACAATACGACCGCTATGCGCTGAATCTCATCATCAGCGGAACCTACGACGCAGAGGGCCAGCCCGAGGCCAGCGTCGTCTGCAACCTCACACCGCTCCGCATCGCCGACGGCCAAGTCGAGACCGCCCCCGCGCACGCGAAATCCATCCGCCTCGGCACCCTCGCCGTAGCCGACGAGCAGACCCTCGCCGCCGTCTCCGCCATCCAAGCCATCCTCCAGCAATTCATCGAAGCGAAAGGACTCTAAAATGGCCAACGCACGCGCTATCGCAAACGGCAACTGGTCGGCGACCAGCACATGGAACGGCGGCGTTGTCCCCGGCAACGGCGACACCGTTTACGCGAATGGATTCAATGTGACGCTCGACACCGATGTGACCATCGGAGGAGCCAACAACCCCATCGTCAACACCGGCTCGCTCGTCAGCGGTCAGTGGTATGAGATCGTCAATGTCGGCGGGCAAAACTGGACGGCCATCGGGGCAGCCAGCAACACCACCGGCACCGTCTTCCAATCTACCGGCACCGGCACCGCTGGAAACCTCGGCACGGCCCGCGCCCTCGCTACGCTCACCACGGCCACAAATACCGCCGCAGGAGCGACCACAGGCGGCGGCGTCTTCACGATGTCCACCGTCCGCGCCATGACAGCCGACCTACGCGCTGGCACGACGACCTGCCTCAATGTCACCGCCACCAGCGGCACGCTCACGCTTTCTGGCCTGCGCGTGGTCAGCGGGAGTGCAACGGGAGCGCATGGAGTTAATACTACGGCCAACAGCGATCTCGCCTCCTGCACATTCACCAGCGGTAGCGGTGTCGCCAGCGCCCTGCACAACGCCTCGACAGGAACGGTGAATGTCACCGGCTCCTGCACATTCACAGGCGGTGTCGCCAGCGCCCCCGCGCTGAACAACGCCTCGACTGGCAGCGTCACCGTCACGAACTCCACCTTCACCGCCTCCGCATTTACCAACGCCGTCGGTATCGCCAACACCTCCGCCGATGTCCGCTTGAGCGGCGATTTCCTCGACCACTGGAGCGGCTGGAAGGCCGTCAACGGAGCCAAATGGCGACTCGGCACAGCCCCAACTCTCGGCCAGACACGCTACGCTCTCGCAGGAACAACCGACTCGTATTTCACCGAGTTCGGCAGCGACTTCGGCACATTCGGCAACCCCATCGCCGCCAACGTCCGCAGCGGAGTCGTTTATGGAGGCGGCAACCTCACGGGCTCATGCGCAGTTCCAGCCGCCGGAAGCGTCAGTTTTGGCGTGCCCGTTGATAACACCACCGGCACGGCAATCCTCACGCAGGCCAATGTCCAAAGCGCCCTCACCGCGCAGGGACTCACCAGCGCCCGGGCAGGGAATTTGGACAACCTGGACACAACCGTATCAAGCCGCCTCTCGCCGAGCGGCACGCTTGCCCGCGTCACGCTCACAGATACAGCCACCACGCTCACCAATGCGCCAACGGTTCCAACTGCCGCCGAAATCGCCACAGCCGTCGAAGGCTCACTCCTCAACGAAGCCGACGGCCAAGCAGTGCTGAACGCCATCGTCGGCGCAATCGGAAACACGAACCTCTCCGAAGTCTCACTGGTCGCCGCCGTCCGCGCCGACCTCGAGCGCACCGGAGGCAAACTGGACAACATCCCGACAACCTCGGCACCATCAGCCTCGGCAGTGGCAGGAGCCGTGCGAACTGAACTCGGAGTTGAGCTTGGGCGTCTGGATGCCTCGGTGTCTTCGAGACTCTCGCCGAGCGGCACGCTTGCGACCGTCACCAACCTGACCAACGCACCGGCAAGCGTCACACCTTCGGACATCTGGTCGCACTCCAGCCGCACGCTCACCACATCGAGCGGACCGACGGCCGCCGAGATCAGGCAGGAGATGGATTCAAGCAGCTCGAAACTTGCAAATCTGGACGCCGCCATCTCCAGCCGCATGGCAGCAAGCGAAGCGTCCAAGCTCGATTCGATAAAAGGCAAAACGGACCTTTTGAACACGGATCGACTTTCGCAAGTGGCCACAACAAACATCGTCGGCACGCTTCTCGCTCAGGCAAACTCATGAGCTTCGAGCAAGTAAAAAGCAGACCCGGAGTCAGACTGAGCGTCAGCGAGGCAATAGCCGCGCTGGCGCTTGTCGCCACGGTCTTCTCGATTTCGCAAGCCTGGTGGATTCTGCCCGAGAAAGTCAGCCGCGTGGAGGTCGAAAACGAAAAGCAGGAAGCCCGCCTGCAAAAGATCGAAGCCACCGCCGCCGACCGCGCAGAGACCTTGGCCCGCATCGACGAACGCACCAAGCGCATCGAGCAAATCTTAGCCAATCGCCCGTGAGGCTTTGACATGCGGCTAAGGGAGATGAAAGCACTCCTCTACATCCTCGACCGGCTTGCGGAAAACTCCACATGGCGTGGTGTAATCTTAATCTGCACCGCTGTCGGTCTAAAGCTCGAGCCCGAGCATCAGGAAGCCATCGTGGCCGCCGGGCTTTCGCTGGTCGGCGTCATCAACATTTTCCGAAAAGGAAAATGAATCCGAAGCAAGTCGCCGCCGTGTTGATGATCCTCGGCTGGCTGTTCTTGGCTCTCGCCTTCCTCACCTCCTGCGTGGCCGTTCCCATGCCGCCCTTCGGTGACCGCATCGGCGAGGCTGGCACTCTCCACATCCGCGCCACGGTCCGCTTCGAGCCGCGCCTCAGCGAAGGCGAAGCTGCCAACCGCGACCTATGGCACGCCCTCGGCCAATACCAGCAATCCCTGCCCGCCCTCAAAGACAAATGAATTTCCTCGACTTCCTGCGCCGCATGTTCCCCATGGCCCAGCCCCCCGCCGCGCCAGCACCAGCACCGGAGAAGTCAAAGTCCCTAGGAACGCCGTCGTCCCCGACGGCATCTTCACCCGTCCGCTACTACCCGCAGACCAACCGGAAAACACCCAATGTCTCGGCCGGCCGCGTCATCAAGCCCACCCACATCGTCCTTCACCACAGCTCCGGCGCTTACGCTGGCTCGGTCTCGTGGTGCATGGACCCGATTAGCAAAGTCAGCTACCACTGCCTCATCGCCAGAAACGGCAAGCGCACCGTGCTCGCCACGCCCAGCCAACGCACATGGCACGCCGGCGTCTCAAGCTGGCAAGGCCGAAAAGACGCCAACTCCTTCGCCATCGGCCTCGCGTGGGAAGGCGACACCTATCAAGTCCCACTCAGCGACGACGCCATCCTAAGCGCGGTGGAATACCTCCTCCCGATACTCGACGAATACCACATTCCCCTTTCCAACATCATCCGCCACGCCGATGTCTCCCCCGGCCGCAAAGACGATTGCTCTCCAGCCGCCCACGCCGCGCTGATCGCCGCCCTCAACCGGGTGCTCTAATTATGGCAAAAAAAATCGCCCCGCCCAAAGACCGCGAGGCCGTCATGCTCCAAGCCCGCGCGCTCCTCGCCGAGCATTTCGATGTCGCCCTGTGCATCGTCTCGTGGGAGGACGAGGGCGAGACCTTCTATATGGACTTCAAGTTCGGGAACGATTACGCGGCCCGAGCCCTCTGCCGCGAAGCAGACGAAATCCTCTGGCCAATCCAAGAGGAAGAGGACGACGAGGAGGAAGTCGAATGAAAGCCACGCTGGAGTTCACCCTGCCCGACGAACGAACCGAACACATCTGCGCCGTAAAAGGCATGGACACCGTTTTAATACTGGATGACCTCCTTAACGAAATCCGCTCATTCCTTAAACATGGCGCCGGAGAGTTCCGCGAGTGGCGAGACGATGAAGGCGTCACGCAAAAAGGGTGCGATCACACCCTCGAAAAAGTCCGCTCCTACATTTGGGAACTAAGAAAAGACAACGAAATCCCCGACCTGCCATGACACCAATCAAGAAATGGAAAAAATGGATGGCTGTCGGGTGCTCGCATGGAGACCAAATCGACCCAGAAGCACGAAAGGCCGTGCTGACATTCAAGGAACGATGGAAGCCCGACACCACATTCCACCTCGGCGATTTTCTCGACCTCGCAGCCTTTCGCTCCGGTGCCGTCAGCGATCCGAACTCAAGCGACCGAGCTGCCAGTGTGAGCGATGACCTCAGCGCAGGAATTGATTTCCTGCACGAACTCCGGCCACAGCACATCCTTTTCGGCAACCACGAAGCCCGACTCTACAAGCTCGCCGCCTCGCCAAATGCGCTTGCAGCACACGCCTCCACGCTCACCATACAAGCCATCGAGGAGACCGCCAAGAAACTCAAGGCGCGCCTCTACCCATACCACATCCGCAGCTACGCCGAACTCGGAGGAACGAAATTCCTTCATGGCTACATGTTCAATGTCCAAGCCATCCGCGACCACGCCGAGGCTTTTGGGAGCGATATCGTGATGGCGCATTTGCACCGAGTCGGCAGCGAACGCGCCCGCACCCTCGATGGGTCAACAGGCCACTGCACCGGCATGCTCGCCCGATTCGACATGGAATACGCCAGCACCCGCCGCGCAACCCTTGCATGGTCCCAAGGCTTCGCCTACGGCCACTACTGCGACACCGCTCTCACCGTGAATCTATGCGAAAGAAAATCCGGCCACCCGTGGCTGCTCCCGCTATAACAAAAGCCTGGAGCGCCTTCTTTGAGGAGGTCGCAGTCTGCGACCCCATCGAACTCAAAAAGGAAGGCTGGATGACCAACGCCGAAATTTCGGCGAAGTCGAAACTTAAAGGCGAAGCGGGAAGGCAGCTCGCAGACATCGCCGTCCGCCGTGGCGTCCTTGAAAAGAAAGTCGCCAAAATTCTAATCAACGGAAGGCGGTTCAATGTGAACTTTTACCGGCCTGTAGGATAGAAACAGGGCAACAGCGGGCAACAGCGTTGCAAGTAGCTGATAATCAAAAGCTGTAAAGCGACTCAAAATCGCGTTTCGAAAGAAGTGTGGGTTCGAGACCCTCCGCCGGTAATTTCTTCACCGAAAGCCCGCAGAGGTGCATAAACAAAGCCACTGCGGGCTTTTTCGTTTCTGATTTGTTTCGACTCGTTTTGACCGCTTGTGACATTAAAAGGTTGATTTCGCGGGCAACACGGGCAACAGATGAAATTGCAATGGCAACACGACTTTTGTCCGAGGGAACGCGATTCTTTGTTTCCTTCTACCCGGCGCGGCCCTCTACGCCGTGGAAAATGGAAATTCCTGCGGCGGTAGCGGGGACTAGAATTCGCCGTTTTTTTTCTGACGAGGCGCAGGCAACCATCGAGGGCGGCAGGTTGGTGAAGCAGCTCAAAGAGCAGGGGACGGATTCGCTGAAGGAGCCGACGGGCGTGTCGGTGGCTCGGGCGGTGGCGATGTTTAACGGGCAGTTTTCGGACTACTCGAAATCGCATCGGGAGAAAGTGGAAAAGGTGACGCGGTGGATTGCGGAGGGATTCAGCGGGCCGCTCAAGGGCGTGACGCCGGTGCGGTGCCTGGAGTGGTTCAAGACGATCAAGGGGTGCTCGACTTCGCGGGCGACGATCTACCGCTACGCTCGGATGTTTTTTAATTGGTGCGTGAAAATTGACCTTCTCGACAAGTCGCCGTGGCGGGCGGTGGTTTGCCCTGACTCGACGCCGAAAAGAAACATCCTGACTCCCGAGGAAATGGTGACGCTTTTATCAGACGAGGCGATGAGCGACACGCTGCGGGCTTCGATTTTGCTGGGTGGCTTCGCGGGCTTGCGGACGGTGGAGATTTTGCGGCTTCGGTGGGAGGATGTGGAGAGGGGACAAATTTATATCGGGCCGGAAGTGGCGAAGCAGAAAAAGAAAGGGAACCGCGAGCGTCTTGTCGACATGACGGAGCCGTTGAAAAAACGCATGAAACTTTTCAACGGAAAGCGCGGGCCTCTGGTGGCCGGCACGGAGGCGGAATTTTACAAGGAGCGGCGCGCGCTCGTGAAGCGGCTCCGGCGGGAGGGCGCGGTGGCTTGGAAGACATTTCCAGAAAACTCGCTCCGGCATTCTTTCGCCACCTACCACCTCGGCAAGTCCAACGACCCCGGCCGCACGGCTTACCAGATGGGCACAAGCATTCAGCTAGTCATCTCGACCTACGCCGTGCCTGCGCGCAGGGCGGATTGGCGGAGTTGGTGGAAGATTTAAAGTCAGGTCGTGGATCTCCGCCGACCACCCTTTGGGTAACGGATTGTCGGGCGAGTTAAGGGTCCACCATCGGAAGTTTCGGGCGTGACGACGACACTCGTGGCAGAGTCCTGGGGCGCTGTATTTCCCGGCGTTTCGGCAACTAGGCTGAGGTTGATGCTCTCACTAAACGGAAGATACTTGGCCGCGTAGTGTAAATCCCAAGCTAGGCGGATGCACTTTCTAATGGCTTGAGCTTGGGCCATGTCGGTGCGCTCGGCTTCATATTCATACTGCCGAATCTTGCTCAAAATATCGCGGCATTCGGCGTCGAGTGACACGCCGGGCTTTGTGGCTTTTTCTGACTCTGGCTTTTTTTTGCGGCCCATATTTTGAAATAAAAAGCAAAGGTGCACCACTTGCAACCGATCTTTTTTTCGGTGCACCAAAAAAATATTTTCGCCCGCAAACCTAGTCCCCATGCGGATGTCAATAAAAATCTTCGTATGGGGTAAACACCCCATTGACTTTTTTTATTGATAAAAGTGCACCGAAATAAAAAAGTGCACCGCATGACAGCGACGAGCAGAAAACAAGGGGCCTGTTTCCCAGCAGAACTCTGGGAAGCAATCAAAAGGCAAGCGGAGGCCGAAAACATCACGCCAAGCAAAGTGATCGTTCAAGCGGTCCGCGAAATGGTGGAACGCAAGAGCAAGCGGAGGGCGCGGAAATGATCTTTTCGCAGGAGTTCATGTCTATCGAAGAAGCCTGCCAAGAGTGCGGGCTGACCAAGCGCGGTCTCTACCCGCACATTCGGCAAGGGGAGTTTTTGGCGACG
>JAPLTG010000018.1:33402-38860 GCA_026398255.1 Verrucomicrobiota bacterium
CGTGGCGCCAATCGCCGCAACACAGCAACAGCAACCAGGAGGAAACAACCATGAATCTCTATCTCTGCACTGCCAACGGAGTTTTCGGACCCTTTGGCGACTACATCCACGCGAGCACGCCGGCCGAGGCTCGGCTGAAATTCTACCGCAACCACAAGGTCACGCCTTTCGCGGTGGTCTTTGAACGGAGGGCGAAATAATGGACGCCGACACCACACTTCGCTGCCTGGGCTACGCCATCGAGTTTTTGCAGATCGTCACCGTGCCGGTCTTGCTGCTGGCACTCACAGGGAGGTTGGCACGATGAGCCAAGAGAAAACCTACCGGCTCACTCCCTTGGGTCTTTTTACCACGCACATGGGCGACGAAGCCCAAGCAAAAAAGGTCGCCGACGCCGTTGAGCTTTACATGCGCCGAAGCGGGCTCGGGATGGCCATCGTTAAAAACCGTCTCGCATTCGTCGAAATGGAACCTGTCGAGGAGGACGCCAAATGAGCGGCTGGCTTTCCGTGGAGGAGCAAATGCCGGACAGCGACACCGATGTCATCGTCGCGGCCGAGGACGGGCATGTTGAGGCTGGGTTCCACGATGGCCGCGTCTGGCGCTGGCTGAATGCCTGCCGGGTCGAGGCTGACATCACTCATTGGATGCCGTTCCCCAACCCACCGGAGGACGCACGATGACGATCCAAGAACTCAAGGCCATCGAATTCATGCACCGCTTTGGCGGGGCGTTTGTGCGGGCTTTGGCTCACGCCTCGGCGGCGGCTGATCCTGAGAACTTTCAAAGACTCAAGGTCGCGTTCCCCGAGATTTGGGAAACCTACGAAAATTGGCCGGCGGCTGGGGAGGAAGTCGAATGAGCGCCTTCGAGGGCTTCATTCTGGCCCTGATCACGCTCGGGTCGGTTTTCGCGGCCTATTGGTCTGGCCAGCAGACGATTTTGAACCGCTTCCGCGACATGGATCAACGCCGCAAAGAACGCGAGCGTCGGTGGCGGGAGTTCGATGACCAAGACTGAAATGCTGGCCCATGGACCTCATCGAAAATGCCTCGGTGGACTCGAGCTTTTGCCACCTCTGCACCTGCGAGGGCAAGACCGTAATCGCGGCACTCGTGGACAAAGACCTCGGGCCGATCTGCGTGGACTGCTTCGCGGCGGCGCTCCGAGCCGAGACCGAGCTTCGGTGGAGCTGCCTGACTTACTCACCTTCGGACGAATGAGATACGCCGTTCACGAATAACGAATGAATTTCCGCTTCGCCTGAGAGGGCAGGAGCCAAGGGGGGCGCGCATCCCACACAACGCGCAAAACTAACAACGAAAGAGTGACATGAAAATTATATCTGGAAAACAACAGCGACCACAGCGGGTCGTGATTTACGGGGTGGAATCGGTTGGCAAGTCCACCTTTGCGGCTCAGTTCCCTAAGCCATTATTCTTAGACATTGAGGGCGGGACGGCTCACCTCGATGTGGATCGCGTGGCGGTGGACTCGTGGAAGCAACTCGGGGAGTGCATCGCCGAGGTGGGCAAAACGGATTACGGAACGGTGGTGATCGACTCGGCCGATTGGGCGGAGCGGTTGGCGGTGGAAGACCTCCTTGCCGCGAACAAGAAACAAAGCGTGGAGGATTTCGGTTTCGGCAAGGGCTGGGTGATGACATCGGAAAAGATGAGCCGGTTCCTCGGTGCCTTGGATCGACTCATCGAGGGAGGCAAAAATGTGGTGGTTATCGCTCACTCGAAAGTCCAACGCACGGAACCGCCGGACATCCTGGCAGCTTACGACCGCTACGAACTGAAGCTCTCCAAGCAATCCTCGCCGCTCGTTAAAGAGTGGGCCGATGAACTCTGGTTTTTCCGGTTCAAGACCAAGTCGGTAACGAACGACGGTGGCAAGGCCAAAGGGATCGGTGGCAAGGAGCGCGTGATCTACACGACTCACTCGGCGGCTTACGACGCCAAGACCCGCTCGGGACTGCCGGACGAGATTCCGATGGAGTGGTCCGCGGTGGCTCACCTCTTCCAGCCGGTGGCGAAACCCAAAACCTCGGCGCCTGCGGTTGAGATCATCGGCCGTGAGTCGGTGGCCGTCCTCGAGGACAACGAGGAGATCGTCAACGCTTTCCTTCTCGCCAATGGCTCGCTGACCGAGGGCCAGACATGGCGTGACGCGGCTCCGAAACTCCGCCAGCAGATCGTGGCACGGCCCGAGGCTTTGGTCGCCAAGGCGAAAGCCGCACAGATGGAGGTGGCGGCGTGATTAAGGAAATCTCCCAATCCTCCCTGCCGAAGCTGGCCGAGTGCGCGCTCTTTACGGGCGCGCCAGGGGCCAGCGCAGCGGCCGAGCGTGGCACTTTGTTGGACAAGGCTCTCCGCGAGCTTTTTGTGGACGATCCCACGACCTTCGACCTACTGACTGCCGAGGACAAGAAGGCGGTGGAGTGGGGCGCGAATGAACTGCGCGTCCTCTCCGGCGGCTACCATGTGGAAACGCGGGAGGAGCATTTGGGCATGGAGGTGCCGGGGCTTTCCCGACCGGGAACGGCTGACGCGGTATGCGTTCGCGCCAAGTGGGTGGCGGACATCAAGACCGGCCAAGTGCGGAACTACCGCCAGCAGCTCGCAGCCTACGCCCTTGCCTGTATGCAAGAGCATTTTGCGGATTCGTGGACGGCGCATGTGGTCTATGTCGATCAGCGACTGCGTAGAACTTACGATTTCACACGCGACCAGGCCGAGGCCACGGTGAGCAACCTTATCGCGGAGGCATCCAGCCGCACGGCTGAGCCGACGCCTAATGAATTTTGTGGCTGGTGTGCCAATTTCAACGGGTGCCGCGCCATCGTCCGCCAATCCTCCGAGGCTTTGGCTTTGGTCAAGGGCGAGCGGGCGCTGGATGAGATCCGCGCGGAGATCGCGGCGGACCCGGTTCAGCTTTCGGTGTTCGCGGCCAACTGGAAAGCGGCCGAAAAGCATCTAGCCGATCCGCTCCTTAAACTCCTCAAGGCGCGGCTCTCCGATGGGGAGGAAATCCCAGGCTGGAAAGTCTCGAGCATGGCCGGCCGCGATTTCGTCGAGGCCGATGCCATCGCCAAAGCCTCGGCCAATGTTTCCAAAGAAACCCTCATTCTCGCCCTCGGCGGCAAGATGTCGGGCAAGAACTTTCGCCAATTCTGCGCCGACTCCGGCGTGGAGGTGGACGAATCCGCGGTGAAATGCGGGGCACCCATAACAACCCTGCGCCAAATCAAAATCAAGAAATAACTTATGCCAAAATACACACAATCCGAACCCCGCAAGACCTACTTTGTCGAGCCAGGGGAATATGCCGTTGAAATCTTCCACGGCGAACTGAAACTCAGCCAGGCGGGCAATGAGATGATCAAGCTCAAATGCCGCGTGGCCTTGCCCGATGGCGGCGAGGGTCCAGAAGTCCACGAGCATTTGACCTTTACGGCGAAAGCGGCGTGGAAGGTTGACCAAGTGCGCGAAGCCTGCGGCTTTGCCGTGGTGCCAGGGGAGGAAGTGGATGTTCAGCCCGAGCAATTCGTTGGCAAGACGGCGCGCGTCGTTCTCGGCGAGGAGCCGGGGGACAGCGGCCATCGGTTCAACACGCTCGAGCGCTGGGTATCGCCCAAGACGCCAGCGGCCAAACCTGCACCCAAAACCTCCCCAGCGGAAGCAGATGAGATTCCGTTTTGATCAATATGGAAATCACTATCGACCCTGAATTTAAAGCACTCATTCCGCCGCTCGCGGCGGATGAGTTGCGGCAGTTAGAAGAAAATATCCTGCGCGATGGATGCCGCGATCCGTTAGTGGTTTGGAACAACATCTTGATTGACGGACACAACCGCCACGAGATTTGCACACGGAACGGACTGCCATTTGAGACGGTTCAAATTCAATTTGAAAGTCGCACTCATGCAAGGATTTGGATGCGAAACAATCAAGCGGGCCGCCGAAATCTCAGCACCGCTTGGCGTCTGGATTTGGAGCTTGGGAATAAGAAGGATTTGTTGGAGATAGGAAAGGCAAAGCGAGTTGAAACGCTCAAGCAGAACGCCGCCGTTTTATCAGAAAATGATAAAACGGCATCCGCGCCACCCATCAACACACAGAAAGAAATTGCCAAAGCGGCAGGGGTTTCAACCGGCCAAGTTGGAATGGCGGAGCAGATCATTAAGAAGGCTCCGGAGCTATGGGAGAAAGCCAAGCAGGGGGATGTTAGCATTTCGACTGCATACCAACAAATAAGGCGCATCGAAAAAGAAGCCAAGAGAGAAGCCCGCCGCGAAGAAAACCGCGCCAAAGTATCGGAAGCACAAGCCCCCGAGGACATAATCAAATCCGAGGCAAAGTTTGCCACCATCGTCATTGACCCGCCGTGGGATTGGGGCGACGAGGGCGACCAAGACCAGATGGGGCGCGCGCGGCCGGACTACGCCACCATGAGCAAGGAACAACTCATGGCGCTGCCAGTCGGCACGCTGGCGGATGATGACTGCCACCTTTATATGTGGATCACAAACCGGAGCTTGCCGAAGGGATTTGATCTCATCCAAGCCTGGGGATTCCGATATATCACGGCCATCACTTGGGCAAAGCCGAGCTTCGGAATGGGGAACTATTTTCGCGGCCAGACGGAACAGATCCTTTTTGCCGTGAAGGGAAGCCAACCGCTAAAGCGCAAGGATGTCGGCACGCTATTCACTGCACCGCGCGGGCCTAATGGCCACAGCTCAAAGCCAGTAGAGTTTTACGACCTTGTGGAGTCCTGTTCACCGGGTCCGTTTCTGGAAATGTTCAGCCGCCACAATCGGGAAGGTTGGACGGCATGGGGGGAGGGCCAATAAAATGTTTTACGATTTCGACAACTGCTTAAGCGCAAGCAAGACGCCGGACGCGCAAGCCAGTGATATTTCGGCGATCAAGTTGAAGCTCTCGCAGTGCGAAGATGTGCGGCCTGCAAGTGAAGATGAAGATCGCGCTGGGGTTGATTACATTGCAACTATTAAAGGGGGTCGGGAGGTCTATATTGACCTAAAGACCCGAACAGAAGGGTGTTCAAGATTTTGGCGAACAAGGGGGCGGAATGGGGAGATTATCCCCGAGCTGGCAATCGAAACATGGTCGGTTTGCCCAAATGGGAAAAAACAAGGGGAAATTGGGTGGACTTTTGATTACCGGAAAAAGACGGACTTAATTCTCTACCGATTCGATCCTTCCGATTTTGGGCGCCCGTTCCTTTTGCCTTTTCACCACCTAAGAATGGCGGCTGAACAAAAGCGCTCTGATTGGGAGGTGTCTTGCAAGAAGGACAGGCAGCGGAACCACTCCTATTTCAGCGAGTCGATTTTTGTCCGGGCCGATTGGGTGATGAATGCCATGAACACGGTGATGTTTGGCAAGCCTGTATCTGAGCGAGTTTTTTACATTCAACAACTTTTGTT
>JAPLTG010000029.1 GCA_026398255.1 Verrucomicrobiota bacterium
AGGGCCACCCGCGCCTTGAAGGCGCCATCGTGTCTTCTGCGTTTGGCTTTCATTTCAATGGTTGGTTTTAGTTTTTTTGATCTCCTCCAACCACCGCTTTTATCTCTTATCCGCTGGTCCGATTTTCGGGGTCCACCTCATCCTCTGCTCGGCCGCTCGATCCGGACCGACCGCTACCGCTTGGTGGAATGGAAGGCTCCCGGGGCTGCTCCCGACACGGCGGTTCTTGAACTTTACGACTATCAAAAAGATCCCCTAGAGAAGAAAAACATCGCAGGTGAGGATGTAACCACGGTTGCCTCGCTGCGCAAAATCCTGAATCAATATCCGGAAGCGAAACCACAGGTGGCGACACCCGATAAAGATAGGCCAAAGGGGAAGTGAGCCGAAAAGAACAAGAAGTGATTTTCCTGTTCGAGCTTGGTGACAGGTAATTTATCGGGCGTGAAGAGACATCTCTTCCTCAGCAAACACAAAATATGTTCATTTACGAGGGTGACCCTTTTTACGGGTTGGGTAAAAATTCTGCATGTTTTCATCTGGACTTCATTTCAGAAATGCTCTTAGATTTTTAGCTTAACCCTTCATTTATTTTAAATATGCAGACTCTGAGTTCCCTAGATTACATCGTTTTTTTTGTGTATTTTGCCATCGTAGCGGGCTACGGAATTTGGGTTTACAGGCGAAAAAACAAAAACACTACCTCTGCCTCCCATGAATACTTTCTAGCGGAAGGTTCGCTGACATGGTGGGCGATTGGTGCTTCGCTGATCGCCTCAAACATCTCTGCCGAGCAGTTCATCGGAATGAGCGGATCCGGGTTTACCATGGGCTTAGCCATTGCGACTTACGAGTGGATGGCTGCGGCTACTTTGATCATCGTGGCTGTGTTTTTCATACCGGTCTATCTGAAGAATAAAATCTACACGATGCCGCAGTTTTTGAACCAGAGATACAATAGCAAAGTGGCTATGATCATGGCGGTCTTTTGGCTGCTTCTCTATGTTGGAGTTAACTTAACTTCCATCTTGTATCTTGGGGCTCTGGCGATCAATAGCATCTCCGGAATCAATCTCACACTTTGCATGGCGTTGCTCGCGGTATTTGCTATTTTCATTACTCTGGGAGGCATGAAAGTCATCGGCTACACCGATGTGATCCAAGTATTCTTCTTGGTCTTGGGAGGGCTGATTACAACTTATCTCGCGCTGGACCTCGTGGCCGAGAAATTTGGTGGCAATGGGATGTTACAGGGCTTTGGATTCTTACAAAATAAGGCTCAAGATCATTTTCAAATGATTCTTCATCAAGATAATAAGTATTTCATGGACTTGCCGGGACTGACCGTCCTCCTCGGCGGCATGTGGATCGTGAATTTGAATTACTGGGGTTGCAATCAATACATCACTCAAAGAGCTCTCGGAGCAGACCTGCAAACGGCTCGCACCGGCATCTTGTTTGCCGCGTTCATCAAGCTCTTGATGCCAGTGATCGTCGTCTTGCCGGGTATCGCCGCTTATGTTCTGTATCGGGAGGGTAACTTCCAGACAGAGATGCTTCAAAACGGAGAGCTCAATCCAGACCGAGCCTATCCCGTGCTACTCAATTTACTGCCAGCGGGGTTGAAGGGAGTGGCATTCGCCGCATTGACCGCAGCCGTGGTGGCTTCTCTCGCAGGTAAGGCAAACAGCATCGCCACTATCTTCACGCTGGATGTCTATCTGAAGAAAATCAACCCGCACGCGGACGAGAAGAAAATGGTGTGGATTGGCCGTGCCACCGTGGTGGTTTCGATGCTTATTGCGGTGATCATTGCTCCTTTGTTGGGTATCGACAAAAAGGGCGGTTTTCAGTATATCCAAGAGTATACGGGGTTTGTTTCACCTGGGGTATTTGCGATGTTCATACTGGGATTCTTTTGGAAGAATGCCACATCGAGCGCCGCTCTCTTTGCGACAGTCGGGGGCTTTATCATGTCCATCATTTTCAAGTTTCTACCTAATTTCGCGGATCTTTCTTTCTTGGCCTCCTCGGGCTTTGCTAAAGCCAATGATGCTGGAGTTTATGAAATTCCCTTTATCGACCGCATGGGCTTCGTCTTTGTCTTAGCGATAATAGGGATGATCCTCATCAGTAAGTATGAAGTCAGCCGGGGAGTGAAAACCAATGGACTGGAAATCGATCGCTCGATGTTCAAGGTGTCCAATGGCTTTGCTGTGGGAGCCTTGATGATTGTTGGAATGCTTACCGCTCTTTACACGATCTTCTGGTGATATCGGGAGCCCTGTTATACCGAAAGCTGCTTGCTTTGAGATTTTAGGAGAAGGGCTCCGGCCTTCCCGCCTGTGTGCGTTGGCGTGCTCCTTGGTTCCGATGCGCAGAGCAAGTAGCCAGATCTCAAAACGGCCGAGATACGGCCATGTCCGCTAACTTTTGAGGTTCAAAGCGTTTTGGTTTTTGGCTTCATTGTGGCGCACGAGTTGAATCGAAGGCACCTTCTCCGATCATAGCTGCGATGATCGGCGCGGGATCAGGCAGGCCGTGGGGATGATGGTCGGCTCCCTCCTTGGGAAAGAGCTTTAGACGCCCCCCTTTGTCTTGCCACATTTTCACGAGGGGCGCGGCGTTGTCCTCGTAGGGAACGACCGAGTCGACCGTGCCGTGGCAGGAAATCAGAAACACACCGGCCTGGACGGCGGGCAACATTCCATCGCAGGGTTTGGCGGCCTTTTCTATGGCCTCAGCATCGTTCGTGAAACCAAGCTCCGCCTTGCACAATTCCCAATCTTTCGGACTTCCCTTGCCCTGCTTGGTGAGTCGAAATCCCGCCGGCCAGGAACGGATGTCGCACACGCCGTTGTCCAAATAAAGCACGCTCACACGGTCAGGGTGAAGGCGCGTCCACGCCGTCACATAAAGCCCGCCACGGGAGATGCCCAGCAGGGCCGGCTTGGCGGAAAGCCCGCGCTTGCCGTGCATTTCCTCGTAGACCTTCTCCCAGACTTCCATCGCGCGGGGCGAACCGAATTGGTTGCTCACGCCGACATGGACCACATGCCACCCTTTTTCGACCAATACCTCCTGAAATGCCTTCAACTGTCCCGGGAACTCGCCCACCCACAGCCAAGGTTTTCCAGGGGCTTGTTGGTCCGGAACCTGTATCGTGACGGGCTTTCCGGCGATGGAGATATTCTCAACGGTGGAGGCCGAGGCGCTGGAGCAGAACGCGAAAGCGAGAAGACTGGCGGCGAGGAGCAGCAGGGTTTTTGTGTGTTTCATTGGATAAGGGGTTTGGACTGGATGGTGGGTTCTCCCCTCAGCAACCCGAGTCGTGTGAAGAAGCGGTCGGCGGCGATAAGAGTCATTGTCTGGAAGGGGTCTTTATTGAAAAAGCCATGGCCTTGGCCGGGCTCGATGTGCAATTCCAAGGTTTTGATGTCCATCGAGCGCATCTTCGCGTGCACGGCATCCCAGCCTTTTTTCCAAGAATCCTTGTCGCCGAAAAACACCAATGTCGGAGGCAAATCCGCCGCGAGATGGCGCTGCACATCGATCTCGGGATCGTTGGCGTCCTCGGGGGAAAAGGCGGGATTGAACCACAGGAAGGCCGCCGGGCGGATGGCGACATCCTTGGGGTCGGCGGGATCGTTGAGCGCGGGGTTGAGAGTGGCGAGGGCGCTGATGTGAGCACCAGCAGACCCGCCGCCGATGACGAGGCGCTCGGGATCGAGGCCGAGTTCCTTCGCATGTTGCTTGAACCACCGAATGGCGCTCTTGGCGTCGGTCACGCACACGCGCTTTCGCGATTCGCCGGGAGGCCGTTTTTTAGCCTCGGCCTTGGGGAGCATGCGGTAGTTGGCGGTCGCGCAGACCATGCCGCGACTGGCGAAGTAAGCACAGGCGATGCGGAACTGCGCGAGCGATCCCCCAACCCAATTCCCCCCGTGAAAAAGGATCAAGCCGGGAGCGAGGGACTTGGCGGGATCGTGATTTGGGGGAAAGAAAATCTCCATCTCGCGGGGCGATCCGTCGCTGAGCTTGTAGACATAACGCTTCCCGGCGGGAGCATCCGAACCAATCAAGCCACCACGCTCATCGGCATTTGCGTTTCCGAAAACTGGAAGCGCAAGAAGCGAGCACCAGAGTAGGATCAGGAAGGCGCGGCTCATCGATTGGCTTGCTCACTTCGTTTCCGAAACAGCTGGGCCGTCCTTCGCACAACGGAATCCGACATGGCTACTGCCCGTGTCGGGCGAGGTTCCGCGGCGGGCGGCCGGGCGGTAACTTTCGCAATAGGAGGGATGGCACAAAAACGAACCACCTTTCATCACGCGGCGCTCGGCTCCGGGAACGGTCGGCGGCGAAGGATCGCCCGGCATGGGTTTTTCCCCCGCTGCACTCGGGGGTCCCTTGGGGTCACAGCAAACGGCATTCTCGTCGGCCCGGGCCGCGAAAGTGTCGGCGCGGTAGAGGTCGGAGCACCAGTTCCAGACATTTCCTCCCATGTCGTAGAGACCATAATCATTCGGCGCAAACGAACCCACCGGAGCGGTTCCGACGAAACCATCCTGGGCGTCGTTGCGATACGGAAAATCACCCGTCCAGCGGTTGAGCATCAACTTGCCATCGGGTTTTTCCAACTCGCCCCAAGCGTAGCGCCGCTCGTCGTGCCCGCCTCGGGCGGCGAACTCCCATTCCGCCTCGGTCGGCAGGCGTTTCCCGGCCCATTTCGCGTAGGCCAGGGCATCTTCCCAAGCGATTTGGACGACGGGGTGATTTTTGCGTCCCTTGATCGAACTCCCCTCCCCCTCGGGATGTTTCCAAGAGGCACCGGTGGTCCAAATCCACCACTGCGACATGTCTCGCAAGTCCACCGGCCCGGAAGTCGGGCGAAAAACCAGGGAGCCCGGCTGGAGCACATCCTCGGGCGGCTTGGGGGTTCCAGGCGGGACCTGTTTTTTCATCTCCTCCCACACGACGGCCCGCTCGGCAACGGTCTGGTAACCGGTCGCCTCCACGAATTTCGCGAACTCCGCATTCGTCACCGGATGCACATCCAGGAAAAACGGGGCCACCTGCACGCGGTGGACGGGCTTTTCGTTGGGGAATGCAAAATTCGCTTCGCTGCCCATGTTGAACTCGCCGCCGGGAATCAAAACCATGCCCGCAGGGCCTTGGTCACTGGGCCCACAGCCGATGAGAATGGCGAGAAAAGCGGCAACTGCCGTTGTTCGGAAAAAACCAATCCCTCGGCAATCGCGTCGGCTCATGGTTGAAGGGTAAGAGTTCTGGGCGTTTGGTCGCGCACGATTTTCAGCGTGAGCGGTTGCGTGTCGAATTGTTCGGTGAGCCTTTGGACTTGCCCTACCTTCTCCACGCGCTGGCCGTTGATTTGCAGCAGGTGGTCACCGCTCACCAATCCGGCGCGAGCGGCGACCGAGCCCTTCGGCACCTCGATCAACGCAACACCGCCTGCGTCTTTGGCAATGCCGTAGGCAGAAAACGCCTCGCTGCCGAGATCCTGCAAGCGCGCTCCGAACCACTCCACGGTGGCGGGTGCGCGTTTCTTTTTCTCCGCTTGCATCGGCGGGATCTCCGGTGTGCGGGCGATGGATTTGAGAGAGGGGGTTTTGACGCCAAAGCGGTCCATCGGGAAATTTTTGAAGCCCAGTTTCAACGCCGGGGAGTCCTCGCGCACGCGGAAGTCGCCTTTGGCGGGGTCGATGAACATCGGATCATTTGCCGAGGGTGTGGGCGATGGAGGGCACACCTGAGGCCGAGGAATTGCCGGGGATGGCAGTGAAGGAAATGGATTTGAGGCTGGCGGTCTCGAGGTTACCGTCGAGGCATGCCACGCTGACTTTGTATTTTCCGGGCTTCGGAAAATTCAGCCAACCGATAGGAAACGATTGATAGTTGTGGGAGGCGTTTTGCTGGTTTTGGATGGTCTCGCCGCCTTCCACAGCCACGCGCCAAACGAGGCGGTTTTCGCCGGCATAGGTGAGGTCCACTAGATAGTCGCCGGGTTGGATCACATTAACCTCCCAAGTGGAGCTGCCGCTGGGTTCCCATTGGGAGATTTGATGGCAGTGCTTCCACTCGCCGAATTTTTCCATCCACCGCTTATTTTTCGATGTGGCACCGGTGACGGTGGCGAAGTTCGCGAGGATTTCCGTGGGGACTTCCGGATCGAGGCCGAAGTAGGGGTCCACCTCGGGCTTGCCTTGGAGGTCCACCTTGATCACGGAGACCAATTTCTCGGGTGCCGTGGTGGGCAGATTGAAACAAGTCCAGCCGTTTTCCGTGCGATGGGTGAGCGTTTCCGATTTCGCGCCGTTGAGGAGCTTGGCGGACTTGATGCCGGTCTTGAGGCCCGGCAGGTAGAGTTTGCCTGAGGCGGGCCACTGGAAGACGGAGAGAAACAGGGTGTTGTTTTTCACGGTGACATCGCCCCAAGGCAGCGAGTGTTTCCATGGCGAGGGGGCGGTGTCATAGACGACCTGCGGGTAACGGCGAATCCACTCGCCGGCTGCGCGCAGGGATTCTGCCGCGCGTTCCGGAACCGAGCCGTCACCGCGTGGCCCGATGTTGAGCATGTAGGTGCCGCCCCGGGCGACGGTGGCGATCAGGCACTCGAGGATGGTTTTGGGAGACTTCCAATTCTCATCATACCAAGCGAAGGCCCACGAGTCGTTGGTGGTGTCCACGGTTTCCCAGAGGCCTGCCTGGTTCTCCACCGGCACCTCCATGTCGCCGAGGGAACGGTAGTCGCCGAGTCCGTGCCCGGCGCGTCCGCAGATCATGGCATTGGGCTGGTTTTTGCGGACCACGGCCACGAGTTCCTCCACACATTTCTTGGGAATCCCGCCGGGGGTGTCGAACCAGACGATTTCGATGGGCCCGTATTCGGTGGTGATTTCCTCGACTTGCGGCCGGCATTTTTTGGCGAAGTAGTCGTCGAACGTCGCAGGCTTTCCTTCGGCATCAATGGAGGGGCCTCTGTAACCGCCCGGGAAGGTCCAGTCCTGATTGTGGGAGTAGTAAACTCCGAAACCTAGCCCCTCTTCCTTGCAGGCCTCGGCGAGTTCCTTCATGGGGTCACGCTTGAAGGGCGTGGCTTTGACCACATTGAAGTCGTTGGACTTCGAGTCATACATCGCAAAGCCGTCGTGGTGTTTGCTCGTGAAGACGATGTATTTCATGCCGACTTCCTTCGCGAGTTTGGCGATAGCTTTGGCATCGAACTTGTCGGGATGGAAGCCGGCGGCGAGCTCCTTGTATTCTGGAACCGGAATGCCGGCCATGCTGCCGTGCATGATCCACTCACCGATGCCGTAGTAGGTCTTGTCTTTGTATTTATTGCCGATGTCGGAATAGAGCCCCCAGTGGACGAACATCGCGTAGTTGCCTTGATCAAAAAGCTGGCCGCGCTCGGCATCGTCAGCGCGTAGTTTGACTACGGATTCGCCCCACAATTCGTCCATTTCCTCGGACCAGGCTGAGGAGGAAAAACCAAAGGTGACGAGTGCCAGCAGGCAGGTTTTTACGAGAGATTGCGTCATTTTTCGAATGCGTAGAGGGACGGAGCTTAAGGATTGGGAACGCCACCGAGCGGAATGGCGGCGTGGGCGAAGGTGTTGTTTTTATCAGGTGCCGGAACCGGCTTGGGGTGGCTAACCAGAAAATTGTTCTCATCAACGAGGTTGATGTAGGCGTGGGTGGCTTCCGGCGGGAGGGTGGCTTTGACCACGCCGTTGTCGATATCGCCGGATGCGCGTAACCACTCCTCGGTCTTCTCGCCGGGATGGATCGCGTAGATCACATCCGCGCGGACGACGCGGGCGCCGTTTTCCTGGAAGGTCGCCGTGACCGCGTGGCCGTCCACCTTGTGACTAGTGACGGCGGGGATTTTCTCTTTGTTGGGTAGCGCGAATTTGCAGTCGGGATTCCAGTAGGGAAGGCTGGCTTTCATCTCGCCGAGGATTTCGGTGAGGCGCGCGTTCAGTGCGACGGCCTTTTCCGGCATTTCGCTGGCGAGGTTTTTTGCCTCCTCGAAATCCACGCGCGCGGCCTTGCCGTTCTTGGTTTCGGTCAACTTGTAGAGTTCGAGGGGCGGCACTTTTCCGCTTTGGGTTTCGTAGTTGCGGATGAGCTTGAAATCCCCCGTGCGGATCGTGCTTTGGAAGGATGTGGAGCCACCATGCGGGTAATGCCAAACCATCTCCGTGCGCGGCTTGCCGTTCTGGTCCCGCACGAGCGAGGGATCATCCGCCACCGCGGTGAGGAGCGGCAGGAGATTGGCGCCATCAAGGTTTTTACCCTCCGGCTTCGCAATGCCGGACATCGAGAGAATGGTTGGATAAAAATCGAGGCCGTTGACCAAGACATCGCTTTCCTTGCCAGCGGGAATGCCCGGGCCGGCGATGAGGAACGGCACGCGCACGCCGCCTTCCTTCGCCGAGGTTTTCCCTTTGTCGAGCGGGGCGTTGTCGGTGATGAATTCTCCATGTCCGCCCACGTTTCCCCCGTTGTCGGAGGTGAAGAAAATGTAGGTGTTGTCGATCAGCTTGTGGCCCGGATTGCGCGGGTCGTCGGTTTTTTCGAGGAACTGGACGAGTTGGCCGACATAGTGGTCGAGCGTTTCCACCATGGCGCAGTAGTAGGGGTTTTTCTGCCCCTCGAGCGGCCAACCATCGGGATTGGTCGGGAAATCAACGCCGAGTTTCTTGCAGTATTTTTCGAGGAGTTCCTTGCTACGGGATTGGATCGGGGTGTGGACGAGCCAGGTCGCGTAGTAGAGAAAGAACGGCTTGGCCTTGTTGGTCTCCATGAACTCCAGCGCGGCGGTGGTCACAGGGTCGGCGGGGAAACCCTCGGCATCGAGTCGGTAGGGATCTCCGGGCTGGTCGGTGGCGAACTCTTGGAGTCGGTCTTTCATGCCCTTCTGAATTCCGCGGGAGGAAGCACCCCCTTCGTGTGTGGTGAAGTCAAACCCTTGGTCCATCGGGCCCGGGAAAGCAAAGTGCCCGTGTGACATGTGCCACTTTCCGGCGTGCCCGGTTATGTAGCCGTTTTCGCGGAGCGTTCTGGCGATCGTCTGCTCGTTCGCTGGCATGCGCCCGCTGAACCACGGCGTGATCATTCTTTGCTTGGGGCTCGCCCCTGGCGGATTGCCACCGGCGACATGGGTGGTCTGGGCGCGGGCGGGATGGTTGCCGCTCATGATCGCACATCGGCTCGGCGTGCAGCTGGGCGCGGGGGAATACCCATGGCGGAAGAGAATGCCACGCTTGGCGAGAGCGTCCATATTCGGAGTATCCGCCGGACTCGGCGCGTCGATGTCGTAGCATTTCAACTCCTGCCAACCTAGGTCGTCGGCGAGCATGAGAACGATGTTCGGCGGAGGTGCGGCGTGGGCGGGAATGGCCAGAGCGAGGCTCAGGCCGAGCAGAGTGCGTTTGATCATGGTTTTATTGTGGGGTAGTTGGGATTACTGGTCGGCTTTTTTCTCTTGTTCGGCTTTGGCGGCCTTTTTCTTGTTTATCAAATCGGTTTGGACCTTGCTCCAGACGATCTCGGCATCTCCGCCGCGCTTGACCATCACAGGGTAGGTGGCATCCCACCATTTGTCATAAGCCGCGCCCATCGTCGCCGCGCGTTCGGGTTCGGCGGTAGCGAGATCGTTCAGGCAGCCGGGGTCTTTTTTTCACCTCGAAGAGCGCCCAGCGTCCGGGAGGGGTCACTCCCCAGTGGAATTGGGCATGTTCCGCCGTATAACCAGCACTTTTGCTTCCCACCTCGACGCTACGGAGGGAGTCGCATTGCTGGCCATTGGCTTCTTCGCAATTCGGGTTGTCGCAGGGCCGACTGCGCAGGAGGAGGTAGTTCCCCTGCCGCACCCCGGCCATGGCATATTTGTGGTCCGCCGCCATGCCACCCGGCCAGCGGGCGACATGGTGGTAAAGGAACCGGTCATCGTGCCAGGCGATGGGGTCTTTGGATTCGAGAAAGGGCAGGAGGTTGAATCCCTCGATCTGTAATTGAAGAGCCTCAGGAATCTTGGCGCCTGCCGCCGCGCAGAGGGTCGGGAGGACATCGATGTGCGCGCTGAGATTGTCCACCTGATGAGGTGGCCAGTGGCCGGTCCAGCGCCAGCAGGAAAAGCTGCGCAGACCGCCTTCCCAGACCGTCGCTTTGCAGCCGCGCATATTGGCATTGTAGACATCCAGGCCATAGGTCTGGCCGTTGTCGGAGATGAGCACCATGATGGTATTTTTATCGAGGTTTTTCTCTTTCAAAAAACGCCATACCATCCAATGCGGAGCGATCAGCCTGAAATCAATTTCTGGATCTCGATCCGGGTTTGCTTCGCTTTTTCTCCGGCCTCTTCGATCGTGGGGCCGGGTTGGGTATCGGGCCCGCCGGGAACGCCCGGGCGGGAGTGGCCGATCTTCGAGAGATAGGCGGATTGCAGGATCTTCAAGCGCTTGGAGACAAGGCGGTGGATTGGCTCTCCATTCCCCTTGAAGAGGCCTTGGGAGGCCCGGAGGCCCTGGGAGGCCCGGAGGCCCTGGAGATCCGCACCGAAGTATTGCGAAAGGATTTCGCGCGCCATGAGCCAGTGCCCTTCCTCCTGCGGGTGAACTCCATCTTTTTGAAAGCGGAATTGGGGATTCTTTTTTCGAATGCCATCGAGTTCCCGCCGCATCGGACCATGGATATCGACGACCTTCCAACCATCCTGGCGCTTGGAGACAAGCCATTCGCTGAACACCACAAGATTCCGCTCATGGGGATCGTCGGCTACAGCGTCCGGCCCGGCGTCGTGGATTGGCGGGGTCAGAAACACGACTTCCTTCACACCCGCATCCAAGGCGGCATCGCGCAGGTTTTCGAGGGCTTTTGCATAGCGCGTGAGGGCGTCCGGCTGGCCACGCATCGCATGGCCATCATTCATCCCGTAGCAGACAAAAAGCACATCCGGCTTGGTGAGTTCCAGAGTTCTCCGCAGGCGCGCGCTGAGCATGGGGCGGGCAAATCCAAACTTGGCGACATGGTCGGCGTTTTCCGCAGGAAGCAAATCGGTCGCGGATTCGCTGGACAGGCCGACATTAAGAATCCTGGCCTCGCGCCCCTGCGCCAACAACCAGCACTCGACATCGGCCACATAGCCTCCCGCCTGGGTGATGCTGTCGCCAAGAAAGACAATGGTTGGATTCGGAGGCTCAGGAGATTTTACGGAGGAGGCTGCCACCGGGAGCGATGGAATCCACAAGATCAGAAAAAGCCAATAGGATAAGCGGCGGGCTTTCATCGAATTCATCCCGAAAATGGGTTTTTTAGACAGTTTCACAGGATAAAAATAATTCACAGGAGGGGCTTATGAAAGCAGAGGCTTGGCCAAAAAGATCCAATGTGATTAGCATGAATTCATTCATCCTCTGTGCTCTCTGTGTCCTCTATGGTTAATTCTACTGGATTCGAATTCAAGACCGATGGGATTCTTTGTTGGAATAGGGCAGGGGGCGCCATTCCGGAGTGACCTTCGTCGAGGGGTGGATTTTCTGTTTGCACAAATCCGCTACAGCGGCAGGAGTCCTTTTCGAAAAGCCTGATTCACAGCGGCCGGTGCGTTCACGACTTGGAGTTTGGTATAGATGTTTCGCACATGGGCGGCCACCGTGAACGGGCTGATCTGGAGTTGGACCGCGATCTGTTTTTTTACCAAGCCCTCGGCGAGGAGTTGAAGGATTTCCAACTCGCGACCGGAGATCTCGAGGCCACCCTGCGCGAGCACGGCGTCTCCAACTACTCGAACCACTTGAATCCCGAAACCAACGATCTTTTCGGCTATGCAGAAATCGAGAGTGAGGAGCACTGGAATGCGATCGCCCAAACCGATGTCTGCCAGCGCTGGTGGGCCCACATGGCTGACATCATGGCTACAAATCCAGACAAGTCGCCAAGCAGCGCGCCGCTTGTGGAGTGTTTCCACATGGCTTGATCTACCACACGGGCCGACGTTTGAGTTTCGCCAAAAAACAGCACGCAACTTTTTTGTCCGATCGGCTAAAAAGATTGCGGCCGGGAAAGCGGCTCTGATCGACACGGGGCCGAACTCCGTGGCAGAAAGCAAAAAGCTCGCCCTCACCAAACATCACCTTTTATCACACCACTCCCATGCCCTGCCTCGACAAACCACTCCACGAACTCGAAACCTACACCGGCACGAACCCGAAGCCCGCAGACTTCGATGAATACTGGCTCCGCGCGCTGCGGGAGCTGGATTCCATTGATCCCAAACCCGAGCTAAAACTCACCGATCAGATTCGCCCCTCGAACAGCGAGGCGTTTGACCTGACTTTCACCAGCGCAGGCGGCGCAAGAATCTACGCGAAATATGTGCGTCCCAAAAATCCCTCCATGCCACACCCCGCCATCTTGGAATTTCATGGGTATTCGGGGAACAGCGGGGATTGGATCGACAAGCTCCGCTACTCTGGCGAGGGCGTGGCCCTAGCGGCGATGGACTGCCGTGGTCAGGCCGGTCGCAGCCAGGATCCAGGCGGAACGACAGGCAACACACTCCAAGGCCACATCATCCGCGGTCTCTCGGACGGGCCAGAGAAGCTCCTCTATCGCTCGATCTTCCTCGATACGGTGCAACTTGCCCGCGTCATCACCTCACTCGAAGAGATCGATGCCGCGCGCCTGGCCACCAATGGCGGCTCCCAAGGCGGAGCGCTCGCTATCGCCTGCGCCGCGCTGGAACCCCGCATCACCCGCTGCGTCTCGGTCTACCCCTTCCTCTCCGACTACCAGCGCGTATGGGAGATGGATCTCGCCAAGGATGCCTACACCGAGTTGAGAACCTATCTACGGAGCTTCGATCCCCTCTCCAAAAGCCGCACCAAGATTTTCGAAACGCTCGGCTACATCGATGTGCACCACCTGGCCCCGCGTATCCAAGCCGAGGTCGTGATGGCCCTCACACTCCAAGACCCCATCTGCCCCCCTTCCACGCAGTATGCCGTTTACAACAACATCCGCTCCAAAAAGACGCCTTTCGTTTACCAAGATTTCAGCCACGAAGGCATCCCCGGTCTCGCCGACGAAACCTTTGGATTCCTCACTTTCCAGAAATGATCCAACCCAAGCCGAAGACGCTGTGCGGACCTCTTGCAGCAAAATTTAACTGCTTTGGGACTTCTGGAATGAGGCGGGGACGCGGAGGGAAAGTGCAAAGCGGTCCATTCTGGCCGCGAATGGGGCGATTTCACGCGAATGCTTGGAGGGCTGACCTCCGTGTCGGCCCAAATTTCAGGCGCGAATGCGCCGCCCCCTAGGAGAGTGGCGTGTCTCGCCCCCATTGACCAAGTCTGATGGGCGGTATGCCGGCGGGACGCCTTTGGGCCACGAAAAAGTTCCCTTCTCCAGCGGTTCCCTTTTCGAAAAAGGTTTTTTGCCATTGGTAAAATAGCGTCGGCGCGATGCCGTGCTGGTCGCAGAGGCCGCGGACGGGCGTGCGCTCGATGAGGTGTTGGCGCAGGATGTTCACTTTTTGTTCCGGGGTGTAGTGGCGGCGGGGTGTTTCCATGTCGGGCTCCATTGTCGGGCCCATTCTGTAGCCGATCCATCAGATTTTTCCATTTCGCTCTGAAGCAAAACAAAACACCTACGGCAGGTGGTGCTCCGCGCAACGCTTACTCCGCTATCTCGCTTTTTTTCTTGTTAAAATAAATCTTACCAGAAGGCAGTTCCAGCCAGTCTGCGAGTTTGAGAACTTCCAGCTTACGCTCCAGGTTGATTTCTTTTTCTGCGTATTTACGGAGAAGGGCAGATCCTGCCTTGTCTCCTAGATTTACAATCGCATTTACGGCTTCAACTCTGACCTCGGGATCTGGCGAGTAAAGATATGGCTCGATGATTGGAAGAGAAGCCGCGTCGTATGTTGTGCTGGCATCCCGCACTTTATCGATGATTTGATTTTTCTCTGAAATGGTTGGCGAGGACGGAGGCAGGTCCGGCAATGATTTTGGAGATGGGGTATTATTTTTTTCTAATGGCTTAAATGATTTCTGCGCGGATGAAGCAACTAGGGTGGAGGAAGAGGGGTCATTATGATGGATTTTTTTTTCTTCTTTGTTAGATGGCCAGAGCAATATGTAAGCTAGCAGGCCACTGACAAGTAATGAAAAGGCTAGAAGCGCCATTCGCAAGGTTATCATCAGTAATGCATTCAGGAATAAAAATATTCAAAATAAAGTGGCCGGATTCAAATCGAATCCGGCCACTTTACTTTATTAAAACTACAGCTTTATTGCGAAACTTTGTTTGCTTTGGCAGCAGCCAGATTAACTGAACCCGTAAACACACTCGTTCCATAATCACTTTCCAGAGATCCCGCAAGTCCGGTGATTTTGACTGCTCCAGGAATGATAACTGGCTCACTTACAGCAGATTTGTCAAGAGTTAATTTACCGGTATCAGGGTCTTCCACAGACTCATACCATGTTACAGCCTTGTATGATCCTGCAGAGTAACCAATCATTTCTACATCTCCATAGGTAATGGCGATGGGCCCTTCAATTGTCCCGCTATCAGAGTAAGTTTGAGTGATGCTGGTTTGCTCATCATCTTTGTTATAGGTATAGCTTGTGATTGTGCTTGTAGTGTATGTGAACGCTTCCGAATCAGCATATTGAGAGATATCAATACTGTCAATATTGACATCATCTTCATTCTTTTTAGTGGCTACAAGCGCACCAACCCCATCCGAGCTGACTTTATAAACAATTGACCATCCAGAAATAGAAACATCTTCACCAAGAGCTTCTTGAAGAAGCTCCTTGTTTCCGAATTTATATGCGACAGACCCCATTTTATAACTCTCACCTTCCTGAATAATATTGCCCTTTTTATCTTCTTTGTTGATAGGCAATGTGTCAGTAAGCTCGCCATCCACATTATAAGCGGGAATTTGTTCTTTTCCAGTAAATGCGACGGTGACAGCTTGGGAAGATGCTTCCAAAGCTTGTTGGGCTTTAACGGTTTGTGATGCGCCAATCGCAAGAATAGTAGCGATTAGTAAGCTTTGTATTTTCATATTATGGTTGTTTGTGGTTGTTTGCTTCTGGGGAAATTTGGTTAGTTGGATGCTAAAACATCACTCTCGGTTCAATAAATTTCATTCATCCTAAAATTATTTTCTGGGCTTGTAAGCGGGAAGGTCTACGAAATCTGCTGCTTCGAGCATCGCTTGACGATCCCTTGGGTCTGTGACCTTCTTTGCGGCCTCGCGCAGTGCTGCGGCTGCTTCCGGCGCATCCAGTTGCTTCATGCCTTCGATCGCCTGCTCGCGAATCTCCAAATCCGGGCTCAGGAGAAGAGGCTTGAGGATCGGAACACCTTCAGCGGAATAGGTGGATATGGCTTCTTGAATTCGATCCATGACGACCTGCTTTTCACCGTATGGGCCATTGCTCTCTGGCGCTGATTGGGACGGTTCAGGAGCAGCGGTGGTGGCGACAGGTGCAGACACTGCAGGTTTTTCTTCTGGAGGCGCGATATACTGGGTTGGTGCGGTTGCAGAGCTTTTGTCTGGTTTACCTGCTATCGGCTTCTGCTCAGGTGGAGATATCTTCTCAGTAGGCGTTGATAGGAAAAGAAAAGCCAGCCCGCCCAATGTGGCAATTATGAGACAAACAAGTGCAATGATAATGTGTTTGATGGACATTTGGTGTCTTCCTTAACAAGAGGTCGATTAATTCATAACTGGCCGCACAAGCTTGTCAATATACAAATCCAATGGTGTCAGTTGTTGAATCGTTTCTTTGAGTTCAGATCTTGGATCTCGCTAATTGCGGATTTTAGTCGCATTTGCCAGCATGATCCGTGCCAGTTCCAAGGCGGATCGGCTTGAAATAGTCTGGCGTTCTGGCGGAATGCCCTCGAGTAGCTTCACAGCGGAGGAAAAATCTCCCATATCCATGTAGCACGCGGCCAGATTTTCGAAGCCCTCGATACGATCGGGGTATCTTTTAATCACGAGGGAAAAACATTCGATGGCTTTGGGGAAGTCCTGCTGTTTGGCATAGAGAGTTCCAAGATTATTGACGATATGGATTCGGTTGGGATTGTGCTTTCGTGCTAATTCCAGTGCCTTGATGGCTTCTATCTCTTTACCGCAGTTTTGAAGCCCCATTCCCTCGTAAAAAGCCACCGGCGTGGCGAGAGGATCGAGAGTTTTCCATGGGGTCGCAGCCAATCGGGAATAATCTATAGTGGCCTCCCACTTTTGCAGGCTGTAAACGCCTCGGGTAATTTGAATGTAGAATTCCTGTTGGGTTGCTGCGTGGCTGTAATAGAGGCCGACTCCAAGCGGGAGGAGGATCAACCCTGTCACTAAACGAATGAGGGTTTGGGGGGCGGGCTGCGAAGAATTTTTTTGAGACAATTCAAGCACCTCATGCCTCAAGGCAACGGCGATTGCGGCATAAAGTGACAAGTAAACAAAGTGGCTGACTCTCTCCAGCGGGAAATCGAAAAAGGATATCACGAGATAACTCGATAGGGCCATTAAGCAAAAGGCCGCGAGCCAAGCTTGCTCGCGCGTTGGATTTTTTCGGAAGACGGAAATAAAATAGAAAAATGTCAATGCGAAAATTCCGAAAAAAGCAGCGAATCCCAGAATGCCCTTTTCGACCAGCACCCACAGAAAATCATTGTGTGGCTGAAGCCAGTTTGTTCCGACAGCTGAAAAATCAATTCCATCTCCGCCGAAATACTCATCCAGCCGAACGGTGAAGTTTCCCGCCCCCACTCCCCATGGAAAATGATCCTTGATCATCTGGAGAGTAATGTTCCAAGCCATTAACCTGCCGCCGATGGAGGCATCTGCCGCGCCTGAAAGAATGCTTCTGGCGCGAGCAACGATCGGGTTTGATCCGTCTCCGAGTATCAGAAAAGCTGCTACAAGAATAAAACCGGCAAATCCGAAACCGAGCAGCACATTTCGAATTCGGCGAGATACACCGAATAAATTCGGCTTTGCCAATATAGGTAGTAGCAGTGCGACTCCTCCAGCAAGCACACCGAGGTAGGCGGCACGCGTTTGTAACAGCACGATTAAAATCGCCAGCCCTGCTCCAACCACAATGGCGGCCATGCGCCAAAAGCCCTGCAGAACCGCGATGCCGCATAAACACAGGGGAAGCACAAGACACATAAAGCTGGCGTAGAGGTTGACATTCGACATCAGTCCATCAATACCCTCCATCGCTGCTCGCGAATGCAGGCCCAGCCCGAGACTTGTGAGGATTTGGTAAAAACCAACAGTTGTCGATACGCCGCCAGCACAGAGGGCGATTTTCACCACCTTGAGATGCCAACCCTCCAGCCTTGGAAAGAACACACAAGCAGCGCAAAAAAATATAAACCCGCCCAGAGTCTTGAAGCAGTCCGTGAATCCGGCAGTAAAATTTAAAGCAAGAAAAAGTGAACCCCAAGAAATCAGCACATAGGCCGCGAAGCAGTAGACCAAGACATTCTGGAGCGTAGATATCTCCAGCGAATGAGCGCCTCTAAAAACCATCACTACCCCCCCAACCGCAAGAGCAATGTAAAGAAAGCCGAGTCGGGGAATGAGCGTTATGTCCATACACCGCGTTTCAAATACGCAAGCCAGCCCAATGAGCAAGGCAGCAAATAAACAGATCAAAGCAGACTTCAAGCGTTTATTTGGAATTGGGATTAGCTTTTTTTTGCCCATCAATCAAAAATCCTATTTGTTAAGAGTCTTGCCTAGTTTAGAGAGGAAAATAGCGCATTTGCGTTAGCAGAATTGAATAGATGTTATCACTTCGATGATTGAAACGCCACTCCGATTCATTGACGTGCATGAGGAATTTTCCCTTTCGGACCACGCGAAGTTTTGCCATGTGAAACTTCGCATAACGCCAAAAAAGATTCGATGCCGTTAACATGATTCCCCTCACGAATTCATTTTCAAGGTGGTGAAAGCGGTGGTGTTGATAGCCATTTGTTAGCAATCCATCGTAAGCCTTCCAGCCATCGGTATAAACAACGCTGCCATTCATAATTCGGCCTTGAAGAATTGGCATAGGCTCTGTATTGGAACAGTTTTTGACGACACTCAAAAACACCCTTCCTTGTCGTTTATGCAGGCCCAGAACAGGGATTTTACCGGACGCTCCTCTTCCGCGTTTGCCACGAACTCGCCTGGGCCAAAATAGCTTTCATCAACTTCAATATCCCCATAAACGGCTTGGATTCCTGGATGGCCATATTAACTATCTGGTCACGAAGCAGAGTGAAAATCCGCTGAACAGCGTTGCGGTTGATCGCTCTTAAATTTGCTGTCGATGTGGTTGGGATGTCCTCGCAAAAAACACTTACACAGTTCCAAAAAGCAAGCCAAAATATCCACAAGTTAAAACAGTTCGAACATTCACCGGAATAAAAAACGCGGGGCCCTATTGGGCCCCGCGTCAATTAGATTTTCAGGAATTAAGTGTTTATTCTTCTGTCACTAAGGAGGTTCCTGATAGAGGAAGAGTAACAGTCACATTAAGTTGCAAGGTGTTGGTGGAATCGACTTCGATAATTGTGCCTACACCATTTGATGGGATATCGAGAATGTCAATATTGTAAACTCCTGCAGAGTAATTGGTTGTAGTTGTCGTGACGCTGTTTTTTGTAGCGGTCTTCTTGTTGGAAACAACTAAATCTGCAATCATTTCATCGGAATAGAAAACATCAGATTCAGCTGGCACAAAATCGTAAGAAATGGTATTCCCGGATTTTGCTGATTTAAGTGCACCAAGTTGTCCTGATGCAAAAGTGCCGGCACCCTCAATCACCCAAACAAGCTGATACCCTCTGGCTGCAGTGGAATTTCCGCCAAAGATCGAATTGAGGATCGATGCATTGGTTATTTTCCTAACTGTGCTTGATACGGTGGCTGAACCGGAATCGGTATTCTGAGTGATAACCGTTCCCGCAATAGTAACAGGGTTGATAGTTTCAGAAACTGTGGAGTTTCCAAAGGTAATATTGAGGTATTTTCCCGGAGTAATCTTCATGGATCCAACAAAGGATTGAGAATCTTTCTGCCCAACGCTTGTTTGAGCCGATGCAGAATAAATTGCAGTCATTGCAATCGCTCCCGCAGCTATTAATTTGATAGTGTTTTTCATTTGATAGTGTTTTTAATTTTGTTTGTTTGGTTGGTGGTATTACTGCGAGAGTTTTTTCTTACTGCCCGCCCGCGCCACGTTTATCTTTCGTTGCGCATGATGCGTCAATAAAAAAATGCACGACCCGCAAAGCGCGATTGCAAGCGCTCGAGCGGTCGCTTCAAAAAAAATTTCACTGGTTCACGCCGACTTATTTCCCATCGAAGCCAGGGTGCCCGGCGACCGGAAATTAGAATTCTGCGAACCATTGGGATAGCCAACAAGCAAGGCCATCCACCGCATTGCCTCGTCGGAACTCATGTAATGCAGCCGCCATCTCATGGCCTCCAACGGCTCGATAACTGCGGGATGAGCGGACTGTAAAATACGGCGGATTTTGGGGTGGGATGATGTGGCAACTCTCTCCGCTGGATGAATGGGAGTCTCGCAGAGTTTTTCACCAGGCCGGAGACCGGTGTAAACAATGTGAATGTCGCGGTCGGGCTCGAATCCCTGTAGCTGGATCATTTGGCGAGCGAGATCATCGATGCGAATCGGAAAGCCCATATCAAGAACGAAGGAATCCGCAGGCTCCGCGAAGGTGGCAGATTGAAGGATCAAGCCAACCGCCTCCGGAATACTCATAAAATAACGCTCCACATCGGGGTGGGTCACGGTGACTGGCCCGCCTGCGGCAATCTGACGCCGGAAGACGGGAACCACGCTACCTGAAGAATCGAGCACATTGCCGAAACGCACGGAACAAAAAACCATGTGACCACATTCCTTGCCCTGCAACTCGGAGAGAACCAACTCAGCGAGCCGCTTGCTGGCTCCCATGGCATTGGATGGATCCACAGCCTTGTCAGTGGAGACGAGAACAAATCGCTGTGCCCCGTGCTTCTGGGC
Organism: Verrucomicrobiota bacterium; assembly: GCA_026398255.1. Taxonomy (GTDB): domain Bacteria; phylum Verrucomicrobiota; class Verrucomicrobiia; order Chthoniobacterales; family Terrimicrobiaceae; genus UBA967. The sequence continues at coordinate 20,106 of JAPLTG010000029.1, forward strand.
AGCGCGGGCGCAGAACAATGTGCCGAAAGTATTGTTCCAAACAGCCTCACCGGGCTGTCTCTCCATCAAGGGGACATGTTTGTGGGCAGCGGCATGGAAAACAATCGTGGGCGAGTAGGTGGAGAAAACAGTATCCAGTTGGTGCTCATTGCAAACACTCCCCGCGACAGCCTCCAAAGCAAGTGCTGGGTAATCCCTCAAAATCTCCTGTTCCACCTCGAACAGCGCTGGCTCGGCACGCTCCATGAGCACAAGCAGCTCAGGATTGCGCGCAGCAATTTGTCGGCAAAGTTCCCGCCCAATACTGCCGCCAGCACCGGTGACCAGCACCCGCGCGCCGTGAATCATGGTATTGATCGAATCTTCATCCAACGAAACAGGGGCGCGACCGAGCAGATCCTCGGGGGCCACATGGCGAAGGCGCTCCACAGAAAACTTTCGGCCGAGAATGCAACTTACCGAAGGCAAGATGTCGTGGTCAATCCCCGCAGAATTTAGCTCGGAGACAATGCGCGAGATCAAGCCGGGAGAGGCCTCTGGCATGGCCAGAATGGCTTTGCTGATTTCCAGCCTAGATAAGGCAGGGAGCATTTCCGCGAAATTACAAACCACGGGTATGCTGTGAAGCGTGCGACCAATTTTCTGAGAATCATCGTCAAAAAAACAAACAACATCCAAGCCAAGTCCCGGCTTGCATTGAATCTCGCGCACAAGAGTTGCGCCCGCCTCACCGGCTCCAAGAATGGCCACCCTTTTGGCCTGTGCCGATTGAGCTCTCTTAACGAAGAAACGATCCCTGAGAGTCTTCATCATGATGCGCAATCCACAGACTCCGAGAAATGAAAGAATAAAATCTACTACAATTGTCCCCCTCGGAATCATCCCCTCGCCACCAGTTATAAACCAAGCAACAAGCTGAAAGATAGCTGCGGCACCCAAACCCGCGAAAACCATTTTTGCATCGGGAAAGCTGAAAAATGTAAGCAAGCTTCGGAATTGGCCGACAAAAGCGAGGATGGCTAGTTTGAGAGCAATGACCCAAAGGACGGATTCAGCCCACCTTTGAAGAAACTCTGGCGGAATATTCAAATCAAACCGTGTCAAGAGCGCGAGCAAAGACGAAAGGCAAAATATCAATGAGTAAGACACTACCAACAGAGGCGCGCGCAAAGGGCCGGTAATCCAATCATGGAGCAATTCGGAAAATCTATTGTCCCCGGCTAGTCGCATTAGTGGCTGACTCCTTCCGATTGTGAGATTTTCCATAGCGTTAAAAGAAGGATTTTCAGATCGAAAAGAAAAGTCGAACTGCGCAAGTATTGGTGGTCCAAATCCACCTTTCTCTCAAGGGGAATTTCATCACGGCCATTGACTTGAGCCCATCCGGTAATGCCTGGACGCAAGGAATGAATGCCGAGTTTTGTTCGTTCAAAAACGAGATCATCTTGATTGAATAAAGCGGGGCGCGGGCCGACAAGTGACATGTCGCCCACCAACACACTCCATAACTGAGGCAGTTCGTCGAGGCTCGTTCGACGCAGGAAGCGCCCGACAGGAGTCAAATGAGTATCCGGATCCTGGATGAGGTGGCTAGCGACCTGAGGAGCGCTGACATGCATGGAGCGGAATTTCGGCATCAAAAAAAATTTATTCCACATGCCAACCCGCTTCGAAACATGAAAAACAGGCCCCGTAGAGCTGAGCCGGACTAAAATCGCGCATAGGAAAAAAAGGGGGCTTAGAATGAACAGCAGAGCGCCCGAGATCAGAATGTCGAAAAATCGCTTAAGCATCCAATTGTTGCCATTCATGAAAAATCATTCTACTGGCGCTTCCAAGCGCTAGGAGGCTCGAAATTCCGGGGGTTGAATTTCAAATCATGAACTGCGGGTCCATGGTCGAATACCAAATCGGCATTCATGCGTTCAAAAATGCCAGTCGGAGGCCGAAGACCTCTTGGCAATACATTTCCAATACAGTCGAGTGCTCTTAAAAATGTCCGTGGGATTTTTATGAATCTCGGCGCAATGCCGACTGAATCAAAAACCCGCCCTGCCATTTCCAAGTAGGCCAGCGTCTCACCCCCTGAAAGATCATAGACCGCTTGGCTTTTTCCCAGGCGAAGCGCCGATAAACAGGCTTTAGCGACATCTTGGGCATGGAGAGGCTGACGAAGCCCATTAGCAGGGAATAGCACGGGCAGGCATTGGAATTTTCTAATAAACCGGGCCATTGTAGCGATGTTTGCATCCCCCTTTCCATCGTAGGTGAGAGTCGTCCGAAGCACAACGAGGGACACTCCCTTTTGCACGGCCCAGTTTTTCAAAGCTTCTTCCGCTTTTTCAAGATTGCTGGCCACTATGCGTTCGCGAGGGTCCCGCGAGTTTTTTTTGGTGAAGCGGCTCGTTGAGGATACGGCGACCAAACGCTCGACACCGGCCAATTCCAGAAGCGGCAGGGCTTGCGGCAGAGCTGTGATTGGGCAAAGGGCAATCCAAACTGGAATCCTTCCGGCACCAAAAACTCCCGAGGCCGAAAAAGGCCGCCAATCGAACTCCGGGCTTTTTCCCTTAGGGTTTCTAGAAAAAGTCACCGGGTTCCAACCGTCGCTCCGGGCCAACGGCAAGAGATGTCCGCCTAGAAAGCTTGAGGCACCCACAACTCCAATATCGGACACTCCCGCCCGACGGGGACAATACGCTGGCTCCATGGGAGCATGCTCTTGCCCATTACTGCAAATCTTCTCGCGCGCGCAGACTGCGGCAAACCTTATCCACACTCCGGCGTGAATGATTGGTTTAAAAAAAGCCCGAGGACCATGCCCAATATGCTTTTGAAAAAATCGAAGCATGCCTTTGTGCTTGTGCCACTCGACAAAGAGCGATTTCCCAGTGCCACAAACCCCTTTAGAATGGAATACCCTCGCAGCAGGACAACTGAAAACCAGCCAACCCCGACGCTTCGCAGAGACACACAAATCCAGATCCTCGCAGTGCAGAAAATATCCCTCGTCAAAACCGCCGATTTCCTTAAAGACCTCCCGCCTGATCATCAGACAAGCACCCGAAACCGCATCGACCTCCACGGGCTCTTCTGAGATTTTTTGATATTCCAAATGGAAATCGCTGCGACGCCACAATCGCCACAATCCGCTTGCTCTTGTAAAAGCCCTCCAGATCGTAGGCTCCGCCCGCCGCCCGCCTCCCTGCTCCTTGGAGTCCTCCCCAAGCAACATTCCGCCAACAATTCCCACTCGGGGGTAATGTTCCAAAAATTCACCAAGTTTTTCGAACAAGTCAGGCAAACAAATGCAATCGGGATTCAAAAAAAGCAGATAGTCGCCAGAGGATGAAGCTACACCCGCATTGCATCCTGCGGAAAACCCCGTGTTTTTCTGAAGACGAACCACACGAAACCCCACACACATTTCAAAACGGGAAACAACTGACTCAAAATTTTCAGGCTCGGAATGATTATCGACAACCACTACCTCGGCAACCTTGTCAATCACCGAAGCCAAGCAATTCTCCAATGCCATGCCGGCATTATGATTAACAATGATTACAGAAATTTTAGGCACAAAAGCTGATTGGATGGAGCGTTGGTAAACCGACCAACCCTGTAACTAAATCTGCACCGAAAGGTGGAGCAAGGAACTTTGGTAGAAAGGAAGTCACAAACAACCATGCAAGCAGCAACGGTTGCGGCGGGGTCGTCATGCTGAGGAGTGGAGGCTGTCTTTCATGCTGTGCGCGGAGACACCGTTTTTTGTGGAGGCTTTACAGATCCCTTGATAGCGGAGCTTCGGACTGATTGCGTCGGTTTCCTTGCTGGGATGGCGGAGAGGGTGGGATTGATTCAGGCCTTCGGCCTTCACCCCTCCGGGGCTGCGCTTCGCTCAGTCTGTGCCGCTTCGCGGCGCTCGAACTTCGTTCTCATCCCACACCCATATTTTAGGAATCCGCTTCGCGGATTACTTGGCGGAGAGAGTGGGATTCGAACCCACGGGACCTTGCGGTCCTCCGGTTTTCAAGACCGGCGCATTAGACCACTCTGCCACCTCTCCTTGAGATTGAGAACTAATGCACCCCAGAGATCGGGGCGGCAAACCGAAATTGTAAAATTTATCGCAGGGCTTCGATGGCCTGTTCGATGTCGACGGCCGTGACGGAGTCTGAAACGAAGGCGTCACCGAGAGCTCGAAGGAGAACGAATCGGATCGCGCCGGCGTGGAATTTTTTGTCTTTGCGGAGCGCGGCGAGGATAGAGTCGGTCGAAATGTTGTCGGGGAGGATTTGGGGAAGATGGTGACGGGCGAGTGCGGCGAGGATTTGGTCGGCGGCGGCTTGCGGGAGGCCGGATTTTTCGACCGAGAGGCGACAGGCGGCGACGAGGCCGAGGCTGATGGCTTCGCCGTGGAGGAGGCGTCCGTAGCCGGCGGCATTTTCGATTCCGTGGCCGATTGTGTGGCCGAAGTTGAGAAGCGCGCGGAGGCCTTTAGTCTCGAATTCATCCTCGGCGACGATGGCGGCTTTGATCGCGACATTTCGGGCGATGAGCGGGGCGATGTTGTCGAGGCTGTCGTCGGCTGCCAGCATTTGGGGATCGCGGATGGCGGCGTGCTTGATGATTTCGGCGAAGCCTTCGTGAAACTCGCGCGGTGGCAGGGTGCGGAGCGTGTCGGTATCGGCAATGACGAGGCGCGGTTGGTGAAACGCTCCGATAAGATTTTTGCCGCCGGGGGCGTTGATTCCGGTCTTGCCGCCGACGGAACTATCGACCTGGGCGACGATGGTGGTGGGGATTTGAATGCAGGGAATGCCGCGGTAGTAAATGGCGGCAGCGAATCCCGCGAGGTCGCCGACCACGCCGCCGCCGAGAGCCACGAGCATGGAGGATCGGTCGAGCCCCGCCGCAATCATGGCATCGCAGATTTTCGCGGCTTGCTCGAAGGATTTGGAGGACTCTCCAGCAGGAACGGTAATACGGATGGGCTCGAACCCGGCTTGCCGGAGCGAGGCCTCGACGGCCTCGGCGTGGAGTGGGCCGACATTCGAGTCGGTGACAAGGGCGCAACGCGAGGGCTTGAGAATTTCGGCGATCCGGGCACCGCAATCCCGAATCAATCCGGGCCCAACGATCACCTGGTAGGGTGAACGGGCGAGTGGAACTTCGATCGGAGTGTGAACGGTGCTGCCGGCAGACATGGGATCAATTCAATAAAGGCGGGGGGCTCGGGCAAAAGAAGATTTTTCCTTTGGCGAGCGAGTGGCTAGTGTCCCGCCCCTATGTTGAAAACCGGAATCGTCGGACTGCCGAATGTCGGAAAGTCCACCCTCTTCAATGCCGTCACTCGCACCCGCAAGGCGCAGGCGGCGAATTTCCCTTTTTGCACGATCGAGCCCAATGTCGGCATCGTGAATGTGCCCGATGACCGGTTAGCCAAGCTGGCCGCGATGTCGAAGTCGGAAAAAATCCTGCCTGCCGCGATTGAGTTTGTGGATATCGCCGGATTGGTCGCTGGCGCGAGCGAGGGCGAGGGCCTCGGGAACCAGTTCCTGAGCCACATCCGCGAGGTCGATGCGATCATTCAGGTCGTGCGTTGCTTCGAGAGTTCGGACATCCACCATGTCGCAGGAACAGTCGATCCCGTGCGCGACATCGAGGTGATCAATACCGAGCTCATCCTCGCCGATCTCGCCTCGGTAAAAAAACGCGCCGAGCGAAACCAAAAAGCCGCACGCAGCGGGGACAAAGCCGCCAAAGCCGAAGTCGCCCTCGCGGAAAAACTCATTCCCCATCTCGACTCCGGCAAGCCCGCGCTCACCTTCGAACTCGCCGATTCCGAAAAGGACATCCTGCGCGGTTTTTTCCTCCTGACCTCCAAGCCGACACTCTTCGCCTGCAATGTCGGCGAAAACGACCTCGCGAATCTTGAGGGAGATTCGGCCGCCGCCAAGCATGTGTGCGCCGTGCGGGACTATGCCTCGAAGCACCTCGGCTGCGGTGCGGTCGTGATCAGCGCGCAAATCGAAAGCGAACTCGCCGACCTGCCGCCGGAAGAAGCCAGGGAGTTTTTGGCTGGCCTGGGCGTCGAAGACAGCGGCGTGGGCTTGCTCATCCGCGCTGCCTACCATCTCCTCGGCCTTCGCACCTACCTCACGACCGGACCTAAGGAAACCCGCGCCTGGACGATCCATGCGGGTGACAAGGCTCCGGCGGCGGCGGGTGTGATCCACAGCGATTTCGAGCGGGGATTTATTGCAGCGCAGATTGTTTCTTTTGAGGATTTGATCGCTTGCGGCTCGGAGGCCAAGGCCCGCGAGGCCGGTAAGCTCCGCTTGGAGGGCAAAGAGTATGTCGTCCAAGACGGGGATGTGATCGAGTTTCGCTTCAATGTTTAAATAACCCGCCAACTCGGCAGCCCGGAATCGCTGCAACCCAACGCGGCAAGGCATTGGAGAGCAAAACGAGAGATTGCAAGGAAGGTCGTTTTGCCCCAGTGTCCCCAACTCCACAAATCTCGGCATGGACAACGATCAATCGAACCCCACCAACGAAGTAATGAACGGCGACGAAGCGGCAGCATTTCTGCAAATGCCCAAATCGACGCTCTTGAAGCTCTGCAGCGAAGGGCAATTGCCTGGATTGAAGGTGGGCCGGAATTGGAGATTCAACCGCACCGCCCTCGAAAAATGGAAAAGCGCCAAGGCCGGTTCTGAAGTGGATTTCACTGAGGAATCCGAAGTGGTCGGGGAACCGACTCCAATGGATTTCGCCGACAACCTTACGGAAGCCGAGGCCTCGGTGGGCATACAAATCAAGGAAGTGGTCGGATCTGTGGGCGAGGATGATTTTGAAGATACGGGCGATGTAGTCGAACTCGACAACATCTCCGAGGGAGTGGGTGAGGTGCACGAAATCGAGGAACCGGCCAAAAAGTCGCCGCGCCGCGGGCGTTCGTCCTCCGCCCTCGATCTCATGGCGCAAATTTCCGACAAGTCCCCGGGCCGCCGTGGAGCCAAGACAACCCGCGCGAAAACCGCGCCGGCCATTGCCCCCCGATCCAAACCCTCTCCGGAACCCATTCCGCCCGCTCCGAAACGCGAGTCCCGCATCGATGACGGGGCCGTCGAGGTATCCCGTCCCTACAATCGCCAAGCCGCTGCGGCCCCTGTGCCAAGGACTCCCGAGCGCCGCCCCCCTGGTGGCGGAGGCGTCGGTGTTCTCAAAAAATTGGTTTATTGGGTGGTCGTTCTCGTCGTCCTCGGCCTCGCCGGCGTGGGCGTGAAGAGCATGCTGATTCCGATTTCCACCCTTCCCATTCCAACCACTCCCGATGAGGCCGCCATGGCAGAGGCAGCCGCCTTGCCGGAATTCCAAGTGGTTTACCGCCATAACGAGGAGGAATCACTCAAAGAGGACAAACTCGCAGTTCCCACCCCTCCCCCAGCCGCTCCTGCAGCAGCCGCTCCTGCAGCAGCCGCTCCTCTCACTTCCTCGGCGCCCGTGGATACCGTGGCACTACAAGCCCCGCCGGCTCCTCAGCAAGCCCCGCAAGCTCCTTCCGCCACTCAGGAAGGCACGCAACAACCAGCCGTCCCTATCGCCACCACCCCTCCCGTCAGCCGCAGCCTCGAGGCGATCAACCGTCTCCTTCCCGCGCTCTTCAACCTTTCGGGCTCTACCGTCAACAGCAACAACAACGAAATTCGAATCACCTTCCAAGAAGGCGTCTTCTCATCGGGCATCACGGTCAGCGATTCTGGAAAAGCCCAGCTCTCTCGTGTTGCGGAATTCCTGAAAGTCAACGCACCCGATTTCTGGGTGATCATCGAGGGCCAAACGGATAGCAAACCCGTCCGCTCGAACTCCCCATTCCGCGATAACTACACCCTCGGCCTTCGCCGCGCCGTTGCCGCTACCGAGGTCATGCGATCCGAGGCCCAGTTCCCGAATGACCGCCTCCTCGCAAGTTCCTCAGGAGGGCTCCCCCCTCCATTCCCGGAAGACCAAGCCGGATCAGCCGCTCGCAACCGCACCGTCATTCTGCGTCTCGTTCCGAGAATTCTCGAATAATTCTAGGGGACGCAGGCAAGAATGCGGCGTCTCATTTCTTAAACCCAAACGCGATCAGCGCCAGGGGTTATTTTTTGATTTTGAGCCGCAGGAAGGTCGGGACATCCAAATCCTCGCCTTCGACAATCGTCGGCTCACTTCGTTCGAAGCGCCCCCGGGCAATCGGCTCGAGCGGGAGGAAATCCTGTTTCACCTTTTGAGTTTTAGTCGTCGGGCTCGCGACTTCCGGATCCTCGATCACCTTGTCCTCGACTGGGGGAGCGGGAGCCGCAGGAGGCGGCGTGGAAATCGAAGGAATGGCCACCGAGGGCGCGGGTGCGGATTTCCTTTCCTCCACTCCGGTGCGGCCAATGATCGTCACAATGAGCGGTGCAGAGTCATCCCCAGCCGTGCTAACCCCCAGGCAGAGGTTTGCCGAAGCGGAGGTGTTTTTTGAGATTTCCCTCATGACGGCGGCCACTTCGGCGAATGTCAGGGAGGCAGGACCTGAGAGATGGACCAAGATTTTCCCGGCTTCTTGAAGTAGGCGGCCGCGATCGAGCAAGGGGCTGCGAAGAGCCTGTTCCAAAGATTCGTGGGCTCGGTTTCCGCCCTCCGATTCGCCGCAACCGAAAAGGCATCCGCCCGCGCCAGCACGCAAAACAGAAAGAAGGTCGTTCACGGCAATCGGCAGCGGCCCGGGGTTGCCAAGCATTCGAACGATCCCGCCGATGGCTTGGAAAAGAAGTCCGTCACAAGCCGCGAAAGTTTCGGAAACATCCGCACGCGGCTCGACAAGTTCGGCCATGCGGTCGTTCTCAAAGTGAATCAAGGCGTCCACATGCCGCTTCAATTCCGCCAGCGATTCAGCAGCCTGTTGCGATCGGCGACGGCCTTCGAATTGGAATGGCGAAGTGACAACGCCCACCACAAGAGCGCCCTTCTCCTTGGCCATTTTGGCCAGCAACGGAGTCACCGCGCTGCCAGTGCCACCCCCAAGTCCAGCGCAAAGGATCACAACATCCGACCCCGAAACCGCCTCTTGCAATTCGCCGAGGGATTCCTTCGCCGCGTCAATCGCACGCTCCGGGTCACCTCCGGCGCCAAGGCCGTGGGTTGTCATCGGCCCGAGAACCAGTTTTTTTGAAGCCACGGATGCGGTGAGCGACTGCTGGTCGGAGTTTAATGCGATCGTGCGGATCGGGAGAGCGGCACGCATCGCGAGTCGATCGGTGATGTTCACCCCGGCGTTTCCGATGCCGATCAAAGTGATCACGGCTTCTTTCGCGGGTTCCTCGTGGTGTGGATAGGGGCTCATAATCCGAGGTTGAAATTCAGGAGTTTTTTGAATTTCGACATGATGGTTTCCTCCGGCATGTCGGCATTCACGGCTTGAGCGTATTTGACGAGGCCGATGCAGGTCGAAAGCTGTGGATTCTCAAATGCCGAAGTCGGCCCTGAAACCGAGTGAGCATGGACAAGGGTGACGGGCGAATCGAAAATCATCTCAGCCACCTCGCGAACTCCGCGGAGCATGCTGCATCCCCCTGTGAGAAGAACTCCCGATCCGAGCAGGTGCTCTGGAACAACTTCATGAATCCGTTTTTTTAGAATCTTAAAAAGCTCATTCACACGCGCATTGATGATCATGTTCAGCAATTCGCGGTCGACTTCCTTGCCGGAAAATCCGGTGTCGTTTCGGAGCGTGATTTTTTCTCCGGGGGGATGACCTCCGACCATGGCAGAGCCCTCCTCGATCTTTAACTTCTCCGCACGAGTGATTGGGATGCGCAGGCCGATGCAAAGATCATTCGTGATGTGGTCGCCGCCGATCGCGATCGCTCCGCTGTGGCGAACGACTCCATCGTGATAGACGATGTAATCAGTAACTCCCCCGCCGATATCGATCACCACGGCGCCGGCTTGTTTCTGCGAATCGCTGAGGACGACCTGGGCCGAGGCGACTGAATTCACCACCACATCGTCCACATCGATATCAAATTCCTTAACGCAACGGATCGTGTTTTGAATCCGGGTCATCACCCCGTGAATAATGTGGTAATCGGCCTCCAGCTTGGTGCCGAGCATTCCAAGGGGATCGATCACACCCTCCTGACCATCGACATAATATCGCTGGATGATCGAATGCAGGATCACATTTTCCTTCGGGATCGAGATCTCCTTGGCCTTGTATTCGACATCGCCGATTTCTTTTTCGGTGATTTCACTTTCCTCCGCCAGAGAGCTTGAGCTCCGATTATTGAAACTTTCAAGATGGCTTCCCGTGACCGCGAGCCAGACGCTTTTGATTTCCTGGTCGCTACGCTCTTCTGCATCGGCGAGTGCGTCGTGCACACATTTCGAAGCATTTTGAAAATCGACAATTTCTCCTTTGCGAACGCCTCGCGAGGGGCTTTCGCCTACACCGAGCAGGCGAATCTCGCCATCACGCCCGCACTCGGCCACCACAGCGCAAACCTTGGTGGTTCCGATTTCCAGACCGACATGGATTTTTTCCTTGGCCATCAGTTTTTCCGTTTGGTTTTTGAAATCGCCTCACTTTTTTTGCTCACACTGGGCGGCAAAGCAGCCATGACAAATTTGACTGGGGTGTTTTTCGTCACCATGAGGTTCACCGAATCCAGCTCGCGACCCGTATCGCGGCAATGCTCGAGAAGGCGGTGGAGCTTGTCGATTTGCTGGTGAAAATCCGAGCGCCCGAATTTTACGCGCGCATTCTGATCCGTCAGCGCATCGATGCAGTAGCCCTTGGAAATATTCAGCGAACGAATCCGGACCAAAGAATCGGGGCGGGCGGAGGCTTCATCCAGGAGCGCGATCGCTTTTTTCAAGTCATCGCTCTGGAGCGGCTTCCCCTCGTAAATATCTTCAGGATTCACTCCATAAATAACGGGCAAGCTATGAAATTCCTGGGGAATCAAACGGGGCTTCATCAGGTAACCCGAGGCGTCCACAAGAAGCATCGTCGAGACATCGTAGGCCGCAAAGGGATCGTTCGATGACGAAACCCAGGACACCGGCTCGCGAGATTTCAAAACGACGCGCATCCGGTCCGGCAGAACGCGCTCGATCGTGACATCGGCCACCATTGGAATCGCCCGAAGATGGCGGTCGGCTTTGTTGATATTGAGTTTGAAGATGTTCTTTCCCTCTAGGATGCCCGTTTCCTCACGGAGGTCTTCGGGCGTCATGATCCCATCCAATTCCAGGTCCAACTCCACGACATTGTAGGCTGGGTTGGAGAAGAAAAATTTGTCGAGCGTGCGACTGATTCCAAACCAAGCCAGACCGCAGAACAGCGTGAGCCCGATCACGACCATGGAAAACGATGTGAGCAACTGTTGGCGTTTCCGCTTCGCCGTCGCAGCCCTCATTTTGACATTCAACATCCGCTGCCCGCGTGCAGTGCGGCGGCCTGAAGATGTTTTGAGAAGGCGGGTCCTCATGGGCGTCGTTTTACTAAAAGTGAAAGCCCCGCAATCTCTTCGCATAGCGATGCGAAATCGAGCCCCAAAACTGCGGCGGCTTTGGGTAAAAGACTGGTCTCTGTCATGCCTGGAATCGTGTTGACCTCCAGGACGAATGGCTTGTTTGCGGCATCGAGTAACACATCGACGCGGGAATACACTTCGAGTCCAAGCGATCGATGCGCCGCCAAGGCCGCGGCTTGGACAGAGCGAGTGGTTGCTTCATCGAGGCGTGCCGGGCAGAAGTAGTCCGAGTTGCCCTTCGTGTATTTGTTCTCGTAGCTGTAAAAATCGACCTTGGGCACGATTTCGACGACTGGAAGCGCCGCTCCGCCCACGATGCCGACTGTCAATTCCCTGCCATTCACAAACTCCTCGATGAGCACTTCGCTGTCGCGTGCGAAGCAGTCCTCTAGAGCGGCATCGAGCTCCTCGGGTTTCAGAACGATATGAACACCAACACTGGATCCCTCGCGGGGAGGTTTTGCCACGAGCGGGAGAGGAATGGAGGGCTTTTCGCCAAGCCCAAGGATTTCCCAACGAGCATTCGGCACGCTGGCTTCATCGAATTTCCGTTTGCTGGCGATTTTGTCGAAAGCCAATCGGCTGCCAACTTCCCCCTCGCCGGTGTAGGGAACCCCAAGATTGTCGAGGATCGCCTGCAACTCGCCATCCTCACCAAATGTTCCGTGGATCATGTTGAACGCGAGATCGGTCTTTTCAGGGATCGAGAAATTCCGTCCCGCAACATCGATTTCCACGACCTCTGCACCGAGTTGGCGGAGCGCTCTGGCCACTGCCGCGCCGGAGTTCAGCGAGACGGGGCGTTCCTTGCCCGGGCCGCCCATGAGAAGAGCAACCTTCTTACCGCGCAAGATTCCGGAATATTTTGAATTCATAAATCGACCCCTGTGATTTGGACCTCGGTTTCGAGGGTGATGCCGCGTTTTTCTTTGGCGGTTTTTTGGATTTCACAAATCAAAGCGAGGATGTCCGAGGCGCTCGCTCCCCCGTCGTTGACAATGAAATTTCCATGGACTTCAGACACACGCGCCGCACCGACGGTATGGTTTTTTAAACCCAGTTCCTCGATGAGGCGGCCAGCCGGAATTTCTGCGGGGTTTTTGAAAATGCATCCCGCACTCGCGGCCACGGGCTGGCTGGAACGCCGTTTGGCGACCGACGCGGCGATCGCGGAATCAATCTCCCCGGCCGTCCCAGGCTGACCGCGTAGCACGGCGGAGAGGGCGAAGTTTTGACGAAGCATGGGAACATTCCGGTAGTGGACTTCGATCTCGGCAGGGGTCTTGGTAAAAATATTTCCGTCCTGATCGCAGAAGCGGATGCGAACCACTTGATCGAATGTCTGAATGCCCATCGCGCCGGCATTCATTCGGAGTCCACCACCGAGGTTTCCCGGGATGCCCTCCATCCACTCAAAGCCAGCGATCCCAGCCGTGCGGGCGAGTCCGGTGAGTTGTTTGAATTTCACTCCCACTCCGGCGGAAATTTCCATGCCTTGGATTTCGTGATGAGCGAACTCGCCGCGGGCGAGATGGACCACCACGCCGGGGATTCCGCCGTCGCGAACGAGGAGATTCGAGCCACGGCCCATGACCATCAACGGGATGTTTTCGTCGAAACAAAACCTCACGAGGTCGGCAAACCCCTCCTCGGTTTCAGGCTCCGCCCAGAATTGTGCGGGGCCTCCGACACGCATCGTCGTGTGTTTGGAAAGCGGTTCGTAAAGTTTGATGCGCCCCACCCCCATGATGCCCTGCAATTGGTCGCGTTTTTTCAAATCATCAACCAAGCGGGCCCCCGCTTCGTGGATATTGCCCGCACCGAGACTCAAGACGAGATCGCCCTCTTCGAGAACAGCTCCAGCGGCCTCGTGCATTTTTAAAACACTGGGAACCGAATGCGCCGAGGAATGTCCGCTGGCGATGGCGGAATCAACGAGGGTCTGCCCGGCAATCCCAGGAATGGGCGACTCGCTGGCGGGATAGATGTCGGAAATAAAAACATGATCGGCTTTTTGAAACGCCATTCCGAATTGATCCTTCAATGCCTGCGTCCGAGTGAACCGGTGCGGCTGGAACATCACGACGACTCGCTTGTTTGGCCCCGTGCGGGCGGTGGCGATCGTGGCAGCGATTTCCGTGGGATGGTGACCGTAGTCATCCACGACGATCTGGCGGGGGCTGCCGTAAAGAATTTCGAACCGACGCCGGGCCCCTCGGAAGGTTTCCATTGCGGGGGAGATTTTATCGAAAGGCACACCAACTTCTGTGGCGAGGGCGATGGCAGCTAGGGAATTGAGGGCATTGTGCGCGCCAGGGATGTTGAGAATAATCTCCCCGAGGATTTCGTCGCCGCGCTGGACGCGAAAATAGGAGCAGAAATTTTTCGTCGTCAAATCAACGATTCGGTAACGCGCTTCGGGGGAATGCCCGTAAGAAATGGCACGGGGATTTTCGGAGCAAACGCGGGAAGCCCCCCGATCATCTGCACAGTAAATAATGCTTCCGGATGTCTGAGAGACGAGGCGCTGATAAACGGCATCGATCGCGGCGAGATCCTCGTAGTAATCGAGATGCTCGGGCTCGATATTTAAAACGATCGCATGGCGAGGATGGTAGTTCACCAGTGTCCCATCACTTTCGTCCCCCTCCGCGACAAAAAATGCCCCCTCCGAATCCCATCGGGCATTGGTGCCGAGGATCGGAATTTCCGCCCCGACATAGTGGGAGGGTTTGAGGCCAGCGGCGCGAAGCAAGTGCGCGGCCATGGCGGAGGTGGTCGTCTTGCCATGCATTCCACAAACGATGATTCCTTGCTTGGAGGCCATCACCGCCGCGAGGGCATCGGCTCGACGGACCATCGGAATTCCGAGACGGGCGGCTTCATCGTAGGCAGGATTGCCGGGTTTGATTGCGGAGGAAAAAACCACCAGATCGGCCCCCCTCACGCATTCGGCCGAGTGCGGGCAGGAGAAGCGAAGACCTTTTTTAGAAAGCCTCTCCACCTCGATGGTGTCCACTTTGTCAGATCCTCCGACATCATGTCCGAGGCCAAGCAGCAGCGCGGCGATCCCGCTCATTCCGGAACCCGCCACTCCGATCAGGTGGATTTTTGCTGGGGTCGGACCCGCCAGAAGTTCGCGGAGTTTTTCAGCCCTCATTTCATTCCCTCCGTGACAGCCCGCTCCATAACATCAGCTACATTCGCTGCCGCCGCTTCGGGCGAGAGCTGCCGCGCTGCGGCGGCCATGGCGGATCGGCGCTCGGGATTTCCAAGCCACTTCGAAAGGGCGGATGAGAAAACCTCGGGTTGAATTTCCCGCTCATTGATCAATTCGGCGGCTCCGGCGCGCACGAAAATCTCGGCGTTGGCCTTCTGGTGGTCGTCGGTCGCGTAGGGATATGGAATTAAAATTGAGGGCAGACCAAACATGGCGAGCTCGCTCAGGCTCGAAGCCCCGGCACGAGAAACCACGAGATCAGCCGCCGAGTAGGCCTCCTCCATCCGGTGATGAAACGGCGCGACATAATGAGGAATGTGGTCGCGTTGGTAGTTTGCAGCGGCGAGGCGGTCGTCATTTTTTCCCGTCAGGTGGATGATTTGAAGATTCTCCGTGGGGAGGAGCGGCGCGGTTTTGAAGAGAAGTTGATTGATCCCGCTCGCCCCTTGGCTTCCGCCTGTGACGAGCAGCGTGGTGCGGGTGGGATCGAGGTTGAAAACTTTCAGCGCTTCCTCGCGAGGAATCGGGCGGCCGAGATTTTTCCGGACCGGCGTGCCTGTGACGACACAGGAGGAGCCGCTGAAATACGGGCGGCAGTCCTCGAAGCCGAGAAGGACCCGGGTAGCAAATTTCGCGGCGAGACGGTTGGCGCGCCCTGCGATGGCATTCGATTCGTGAATGAAACTCGGGAGCCCTGCCAAGCGAGCCGCGAGGATCGGCGCGGTGGATGTGAAGCCCCCCATGCCAAGCACAACGGATGGGCGGTATTTCCGGTAAACCGAACGACAGTGGCGATAGCTCTCCCAAAATCGCTTCAGGAAACTAAGAAACGCCGGAGAGACAACCATCGAGGGCATTCCGATCGAAGGGAGTTTTTCGGAGCGGAATTCGGGGTGAGCTTGGAGCGCCGTGGCGTCGATTTCTTTTTCCGAAACAAAAAGCAAAACCTCGTGTCCCCGCTCGTGGAGCGTCTCGGCGACGGCCAAGCCCGGGAAGAGGTGTCCTCCCGTTCCCCCGCAAGCGATGATGGCCTTGAATGGTTTCATACCCGGGGTTCGAAGTGCGGGCGTAGAAGCACCGGTGCGAAGCGTGAGACAAGCGGTTGCCCCTGGCGGTGGATATTGACGAGAAGGCCGATCAAAAAGAGGCACACCACGAGGTTCGATCCCCCGTAGCTGATGAAAGGAAGGGGCATGCCTTTATTGGGAAGCAGCGAAGTGGTAACCCCCAAATTCACCATACTCTGAATGGTGATGAGCATGGTGCAACCCAAGCCGAGGAGCATTCCAAAGCGGTCGCGGGCATTCGCGGAAATCAACGCCCCGCAGAGAAGAATCACCAAAAATGCAAAGACCGTGAGTGCCGTGGCTTTCAGGCCGAGTTCCTCACCGATCATCGGAAAAATGAAATCTGTGTGGGCATACGGGAGGTAATGCATTTTCTGGCGTCCCTCCCCGAGGCCGACTCCATCAAAGCCCCCGGAACCAAAGGCAATGAGGCCCTGCCATTGCTGAAGCCCCTCGCAGAGCCTGTATTTTTCAGGGTCCGTAAAAGCCACGAGCCTCTGAACCCTCTCGGGCACGGCCAATGCGACAAGAAAAATGGAAGCGAAAGCCATCGGAGCCAAAACCGCGAGCCAACGCAAAGCCCCGCCGGCCACGAAGATCATTGCGAGTGCCGCTGCGCCGATGAGGGCGGTATTTCCGATGTCCACCTCGAGAACAATCAGGACCATCGGAACGCCGAGAATCGAGATGGGAAGAAGAAGTCCGTTTTTTAATTTTTCAAAAGTGATGTCTTCGCGGGAAAACCACCAAGCCACAAAAAAGATCGAGCTGATCTTTGCAAATTCGCTGGGCTGGAGAGTTCCGAAGCCGAGATTGATCCAGCGTGAGGATCCGTTGATGCGCTGTCCGATCGGCGGGATGAAACAAAGAAGCAGAAGAAATGCACTGCCGGCAAAGAAGACCCACCACCACTTCCTCCAGAAATGGTAATCCACGCTCGCGGCAATCAAGGCCGCAATGATTCCAACCACGAGCCAGAACCCCTGTCGCTTCACGAAAAGATACATGTCGCCGTGGCTATCCCGCGCAAATGCCCCCGTGCTGAAAAGCATCACTAGGCCGAGCGCGATCAACCCAGCGACTGCCAGCATCAGAAAGGCTATGACATTTTTTTGCATGATCGGACTCTTGGGGGAGCTATGGGATCAAATCTCAGGGAATGGCGAGTTTTTGGCCGATCTTTAGCTTGCGCGGATCGTCGATGTTGTTGGCTTTCATCAAGGCATCTTGGGTGACCTTGAATTTCTTGGCGATCGAGTAGGGATTGTCACCTTTGGCTACCACATAGGATTGCCCGGCGGAGTCTGCAGCTGCCTCCTTGGCGGATGCCAAAGGTTCGGGCGGCGCGGTTTTGGCCACGACTGGCTGGACTGGCGCGGGCTTGGCAACAACAGACGGGGTGGCTTGCGAATGAGGAACCGGCTCAGCTTTTACAGGGGCTGGCGCGGCGTTGGCTGAAGCCGCCTTGCCGACCACGAGAACCTGCCCGGTGCGAATGATCGAAGCGCTTGAGAGGTTGTTGGCTTTTTCCAGCGACTCGATGCTCGTGTTGAATTTCGAGGCGATCTTTTTGAGCGTGTCACCAGCCACGACGGTGTAGGTCTGACCCTCATTGGCAGCAGAGGCCTGCGGCTTCGCTTCGGCAACAGGCTCGGGCGCCTTGGCGACGACTTCTGGCGCGGCTTCTTTCTTTTCAGCCACCGGCTTTGGTTTCGTCTCATTCAGTTTGTTGAACCCATAAATGCCGCCAACGGCGACGACATGAAGAACGAGAACAACGATGAAAGCTTGTGAGAGTTTCATGCTCGGCTCGGTTTCGGATTCGTAGTCTTCGACTTCTTCCCGACTCGACGCCGCACGGGCATGGAGTCTCTTACGGGATACCAGGCGGCGGGTTGGGCGCTGAGGTGTGTTGGTTGTTTTTTTGAACAGCATGGTTTTTTTAGGGTGTGGTGTTTGGCAGTTGGTTGACGAAATTTTTGAAGAGGTTCCCGCGCTCGCCGTAATTTTGGAACATATCGAACGAGGAGGTTCCCGGGGAAAAGAGCACTGTGTCCCCGGCACGCGCGAG
This sequence comes from Verrucomicrobiota bacterium, assembly GCA_026398255.1. Taxonomy (GTDB): domain Bacteria; phylum Verrucomicrobiota; class Verrucomicrobiia; order Chthoniobacterales; family Terrimicrobiaceae; genus UBA967. The sequence goes on from JAPLTG010000029.1 coordinate 38,034, forward strand.
GCTTTGGGCGACGGCCACGGCTTCCTCGAGGGAGTCCACACAGTGGCAATCGGTATTTTTCCAGGAGCTGGCGATGCGGTGACGCATCTCTCCGATCAGCACGGCGGCTCGGGCACGGCTTTGGACGAGTTCCGCAATGTCATCGAATTCGAAGCCCTTGTCTTTTCCCCCAGCAATCAGAACAACAGGCCCAGCCGCCGAGCGGAGAGCTTGAGCCATGGCGTCCAGATTTGTCGCCTTTGAGTCGTTGATCCACCGGACGCCATCAAGATCGCGCACCCATTCGCAACGGTGGGCTGGCGGGGCGTAGTCGCTGATGGAAGCCGCGAGGGCCTCGATCTCAAGTCCCAACGCATGACCGATCCCGAGAGCCGCCATCATGTTTTCGGCGTTGTGGGGACCGGGCAATCGAGTCTGGGATTGCTCGAGAATTCTCCTCGATCGGAAATAGATCGCGTTGTCGCGAAGAGTGAAGTCGGCCTTTTCCGTGGAAGCGCTGAATGTGATGGGCTGGGCCTTGAGCGGCGGAAGGTCGTTGACGGCATTGATCACGGCGAAATCCTCGGCCGTTTGGTTCTCGAAGAGGCGAAGCTTGGCGGCGCGGTATTCCTGCATGCCCGGATAGCGATCGAGGTGGTTCGCGCTCAGATTCAGCCAAGCGGAGACCTTCGGGCGGAAAGTCTGGATCGTTTCGAGTTGGAAGGAACTCACCTCGAGAACCATCACATCCATCAACGCGCTTTGCCGGACGGCGTTTGCAAACGGCAGGCCGATATTTCCACTCGCCATCGTGCGGAGTCCACAACCTTCAAGGATGCGGGTCGTGAGTTCCGTCGTGGTGGTTTTTCCATTGGTTCCTGTGATAGCGACAACCGGGCAGACGCATTCCTGAAATGCCAACTCGAGTTCACCAATGACCGGAATGTTTTTGGCGATGACATTGCGCACGAGAGGAACCACCGGATCGATACCAGGACTGAGGACGGCGAAGTCGTAGTTTGCGGGATCGGATTCGGCTTTGAGGCCGATCAAAATAGATGCGCCGCGAGCACTCAGGGATTCCGCTTTTTTACGGATCGCCGGCGAGTCGGAGGTCTCGCAAACCGTGACGGTGGCACCTTGCTCCAGCAAAAGATTCGCGGCGGCCTCACCACTGTGGCCGAGACCGAGAACGACTGCTTTTTTGCCGGTGTGATTCATTTCAACGCAATTTCAATGTGGCCAGACCGAGGAGGGCGAAGAACACGGAGAGAATCCAGAAGCGCACGATCACCGTGTTTTCCTTCCAACCGCTGAGCTCGAAGTGGTGGTGGATGGGGGACATCTTAAAAATCCGGCGGCCGGTTGTCTTGAAGCTCGCGACTTGGAGAATGACCGACATCGCTTCGATGACAAAAACCCCGCCGACAATCACGAGGAGGAGTTCCTGTTTGCAGCAAATCGCCACGGATCCCAGCATCCCGCCGATCGCGAGTGAACCCGTGTCGCCCATGAAGACTCGGGCGGGATAGGCATTCCACCAAAGGAAACCAAGGCAGGCACCAAGTAGAGCAAGGCAGAGCACCGTGAGTTCCCCGGAAAACTGGACGAACGGAACTTGAAGATAAGTCGCGGCCTTGAAGTTTCCTGCCACATAGGCAAGCACCGCATAGGTCGCAGCCACCGTGGCGGTGCAACCCGTGGCTAGACCATCCAAGCCGTCGGTGAGGTTCACCGCGTTGGAGGTGCCAACAATGACCAGCAGATAAAAAATAAAAGTGAAGGCTCCCATTCCGAGAACGAGCGGGTCTTTTAGAAACGGAATGTAGAGCTGTTGGGCCGTTGCAGAGAGTTGCGGGTTGAGCAGGAAAAACAGAGTGAAGATTCCGGCGAGAGCGCACTGGAGAACGAACTTCAGTCGACTACTAATGCCGTCCGAGTTTTTCTTGGAAACCTTCAGCCAATCATCGTAGAGGCCGATGGCTCCCAGGAAGAGCGTGCTGAATAGAACCAGCCAGACGAACGGGTTCTCGGGTTTCGCCCAGAGCAAAGTGGAAATCACAATCGAACCGATCAAAAGAATTCCGCCCATGGTTGGGGTTCCCTTTTTTGCGCCATGGAGTTCGAAAAGTTTGTGGACCTCGGCAGCGGTTCGAATCGGTTGGCCGAACTTCAAGGAGATCAACTTTCGGATGACGAGATTTCCAAAAAGCAGAGAAATAAGAAATGCCGTCACGCCCGCACAGATGGCTCGAAAGGTGATGTAGGAAAAAACATTCAGCGCCTTGAACAAGTCATTCGTCCAACCGCGCTGCACGGCCCAGTCGCCAAGTTCAGAAAGGTAGTAGAGCATTAGTTCTGGAGGTGTTCGAATAAGGTTTCCATGCGGGCGGAGCGACTCCCCTTCACGAGGACCAAGTCCCCGGGACGGGCGAGTTGCGAAAGCATTCTGGCAGCGGCGGCCGTGTCCTCGACATCGTGAACGCGCCCAAGTCCTGCGGCACGGGCGGCGGTAGCGATCGAGGTGGCCTCGGATCCCACGGTTAAAAGAATATCCGCCAACTTGGCGGCAGCCTCGCCGGTCCGGCGATAGCCATCTGCGGCGTGCTCTCCGAGTTCGCCCATTTTTCCAAGCACAGCAATTCGGCGTCCACTTCCAGGCACAATGCGGAGAGTATTCAATGCAGCCACCATGGACTCGGGATTCGCGTTGTAGGTATCATCGAGATAGATGACGCCTGCGATGCTTTTTTGTTCGAGACGGCCACCGACTAGCCGTGCCTTGGCGAGTCCCTTCACGCCTTTCTCAAGGGGGACACCCATCTCCAGACCCGCGGCTAGCGCGAGGAGAGCATTTTGGACCATGTGGGTGCCATGAACTCCGATCGATGCTGAGACCTTGATGCCGTTGTGGAAGATGGTGAATCGAGTTCCTTCGCTTGTGGATTCCAGCTCAGAGGCGATGAGGTCTCCATGGGAGATACCGGTTCGGACAACCTTGGCGTGACACCGTGCGGCGATGGAATCCGACTGATCGTCCTCCGCTGGCAGGATGACTGAACCAGTGGCGGGAACGGCCTCGGCGAGCATGCCTTTTTCCAGAGCGATCGCGTCCCGAGTCTTCATGTATTCGATGTGCGCGGTGCCGATATTCGTGATGATCGCGCAGGCGGGTTGGATCAAAGCGGCCAGCGGAGCGATTTCTCCGGGGTGATTCATGCCGACTTCCCAAACGGCCGCTTCGGCGTCGTAGCCGGCGGTGAGAATGGAAAGTGGAACACCGATATGGTTGTTCAGATTCCCCTCGGTTTTGACGACGCGGTATTTCGAGCCAAGAACAGCGGCGGCGAATTCCTTGGTGCTCGTCTTACCACTGCTTCCGGTGATTCCGAGCACGAGCAATTTCAATCGAGAGCGCCATGCGGCAGCGAGAAGGGTGAGGGCTTTGAGGCTGTCCTCCACAAGAAGCACTGGGTGAAACTCGGCGAGCTTTTCGGCCAACACTGGCGAATCCAGCAAGGCCGCGCCGGCGCCAAGTTCAAAGGCTTGGGCGGCGAATTCATTTCCGTCGAATTTCTCCCCGCGAAGTCCGATGTAAAGGTCACCGGGCTTAATGGTGCGGGTGTCTTTATTGAAGCGAACAAAAGTTGCTCCCGTATCTCGGCCGAGCAGTTTGGCTCCCGACATGGCGGCGATTTCTTTGAGTGGAAGTGGATCCATTAGAAATCTCCTCCCGTCTTGTCGGAGATCGCGCGGGCGGCGATGGCGACATCATCAAACGGCACTTTGCGGTCGGCGAATTCCTGGGTCTTTTCATGCCCCTTGCCGGCGATCAAAACAATATCGCCCGGACCCGCCAAATCGATGGCGCGGCGAATCGCTTGTTCGCGATCCACAATTTTCTCGTGATTGCGCTGCGAGAGGCCTTTTTCCATTTCCTTCAAAATGTCTTCGGGATTTTCACTCCGAGGATTGTCAGAAGTCAGGATTGCGAGATCGGCTAAGGATTCCCCCACATAGGCCATGAGCGGGCGCTTCGCCCGATCGCGATCTCCGCCGCAACCAAACACCGTAATGAGACGCGCCGGGTTCGCCTCGCGTAGAGTTTGCAGCACATTTCGCAGGGCGTCGTCTGTGTGAGCGTAATCCACAAAAGTCTGGAAATTTCGACGGGACGGAACACGCTCAAGGCGCCCGGGGACCTGCGGAGCATCCGCGATGGCGTCGATCGCGCGTCGAAGTTCCACACCGCAAGTCATCGAAGCCGCGAGGGCGGCCAGGACATTGTAGACATTGAAAAGTCCAATGAGCGGCGTCCGGACGAGGTAACTCTTCCCACGCGCTTCGAGAGCGAAGCGTGTGCCATACAAATCCTGACGAATGTTGCTGGCGCGAAATTCCGCGTGGACATTCTGACCAAAGGTGACGGTCTTGATTTTTTTGGAAATGCGATCGATCAGGCGTTGACCAAAGCGGTCATCGGAATTCACCACAGCACGGCCTTTTTTGCTTTTCTGAACCGCGAGGGCCTCGAACAGAAGAGCCTTTGCCTCGAAGTAGGAATCCATCGTCTCGTGGTAGTCGAGATGGTCCTGCGTGAGGTTGGTGAAAATGGCTGCGTCAAATTCCATCCCTCGCACGCGGTTCTGAACCAGCGCATGACTCGAAACCTCCATCGCCACCGAGCGACCGCCCGTATCGCGGATTTCGGCGAGCATTTGCTGGAGATCGATCGACTCCGGCGTGGTGTGGGTCGCAGGGCGTTCTTCGCCAGCCACGATGTATTTGACTGTTCCAATCAAGCCGGAATGGAATCCGACCGAATCAAAGATGTGTTTGACGAGATACGCAGTCGTGGTTTTGCCATTCGTTCCGGTGATTCCCACGCATTTGAGATCGCGGTCGGGGTGACCGTAAAATTCTGCTGAAATATCAGCCATCGCGGCGCGGGCATTATCGACAAGGACGAGGGGATAGTCATTTCCAGAGACGGAATATTGTGCCACCACAGCGGCGGCTCCGCGCTCTACCGCCTGAGCGATGAATTGGGTGCCATCGGATTTCGCGCCCGGGAGCGCAAAGAAAAGACACCCTGGCTTCGCGAGGCGCGAATCGTGGCAGAGCGAGGAAATATCAGGGTCGGCCAAGCCGGGGGCAATTCCTGAGGCTTGGAGAAGGGTGCGGAGATTCATGGGATCAGCGAGTCTCCTCCTCGGCATCAAACAATGTCGTGATCGGATCGGGTTGCAGGGCGATGGCCGGTTGAGTCGGCACGAGGTCGAGATGGCGGGCCGAGCGTTCGGCGATTCGCGAGAAGATCGGTGCGGCAACAAGCCCGCCATAATTCAAACCCGAGGAAACTTGGGCGTCATCGACCATCACCAAGCAGACAAATCGAGGATCCTCGGCCGGCATGTAGCCCACAAAAGAGACAACATATTCGCCCGGTGCGTAGCCGCCCTTTTCACTGACTTTTTGTGCTGTTCCGGTTTTTCCTGCGACATTGAAACCATTCACTCGCGCGAAGGTCGCGGTGCCTCCTGGTTGAGTCACGCATGCGAGCGCATCGCTTATAAAGTGAGCGGTTTTTTCAGGGATCACCTCGCGGACCACTTTGGATTGTTGGCGCTCGACCTCTCCGTCTTGGCTTTCGATCGACTTCACAATCTGTGGAGCCATGAGGCTGCCGCCGTTAGCAATAACGGACATTCCCATGGTGATTTGGAGTGGGGTGACCGCTACGGAATGCCCCATCGGCATGCGGGTGATGGTGAGTTTGTCCCAACGCGCTGGCGGGTGGACAAGTCCTGGAATCTCCCCGGGAAGCTCGATGCCGAGCCTCTCGCCGAAGCCGAAGCGGCGGACATACTCGTGAAATTTATCGCCGCCCATCATCATAGCCATTTTGGCGCATCCGATGTTGGAGGATTTCACCAAAATATCGTGAACGCTCATGTGGCCGTAGCCGTGGTGGTCTTTGAGGGTTCGACCTCCATAAAAAAAGCGGCCGTTTTCGCAAAAGATGGAGGATTTTTCATCTACCTTGCCTTCGTTGAGGGCGCCCGCTGCCACAACGATTTTAAAGGTCGATCCAGGTTCGACCATGTCGATGATCGACCGGTTTTTCATCGTCTCAGGATCGGCGCTCCCGGGCTTGTTCGGGTCGAAGCAAGGGCGGCTTGCCATTGCGAGAATTTCGCCGGTTTTCGGATCGACCATGATCGCATTGACGGTGTGGGGTTTCAGGTCGCGGTAGGTGGCATCGATCTCCTCCTCAAGGATCGCCTGAAGGCCCATGTCGATCGTGAGGCGGATATTTTTCCCGTGCTGTGCCTCTTGCTCTTGGCCACGGTAGAGAACGATCTCGCGGCCTGTGCGGTCGCGCTCGGTGTAACGAAATCCATCCTCTCCGGAGAGGTGTTTTTCCATGGTGCGCTCGATTCCCTGCACGCCCTTGCGCTCGTGGTTGAGATATCCAAGCACATGACCCAGCATGGAGTTGTTTGGATAGGCACGAATGGAATCAATCTCCGTGTAAATTCCGCGCAGGTTGCGCTCGCTCATTTCCGCCTGCATTTTCAGAACCGTTTCGTCGGGAACTTTGCGCTTGAGGACGAGATATTTTCCTCCGGTTCCGATTTTTTGAGAAACCTCGGATTGTTTGAGACCAAGATAACGCGCGATGAGTTCGGATACGGCCTCGGCGTCTTTGATGTGGGATGCGTCGGCGAAAACGGTGTGAACAGGTAAATTGACCGCAAGTTTGTCCCCGTTGCGGTCGAGGATCAGGCCGCGCTTGGCGGGAATGATCTGACGGACGGTATTTTTCTCGGCCGCGATGCGGGAGTATTCGGCATGCTTGGAGACATGCAGGTCGACGAGTCGCGCGGAGACGATGGTGAAGAGCAGAGCGCCTGCAATGCAGGCGATGACAATTCGCATCTTCTCCTCTTTCCTCATTGAGCGGATTCCGAGTTGAAGGCTGTGCGCATGACGCCACCGGCAACGGCCGTTGCAGGCGGAGTGAGGCGGGCGATCTTGTCACCAGTGATCGCCACGACGGCGATGAATTTCTCAGAGACTCGTTTTTGCAGCATCGGGCGCGAGGAAAGCTCGGTCACCTTCGCGACCAAAACCTCGTTGCGCGATTGGACATCGCGAATTTGGCGCTCGGTCTTGCGGATTTGCTCCGCCAACACGAATTGCTGATTTTTTATATAGACGTAAGCAAGCCCGATGGCGCCGACCAGGAAGGCCAGAGAGACGAACTTCACGAGCTTGGCGATCTGAATCGGATTTGAGGTCTGCGGTGTGGCAGGGTGGAGTGCTGGATTCATAGGAGGGTTGATTAGAGTTTTTCCACAACTCGCAGTTTGGCGCTGCGGGCTCTGGGGTTTAGCTGCGTCTCCCTCGCAGTCGCCGTAACGGGATGCGGGGTCAAAAGTCGGAAAAGACGATCGGGATTTCGGCGCGCTTCCGGCCACTCGGGGCGGTCGATCCACTCGCGGCTGTGCTCGCGGAAAAAGACCTTCACGATCCGGTCCTCGAGCGAATGAAATGTGATCACGGCAAATCGCGCACCGGGCGCGAGGCTAGTGGGAATCTCGTTGAGCGCCCGGCGGAGGGCTCCGAGTTCATCGTTCACATGCATGCGCAGGGCTTGAAAAACCCGCGTAGCCGGATGACGCGGACCGCGGCGCGGGATGATTTCGCAAACCGCATCGGCGAGTTGCAGCGTGGTTTCAAATGGACGGGTCTTGCGAACTCTCACCAAGTGCGCGGCGACCTGCTTTCCCCGGGGCTCTTCGCCATATTGAAAAAAGATTTCAGCCAACTCGGAGGCCTCCATCTCATTGACCACCTCGGCGGCTGTCCGAGGAATTCCCGGTCCCATTCGCATATCGAGGGGACCTGCCTGCTGGAACGAAAATCCGCGTTCAGCGGCATCCAAATGACGGGAGGAAACTCCCAGATCCAGCATCGCACCATTTAATAGACGCGCTTCGCCGATTTGCTCCAAGGCCGCATCGGCGTTCTGGAAATTCGTTTCGACCAAGCGCACTCGCCCCCCAAAATCCCCCAACTGCCGCCGGCACTCCGCCAGCGCCTCGGGATCTTGGTCCAACGCGACAACCTCCGCCCCCGCCTCGAGCATCATGCGCGTGTGCCCTCCCCCGCCGGCGGTTCCATCGAGAAACAATCCTCCCAGCCCGGGTTGCAAAAAGCCCATCACTTGCTGGCCCAGCACCGGCACATGGTAAACGGAGACTTTATCGAGATGTTCCACGCTGATTCCTAAAAATTGGTCGCAATCGAGGTTCTTCATGTTTTTTCCAGCCCCGGCATCCCGCCTCTTCGCCGCCGACCCGCTTTTCCGGGCCACGCATCACGGCATATGGCGTCGAGATTTTCAGCCCTCCCTGGTTTTCATGGTTGATGGTCCGATTTTCATAAATTTTTACAGGCCGATCTCCACAGCCACGCGTTGGTAGATGCCGGTATTTGCGCTGACATCCGATTCGTGGCGCTCCTTCGACCAAATCTCAAAACGCCGTCCCGCCCCGACGATCACGACTTCCGCCTTGAGGCCTGCCGCAGCCGCGTGGGTTTCGGGAACGAGAATTCGCCCCTGCTTGTCGGTGGTGACTTTGTGCGCCTCGCTGAAAAACCGCCGAATCGCCTGGCGCTTCTCCTGCGCGGTCACGCCAGAAGCCATGATCCGCTGCTCCGTGGAGTGGAATTCCTCCGGCGGCATCACCATCAGGTAGCCATCCTGCGGATGCGGAATCACATAAAAATCCGACCCCGATCCCTTGATCCAAGCCGATGGAACAGCCGCACGATGCTTCGCATCGATCGCTCGCTCGTAAGTGCCAGAGTAGAAGGGCACATCTTGAGGTTCGGTTGGCATGGGTTTCTTGGGATGATTAAACAATATTCACCACTGCCCCCCACAATTACCCACCAACCTCCACGAAAGCAATGAAAATTTTTTTTAAAAAAATTTGCCGCATCAGGCACCTTCACGACGATGCCAACGATGGAAAATCGATCCGCCCCCGAGGCTCAAATCAAGCGATGCGGAAATTTCGGCTTGCCGCGCGGAAGCAGGAAAATAGGGTGTCCCGCATGTCCACAACACTCAGCCCCGTGGCTTACGACGGAAAGATCGAGGGCAATGTCATCTTCACCCAACTCGATGCAGCTATAAATTGGATGCGCAGCCATTCCCTTTGGCCGATGCCGATGGGCCTCGCTTGTTGCGCCATCGAACTCATGGCCGCCTCCTCCTCGCGTTTTGATATCTCCCGCTTCGGCGCCGAGGTCATGCGCTTCTCACCGCGCCAAGCCGATGTCATGATCGTCGCCGGCACAGTCACCTACAAAATGGCACTCGCCGTGAAGCGCATCTGGGATCAAATGCCCGAGCCGAAATGGTGCATCGCCATGGGAGCCTGCGCCTCGTCCGGCGGCATGTATCGGAGCTACGCCGTCCTTCAAGGCATCGACCATTTGATCCCTGTGGATGTCTATGTTTCCGGCTGCCCTCCGCGTCCCGAGGCGCTTCTCGACGGCCTCATGAAACTCCAGGCGAAAATCATGAAAGAGCACTCTGTGACCGAGCAGAAAAAAGAACTTCTCGAAAACCTATGACCTGCGAAGACGCCGTTAAAAAGCTCCGCGAGGCTTTTCCAGACTCGATCCACGAGGAAACCCAATTCCGCGGCGAGACCTCTCTGCGCATTGCCAAATCCTCCCTTCGCGACATCTGCCTCCACGCCCGCGATCGCATGGGATTTGATTACCTCGTCGATGTCTCGAGTGTCGACCATTTCGGCCAGGAGCCGCGCTACGAGATGGTTTACGAGCTTTATTCGCTCCGCAATGAATTCCACCTCCGCCTCAAAACCGAGGTCAGCGAGGATGACAATACGGCCCCGACCGTGTCGGATATTTGGCCCACGGCCGATTGGCACGAACGGGAGGTTTACGACCTCATGGGTATCCGGTTTATTGACCATCCCGATCTTCGCCGCATCCTGATGTGGGAAGGCTATCCCTACCATCCGCTGAGAAAGGATTTTCCTCTTGAAGGCAAGACCACGGAAATGCCCGGAGTGGCATTCAGCGAGCCCGCCCCGCTGGCCGGAGGGCCATTTGTCACAATCCCAACCGATGGCACCACCCAAGTCCGTGAACCCCGTGCGCGCCATGCTGGCGAGATCCCTTCGCCCGAGAAATTCCTCGCCGAGCCTTGATCACCGACCAGAAGGCGCTTGAGGATCTTGTCGAAGAATTCCACAGCCAGCAGCGCATCGCCATCGACACCGAGGCAGACAGCCTTCATTGCTATTTTGAAAAGGTCTGCCTGATCCAGCTCAGCAGCAGCAAGGGCCACTGGCTCGTCGATCCACTCGCCGATCTCGACCTCCAATCCCTCTTTGATGTGGTCTGCTCTCGCCGGCTGGTTTTGCACGGCGCGGACTACGATTTGCGACTCCTGCGCCGCATCGGCAATTTCGAACCCACGAATCTTTTCGACACGATGATCGCCGCCCGACTCGTCGGAAAAGCCGGTCTCGGCCTCGCTGCGCTCGTGAAGGAGTTTTTCGGCGTCGAGCTCTCCAAAGCCTCGCAGAAAGCAAACTGGGCCATCCGACCACTTCCTCCCGAAATGATCGAATACGCGCACAACGACACGCGCTACCTTTTCGAAATTTCCGACCACCTCGAGGCGGACCTCCACCGCCTCGAACGCTGGGAATGGTTCACCGAATCGCGCGACCGAATGATTGCTGCGGCACGCGAGGTGAAGGAACGCGATGACAACACCGTCTGGCGCATCAGCGGCTCGTCCGCCCTGTCTCCACGAGCTCAAGCCGTTCTTCGCGTGCTGTGGTTCTGGCGCGACTCCGAGGCCCGCTCCTGGGACCGCCCTCCATTTCATGTCATTGGCAACGCAGACATGCTCCGTGCTGCCCAGGAAATTGCTGACGGCGGCAATTTTTCTGCTCCCCGAATGAATGGACGCCGACGCAAAAGCTTCGAGGTTGTCGTCGCCCTTTCGCTTCAGATTCCGGAATCCGAGTGGCCGGTCATCGAAAAAGTCCGCCGCAAACGCATTTCCCAAGACCAGATTCAACGCTGTGAGCAGCTGAGGAAAATCCGTGATCGCGTGGCGGGAGAACTTGGGCTGGACCCCTCGATCATCGCCCCCAGAGCCGCTCTGGAAGCCGCCGCAGCGGATAGCTCTTCGAATGCCCTCATGAGTTGGCAGCGCCGACTTTTGGAGCTGCCCGTCGCCTGACCCCAAGAATGCCCGACCTCATCGATCTCGCGCTAGCGGAAGACATCGGTTCCGGCGACATCACGGCCAAATTTTTTACCAAACCGGGAGCGGTCGCCCGCGCGAAAATCATCGCGCGTCAAAGCGGCTGCTTGGCTGGCATCGAAACCGCCGGGGAGGCTTTTCAGCGCGTGGACTCCAGCCTTGCGGTCGTCCTCAAAAAAACAAATGGCGACTCTTTCGATGCCAACGACTGCGTTCTCGAAGTCTCTGGAAATGCCGCCTCGATCCTCACCGCCGAGCGAACGGCTCTGAATTTTCTCCAGCACCTCTCCGGCGTGGCCACGCTCGCTCGCCGCTTCGCTGATGAGATTCAGGGAACCCGCACCCGCATTCTCGATACGCGAAAAACCACACCCGGATTTCGCCTCTTGGAAAAACAAGCCGCTGCGGCTGGCGGCGCCCGCAACCACCGCATGGGCCTCCACGACATGTTTCTCGTGAAGGACAACCATCTCGCCACGGGCCTCGATTCCGACTCACTCCAAAAAATGATCGACCGCGCACGGGCCGCTCATCCCGAGGCGAATCTCGAGATCGAAGCCGACACGCTCGAGCAGGTCCAAAATTTCTACGCCTTGCGCGGGGTCGATTTTATTCTCCTAGACAATATGAGCCTCGCCGATTTGCGAGAAGCCGTGCGCCTTTGCCCGCCCCACATCCAACTCGAGGCGAGTGGTGCTGTGAACCTCTCCACCGTCCGTGCCATCGCGGAAACCGGAGTCCATTTCATCTCCGTCGGCGCCATTACCCACTCGGCACCGTCCGTCGATTTCGGCTTGGATTTCGACCCCGCCTGCTGAAACCCCATCCTGGATTTGCCACCATGTCTGGCCCGAAGATACTCACCGGCATGCTTCGAAAATGGAAATTCGCGGGCACGGCTCTGCTCGCCACGGCCATCGCTTTCATGACGGCTTGCGAAGAAAAACAACCCGCCCCCGCAATTCCCTCCCCCACCCCGTCTTTTCCTCGCGAGGCACCACCTGAGCGCGTTAGCAAAAAGAGTCCCGAGGCCATCCTTCAAACCCTCCACCGTGCCTCGCAGGAGATGGCTCTCGATGGTTTCCAATTCGACAAGCCTCAACTCGGCTGGCCGTTTGACTGCCGCGCCGCCACAACCTCCGACTACCTCCGCCTGCTAACGGAAAACGGCTACCTGGGATCGGACGACCTCTCGCTGTTCTTTGAAGTTGAAATCGCCAACCTAAGCGACGCCGATCCTGCCGAGTCTCCCTTCGCCAAAATTCCCCAAGGCAAAAAAAACTTCTTCATCCGAAAAGATGGAGCCGTGGTTTCTGAATTGCCCCAAACCAAACCCTCCCCGCGCGATCCTGCCTGGCTGCCCCGATGAACCCTCGCCTCACAGCCACCATCGCGCTCTCCGCGTTCCTGCTCGCCGCCTGCGCCACCAAGAAAGAATCGATCCAGCCCACGCCAGACTCACCGCCCGAATTGACCGCTACTTTTTCCGATAGCCCAGCTCCCAAAATCCCATCCCTTGCCGGCCTCGGTTCTTTTTTCTCGAATTGGTTCCCGCGAAAAACTCCCCCTCCACCCACCGCCACCCCGGTGCAATGGGCGGGAGAAATTCGCATGGTCAACATCGCGGAAAATTTTGTTCTTCTCGAATCCAACTCCTCCGTTTCCGCCATTCCGGGTGAGAAATACCTTACCATCCGAGACAGTCAGGAAACCGGCACCGTGCGAATGACCTCCCTCCGCAACCCGCCCTTCCTCATTGCCGATATCGTCTCCGGCGATCCCTCACCAGGTGACAAAATCCACCTTCCCCGCTCCACAGTGACCATTCCCGCCCCCGCGCCCACCCCCGCGCTTAAACCGAAATTAGGATTCCTGCCAAAGTTTCTTCGCGAAATACTTCCCTCCTCCAAGCCCAAGCAGTAGTGATTATCCGATACTGACATGACCCGATACCTTTCCTATCTCGCCGCCATCTTTTTCTCGGCCTCGATGTTGATCGCCCAGAGCCCGGAGCCCACCCCGCAAACCCCAAATCTCCCGACTCCCCCGCCACTCCCCCAATTCACCCCGCTGCCCTTGGATCCCGCTGTCCCTCCCACCGGCACGCCCGCTCTACCCGCCCCGACTCCTCTGCCCGATGGCACCATGCCGCTGCCCTTGCCTCCAATGCCCGCCCTGCCTCCCCTGCCAGACGCCCAGCAGATCAACAACGAACTCGCGCCTCCCATCCCGCCTCAACAGCCAGAACCTCTCTCCCCCTCACCAGAAACTTCGACCCTTCAGGAAAGCGGACGCCAAGCCGTAACGAAGGAAATGGCCACGACGAATTTCTACAAAGCCCTGGATCAATTGATCGCCAAACAGCGCAACCCGAAGGTTCCCGACCTCACGATCCAAGACGCCATCACCGCAGCGATCCAAAAAAATCCCGACATCCTCGTGGCCGCGCAGGAATTGAATACCACCTCGGGCCAGTTCATCAGCGTTCGCTCCCAAATCATCCCTCAAGTCGCGCTGAAAGCCGACTACGGATACACGAGCAGGGAACTGCAAAACGAGGAAGACCTCGGGGCTCCAAACATCAATAACGAGAGCTGGGGCGTGAATGTCGAATTCTCACAACTCATCTACGACGGCGGCGCTGTGGTCTCGGGCATTCGCGCCGCGATTTCCGATGAAGTCGAATCCTACTACCGCCTGCGCGGAGTCATCGACCGAGTTATCTTCGAGGTGAAAACCAATTTCTACGAAGTCGTCCTCAACCGCGCCTTGATCATCGCGAACCAGCAATCCGTCGACCTCCTCGCCGAGCAACTCAAGGACCAGCAGAACCGCTACGAGGCCGGCACCGTTCCCCGCTTCAATGTCCTCCAGGCCGAGGTCGCCCTCGCCAACGCCAAACCCCCGCTCATCGAGGCAGAAAACAACTACCGCGTTTCCATGTATCGCCTCGTCCGGCTGCTTGGAAAAGACTACCCGGCCGGCTTTCCGACCGAGGTGCCTTTTAATGTGGTTGGCAAACTCGATTACAACGCGCGCGATTTTAATGCCGATGATGCGGTCCGCTCCGCTGTGACCCGCAACCCGGATCTCAAGGCCCAACGACAAGTCATCCTCGGCGAAGCCGCGCGAGTGAATAAAGAATTCGCCGGATACCTCCCGCAGATCAATGCCAAGGCCGTTCAGACAAACCAAAGCGACATGTTGACCAGCAACCTCACCAACATGGTTAATGGTTGGTTTTTTGGCATCACCGGCTCCTGGGCCGTTTGGGACGGACTCCTCACCTACGGAAATGTGAAAGCCGCCAAAGCCCGCATGGAGCAGGCGAAAATCAATTACGACAACGGCGTGCGCGAGGTCATCCTCCAAGTCCAGCAGGCGATCTCGAATATTCTCCAAGCCAAGGAAACCGTCGACAGCCAGGAGGCCAGCGTCGTTCAAGGCGTCGAGGCCTTGCGCTTGGCCCAAGAGCGCCTCGATGCCGGTGCCGGCACGCAGCTCGATGTCTTGAATCAGCAGACCTCGCTCCTGCAGTCCCAGACCTTCCTCTTGCAGGCTTACTACAGCTACATCAAAGGCGTGGCGGACTACGACCGCGCCCTGTCGCTCGACACGAAATTTCAGGATATTTTCGACGACCCGCTCACCAATCCTCAGGCGCGCCGTTTCTACAAAATCAACAATCCCGACCGGCCTCAGCCAACGCTCCCACGCACCTACCGCAAGAAGGATCCGCTCGTGCCGATTCTCCAGCCAGCCCCCTCGCCTTCTTCCTCGCCGGCCAAAAAATCCAAGCCCAAAGGAAATTGATGTCCACCTCCCCACAGGAGGCACCACTCGAAACTTTTCCCGCGCTCGACGCGCTCGCTCATCTTCGAGCTGGTTTTTTCCGCCGAGTGCCCGGCTTGGATGTCCAGACGGACCGCGACACCGCCATGGCTCGCCTGGCATCAATCCACCGCGCCGCCCTCGACCGTGCTGGGTTTGATGGAATGCCACTCGCCAGCGCCGTGCAGGTCCACGGAAATTCCGTGAGGGAGGTTTTCGCCGGTGACGAATTTCCCGTGGCGGATTGCGACGCCTTGATGACCCGCGAGCGCCGCCTCTGCCTTGGGATTTATGTCGCCGATTGCGCCGCCGTTTTCATCGCCGACAAATTCGGCCGAGGCATCGCCCTCGCCCACTCGGGGCGGAAAGGAACGGAACTCGGCATCGTCCCGCGCACCATCGATTTTCTCCTCACCCACACCGGCGCCGCGCCGGACGACCTCGTGGTTCAAATTTCCCCCTGCATCCGCCCCCCGCATTACGAGGTCGATTTCGCCGCCGAAATCCGTCGCCAAGCCGCTGAGGCGGGCGTCGTCGAAATTCACGACAACCTCCGCTGCACCGCCTCCGACCCCGCCGCCTACTATTCCTACCGCAGGGAAAAAGGAAAAACCGGCCGACTCCTCGCCGCCATGGTGATGATTTGAAGCGCGTCTGCCGTCTTGCAACTCAACGACCGACGACTAAAGTCTCCCGTCCGACATATGAGCAAGACGCTACTCGACAAGGTGTGGGAGGCGCACACCGTTCGCACCCTTCCCAATGGAGCCACCCAACTCCTCATCGGCACCCACCTCATCCACGAGGTCACCAGCCCGCAGGCCTTCGGGATGCTCCGCGACCTGGGCCTCAAGGTGCTATACCCTCACCGCACCTTCGCCACCGTGGACCACATCGTTCCGACCGACGAACGCGTCGAGCCTTTCAGCGACGATCTCGCCGACGCCATGATCAAGGCACTCCGCCAAAACTGCGCGGAAAATGGCATCACCTTTTTTGATCTCCCCACCGGCAAGCAAGGCATCGTCCACATCGTCGGTCCCGAGCAAGGCATCACCCAACCCGGCACCACGATTGCCTGCGGTGACTCCCACACTTCCACCCACGGTGCATTCGGCGCAATCGCCTTTGGCATTGGCACCAGCCAAGTCCGCGATGTCCTCGCGACCCAAACCATGGCGCTCCACAAGCCCAAGGTCCGCCGCGTCGAAGTGAATGGAAAACTCGCCCCCGGCGTTTACGCGAAGGATGTCATTCTCCACATCATCCGAAAACTCGGAGTCAACGGCGGCCTCGGCTACGCCTACGAATTCGCGGGCTCCACTTTCGATGCCTTCACCCAAGAAGAGCGCATGACCGTTTGCAATATGTCCATCGAGGGCGGCGCGCGCGTGGGCTATGTGAATCCCGACAACACCACTTTCGAATACCTCAAAGGCCGCCCCTTCGCTCCGAAGGGCGCCGACTGGGATGCCGCCGTCGCCCGCTGGAAAGCCACCGCTTCGGATGCCGATGCGAAATACGATGATGTCGTAACCTACAACGCTGCCGACATCGCCCCCACCGTCACCTGGGGAATCAATCCCGGGCAGGCGATTTTCATTCACGAGAAAGTTCCCTTCGCCAGCGAGGTTCCAGAAAAAGACCGCGCCACCGCCGAAGAAGCCCTCGCCCACATGCACCTCAAGTCCGGCGCTCCCATCAAAGGCACCAAGGTCGATGTCGCCTTCCTCGGAAGCTGCACGAACGGCCGTCTGAGTGACCTCCAGGAAGTCGCCCGCCACATCAAGGGCCGCAAGGTCCGTGAGGGCGTTAAGGCCATCGTCGTTCCCGGCTCGCAAGGCGTCGCCTCCGTCGCTGAAAGCATGGGACTCGCCGAGATTTTCCGAAATGCCGGCTTCGAATGGCGCGGTGCGGGATGCTCGATGTGCCTCGGCATGAATCCCGACAAACTCGTCGGCGACCAACTTTGCGCCAGCTCGAGCAACCGTAACTTCAAAGGCCGCCAAGGCAGCCCGACCGGACGCACTGTCCTCATGTCGCCGCTCATGGTCGCCGCCGCCGCCGTCACCGGAGAAATCTCCGACGCCCGCGAGGTCTTCGGCGTGAAATAAACCGCATTTCAAATTTTTAAAAAAATGGCTCTCGAAAAAATCACCCAAGTTGCCGGTCGCGGCGTTTATGTCCCCGGCGAAGATCTCGACACCGACCGCATCATCCCCGCCCGGTTCATGAAGTGCATTACCTTCGACGGACTCGGAGAGTTTGCTTTCTACGACGCCCGTTCGTTCGCCAAAGCCGATGGTCAAGTTCACCCGCTGGATGACGAGCGCTTCCAGGGAGCGTCCATCCTTCTTTCCGGGTCAAACTTCGGTTGCGGCAGTTCGCGCGAACACGCCCCGCAAGCCCTCTATCGCTTCGGCATTCGTGCCATTGTCGCCGAGAGCTTCGCGGAAATTTTCTTCGGCAACTCGATCACACTCGGAATGCCCTGCGTGATTGCCTCCAGCGAGGATATCCGCGCCATCGCGGCTCTCATCGAGTCCGATCCCGCCGCCGTCCTCACGCTGGATTTGACCGAGAAAAAAATCTCCATCGCCGACACCGATTTTCCCGTCACCATCGCCGCCCATGCCCACGAGGCTTTGGTCAGCGGAAAGTGGGACGCCATTGCCGACCTCCTCGAGGGCCTTGATGCCGTGAAATCACGCGCCAACGTCCTTCCCTACATGGCCGCTTGAAACAGGAATTCCGAATCGCCTCGCGCGGAAGCGAGCTGGCCCTCTGGCAAACAAATTGGGTCCGGGGCGAGTTGGAAAAACGCTTTCCCGAAGCGCGATTCGAGACGATCACGATCAAAACCACGGGGGATAAAATCCTCGATGTCCCGCTCGCAAAAATCGGCGACAAGGGGCTTTTTACCAAGGAACTCGACACCAGCCTCCTCCGCGGCGAAACAGATTTTGCGGTTCACAGCCTGAAGGACCTCCCCACCAAACTCCCCGAGGGCTTGGCCATTGCCGCAATTACGGAACGCTGGGACGCCCGCGATGTTTTGATTTCTCGCCACGGCGAGGTTTTGGCAACTCTCCCCGAGGGAGCCCGCGTGGCCACCGGTAGTTTGCGCCGGCGCTCGCAACTCCTCAGCCACCGCCCGGACCTCGAAATCCTCGAGATCCGTGGAAACCTCAACACACGCTTCCGCAAATTCGACGAGGCGGATTGGGATGCCATGATTCTCGCGGCAGCCGGCGTGGAGCGCCTCGGATGGCATAACCGCATTAGGGAGAAAATTTCCACCGACATCCTCCTCCCCGCCGTAGGTCAAGGGAGTTGCGCCATCCTCTGCCGCGAGGAGGATTCCGAGACTCGGGAATTTCTGGCGTCCATGGAGCATCGCGACTCGATGTTGGCCGCCTTGGCCGAGCGCTCGCTCATGCGGACACTCGAGGGCGGTTGCCAAGTTCCGATCGGCGCCCACGCGGTTCTTTCGGATAAAGGAATCTCGCTCGCGGGCTGTGTTTGCTCGCTCGACGGCAAAATCCTCGTGCGCGATTCGGTTTCGAGCGAATCCTGCAACGACGCCCAGGCTCTCGGTGCACGGTTGGCGGGGATTCTTCTGGAAAATGGCGCTCGGGAAATTTTGCGGCAGATTTTCGGGAAGGACAGCCGCTGACCACTGGCGCCGTGGATTGCAAAAACCGCTTCAAGCTGGGAGGATTTCGCCATCGATACTGAGAAACATCTTTTCCTCCGCGCCTGCTACCGGCAGCCCGTGGAGCGCACGCCGGTTTGGATCATGCGCCAAGCGGGCCGCTACCTGCCCGAATACCGCGCCGTTCGGAAGAACCACTCGTTTTCCGAAATGTATAAACGGCCCGACCTCGCGACTGAGGTGACGCTGCAACCGATCGACATCCTCGGTGTGGATGCCGCCATTCTCTTTTCGGACATTCTCGTCGTCCCCGAGGCCATGGGGATGGAACTCCATTTCAGCGAGGGCAAGGGACCGCAATTCCCCTCGCCGCTCCGCGACGAAGCCGCGCTGAAGGCCCTCCGGCCCGTGGATTCGAACCAAGACCTCGGCTTCGTGATGGAGGCGATCCGCGAAATCCGCCGCAGCCTCGCCGACCGGGTGCCGCTCATCGGCTTCGCTGGGGCTCCGTGGACCCTCGCCACCTACATGATCGAGGGCGGTGGCTCGAAAACTTTCCAGCACGCCAAAAAATGGCGCTTCGCCCGTCCCGACCTGCTCCGCATCCTCGTGGAAAAGATCGCCGATGTCGTGATCGACTACTGCCGCGCGCAAATGGACGCCGGCGCACAGGCGATCCAGATTTTCGATTCGTGGGCGGGAATCCTCGACACGGATGGCTTCGAGGAATTCGCGCTCGCGCCCGTCCGCCGGATCATCTCGGAGATCAAACGCCCGGGCATTCCCGTGATTTATTTTCCCAAAGGCGGAATGACCTGGCTCGACCGCGTGGCGGATTGCGGAGCCGATGTCATCGGAGTGGATTGGACGATCCCGCTCGACGCCGCCCGACGCATCACCGGCGACCGCGTGGCCTTGCAGGGAAATATGGACCCCACCGCACTCTACGCCCCGCCCGAGGCGATCCGCGACCAAGTGCGATCCGTGCTCGCCAGCTACGGAAAAGGCCACGGCCACATCGGCAATCTCGGCCACGGCATGCTGCCCGACATCCCCGTCGAACACACCCGAGCGTATGTGGACGCCATGAAAGAATTCAGCCCGGCATGGAAATGACCTCCGCCGCATCCAGCCCAAGGCTCGAGGTCGATCTTGACCTTCTCAAAAAATACAACCGGCCCGGCCCGCGCTACACGAGCTACCCGACTGCGCCTCATTTCCACGAGAGCTTTGGACCGGAGGAATACCGCCAGGAAATCCTCGCGACCAATGCTGGCGAAACGCCGCGCGACCTCTCGCTCTACTTCCATTTTCCGTTCTGCAAATCGCTTTGCTACTTCTGCGCCTGCAATGTGGTCATCACCAAAGACGCCAGCCGCGTCGGTCATTACCTCGGCGTCCTGAAAAAGGAGATCGACATCGTCTCGAATCTCATCGATCCACGCCGCCAAGTCGTGCAAATGCACTGGGGCGGTGGCACGCCGACCTACATGTCGCCCGACCAGATCCGGGACATTTTCGGTTACATCCGCAAAAAGTTTCCCTTCACCCACGAAGCCGAAATCAGCATCGAAATCGACCCCCGCACGATCTCGCCGGATCACCTCCCCGCCTTGCGCGAGGCGGGTTTCAACCGCGTGAGTTTCGGCCTGCAGGATGTGAACCCCGAGGTCCAGTCGACGATCAACCGCATCCAGACCGACGAACAAAATGCCTTCGTCATCAACGAAAGCCGTCGCCTGGGTTTTGACTCGATCAATGTCGATCTCATCTACGGTCTGCCTCACCAAACGGTGGAATCCTACGAGCGCACACTCGAAAAAATCATCGCGTGGGATCCCGATCGCCTCGCGGTTTTCAACTACGCGCATGTGCCTTGGCTGAAAAAGCACCAGAAGCTCCTCCCGCTCGAGGCGATGCCCGACGCCGCCGACCGTCTGCGGATGCTGAAGCTCATCATCGATCGCCTCACCGAAGCCGGCTACGCCTACATCGGCATGGACCACTTCGCAAAGCCCGGCGATGAGCTCACAAAGGCCCTGCGCGAGCGCACGCTCCACCGGAATTTCCAAGGCTACAGCACGCGCGCCGAGGCCGACATGTTTGCCATGGGCGTGACCTCGATCAGCAAACTCGCCGGAGCCTATGGACAAAATCTTAAAAGCCTCGCCGCCTACGAAGCCGCGCTGAACGAAGGCCGACTGCCCACCGCGATCGGGCTCAAGTTCTCGCACGACGACCTGCTTCGCCAGCATGTGATCACCGAGATCATGTGCAACAACCGCATCATTAAACGCGATGTGGAGAAAAAATTTGGCATCACTTTCGATTCCTACTTCGCCGATGTGCCGGAGAAATTGAACGAGTTCGTTCTCGACGGTCTCGTATTGCTCCAACCCGACCGGATCGAGGTCAGCGAGGCCGGGCGGCTGGTCATTCGCAACATCGCGATGGCCTTCGACGCCTACCTCAAGCCCGAGGCCTCGCAGGAAAAACCGATCTACTCGCGAACCGTCTAGCCACGCCATGCCAAGCCACACCGATGCGATCATCCTCGGAGGGGGCATTTCGGGACTGACGACTGGATTTTACCTCGCGGAAAAAGGGCTCTGCGTTCGCATCCTCGAAAAAAGTTCCCGCGTCGGCGGCTCGATCCGCAGCGAGCGGCGGGACGGATTCCTCATCGAATTCGGGCCGAACACTGTTCTCGATACGACACCGCTGCTCGGGGAGCTTTTCCAAAAACTCGGCATCGCCTCCGAACGCGTCGATGCCTCCCCGCAAGCCAAGAACCGCTACATCGTTCGCGACGGCAAACTCCACGCCTTACCGACCTCGCCGCTGGCGTTTCTGAAAACCCCGCTCTTCTCCACCACTGCGAAGCTCCGCCTCCTGCTCGAGCCGTTCATTTCCCGCGCACCGGAGGACCGCGAGGAATCACTCGCCGACTTTGTCACACGCCGCATCGGACCCGAGTTTTTGGATTACGCCATCAACCCCTTTGTGGCCGGAGTCTATGCCGGCGATCCCGCCCATCTCGGCGTTCAGAGCGCCTTTCCCAAACTCCACGCCCTGGAGGGCGAGCATGGGAGCCTGATCCGCGGAGCAATTTTCAGTGCGCGCCAACGCAAGAAATCCGGTGAGTCGCCGAAAAATCGCGCCGCCATGCTTGGGTTCCAAAACGGACTCCAAACCTTTCCCGATGCCCTCCAGCGCGCGCTCGGAGATTCAGTTTCCACCACCTGCGTCCTGCGGTCGGTTTCACGCACGGCGTCAGGTTTTTCCGTTACGCTCGAATCCGGAGAAATCCTCGAAGCGCCTGCTCTGCTCTCCACGGTTCCCGCCCACTCGTTTGCGAGCCTGCCGATCGAGTTCGCCCAACCGCTCGCCACGACACTCGACGCCATTATCCATCCGCCCGTGGCCATGGTTTTCATGGGATTCGACAAGCCGCCCGGCGGCATCGAGCGCGATGGCTTTGGGTTTTTGGTTCCCGCGAAAGAGAAACGCCAAATCCTGGGTTGTATCTGGAGTTCCACGGTTTTCGATGATCGCACACCACCGGGGGGTGCGGGGCTCACGGCGTTTGTGGGCGGCAGTCGCCAGCCCGATCTCGCTCGACTGGATGACACTGGCCTCGCCGCGCTCGTTCTTGATGAACTCCGCGCGCTCATGGGAATCACCGCCACGCCATCGCTTGTCGCTGTGCAGAAATGGGAGAAAGCCATCCCCCAATACCAAGTCGGCTATGGCAGGACGATGGATGCCATATCCCGCTTCGAAAACGCCACGCCCGGTTTTTTTGTTGCCGGAAATTTCCGGGGTGGAATCTCCGTGCCAGATTGCGTGAAGCAATCCCGCGCCATGGCCGACCGCATCTCGGACTTCCTCCAAAGCCATTCGTTGCCTAAAACTCACCGCCAATGATCCCAACTCCACTGCTCCGCCCGCGCCGCCTGCGCAAAAACCCGGCCATCCGCGCGATGGTGCGCGAGACCTCGCTCAGCCCCGAGGATTTCATTCTGCCGCTGTTCGTCGTCGAAGGTGAGAACATCAAAAAACCGATCTCCAGCATGCCGGGGCATTTCCAGATGTCCCTCGACCACCTTGCAAAAGAGGCTACGGAAATCCAATCCCTCGGCATCCCGGCGGTGATCCTCTTTGGCATTCCCGCCCACAAAGACGCCTGTGGGTCCGAAGCCATGAGCGCGAACAGCATCGTCTGCCGCGCTGTCCAAGCCCTCAAAAAAGCCGCGCCGCATCTCTATGTGATCGCCGATGTCTGTTGTTGCGAATACACCGACCACGGCCATTGCGGCAAGCTCGTCGGTCAGGATGTGGACAACGATGCCACACTCGAATTGCTGCAAAAGCAGTCCCTCGTTCTCGCCCAAGCCGGGGTGGATATGGTTGCCCCTTCGGGAATGATGGATGGCATGGTCGCCGCCCTCCGCGTTGCGCTCGATGGCGCGGGATTTTCGGGAATTCCAATCATGAGCTACGCCGCGAAATTCGCCTCCGGGTTTTACGGCCCCTTTCGCGAAGCGGCGGAGTCCACCCCGCAATTCGGCGACCGCTCGACCTACCAGATGGATCCCGCCAACGGCCGCGAAGCCCTGCGCGAGGCAGCGCTCGATTATGAGGAAGGCGCCGACATTTTGATGGTTAAGCCAGCCATGCCCTACCTCGATGTGCTTTCGCAAATGCGCGCCGCCTTCGACATTCCCATCGCCGCCTATCAGGTCTCCGGTGAGTTCGCGATGCTCAAAGCCGCCGCCCAACAAGGCTGGCTCGACCACGACCGCGTGATGCTGGAATCCCTCCTCTCGATCAAACGCGCCGGCGCCGACCTCATCCTCACCTACTTCGCCAAGGAAGCCGCTACAAAACTCGGGTAAATCAACCTTGGAACCAAAAAAATCCCTAAAATATTAGAATAATGCGGGGTTTTAGTTTTCTTAAAATTGAATTTCCGAAATTCCGAAAAGTGGTATTCTGGAAATTATGACAGCAACAATGGAATTGGGCCCCAAGGGAGCAATCACTCTTCCGAAGAAAATGAGGGACAAATTTGATCTTCGTGACAGGAGTTTGATCTCGTTGGAGGAAACTCCGGAAGGGATTTTGATTCGGCCTGCGGTGGCTTTTCCGATTGAAATGTATTCGCAGGAGCGGATGCAAGAATTTGACCGCGAGAATAATCAGTCAATCGCGGCATTTTTCGTTCAGAAAGTTTAAGCTCGGGTGAAGGTTTTTCTCGATGCGAAAATTCTCTTTGCCGGATAACAAACTGGAACTCCGATGCGGTGCCTCGTAGAGTGTTTGCAAGTCAATGGCCATGAGCGTCCTGCGGCATCGTAAAAAACCTTGGTTGAATACTCCGAAAAATGTGGGATTATCCCACGAGTGAAGCTCATTGTTGATCAAAAGCGTCGTGTCGTATTGCCGAAATCCGTGAAGCCCGGAGATGCCTTGGAAGTCATGTCCACTGGGGATGTGATTTTACTACATGTGTTAAAGCCTGTCCTGAGAGGTGTTCCGCCGGTTTCTCCAACGCCGGTTTCCTGGGACTTGTTGACTGGTGTGGATCTGGATGAACCGGCGTTTGATTCCCTCTCGAATGAAAGCGTTGCTTGATACCGGCGTTTGGTTTCGCCGATACCACGGGCTCCCGATGAGCCAATCCTTGCGGGATTTTCTGAATGACGAAGTGGAGGAGTTCCACATCTGTCCTTTGAGTGTCTCGGAAATTTGTTTCAAGTGGCGGAAGGGGCGATTGCCGGGAGTCCCTGACCCTCAAAAGTGGGTGGCACATTCCTTGCAAAACTTTGTGATGGAGATGCCTGATTCCGCCGTTGCAATGACTTCCGGGCTGTGGGATTGGGCGCATGGCGATTTGGTGGATCGCACGCTGGCAGCGATTGCCAAAGAAAAAGGACTCACGCTCATTCATACGGACAAGGTTTTAAAAAGCATGACCGGCTTTCCCCAAAAATGGTTTCGAAATGTTGCGGAATAGGGATGCTCCCCTTGATCAAACACGCCGGGTGGTTATGCAAAAAGCCGGTTGATTTTGGCTTCTGGAATGTAGCGCGGGCGTCTCGCCTGCGGGCGTTTGATTTCCGAAGTCAGGCGGGACGCCTGACCTACATAAGCGATTTTAATCGAATATGGCAGGGCGGTCGCGCCGCCGACCGCTGCGGGCGAAACATTTTTTTCAAAAGAAGTCGGCAACGGCGTGCCGACTCTACCATGAAAGCGTCTGAATTTTTCCCGAAAGAAATTATGGAGGTTTGGGGGATGGTTGATAAAAATGCGCCTATGCTGGCAAATATGGCGTCACGAATGACTCTCCGCGCGGGATTGTTTCTTGCGGGGTTTTTGGCTTTGGCGATGTCTGGCTGGGCGGAGGTTTCGAAGAAGCCGCCGAAGGAGGCGTTGCTGATTGCGAATGGCAAATACTCGCACTTCGCTGGCTTGGCGCACCCCGGGGCGGATGCTTCGAAGCTGAGCGCCGCACTCGAGCAGCTCGGCTTTCGCGTGCGTGTGGTGCGGGACGGGAGCCGCGAGCAAATGCTCGATGCGATCAGCGAGTTTGAGCGCGGGTTGCGAAATACCGGGGCGATCGCGTTTTTCCATTACGGCGGGCATGGCGTTCAGGTGGATGGCAAAAACTATCTCCTCCCTGCCGATGCCGACATTCCCGATGAACGCCGGGTGGCGACGCGGGCGGTGGCGCTCGATGAGGTGATGACTGCGATGGATGCGGCGGCGGCGCGGGCGAGCATTATTGTGATTGATGCGTGTCGGGACAACCCGCTACCGGCGGGGTCGGGACGCAATCTCGCGCGGGGTCTCTCGGTGGTGGGTCTGAAGCCGAAAAACTCGATCGTCATTTACGCAGCGGAGGCTGGAAGCAAGGCGCTCGATGGGCTTTTCACGCCGATCTTGGCCAATTCGCTCCAGCAAAAAGGCCGCACCATCAATCAAATCATGATCAGCGTCCGCAGCGAGGTGTATGCGAAATCGAGCGGTCAGCAAACGCCGGGGGAATACAACCAGCTTTTCGAGGAGTTGATTTTGGGAGAGGCGGAGGGTGGCGATTTGTCAGCGGAGAAGATTTTTGCCGCAACGCCTGCGCCGACTCCCTATGTCGCACCAACGCCAAGTCAACTCTCTAAAGATGACATGGTCTTTGTTGAGGGCGGCACGCTACCGGATTCCTCGGACTTGGCGGGAAAATCGGTGAAGTCCTTTTATATCGGCAGAACGGAGGTGACATGGCTGGAGTGGAAAAGGGTGAGAAGCTGGGCATCGGACCACGGCTACGATATTGGGAATGTGGGAGCGGGCAGCGGGAATGACCATCCGGTGAGGGATGTGAACTGGTATGATTGTGTGAAGTATTGCAATGCGCGAAGTGAGATGGAGGGGATTGAGCCTGTATTCCATGTAAAGGGGAAGGTGTATCGGAATGGGGAGTTTGGTGAGAAAGGCTCACAAGCAGTTACTCAGAGTCCAGGCGCGAACGGATACCGCCTGCCAACTGAGGCTGAGTGGGAGTGGGCAGCTCGAGGCGGGGTGGAAAGCCGAGGCTACGAGTATAGCGGAAGCGATGACCTGGACGAGGTAGGTTGGTTTCGAGGAAACTCGAAGGGAGCGAAGGAGGACTTGGGAAGTGTGGCGCTGAAAGAATATGCAGATGGGTTCAAGGATTGGACGGCTGAACAAAAAGTAGTGACGGTCGGTTGCGGCACATTCCCTTTGGCAATGAAGGGAAGAAACGAACTCGATCTGCAAGACATGAGCGGAAATGTCTGGGAGTGGTGCTTGGATCTCTATGGCTACGGCCGCGGCCTCCGTGGCGGCGGTTGGCTTAGCGCCGCAGGCCTCTGCGCTGTCTCTTATCGCCACAACAGCACCCCGGATGCCCGCTTCCCCAGCGGTGGCCTCCGGCTCGCCCGCAGTCAGTAAACTAAGCTCAAGAAAAAGTCTTAAGGATTCAAACACTCCACCCCGACTTGCGTATTGATCGCCTCCAAGGGGAGGGACTAGCGTTCGGGGGTGGATTGGTTCACTGCGAGACATGTATTTTTGCTGGCTGTCGTTTGTTACGGCGGCGGGATGATTCACTCGCTGTTTCTTTGGCGGCGCGGCTTTTTGCGCGATGCGCGGGTTGGGTATTTTCTGCTGGTGGCCGCATTTATACTCCAGAGCTGGGCGATGTTTTTGCGGGGCATCTCGATCAAAGCCTGCCCGGTGAACAACCTTTTCGAGGCGATGCTTTTTGTCTGCTGGGGCCTGGTTGTGGCCTGCCTGGCGTTGGGGATTTCAAGTCGACTGCGGTTCATCGCGGCGTTCGCCTCGCCGTTGCTTTTTGCGATGGGGGTTTTTGCGCTCATGCCGGCTCTGGATACGGCGCCGACGGGTGCTCCTCAATTCTCCGGGTGGCTCGTGAGCATCCACGCGGCCATGATTCTTCTGGCTTACGGAGCGTTCGGTATGGCGGCGGTTTCGGCGATCATGTTTCTAACGCAGGATCATAATTTGAAGCTCAAGAAACTCTCGGCGGTTCTCTCGGTGATGCCGCCGATCCAGCGTCTCGAGAGAGTCTCCTCGGGACTCGTCGTGGCGGGGTTTGTGATGCTCACGCTGGGACTTCTCGCGGGCGCGGGACTGCCGAGGCCCGAGGGGCTTTCCTATTTTGCGGATGTGAAGGTGAAATGGTCAGCCCTCTTGTGGGTCGCCTACTTTGCCGTGATTCTTTGCCGCTGGCGGTTTGATCTGGCCGGCCGCCATTTCGCGTATGCCGTCGCCGGGGTTTTCACCTTTCTCCTGCTGACCTTCTGGGGCACAAACCTGCTCTCAACCTTGCACAACCCATGATCGTCACGCTGGGATTGAGCCATCATTCCTCGCCGGTCGAGTTGCGCGAGCGTTTTGCCTTTGCTGAATCGCGGATTCCCGAGGCGCTTCAAATTCTCCGGCAAAGCGGAAACATCGAGGAGGCCGTGATTCTCTCGACCTGCAACCGGGTGGAAATCTACGCGGTCGCCGCAGACAGCCATGTGACGCGGGGATTCTCGACGGTGCGGGAATTTCTCGCCGAGTTCCATAACCACGAAGGTCCACTAGGCTCGGAATTCTACGCGCTCACCGAGCCAGACAGCCTGCGACACCTTTTCCGCGTGGCGGCGGGGCTCGACTCGATGGTGATGGGTGAGACGGAAATCCTCGGGCAGTTGAAGCAAGCCTACCAACTCGCTTTGGAAAATGGTCACACGGGCGGGCGACTCAACCGGGCGTTCCAGCGAGCCTTCCAAGCCGCGAAACAAATCCGCACCGAGACAAAAATCCAACGCGGCTGTGTGAGCGTCGCTTCGGCGGCGGTGGGGTTGGCCGAGCACATTTTCAATTCCCTCGCGGAACAAGAAGTTCTCGTCATCGGTGCTGGAGACACGAGCGAGAAAACCGCCCGGGCCCTTCTCTCGCGGGGCGCGCGGGGCGTTGTTGTTGCCAACCGCACCGGTGAGCGATCCCAAGCTTTGGCCGAGACGCTGGGAGGCCGGTCGATTCCTT
Source organism: Verrucomicrobiota bacterium (assembly GCA_026398255.1). Lineage (GTDB taxonomy): Bacteria > Verrucomicrobiota > Verrucomicrobiia > Chthoniobacterales > Terrimicrobiaceae > UBA967. Next base: position 66,410 of record JAPLTG010000029.1, read on the forward strand.
TTGAAAACTGGGAGCGCGAGTTGGAACGGCTCGATATCGTGATCAGCAGCACGGCCTCGCCCGGATATGTTCTCGACCGGGCGCGCCTCGAGCCAATCCTGAAGCGCCGCCACGGCCGGGCGCTCCTGTTGATCGACATCGCCGTTCCCCGAGATATCGACCCTTCGATCAACCTCCTTGATAGCGTGTATCTCTACAATGTGGATGACCTCCAAGGCATCGCGGACGATTCACTCCGCCAGCGCCGCGAGGAGCTCGATCTGTGCAAAACGATCATCACGGACCGCCTTCAGGGACTCGTCACGCTGACTTCCGCGCCGAACGCGGGTTCATTTTTCCAAAACGCGCCGACGCGCGCTTAATGCCAAAAAAGTAGCGCGGGCGTCTCGCCTGCGGGAGTAGATCAATCTTGGCAGGCGGGACGCCTGCCCTACCGGACGCCTACCAAAGTCCGATTTTTGACGGGCCTCAGTTTTTCGCGAGGAATTCGCGGGACATCGTCTCGAGCGTGTCGATCCAGAGCGGGTGTTCGTTGAGGCAGGGGATCTGCTCCAAATCCTTGCCGCCGGCTTCGACGAAGGACTCTTTGCCGCGAATTCGAATTTCTTCGAGGGTTTCGAGGCAGTCGGAAACAAATGCCGGGCACATGACGAGGATGCGCTGAACTCCTTCCTTCGCGAGGCGCTCTAATTCAAGATCGGTGTAGGGTTTGATCCAAGGATCGCGGCCGAGGCGGGACTGGAAGGAGACCGACCATTTGCCCTCGGGCAGGCCAGCGCCCTTGGCGACTTCCTCGGCGGTGCGGATGCATTGGTGCTTGTAGCAAACCTGATGCGCGGCTTCGCACGGCGTGTGGCAGCAATCGGCAACTTTCAGGCAGTGTGAGCGGGTGGGGTCGGATTTTTTGATGTGGCGCTCGGGGATGCCGTGGAAGCTGAAAAGCAAGTGGTCGAATCCGCCTGCGAGATGGTCTTTCATGCTCACCACGAGGGCCGCGATGTAATCGGGGCGCTGGTAGTAGGGAGGCTGAACCACGATTTTCATGGCCGGGTCGATTTGTGCGGCGAGTTCCTGCACGCGCACAACGGCAGTTTCGTAGCTCGACATCGCGTAGTGCGGAAAAAGTGGGATAAGCAAAACCTCGGTCGCGCCTTTGGCTTTCAGATTTTTGATTGCCGATTCGATCGAGGGATTCTGGTAGCGCATGGCGAGTTCGACCGGCACATCGACGCGCTTTTGCAAAAGATCTTGGGAATGGCGGCTCGCGACGATGAGCGGCGAGCCTTCGGGCGTCCAAACGGTCGAGTAGGCGTGGCCGGATTCCTTCGGGCGGTTGATCAGGACGATGCCCACGATGAGCCGGCGGAGGATCCATGGCACATCAATCACGCGGCCATCCATCAGAAACTCGTTGAGGTAGCGGCGCACATCCGGGACGGACGGCGAATCGGGGGAGCCTAGATTAACCAAGAGGATTGCCTTGCTCATAGGGCGGGGAGGTTGTCCGGAGCGGCGGGGATTTTCAAACCTTTCCGCGCGGGAAGCGGCTTATTGACGGGCCGCACGCTGACGGTTCAGCCAAACCTTTGTGATCCCCTTCATCCGAGTGAGGATGTAGTAAACGGTCTGGCTGCGCTGGCGCACGAGGTCGGCCCCCACGATTTTCGGAACGAAGTCGGCCGGAATCTCCAAGACCTCCTCCGGGGTGCAACCGGCGAGGCCTCTGCAAAGAATCGAGGTCATCGCCTTCGTGAGCGTCTGGACCTGAGGACCAAGTGTGACGCGGAATTCGCAGGCGCGGGTGCTCGAGATTTTCAGGAAAACCCCAACGGTGTCCGTGCATTCCTCGTCCTTGCGCACATCTTCCAGATCGAAGGACTCGCCATCGCGAGGGGCATTTTTCCCAGCCGCGGTGGCGTAAGAAATCAGGGATTCGCGCTTTTCAGGAGCGGGCAGGGATTCGAAGAGTGAGATGATTTGGGCGAGCTTTTCGGGGTATTCCATGGTTTAGCCTCGCTCAATCGGCGCTCCCACGCGGTTGCCCCATTCCGTCCAGGAACCGTCGTAGTTGCGGACATTTTTGTATCCAAGGAGGTAAGTGAGGACGAACCAAGTGTGGCTCGAGCGCTCGCCGATGCGGCAATACGCGATGACATCCTGACCACGCATGAGCCCCGCTTCCTCTTCGTAAATCGCATGGAGTTCCGCTGCGGACTTGAAGGTGCCGTCCTCTTTGACCGCCATTTTCCAGGGAACGCTTGCCGCGCCGGGAACATGGCCGCCACGCAGAACTCCCTCTTGGGGATACTCCGGCATGTGGGTGATTTCGCCTCGGAATTCGCCGGGGGAACGCACATCGATAAGGGCGTGGCCGGCCCGACTGTGGGCGAGGGCTTGGTCGTAGAAAGCACGAATCTCGGCGTCGCGGCGTTCGGCAGCAGGAGTGTATCGACCCTTTACAAAATGCGGCACGGCGCGGGTGAGGTGGCGATTTTCCCCGACCCATTTGTCGCGGCCACCGTCCATGATTTTTACTTTTTCGTGACCGAAAAGCTGGAAGGTCCAGAGCGCGTAGCAAGCCCACCAGTTCGATTTATCGCCATAGAAAACCACCGTTGTCTCATTCGAAATCCCGTGCCGTTCGCAAAGTTCGGCGAATTGTTTTGGGGAAACATAATCGCGGATCGTCTGGTCCTGCAGGTCTGCGCGCCAATCGATATGCACCGCCCCCTGGATGTGGCCGGTGTCGTAGAGAAGGTAGTCCTCGTTGCTCTCCACAAGGCGAACGCCGGAGTCGGACAAATGCTCCGAAACCCACTGCGTCGTGACCAAGGCATCAGGCTGGGCGTAATTTTTATCAATCATGGCGTGCCATTAACATCCAAGCGCCTGCTGCGCGCAAGTGGCAATGGACCCCAGTCAGGCTTTAGCGCCTTCAAGCGCCGCGATGCGGGCTTCGAGATTCGTAATGGTTTCCGACGCGATGCGCAGTTCGTTTTCGAGTTCCGCCACCCGGCTGATCAAGCGGCTCGTATCGGCTTCCTGATAAAACGGAGACTCCGCGACGCTCATGGTCTCCCCGGTGCAGCAATTCACGATCGGCGTGGAGGCATCGATTTCGCCGACGTTAAGAAACTCTAAAATCGCCCCGGCACTCGTGGGGCCGTATAGCGGATTCCCTTTCACCTCGATCAACCAGTCCAGGTGAAGGTCTTCGATCATCGGCGCCTTGGTCCAAGTCTTGCCGTCGTTCGAGATCGAGTCCTGCGCATTGATCTGGGCGGCGTCGGCCCACTCGAGGAGCTTCTCAAAAGGAACAGGACCATGGACATTTCCAGAGCCATGTTTTTTCAACAGCCATACGGGGGACTGGTCGGAAGGCATATCGGAAAGCAAATGGTTTCCTCAGGTTTGCGCGGAATGCAAGGTCGTTATTTTTAGGGGCTCCGAAAAAAAATTCAGGCGCGTTACGCCCTGTCCTTTGCGAGTTTAAAATCCACCTGCTGCTTCAGCATGTCCACGCGATCGACAGCCACCTCGATAATGTCGCCGACCTGATAAACCTTTTTCGTGCGACGCCCCACGATGCGACACCGCGGTGCGTCGTGGACGAAAAAATCCCCCTCCAGCGTGGAAATATGAATAAGACCGGTGAGCAAAAACTCCGGGAGTTCCACAAAGAGCCCGAAATTCCGGGCATCCATGATCACCGCGCGGAATGCCTGGCGTTTCTCCGAGGCGGCTTGAATTTGGAAAAACTCGAGCTTCTTGAGTCGCACGGATTCCTTTTCCGCATCGGCCGCCGTGCGCTCGGTGGTGGAAATGTGCTCCGCGAGCGCGCCGAGCGAGCTGGAATCGGGGCCGATTTTGGAGAGACCCAAGCGCCTCTCGAGGGCTCGGTGGACGATGAGATCACTGTAGCGGCGGATCGGGCTGGTGAAGTGGGTGTAGTCGCTTTTCGAGAGCCCATAGTGGCCGAGTGGCTCGGTGAAATAACGCGCGCGCTTGAGGCTCTTGAGCAGGGCGATTTTCACGGCGGGGCCGAAGGGCTTGCCCTTCACGGCAAGGAGGAGTTTTTGAATTTCCGAACGCTGGGTGAGGTCTCCGGCATGGATGCCCTGAGAGGCCGCAAATTCGCGGAACTCGAGCAGCTTTTCCGGATCCGGATTTTCGTGGATTCGATAAACAGTCGGCTGCTTTTGGTGTTTGAGTTCGCGGGCGACGAGTTCGTTGGCGAGCAACATGAACTCCTCGATAAGTTGGTGCGAAATGTCGTTCTCCACCTTCTCCAGCCGGATCGGCTTACCGAGTTCGTCGAGCCGCACCTTCACCTCGGGGAACTCGAGATCGAGCGAGCCGGCGTCAAAGCGCTTGCTGCGCAGAAGCGAGGCGAGATCCCAGGCCGTGTGGAGTTTTTGAGCCAGGGCACTGGTGCCCCGCGGCCCTTCCAAAATGGCGAAGGCTTCCTTGTAGGTGAGCCTCTCCGCGCTGCGAATGACGGTTTTCGCGAAACGCGCAGATTGGATTTTCCCGGCCTTGGTGATTTCGGCAAAAACCGAAAAAGCGAGGCGCTCGACTCGTGGCTTCAGGCTGCAAATGCCATTACTCAATGCCTCGGGCAGCATCGGAATCACTCGGTCGGCGAGATACACGCTGTTGCCACGAGATTGCGCCTCACGATCCAGCTCGGTCTTGGGCTTCACATAGTGCGAGACATCCGCGATGTGGACCCCAACTCGCCAACCGGTTGGCGTCGTCTCGACATTGATCGCATCGTCAAAATCCTTCGCGTCGTCGGGATCGATGGTGAAAATAAAATGCTCACGCAAATCCTCGCGGCGGGCGGCTTCGTAGGGGTCGACCTCCGGCGCCACACGCTCGGCTTCGCGGCGCACTTCGGCTGGAAATTCCACGGGCAGGTGGTGCTTTCGAATGATCGAGAGCATGTCCACCCCGGGCTTCCCGGATGGACCGAGGACCTCGATCAAATGGCCCTCGGGATTGACATGGCGGCTTTCCCAAGCATCGATTTTCGCCACGACCTTGTCGCCGACCTTCGCATCCAGCGGCGGCTTGGGAGGCAGGACATAAAGATTGCTCCCGAACCGGGGATCGTCCGCCACGACATAGAAAAAATTGGACGATTTCTGGAGCGTTCCAACCAAGGTGTCGTTCGCCCGCACGAGAATTCGAATGATCCGGCCCTCCTGGCGCGCGGGAGAATCGGTGCGCGACCAGCGGGACTCCTGCGCAGGAATGATCCGCGCCACCACCCGGTCACCGTGCATCGCGGTGAGCGTATTTTCAGGCCGGATATACAAATCGGCGGCGCCTGCGGTTTCATTCAGAACATGGGCTCCCCCGTTCAGGTGAAACTGGACCACTCCCGTGAAAAGATCCGCCTCTTTGGGAATGATGAATCGGTCTTTCCGAATGCGGGCGATTTCTCCCGAGAGCTCCAAATCTTTCAAAAGCGCATAAAGCCGTTCCTTCCACGCTGGCGGCAGATTTAATTCGGTGGCGAGGGCATTCGCATCCAAGGGCCGCCGCGCGATGGCGCGCATCACGGAGATTTTGAGTTTCTCGGACAGCTCGAATTTTCCGCCGGATTTTCCGCGACGGTCGTGGTTTTTTTTAGGCCGTGAATCCGACTTGTGATCTCGTTTAGCCGGTTGAGAGGCTTTTTTCGGAAGGGGCTTGGAACCGACCGCCTTCGGGTGCGGGGAGATGGAGGCTCGCCGCTTAGTGTGATTTCCCATACCCCATCCATCGGGCCATGCCATGACGCTGGCAAGCCCGGCCTTTTAACATCGACGCACTGCTCGGGCCGATACCACTATCTCCGGCATGAAAGCCGTCCGCATCGTTGAACAACTCGCCATCTTCATCGCCAACCGCCCAGGCACACTCGTCGAGGTCTGCGACGCGCTCGCCGATGACAAAATCAACATCTACGGCCTCACCGTTTCCGATACGGTGGACCACGCCGTGGTTCGCATGGTAGTGAGCGATACACGCCGGGCGATCGCCTTGCTGGAGGCTCATGGAACGCTGGTCGTGGAGAGCGAGGTCTTGATGGTGGAAAATGACAACCGGCCCGGCAGCCTCTCGCGAATCGCTACAGCCCTCGCCACCGCGAAAATCAACATCGAGTATGCCTACCTCGCCTCGATGCCCGCCGCCCGCCGCGGTCTCCTCATCTTGCGCGTGTGCGATGTCAAAAAGGGCCTCAAAGTCCTTTCGGCGCTGACAATGGATTCCTAAGCGCAAAGCGCACGGAATTCTGTTTCGTTCAACACTGGGATACCCAGCTCGCGGGCCTTCTCGAGTTTACTCCCCGCCTCCTCGCCTGCGAGAAGGTGCGTGGTTTTTTTGCTCACGCTTCCGGTGACTTTTCCACCCAGGCGTCGAATCATTTCGCTGGCCTCCTCACGGGAAATCGAAAGCGCACCGGTGAGAACCCAAATCGAGCCCAAAAGGCGGTTGTCCGAAGGGGCGGCTTGAACATCCGACTCGCCGAAATTCAGCCCGGCAGCGCGCAGGGATTCGATCAGCTCGAGATTCGCAGGACTCAAAAACCACCCGTGAATCGCCTCGGCCATGACATCGCCGATGCTGTGGATGGATAGGAGCGTTTCGACCGAGGCCAAGCGAAGGGCGTCGAGCGTTCCAAAATGCGCTGCGAGGTCGCGCGCGGAGGTCACGCCGACATGCGGGATGCCAAGGCCATTGAGCAGCCGCCACAGCGGGCGGTTCCGGCTTTCCTCAATCGCCGCGAGGAGATTTGCCGCGCTTTTCTCGCCCATGCGCTCGAGACCCATCAACCGCTCTTTCTCGAGCGCGTAGATGTCAGCGAGATTTTTCAAAAGCCCGGCCTCCACAAGTTGATTCACCAAAGCCTCGCCGAGCCCCTCGATATCCATCGCCTGCTTCGAGGCGAAATACTCGATCCGCCGACGGATTTGCGCGCCGCAGGATGGGTTCGAGCATTTCCAAGCGACGCCTTCCTTATGGACCGCACCGTGACAAGCGGGGCAGTTCGTAGGCATCTGAAAAATCCGTTCGCTCCCGTCGCGGCGGTCTTTTTTCACCTCCACAATCGCAGGAATGACCTCGCCGGCCTTTTCGACCAAAACCATGTCGCCGATGCGGATGTCCTTGCGCTGGATTTCCTCCTCGTTGTGCAGAGTCGCCCGGGCGACGGTGCTGCCAGAAACAAAAACCGCTTCCAACTCGGCAACCGGCGTGAGCGTTCCCGTGCGGCCGACCTGAACCGTGATGTCGAGCAGCTTCGTTTCGGCCCGCTCCGGCTCGTATTTGTAGGCAATCGCCCAGCGGGGAGCTTTTGCCGTGGAGCCGAACTCCCGGCGCAACGCCATGCTGTCGAGTTTCACCACCGCGCCATCGGTCTCGTAGGCGAATCCGTGACGGACGCGCCCCAATTCCTCGACCGCCGCAATGACGGATTCCTCGTCATGGGCCTCCAGAATTTTTTCCGAGACAGGAAGACCCCATTTTTCGAGGCAACCGAACATCTCGCGGCTCGTGGCAGGTTGCTCACCCTCCCAGATTCCAGTGCCATAAAAAACAGCGGCGAGCTTGCGGGAGGCGGTAATCGCAGGATCCAGTTGCTTGATCGAGCCGGCGGCGGCATTGCGAGGGTTGGCAAAAGCCGGCAATCCCTCCTCGTCACGGGCGGCATTGAGTGCGGCGAAGACGGATTTCGGCAGGTAAACCTCGCCACGGATTTCAACCCTCGCCGGAGCCCGGCCCTTCAGGCGGTGCGGGATATTGGAAATCGTCAGGATATTCTGGGTCACATCGTCGCCAGTCACCCCATCTCCGCGCGTGGCGGCTCGGACGAATCGGCCGTTTTCGTAAAGCAGAGAGATCGCAACGCCATCCACCTTCGGCTCGATGGTAAAATGGATCGCCCGGCCTTCGGCGAGCTTGCGGATGCGGGCCACAAACTCGCGCAGTTCCTCGGGGGAATAGGTGTTGTCGAGGCTCTGCATCGGCACGAGATGCTTGGCTGGGGCGAATTCTTCGAGTGGCTTTCCGCCGACGCGCCGGGTCGGGGAATCCTCGGCGGCGAACTCAGGATGCTGATCTTCGAGGTCTTGGAGTTCGCGCAGGAAGGCATCGAATTCCTGATCCGAAATCTCCGGCGCGGCGTGCTGGTAGTAGAGCTGATTGTGACGCTCGAGTTCCGCACGGAGACGCGCGATCTGCTCGCGAACGCCAGATTTGTCGAGCTCGGTTAAGAAATCAGACTGCGCCATATAATCCCGATTATCCGAAGCCCCGCCGAACCCGCCAATTCAAATTCCATCGGCTTCCACTGCACGCCGAAGCCTCCCAAGAACAAGCACGCCGCAAGCCGCGCCGAAAATATCCGCCGCCCAGTCGTAGGGGTCCATCCCCTGCCGGCCCGGAACGAATTGCTGGTTGTATTCATCGAGCGCCCCGGCCAACGAAAGAGCAAGAACGGTGAGCACCACCAACGAAAGCCCGTGCAGGCCGAACGACCTCGCTAACGCCCCCGCCAGCGCGCAGGCCCCGCCGGCATAGAAGACAAAGTGGATCACCTTGTCCTGATGCGGCAGGAGCGTCGGCATGTCCTTCGGCGATTCATTGCTGGAAAAGAAAAAAAGAATCCCGAGCCAAATAACGAAAAGAGCCCAAAGCAGCGGACCACACCGCAGGATGCGAGTGAGCACAGAGCGGAGAAATTCCATGCGCCAAAGTTAGCAACTGCATCGGCATGGCCAAGCCCGCATGGATGCGCTTAGGTTTTTCCCATGGCAAAAAACAAACCCGGAATCGAGGAACGGAAGGCCCATGCGGAATTCGAATCCGCCGCGAGCCATTGGTTGCAGGAGTCCTGCGAACTGTTTCCCGAACATGCGAGCAAGCTGGGCTTCCGAAAATACGACCCACTCCTCGGCGCCAACACTCCCGCGGTCCACGCCCGCCACATCGCTTTGATCGAACAAACCCTCTCGCGCATCGAGGCAACTCCCGAGGCGCTTTTCACTGGCGATGCCTGGCTCGACCGGCGCGGGATGCTCGCCCATTTGCGGATGGAACTCCTCTTCGAGCGCGACCTGCGCCGCTGGCGCACCAACCCTCAAGCCCACACCGGCGCGGCGATCGATTCCATTTTCGAACTCCTCATCCGTGCTGGGGAAAGCCCCGCCCAAATCCTCCCTGCCGTGGAGTCCCGCCTTGCGCGATTGCCGGACTTCCTCCGCGCCGGGGCAAGCTGCGTGGAACGACCTGATCCGCTGTGGGTCAGCCTCACCGAGCAATCCTGCAAAGGCGCGGTGGAGTTCCTCGGAGGCCTTGAAACCGAACTGGCGAGCTTTTCGAAAAACCCGCGTCGACTTTCCTCCCTCCTGAAAACCGCTGCCAACGCCTTCACCCATTTCGCCACTTCCATCTCGCGCAAAAAAACCGCGCCGGCCGGCAGCTTCGCCATCGGCCGAGAGCGTTTTGAGTTTCTCATTCGCGAGCGTCTCGGGCTGGACCTCTCGCTCTCCGAGGCGCGGGCCGTGGGCGAATACCAGATCGCGCGTCACGAATTTCTCCTGCGTGAGGCGGCGAAACGCCACGGCCGCTCCTCAGCCCGCGAGCAGATCGACCAAGCCGCCGCCGCGTGGAATCCCGACAAGCCCCTGATTGAGGTTTATCGCGAGGCAACAAGCCGCCTGCACGCCGATCTCCGGAAGGCCGGCCTCGTGACATTGCCCCAAGGCGATGCGTTGAAGGTCCTGCCCGTGCCTCCGTTTTTGAAACACCAATTCCCCACCGCCGCCTACAGCGCACCGGAGCCGTTTTCCAAGGATCGGACGGGGATTTTTTGGGTGAACGACCTCAGCCTCGACCAGAAAACCCCCGCCCGCCGCGCCGCTGAGATCCGCCAGCACCACGGCCTCGAGCTGACCTGCGTTCACGAGGGCTATCCCGGCCACCACCTGCAGTTCGTCGTTCAATACAACCACCCAAGCCGTTGGCGCCGCCTCTTCGCGCATGCGATTTTCTACGAGGGCTGGACGATGTGGTGCGAGAAAATGGCGGTCGAGCACCGCCTCGTCGAGAGTCCGTGCGCCGAACTCACCCAGCTCCACGACGCGCTCTGGCGCGCGCACCGCATCGTCATTGATTGCGGGCTCCAGGAGGGAACCCTCACCCCGTCCGGTGCGGCTTCAATGCTCCGCCGAGGCGTGGGTTTCACCGCCGCCCGGGCCAAGGCCGATGTGAATTGGTATACCGCCAGCCCCGCCGTTCCGATGAGCTATCTCCTCGGCCGATTGGAGGTGGAAAAACTTCACGCCCGCCTCGTTGAAGGGCGCGGTTGGAGTTTGAAGAAATTCAACGACTGGATGCTCTCCCACGGCGCGCTGCCCTACAGCTGGATCGTGCGCGCGGGAGGCGGGGGCATTTGGGATTGATCGCCAAAAGGGCATTGCAGGGCTTCGCGGGAAGCGCGTAGTTTGACGGCCTATGGGAAGACAATGGCTCCATGCCAAGCGCGAGGTCGCGAACCTCAAAAAAGGCCAGGCCGTCGGCAAGCTGGTGAAAGAAATCATGGTCGCTGCCAAGACCGGCGGCCCTGACCTCGAAGGGAATGCCCGCCTTTTTGCAGCGGTCGAAAAGGCCAGAAAAGCCTCGGTGACGAGGGATGTGATCGAGCGCGCGATCAAAAAAGGGGCGGGCATCGGTGACGAAAAACTCACGCTCGAGCATTTGGTTTTCGAAGGCTACGCGCCTCACAAGATTCCCGTGATCGTCGAAGTTCTGACCGACAATATCAACCGCACCGCCCCTGAGATGCGCGTTCTTTTCAAGAAGGGCCAACTCGGCACGGCGGGCAGCAACAAATTTCTCTTCGACAATGTCGGCATCGTCGAAGCCCACCATCCCGACAAATCCACCGACGCGGAGACCGCCGCGATCGAAGCGGGCGCGAATGATTTTTCCATCCTCGCCGAGGGTGAGAACGACGACATCCCTGCTGGCACGCTCGGCGTGAAATTTCTGACCGAACGCACCGCCACGGCTGCTGTCTCGAAATGGCTTTCGCATAATGGCTGGACCGTTGTGACCAGCGAACTCGGCTTTGTGCCGAAGCAGTTGCCCGATCTCACCGACGAACAACGCGCGGAGACCGGAGAGTTTTTGCAGGCCCTGGAGGACCACGACGATGCCCACCGCGTCTGGGCAGCCTTCAAGTAACTCGGCGCCCAAAACCACGATCGTCCCGATCAGGAGGGACCTGCTTGTCAGGTCCGCAAATGACTTCCTCAACACACCAACCCGGCTCTGACAAGCATAGCCCTCCTTACCATTTCTCACTAATGGAAGCCACCGCCACACGCCTCGTCGAACGCCTGCGCGCGGCCGGGCACGAGGCGCTTTTCGCGGGCGGCTGCGTGCGTGACCGACTTCTCGGGAAGGAAGCGCACGACATCGACATCGCCACGAGCGCGCGTCCTGAGGAAATCCAGAAACTCTTTCCGCGCACGGTGGCGGTTGGGGCTCAGTTTGGCGTGATCGTCGTGCTGGAAGACGGGGGAGAATTTCAAGTCGCCACCTTCCGCTCCGACGGCGCTTATCGCGATGGACGCCACCCCGAGTCTGTGGCGTTCACGAACGCTGAGGGCGACGCGCGGCGGCGGGATTTCACGGTCAACGGCCTTTTCTTCGATCCCCTCACCCACCAAATCCTCGACTTCGTTGGCGGCGAGGCGGACCTCCGCACAGGCATCCTCCGCAGCATCGGCGATCCCCATGCGCGCTTCGTCGAGGACAAGTTGCGGCTCATCCGCTGCGTGAGGTTCGCGGCCTCGCTGGGATTCGAGATTGAAGCCGAAACCTGGCGGGCCTTGGTGGAGCGAGCGCCGGAGATCACTGCCGTGAGCGCCGAGCGCATTCGCGACGAACTCGTAAAAATTTTCTCCCACCCCTCGCGCGTGCGGGGATTCGATCTGCTCGATCAATCCGGTCTGCTCGCCATCCTGCTCCCCGAGGTTGAGACGCTGAAAGGCTGCGAGCAACCACCCGACTTCCACCCCGAGGGTGATGTCTTTGTCCACACGCGCCTCATGCTGTCGCTCTTGCCGGAGCGGGTTTCCACACCGCTTGTGTTTTCGGTTTTATTCCACGACATCGGCAAGCCACCGACTTTCCTTATCGATGAGACTGGCCGGATTCGGTTCAACGGACACGAATCAATCAGCGCCTCGATGACCGAAAAAATCTTCGCCCGCTTGAGGTTTTCGAACGCCGAAACGGAGGCGACGGTCGTCGGGGTTAAAAACCACATGGCCTTCAAGGATGTTCAAAACATGCGCGTCGCCACGCTCAAGCGATTCCTCGCCCGGCCAACGATCGATGACGAACTCGAACTCCACCGCGTGGATTGCCAGGGCTCGCACGGCTTGCTCGACAACTACGATTTCCTGCTCCGCAAGCGGGAGGAGTTTTCCAACGAACCCCTCATCCCGCCACCACTGATCACCGGCCGAGACCTCATCGCTGCGGGCCTCCAGCCCGGCCCACTTTTTAAAAAGCTCCTCGACTCCGCACAGGCCCTTCAACTCGAGGGCGGATTAAAAAACCGGGAGGACGCTCTTGCCTGGCTGAGGGAGGAATTGGCCCGCCCCGCCTAAGACCCGCCGAGGATTTGGGCGAAGGCGCGGATCGACTCCGGCGAGCGGAGGATTTGGGTGCACAGTGCTTCGATCTCGGCGACTGGGATTTTTCCCTCGGCAAATTTCTCCATCTGTTGGCGCAACTCCGGCGGCACAGCACTTTCTCCAGATCCCTCGGGAAAGCTTTTTTCGAGAAAGCCGAAAATTTCTTTCAAGGCATCCTCCGCGCTCGGATCGGGATCGCTTGAGGAATCAGGCGACATGGCGGGTTTCTGAAAAAAGAAGCGAGTTCGAGCACACGCCGGAGATGTCCTGCCACTGCAAATGCAAACCGGGATCTTCTGTTTGGATGGATCGCAGGGTTTGGTCCCGAACGATTCTGCGGGCGGAGGACAAAGCACGGGAGAGCTTGCTCGGAGTGCTACGCCAGCAGATGCAAAGCCGATTCTGCGGAATTGCATAACCATGCCTCAACCACAACAACAGCCTTGCCTCCGCCGGCAACGACTCGATGGCTTCGCGAAGTGCCTTGGAAACGATCGCCTGCAACGCTTCTTCCATCACCTCCATACTTTCGCAAGGCAGGGATTCGATCTCCCCGATCTCCGCAGGCTCCATCAATCGCTCGCGGCGTTGACGGGAAATGAGGCGGTTAATCGCCACGCGAAGAAGCCAGCCATCCAGCGGGCCTTCACCCTTGAAACGCGCCAGCAAATTGCGCGGAGCTTCGGCAACGCACTCGGCGAGAATTTCGGAAACCACATCCTCGGCCACATCCCGGGAAGCCCCTCGGGATGCGAGGCTCGAGATCATCCTCGGCCGCAACTCCTCATTAAGTCGGGAAAGAAATTCGGTGGATAGATTTTGCCAACCGGAGGTGCTGGCAGGATCGGGGAACAACTGGAACACAGAATTGGCATGCATCAAAGAGGCTGTGGAAAATAAAGCGTAGTTATGGCGTCTCCAGCCTGAATAACCGGTCTTCAGCTGGATCAACTTGAGATCAGACTATGCTTTTCATCCTCTCCGAGAAAAGCCATTTCCCACGCATTTCGGAGCATTTGATCGACATCCTCAGGGGTCAACCCCGCTGCCGGGGCTGCGACATCCAGTTCATGGGGCAAATCGATACCGCTGATCCCGGGGTCATCCGTGTTGATGCAGGCGAGCAACCCCTCGGCGAGAAATTGGCGGAGTGGGTGGCTGGCGAGATTTGGCACGGTGCTGGTTTGGACATTGCTCGTGAGGTTGGCCTCGATGCCGATGCGGCGCTCGCGCAACATCGCCATCACGCTCGGATCATCCACCGCTCTCACCGCGTGACCGATGCGCGTGGCGCCGAGTTTTTCCACCGCCTCCACAATACTTGCCGCCCCGGCCGCCTCTCCAGCATGCACAGTGATTTGCCAACCTGCATCGCGGCCCTCTTTGAAATGCTCCACAAAAAGCCCGGCCGGTTTGGAGGCCTCGTCGCCAGCCAAGTCCAGAGCCACGAGGTGCTCTTTGTGATCGAGGAGCGCGAGAAGTTCCTTCCTGGCCAACCCCGGGCCAAAGGTGCGCGTGAGGATGCCGATGAGATTCACGCGAACCCCGAAATCCGCCTCGCCCTGCCGGGCGCCCTCGATCACGGCTTCAACAACCTGCGAAGGATCCAAGTGGTGATGCGAGGCCATGAAGCACGGGCTGAACCTCAACTCGATGTAGCGAATGCCCTCGCGCGCGGCGTCCTCCACATTTTCATAGGCCACACGGCGACAGGCGTCGTAATCCGCAAGCACGGCGATCATCCATTGAAATTTCGCCAAAAACTCGACCAATCCGGCGTGAGGCTCGGTAACGACGACATGAGGCCTCAACTCAGCGGGGGTCCAAGCCGGAAGCGGGATATTGTGGCGACGCCCGAGATCAAGAATCGTCTCCAAGCGAATGGATCCATCCAGATGTCGATGCAGATCGATCAACGGTAATCGCGTGTTCACGGCCCATGGCAATAAACCAAGCATCCCATGAAGGCAAACCGCACAGCTCAGCGGATCAGATAAAGGAAAAACGCGAATGGGATCACCATTCGCGTTTTCGTAAGAAAAGGGCCTTAGCCTTTTGGAGTCCGGGTTAAACCCTGATCACCGATTATTTTTTCTCGTCGGTCTTTTTGTCATCTTTGTCGCCGCAATCGTCTTTCGCGCCGTCTTTTTTCTCACAACTACCTTTTTTATCATCCTTGTGGTCGCAAGTGCCGCAATGGGCGTAGGACGATGCGGTGGAGGTCAAGACGATGGCTGCTGCAATGAGGAATGATTTAATCATAGGATTCGTAGGTAGAATCCTGTCGCGGGGCGGTGTCAATCCGGCATTTCAAGTCCGCCTGAAATTCCGCCGAGCCAACACATAACGCCCCGCTGGCGAAAATCCCAAAGCCCACGGATCTGCTGTCCAAACTTGGTGACGGTCGAAGTCGTAGCGAAGCTATTTCTTTTCGTCAGCGAAACGCGCGAGGCGGTTCGAGAGGATCAGAAATGTCGGCGCCCAGAGGCCAACGAAAATACCGAAAAGCTCGCCGTGCGTGCGGGCTTCAAACGATACCGCTTTTCCGCCGGCATAATACCAGATGGCGATGGAGGCGAGGACCGAGGCGAGGCCGAGAACGAAGCAGAGGTTGCTTAGGAGTTTCATAGAGAAATAAATCTAAGCTCCGCGCGCCGTCCAACAAGAGAAATACCAAGGGCAAGGATAAGGTCTTTCCCCCATCCCGGCGCCTCGGCGTCTCTGCGGGAGATACTTTTATTCGCGGTTCCCCTCCCCTGCACGTAGGCGGGTTATTTTTTACCCCGGCCCGGGAAGGTTAGCTCGGCGACGCCCGATTTGTCCAAGTCGCCAAAGCCTTCCGAAACCATGCGGTCGTATTGTTTCTTGGTGGCTTCGGCGAGCGGGAGAGTGAGGCCTTTTTCGTGGGCGAGGGTGAGCGCGATGCCGCTGTCCTTCGCGGCGTGGGCACCGGAGAAGAAACAGGAGTGGTCGCGGTTCTGCATGTCCTCGCCGTCGGTCTTGAGCACGCGGGAATCGGCGCCGGTTTGAGAAAACACTTCGCGGAGCATGGTGAGATCAAGCCCGAGCGCGGCTCCGAGACCAAGGCCCTCGGCGAGTCCGGCGGTGTTGATGTTCATAACCATGTTGACCAAAGCCTTCACCTGAGCGGCTTGTCCTGTGGCGCCGATGTGGCGGAGCGAAACGCTGAGGTCTTTGAGGATGGGTTCCGCGCGCTGGAAGGCGGCGGTTGAGCCACCGGTCATGAGATAGAGGGTTCCTTCTCGGGCTTGGGTGATGCTGGAGGCCATACAGGCTTCGAGCGATTCCGCGCCGGCTTGGTGCGCGAGGGCCTCGACATCGAGGTGAACCTGCGGAGAAACGGTGGCGCAGTTGACGAAAAGTTTGCCTTTCGCGCCGACCAAGAGGCTGTCGCCCTGCTCGGCAAAAATGGCGCGCATGGCCTTGTCATCGGTGACGACCGTGATGATCAAGCTGGCGAGTTCGGTCGCGCGGGCGAGGGTTTGGCAGGCTTCCGCGCCGATTTCCGCAGCGAGTTCGGTGGCGAGCGGGGCGTGCGAGTCGTAGACGGCGGTGACGGTGTATCCTTTGTCCTTGAGGCGGCGGGCCATGTTGGCGCCCATGCGACCGACTCCGATGAATGCGATGGTTTCTTTCATAGTGGTATTTGGTGGTTAAGCGGTGAAAAAGGGATTGGCGTGTTTTTGTTCTCCGACGGTCGTGAGCGGTCCGTGGCCCGAGCAGATAATGGTGGCGTCAGGAAGAGTCAGGATTTGCTCGCGGTTGTTGCGCAGGGCGTCCGCGTAGGAAACCATCCCTCCGCCCATGGATCCGGCGAACATCGAGTCGCCGACGATGGCGACGGGCTGCGAGAGGCCTGGGATGAAAAAGGTCACCCCGCCGGCGGCATGGCCGCTGGTGAGTCGGGTTTCGACACTGAGGCCGCCGATTTGGAAGGCCCGCCCCGGACTGAACGACTCGGCGTTCGGAAGCGGTTCCTTCTCGCACACCCAGGCATGCGCGCCGGTGGCTTTGACCAACCGGTCGAGATCGAGAATGTGGTCGGTGTGGGTGTGGGTGATGAAAATCTGCTTCACCCGGAGTCCGTGACTGGCGGCAAAGTCGAGCATCGGCTGACCATCCGCGCCGGTATCGAAAAAGGCGGCTTCCTTCGAGGCGGGATCCCAGACGAGGTAGGAATTCACGGTCATGTCCTCAAAGACCGTGTTGAAATGCGCGAAGCCCTCAGGCTCGTGCACAGGGGCGGGCTGGTGGGAGGATTTCGCCAAAGCGAGGAGCGCGTTGAATCCGAGACCGAGAACGCCCGCGACCTGGCGCAGAAGGGGTTCATGAAGTTCGCCGGATTTCAGGATCAAGATTTCGGCGACTGTGGCGCCGGACTTGGCTGCGAGGGCCTCGTCGTTGATGGAAAGCCCGCGCTGGGCTTTTCCGATAATGTCCGTGTAGCTGTCTTCGATCGGGATGCTGATGGGCATAGAGGTAGGATTTTTTCGGGGGATGCGGATTCAAATCTGCCGGAGGTGAAAAGGGAATTTCAAAAATCGATTTTTGTGATCCACCCAGCCCTCCACGCGCAATTCGGAATTGTCCGCGCCCATGGAATTGCCCAGCATTCGCGCCCTGTCTATGAGCACAAAAAACTTCGCCGCCTCAATTCTTTTGGCCACCGCCTTTTCCGTTCAAGCCCATCCGGACCACGACCAAAAGCCCGCCGCAGCTCCCTCACCAGCCGCCTCGACTCTCCAAGACGGTGGGCTCACCGGGCAGGGCGACTGGGTTTACAAAACCGTCCTCAACTGGGGCCACATCCCGGGCCAAGAGCACATCGGCTCCACCCACGGCGGCGTGGCGGTGGACAAGTCCGGCAAAATCTATGTCTCCACCGACGGCCCGAACGGCATCATCGTCTATCAGCCCGATGGCACCTTTATCAAAAGTTGGGGTGAGCCCTCGCGCCGCTTCCACAGCCTCGCCATCCACGAGGAGAACGGGAAGGAATTCCTCTACGCCGCCGGCGGCAACCGCGTTTGCAAACTCGACCTCGACGGAAAAATCGTCTTCCAACTCGACAACAAACCCGGTTCCGCCGACCGCCCTTGGACCAATGCCACCGCTGTCGATGTCACGCCCGACGGCACGATTTTTGTCGCCGACGGCTACGGCACGAACTTGATCTACAAATACTCGCAGGACGGCCAATTCCTCGGAAAATTCGGCGCGCCCGGCGACCTGCCCGGCCAGTTCCGCACCTGCCACGGCCTCACTGTCGATGCCCGCAATCCCGAAAAACCCCTCCTCATCGTGTGCGACCGCGAGAATCTGCGCCTCCAAGTCCTCGACACCAACGGCCATATCATCGCCATCCCGATCACCGGACTCCGCCGCCCCTGCGCCACCGCCATCCGTGGCGACAAACTCCTCGTTGCCGAGCTCGCCGGCCGCGCCGTCCTGCTCGACAAGGATTTTAAAATCCTGAGTGAACTCGGCGACAACCCGGTTGTCGAACAACGCGCGAATTTCGGTGTTCCCCCGAAAGACTGGAAGGAAGGCGTCTTCACTGCCCCCCACGGCTGCGCGATCGACTACGACGGAAACCTCTACATCCAAGATTGGAATAAATGGGGACGCATCACCAAGTTGGTGAAAACCCCTTGAACTGAAAGCGCCAGCTACCGCTCCAGCTCCAGCGACACCTCGATGAATTTCGACATCGGCGTATGGCTTTTGACGGCGTGTTCGTCGATGCCAACGAGGACATTTGTCTCTGGGTAGTAGGCGGCGGCGCAGCCTTTCGGGATCGAATAGGCGATGGGACGGAACTCGGGCGCACGGCGCTCCCTGCCGTCGGCAGCGTGGCTCCGGATCGTGACACTCGATTTTTCCGTGAGGCCGAGTTCGCGCATGTCGTCAGCATTGAGAAATAGAACGCGGCGCTCGCCAGTGATGCCGCGGTAGCGGTCGCCGCTGTCGTAGATCGTGGTGTTGTATTGGTTGTGCGAGCGCAGAGTCATCAAGCGCAGGTGACCGGGTTGCACGGAAAGGCGGGGCAGGGCGTTGGAAATAAAGTTCGCCCGTCCGGTGGAAGTGCGCCACTCGCGGTTGGCGGGAGGATTTGGCAAATGGAACCCGCCGGGTTGCTGGATTCGCTTGTTGTAATCCGCAAAGCCCGGGATGACCGATTCGATGCATTCGCGGATGTGGTCGTAATCTGAAACAAGGTAATTCCAGTCCACCGGCCCGTTCGGGAAAAGTTTGGCGCCGATCCCAGCGATGATGGCGGGTTCGGACTTGAGGTGTTCCGACGCCGGGCGGTTGATGCCCGTGGAGGCGTGGACCATGCTCATCGAGTCTTCGACCGTGACCGATTGCCTGCTGCCAGCCTGGATGTCGGCCTCCGAGCGGCCGAGGCAGGGGAGGATCAGCGCGGCCGCGCCATGGACGACATGGCTGCGGTTCAGGTGGGTCGAGACATGGACCGTCATGCCGCATCGGCGCAGTGCCTGCCAAGTGAGGTCGGAGTCGGGAGTGGCGGAGGCAAAATTCCCACCCATGCCGAGAAAAAATCCCACGCGTCCCTCGGCCATGGCCTTGATGGTGTGGACGGTCGAGAAGCCGTGATGGCGAGGCGCGGTGAAGCCGAATTCCTTTTCCAAGCTGGCGAGAAATTCCTCCTTGGGTTCCTCGGTGATGCCCATGGTGCGGTCACCTTGGACATTGCTGTGTCCGCGAACGGGGCAGGCTCCGGCACCCGGGCGGCCGATGTTTCCGCGCAACAGCAGGAGGTTCACCACCTCTTGAATGTTGGCGACTCCGTGGCGGTGTTGGGTAAGGCCCATCGCCCAGCAACAAATCACCGAGCCCGCGCCGAAATAGACCTCCGCCGCTTCTTGAATCTGCTGGCGCTCGAGTCCGCTCTGCTCGAGAAGGACCTCCCAAGGAGTTTCCGCGACGAGGCGGCGATATTCTTCGAATCCGTGTGTGTGGCGCTCGAGAAAATCATGATCGAGGACCGAGCGGTCGGACTCGGCTTTTTCCAAAATGAATTTCGCCATCGCGCGGACGGCGGCCATGTCGCCTCCGATCTGAACTTGGTAGTAATGCGAGCTGATCGGCGTGCTGCGGCCGAGGAGCATGTCGACGGCATTTTGGGGATGCGTGAAATTCAGGAGACCCGCTTCCTTGAGGGGATTGAAACTCACGATTCTCGCGCCGCGCTTCGAGGCTTTCTCCAGCTCGGAGAGCATGCGCGGGTGGTTGGTGCCGGGATTTTGGCCGAAGACAAAGATTGCGTCGGCTTTTTCAAAATCCTCGAGCGTTACAGTGCCTTTCCCAGTAGCAATCGATTCGCCCATCCCGACGCCGCTCGACTCGTGGCACATGTTCGAGCAGTCGGGGAAATTGTTCGTCCCGAAAAGCCGGCCGAGGAGTTGGTAAAGGAACGCCGCCTCGTTGCTGGTGCGGCCGGAGGTATAGAACGCCGCATCGTCGGGCGAGCCGAGCGAGCGCAGGTGCCGCGCGATGCGTTCGAACGCCTCGTCCCAAGAAACCGCCTCGTAGCGGTCGGTGTCGGGATTGTAGGTCATCGGGTGCGTGAGCCTGCCGGTGTTCTCGAGCGTGAAGTCATCCCATCCGCGCATCTCGGTGACGGTGTGTTTCGCAAAAAGCTCGGGCGTCGCGCGCTTGGTGGTCGTTTCGTAGGTCAGGGCCTTGACGCCATTCTCGCAGAATTCCGTGGGGGAAGGATTTTTCGGGTCCGGCCAGGCGCAGCCGGGACAATCGAAGCCACGCGGCTGGTTCATGCGAAAGAGGGTCGCGTTGCCTTTGAGGAAACTTTCACGGCGGAGGAAGTGCAGGGAGGAATTGAGAGCTCCCCATCCGCCGGCTTCGGTTTTTTGTTCAGCCATGGCTTGTGTCGGGTTTCTTTGCGGACTGGCCGCCGGGAGATATTGGGCTGATGAGGCGCGAGAACAAGTCGTTTCCAAGCAAGCGGGCGGGCGGTATGTTTTCGGGTTTTCCAACCCGATGTCATCCGATCCCGCCACCACCCCGCCACTCGACCAGCTCGGGCGCCCGGTGCGTGATCTGCGGGTGTCGCTCACCGACCGTTGCAATCTGCGGTGCACCTATTGCATGCCGGCCGAGGTTTTCGACAAAGACCATGTGTTCCTTCGCAAGGAGCAGTTGTTGCGGTTGACCGAACTCGACCGGATCATCGGGGCGTTTGTCCGCTGCGGGGTGCGGAAACTTCGCCTCACCGGCGGCGAGCCGCTTCTCCGGCGGGGCGCGGTGAAATTCCTCCGGGGGCTCGGGCGCTTTGCGGAATTGGAAGATGTGGCCATGACCACCAACGGACTGCTTTTGGCGGAGTTCGCGGAGGAACTCGCGGAGGCCGGCCTGCATCGTGTGACCGTGAGCCTCGACGCGCTGGATCCCGAAGTATTCGGCGCGATGAATGGGCGTGGCCACCATCCCTCCCGCGTGCTCGAAGGCATCGCCGCGGCGCAAGCGGCGGGGCTCGGAGTGAAGGTCAACATGGTCGTCCAGCGCGGCGTGAACGATTCGCAGATCCTCCCGATGGCGCGGCATTTTAAGGACCTCGGCGTCACCCTCCGCTTCATCGAGTTCATGGATGTCGGAAACACGAACCACTGGGAGCCTCACATGGTCGTTCCGGGCAGGAAAATCCTCGCGATGCTCGCGCGAGAATTCGATTTCGAGCCGGTGGCGGCGGACTATCCCGGCGAGGTGGCGAGCCGATACCGCCACCGGGACAATGGCAGTGAGTTCGGGGTCATCACCTCGATCTCCGCTCCGTTTTGCCGCCAGTGCTCTCGGGCGCGGCTCTCAGCTGATGGACGGCTTTTCACCTGCCTGTTCGCCTCGGAGGGCTTTGATCTTGTCGGAGCGATGCGGGCAGGAAACCTCGATGACGAGTCGCTTCACTGCCTGGTGGCCGACCTCTGGAGTCAGCGGAACGACCGATATTCGGAAATCCGCTCCGGCAGTGGATCCGCGCAGAAGGTCGAGATGTCCTTCATCGGCGGGTGAGTTTTTCGCCATGCTTCTTGTCTTTCTCTTTTTTCTGGTGGCACTGGTGTATTCGAGCGTCGGGTTCGGAGGAGGATCGTCCTACCTCGCGCTTCTGCATTGGCACGGGGTCCCGCCCGCGCTGCTGCCGATTCCAGCGCTGGCCTGCAATCTAATCGTCTCCGCAACCGGCTTCGCGCAATTCGCCCGGGCCGGTCATTTTCCTTGGCGGCGGAGCCTGCCGTTCCTCGCCTGTTCAATTCCCGCTTCCTACCTCGGCGGTCTCTTTCCCGTGCGCGAAGCGGATTTTCTCTGGTTGCTGGCCGCGTCGCTAACGGCGGCCGGGGTTTTGTTGCTCGTCCCGATCAAGCAGGACGCCTCCCCCTCCGACAGCGCGTTTCGTCGATGGATAGGAAAAGCCGGGCCGCTCCTCGGAGCCGGGCTGGGTTTTCTCTCGGGGGTTGTCGGGATTGGTGGGGGAATCTTTTTGGCACCCATCCTCCACCTCGCCCGCTGGGCTCCGGCCAAGCAGGTCGCAGCCCTTGCCGCCGGTTTCATTTTTGTGAACAGCGCCTCCGGGCTGGCGGGTCAGTTGCAAAAATTCCAAGGCGACAACGCGGCATTGTGGGCGTTCTGGCTCCTCCCGCTTGCAGTTCTTGTCGGGGGATGGCTCGGGTCGCGCTGTGGGTGCGGGCTTCTGCCAGCCTTGCGCGTCCGTCAGATCACTGGCGGGATCATTCTCCTCGTGGCGGGGAATCTTTGGACGAAGATTCTGTAGTCGATTCGACGCGATGGAGGCCGCTGTAAAAAGTGGCGCGATTGTCGCGGCAGAATCCGGCGAGCGTGATGCCCCAGCGCTCCGCCGTTTCCACGGCGAGAGACGAGGGTGCAGAAATTGCGGAGAGCACAGGGATGCCCGCGCGGGCGCATTTTTGAACGATCTCAAAGGAAACCCGGCCGCTGACTGTCAGCACGGCGGCCGAAGCGAGGATTTCGTTTTCGAGCAGGAACCCCACGACTTTATCCACGGCGTTGTGGCGGCCGATGTCTTCGAACACACAGAGAATCTCGCCGCTGTCCGTGGCAGCCGCCGCGCCGTGGCAACCGCCGGTGCCGGAGAAGGTGGACTGACGCGCACGCACGGCGGCATGGATCGCGCGAAGGCGCGCGGCGGCGATCGGAATATTTTTGGAGACGGGTGGGATTTCGAGGAACGACGGATCGAGGGATTCCTTTCCGCAAAGCCCGCAAGACGAGGTCGACGCCAATCGCCGGGACGAACCCGAGGGCGATTGATCGTCGATACAAACCTCAATGAGGGTCGCATTTTTCCGCTCGGTTTGGAAAGCGACCCGGTAGCCCGAGGTGTCAATCCCCTCCGAGTGGAGAAGCCCCCGAACGAGGAGCCCTTCATCGCCAGGCGTTTGCATCGTGACGGAATAAAGAGACCCATTGAGCAGGATTTGCAGTGCCCGCTCGACGGTAAGGGCGTCGACGACTTCCCGCGTTTTTGTTTCCTCCTGCAGCAAGGCCGGGCAGGGCTTCGAGCGGGCTTCGGGTAGGTTTAATTCGGCATCGCCGCATCGCAGGGTGCCACCCGTGAGAATGCGGCAGCGCAGGCCACCGCGTCCGGCAAGAAAGGCATTCGCTCCGGGGCCCACCGCCTCGTCCATCCAGTAACACGGTTTGCACTCCTCCACGGCCTCGAACTCGACATCGCCGATGGTGAATTTTTTTCGAATCAGGCCGTTCAAATCAATGCCGGAGACCAGAACATTCCGGCGAAGCACCGAATAATCGAGATGCGGAATCCCGAGGTGGCGACACATTTCCTCAACCACCTCGAGGGAGAGAAGGGTTACTTGGGTTTTCGAGTTCGGATCCTTGCCGTGGTAGCGGTCGCCAACGATCCCCATGCCCGCCTCGCAGCCGGCTTCGTCGAGTCGGATGGTGGCATGAGATTCGCGGCCGAGGCCATGGCGTCCCTTGAAGTCGTGGCCGGGCGAAATCCAGATGTCGTGGATGCGAAGGAGCATAAATCAATGCGAATGCTGCGACCCGCACGCGCATCCCTCGACCCACTCGCCATGGCCGTCGGCATAGGTTTCGCGTTTCCAAATCGGCACGCGGGCCTTGATGGCATCGATCAACTCTCGGCACGCGGCGAACGCCTCCTCGCGATGCGCTGCCGCCGCGCCGACCCAAACGGCGAGGTCGCCGGGTTGGAGATCACCTGTGGCGTGGATCGCCGCCGCCCGCACACCGTGTTTGGTGGAAATCTCCTCCAGCAACCGGCGTCCCTCCTTCTCCGCCAGTTCAAGATAGGCCTGGTAGTGGAGCCCGATCACCGAACGACCCTCGTGGTGGTTCCGCACGCGGCCCTCGAAAAAAACCAAGCCGCCGTGTTCGTTTCCGTCCAACTCCTGTCGGAGAGGCGCTGGATCGATCGGATGGGGATGGATGCGAAAACTCATGGAGTCAGCCGCCGGAGAACGGCGGAAGGAGGGCGATCTTGTCGCCAGAACGAAGCGGTTGGTCGCCCGATGCGAACTCGTCATTCACCGCCAGGCGGGTGGTGGAGAGGTCGAGGCCATGGCGTTGGGAAAGCTCGTGGAGGAGGGCTTCGGCTGTCTCGGTTTTGGTGCGAATGGTTTCGTCGCTCAGTCCGCGCAGCTCCGAAAGATGCCCGAACCACGAGAGGTGGATGGGGAAACCGCCCGCTTCCTCCAGATCCTGTGGCGTGTTCAAGTTTGTCAGGGCTTCCGCCGCTCCCTCTGGCAACGCGATCAAATCGGCTTTTTCCTCGATCAGGATGTGGCGCGGGCAGAAGTGGCCACGCGCGGCGTGACGCTCCAACACCGCCCGCGCGGAGGGTTCGTAAATCGCGCAAAGCGGCTCCGGCAGGCCGTCGCTTGATGAGGCGAACGCGACAAAAGGCGGCGCGTCGTTTGATTTTCGATGGGCGATCAAGTGCGACAGCACCTGCTCCGAAATAAATGGAAGATCACAGGCGAGCACGAGCCAGGCTGCTTCAGGGTCTTTTTGGAAAGCCGCGAGGATTCCGGAAAGCGGACCCTGGGCCAACGGGGAGTCCACCAAAACGTCGAGTCCCTGCGCGCCTTCGGGCGCGGTCTGGCCATCGCGGAGGGAAACAAAGGTGCGTTCGCAGAATTTGCCGAGCAGATCCGCCGCGCGCCGGGCCTGGGTGAGGCCATCAGCCCCGACGACCAGTGAGGCTTTGTCGCGACCCATGCGGGAGCTTTTCCCGCCAGCAAGAAGGAGGCCGTTCAGACGCGGAGTCATGAACCAGCGGTGTAGTCGGTCTTTCCGCCGCGCTTTTCGAGTAGGCGGACGCGGCGAATTTCCATGGCGGGTGAGAAGGCCTTGCACATGTCGTAAACGGCCAGCGCGGCGACACTCGCTGCCGTCAGCGCCTCCATCTCGACGCCGGTCTTGTGGCTGGTTTTTGCCAGCGCCTGGATTCTTAAAATTCCATTTTCCGGGGGATCAATCGTGATTCGCAAACCTTCCAGCGGAAGCGCGTGGCAGAAGGGGATGAGATTCGATGTCTGCTTGGCGGCCATCGTTCCCGCGATGATCGCGGTGTGAAAAACGGGCCCCTTCGGCGAGCGGATGTCGCCGTCCTGCATTTGCGCGACGATTTCCGGAGGCAGCCAAACCTCGGCCTCGGCGATGGCAGTGCGGGCTGAGGGTTGTTTTTCCGAGATGTCGACCATGGCTGGATTCTTGTTTGAATCCAGATGCGTCCAACTCGGTGCGGGTTCCTCTTTTGGCGGTTTCATTTCGCGAACCAAGGAAAGTAAGGAGCGGCCGCACCCTCTGCAAAACTTTCATCCACTTCGACGAACCCATCGCTACCAGCGAGCCCGGAAAAATCTCCCGAGTTGGCGACTGGAGCGGGAGCCACCGTGCCGTCGGGCATTTCCCGGATCGGTAGAAAAAGCGTCAACCCCGTTGGCTTGGTAAATTCCCCGCGCAGAATCCGGCGTGGCCGCATCGGCGACGATTCACTACTCCAGTGCGACAGCGCGGGAAGGACATATCGGTGTAGGCAGACAAGGGCCGACACCGGGTTACCAGGGAGCCCGAACACCACCTGACCGCCGGGCATTTGCCAAACTCCCATCGGTTTTCCCGGGCGTTGGGCGATGCCGTGAAGGATCGATACGGCGCCGAGACTGACGAGAATTTCCGGCACCAAATCCCAGCGCCCTTTGGACACACCTCCGGTGAGAACCACCAGATCGTTCTCGGACAAAACCGCCGCGAGGCCTTGCCGCAAATCCTCTGGATCATCACGCAGGCAACCAGTCGCTGTTGGTCCATGCCCCGCCAACTGCAGGGCCGCCGCGAGCGCATGTGTATTGGATCGGCGAATCTGGCCGGCCTTCGGAACCTCCCCAACCGACACCAACTCGTCGCCCGTTCCGAGAACCGCGATGCGCAGCGGCGCGGCCACCTGAATTTCGGCACAACCACACGCTGCCGCGATGCCAATTTCAACCGGCCCGAGACGGATTCCAGAGCGGAGCAACGCGTCGCCCGCACGGTGATCCGAGCCTTGCCGATGTATAAACTCCCCCGCCTTCGCCGCTTTTCCGGGTTGAAGAACCGCCACGCCGTCGTGAAAGTCATACCACTCGCAGGGCAGAACCGCATCGGCTCCGTCCGGCAGCACCGCGCCGGTCATGACTTCGACCGCCGCGTCCTCAGCGGAAGGAAGGACGATCTGTGGCATTCCCGCAGCCGCCACACCCTGAACCAAAAACCGGCGAGACCCGCTCAATCGCACCGCCAGCCCATCCATCATCACCCGGTCAAACGGAGGAAGGTCGTGGTCCGCCGTGATGTCCTGCCGCAAAATTTTGCCAGCTGCCGCCTCCAGCGCGCAGTTCACGGACGGCACCTTTCCTCGAAGCGAAAAAATCCGGTCCTCCGCTTCGTTGGGAGACAAAGGCTTCATCTCGGAATTGCTCCCAAAAGTCAGCGCGTTGATGAAAGTCTCGCGGACAAATCAGGACTGCTCGGCGAGCAGTTCGTTCCAGATTTTTTTGATGTCGTTTCCGAGGACGACCGTGTCCTGCCAGATGTTCGGGAAGCAACTCAGGTTGTAGCCGATGGTGGTGCCTTGCTCGGGCACAACCCAGAGTTCATTGGTCGGGCGCGGTCCGGTGAGCCAGTGTTTGAGGGCCTGGCGGATGAACGGGCGGCAGTCCTCGTATTCGGGCGAGAAGTTGCCTTTGCCATCGGTGATCGGAATCATGCAGTGGTGGCCGTTGAAGGGGCGCATGTGCCAGAGGGTGGACTGCTGGAAGACGGGGATGTTGGTCTCGTCAAAAAGGCGCGAGATGTAGTTCTCGGGCAGGAGGTGCTTCACGATGGCCGGGTGCGAAAAATCGTAGTTGATGAGGGGCAGTTGGCCCGTGGCCTTGAGGACGCCCTCCACGATAGCGGCGGCCTTTTCGGGGGTTTCGGTGCAGGTGTCGCGGTGGACTTCGAGATGGACTGGCGCGTTCTGTTTTTTTGCCTCGGCCATCAACGCGATCGTCAGTGCAACCGCCTCGTCGGTGGGCGTGTCATGGTCGGCGAGTTGGCAATTGATCGGACCGTTGTCGATGGCCATGAGAGCGGAGATCTTGGGGGCGAATTGCTCGACCCGGCCGGCGTCGAACGCCCCGCCGAACCGCAAGCCGTATTCCTGGATCAATTCCTTGATCTTCGGGAAATCCGAGGTGCCACAATACCCTTGGAAGCCTGCCTCGCGGACCAATGACAAATGGGTGCGCAGGCCTTGCTCGGTGGTGGGATCGCCTTCATGGAGGAGCGACCAGTAGTTGATGTGGATTTTGAGTGTCGGTGCAGTAGGCATATCGGGATTTTTTGGTTTTTTAAAACTCGTCGTAGGCAATATGGGAGGGAGGCACACCGAGATCGGCGAGCATTTTTGTGCAGGCTTTGATCATCATGGGCGGTCCGCAGAGGTAGAATTCGACGCCACCGATATTCGCGTGGTTTTCGAGGGCTTTTGCAAGAACGACTTCGTGAATGAATCCGGTGTGGCCGGCCCAGCGGTCCTCGTCGAGCGGAGCCGAGAGGGCGGTTTCGAACGAGAAGTTCGGATGCTTCGCGGCGAGTTCCTCGAAGAGATCGGTGTAGAACAATTCCTGCCGCGAGCGGGCGCCATACCAGAAGGAAACCCGGCGGGCGGATTTCTCGACTTCGAGCAGGTGCGTGAGGTGGGCGCGCAACGGGGCCATGCCCGCGCCGCCGCCGATGTAGACCATTTCCTTGCGCGTCGGCTTGATGTGGAAATCGCCGAACGGCCCGATGGCATCCACGGTGTCGCCGGGTTTGAGCGCCCACATGTGGCTGGAGCCCGTGCCGGTGGGGCATTCCTGGCCAGGAGGTGGCGTGGCGAGGCGCACATTGAGGCGGATCGTGCCTTCGCCTGCGTGGCTGGCGATCGAGTAGTTATTGCGCTTCGCGCCATCGGGGTTTTTCGCCACAAGGTCGAAGATGCCGTGCTGGCGCCAGACTGCGGCGTAGGGATCGGGAATATCGAAGCTGCTGTAGGCGATATCGCCGTAGGCGGGGATAGCGAATTGCAAGTAGTCGCCGGGCTCGTAGGAAAGCGGGCCGTCCACCGGCTCGAGCACGATCTCGCGGATGAAGGTCGAGACATTGGCCGAGCTCACGACACGCAAGGTGCGGCTTTTTTGTTCCCGGGCACCGGCGCCGCCGGGCTTGTTGATATTGAGGTAAATTCGATTGTTGCGGACTTCGATCGGATAAGTGGCGAGGCCGCGGCAGATCGGCGCGCGGGCGGGCGAGCCATCGGTAAGGTTGAAGCGGCCATTGTGCTTGGGACACTCGATGATGCCGCCTTTCACAAGACCCTCGGCGAGATGGTTGTTGCCGTGTGTGCAAATACCATCAGTCGCATAAAGACTGCCCGCTGCATCGCGGATGAGGGCGAAGGTTTTCCGGCCATGGTCGAAACGGAGGACATCCTCCTTGCCGAGATCGGCCTGGGCGCAAACCTCCACCCAGCCCTCGGCATCCGGCTTGGCATCGCCCGAGACTAGGCCCTCTACCGCGCGCTCTTTCGGCGGCGGGAGGACGCGCTTCACATGATAGGTCGGGTCTTTTTTCTGACGAATGATGGTCGGCAAAATCTCGCGCCAGGCCGAAAGAATCGAAGGATATGGCGGGGGGCAGTCGTCCTTGACGAGCGCATGGAGCTTGTAAAGGGAATGGAACGGCACGAGCGGGAACATGTGGTGCTCCACATGGTAGTTCATGTTCCAGTAGATGAACCGGCTGATGGGGTTCATGTAAACGGTGCGGCAGTTCAAGCGGTGGTCGAGGACATTCTCGGCCAAGCCCGCGTGCTGGGAGGTGTTGTGCACGATCATCAACCAAGTGCCGAAAAAGTGCGGCAGGATGATCAGGAAAATAGGAACCCAGCTGTGCATGGCGACCGACAAGGCAATCGTCGCCGCATAGATCGCCACGATGATACGGGCGTTGCGCGTGATTTTTGAAAATTCCGTCTCGGGAATGTAGGTCCGCTCCTCGGCGGAAATTTTGCCAGCAGCATGGCGGAGCAACCCGGGAAAATAGCCCTTATAAACCCCGATGGCGAAAAGGCCGAAAAAAAGCTCCCGGAGCTTTGGCGGGCGGGGAATTTGAATTTCCGGATCGCGACCGACGATGATCGTGTCGCTGTGATGCCGGGTGTGGCTCCAACGCCAGACCACGGATTCTCGTAGAACCATGAATGAGGCGACTTCGTAGAGGAAATTATTCAGCCAGTCCGTGCGGAAGGCCGTTCCGTGTCCGGCCTCGTGCCAGCGAGAATCGGACGCCGTGGCATATAGCACCGCGTAGGCCGCATAAGGCAGGACCACCCACCAGGCCCCCCACAGCGCGAAAGTCCCCCACCCTGTCAGGCCCAGAAGGGCGAACCACAAAATCGTGTCGCGGATGGCCGGGCCGTCGCGGCGTTCGAGGAGCTTGCGCATCTCGGCGCGCGGCACGGGGCTTTGATACCAATCGGCCTCGGCGAGGCCGCGTTCGATCGCCTTCGTGGAATTTTCTCCGGTGAGGCTGTAGTCGAGGCTCTTGGGCGGACGCGTTAGCGTGGCGGTGGCATGGTTGTCGCTCATGGTGGTTTTTTGGGTGGAGTTTCTGGGTTTTGGAAATGGCCGGAAGGATTTGAGCAATGACTCAACCCTCCGCAGACAGGAACCACGATAAACATTCGTCGCCTTTTGCCAATGGACAGGAGTTGGGTAAATATGCACAAAATTCGCATTCCGCTCATCCTGGAACGCTATAACTAACGAAGCTCCAATCCTCCTCACTTTTCCATGTCATCTCCAATTCGCGAATCCGATCGGCTGGCTCTCCAGTATATCTACGGCTCGGTGGTTCATTACCGGCCCGGGGACAAACTGCCGCCGCGCGTCCTCGAGGATTTCGAGTTGGTTTTGATGATCGAGGGAACGGCCATCTACCAATTGGGCAACAATGCGTGGCAGGCACCGCCCGGCAGTTTCATTCTCGCACGCCCCGGTTTTCAGGAAGCCTACACTTGGGATGCAAAATCTCCCACGCGGCATGCCTATGTGCATTTCGACATCGAGAGCATTCCCCCCGACTGGCCCGCGCTCGAGAACTGGCCGGTTCTTATCGAAAATCCCGACCCCGTGATTACTCCCATGTTGCGCCATTTGATCGGCCGCATCGCCTCGCATGGGGAAACGGCTTGGCCGATCCTGAGCGCCAAGCCCGAGGAGAGTCTTTTCATGGAGTGCCTCTTGGGAATTCTGCTGAAACCTCCCGGCGAGGAGGGGCTGAGCGTGGCCCACCGCCTGCCCGAGCAAGTCCACGCGTCGTTGAATTTCATGAGGTCGATTCTCGAAACGAATCCGCATCATGCCCTGCAACTCGGGGAGGTTTCCAAGCGCGCCGGCGTGACGGAAAAACACCTCTGCCGGCTTTTTAAATCCGCCCTGGGGCACGCGCCCATGGAGACATTTCGCCTCCTCAAGCTCCAACTCGCCATGGCCCTGCTTGGACGATCCAGCCTCGCGATCAAGGAAATCGCCGACCGATGCGGCTTCGAAAATCCTCTCTATTTCACCCGCTGCTTCACCCGCATTTACGGAAAATCTCCCACGGAAACGAGGCAATCCCTACTCAAACAAGAGCCACCGCCCCCCAATCCCCTCCCTTCGGACATCGCCCCTAGGATTTTTTGGTAACAACAAAATCCAACCTCTTTTGGACTTCTGAAATGTAGCACGGGCGTTTCGCCTGCTCTACATAAGCGATGAAATCGTCCCGCGGTGATTCGGGCTAATCGCGGACGGGGTGTCTTCTTTTCCTCCACAACCACACAGCCCCGCCAGGGAGGACCAAGAGGCCAAGGGCCGGCCTATGCCGAAAAGCGGAAGGCGTAGAGGGTCGTGTGGTCGTAGCGTTCGCCGGGTCGAAGGATGATGTTGCCGAGCGCGGGGTCGTGGACGGCGCCGGGGCAGCCCTGACATTCCAAACAGAGGCCGGCGTGCTTGGCGTAGGGCACGCCGGATTTGCCGAGGAGCGTGCCATCGAGGAACGACGAGCTATAAAGCTGGACGCAATCCTGCGTAGTGAGCGTGGTCATCGTGAGCCCGCTGGCCGGATCTTGCAAAATGGCGGCAGGCACGAGTTCCCCACTGGCTGCGCGGCGAATGAAATAATTGTCGCCATGGTGATTCAAAAGCTCGGGAATCGCATCGGCCAGTCGGCGGGGTTGGTTGAAATCATTTCCCGGAGCGACGACAGGCACACGGGTGCCGAGCAAGGTCATGGCTGCGTCGGTGGCGGCAATTTCGTCCGAGAAAATTTGGAGCACTTGGCCACCCACATTTCCGGACGATTCTCCGGCGAGATTGAAATACGAATGGTTCGTAAGGCTCAGCGGCGTGGCCTGATCGGTCTCGGCCTCGTAGCGAATGACGAATTCGTTTTTTTCCGTGACGGAATAAACCACCGCGACGCGCACATTGCCAGGATAGCCCTCCTCCCCGTCCGGGCTCAGATAGGAGAGGCGCAGGGACGCCTCGCCATCATTTGTCGGGACCTCCGCCTGCCAGAGTTGCTTATCGAACCCGCTGGGGCCGCCGTGGAGATGGTTGGGCGCGTTGTTGGCGGCCAGGGGATACTCGCAACCATCGAGCTGGAATTTCGCCCCGCTGATGCGGCCCCCGACCCGGCCGACCAGCGTTCCAAAGTAGGGGTGCGGCCCGAGGTAGCCCTCGAGGGTATTGAATCCGAGAGCCACATCGACCACAGACCCATCGGGACGCGTGACGCGGATCGCGGTGACGATGCCACCGTAATCGGTGATGTCGCAAGCGAGGCCGCATCCGTTCGAGAGACTGAATAAACGGGTTTCGCGGCCATCGGGCAGTTTGCCGAAGGGGCGACTCGAAATACTGGCTTTTATTGTTTGGACCATTTTGTTCGACACGGTTGAGATGCGGGATGTTTGGCTTTCAGCATGGCAAAGCCAAGCGCGGAAATTCCGGCGAAGCCCGGGCCTTGGCGGAAATGAACGGGGGCGCCGTCCAGCGTGCGGGCAGAGAGGATTTTTTGGTGGCGCGGAGGGTTTTTTGTTTACTCCACGCTTGGCAACCCCCCACGAAACTGACCCCATTTCATCGCTTCATGAAAATTCAACGCCACCTCGACTCCCAAGGCCGCACCGGCCTCGCTGAAATCCACCCCGACGGCCGCGCCACGCAACTCGAAGGCGACCTCCTCACCGGAGTCCACTCCACCGACCGCCCAGCCGACATCGCCAAAATCCTGGCCCCCATCGAGCCCGGCGTCGTCCTCTGTTCCGGAATGAACTACCGCAAGCATGCCGAGGAACTCGGCGCCAAACCACCCGAGCGCCCCATTCTTTTCATCAAAACCGCCTCCTGCGTTCAAAATCCCGGCGATCCGATTTTGATCCCCACCCACCTCGCCAGCCACGAGGTCGATTACGAATGCGAACTCGCCATCGTCATCGGTCGCACCGCCAAAAATGTCTCCCAGGAAAACGCCCTCGATTATGTGCTCGGCTACACCTGCGCCAACGATGTGAGCGCCCGCGATTGGCAGATCAAGCTCGGCTCCGGCCAATGGTGCCGTGGCAAAATTTTCGACACCTTCTGCCCGCTCGGGCCCTGGATCGTCACCAAAGACGAAATCCCGAACCCCGACGCCCTCCGCATCCGCACGATTCTGAATGGCGCGACCATGCAGGACTCGACCACCGCCGACATGATTTTCAGCGTGTCCGAACTCATCGCGTTTTTCAGTGCCAGCACCACTCTCCTACCGGGCACCGTAATTCTCACAGGCACCCCGAGCGGCGTCGGCATGGCGCGAAAGCCGCCCGTGTGGCTCCAAGCCGGCGATTCGGTAACCATCGAAATCGAAAAAATCGGCAACCTCACCAACCCTGTCGCCCTCGAGTAGCCACGAGGCCTCCGCAACCATCGAACAAAAACTCCATCGAGATTCACCCCGAATCCGACTTGGAGGGATGACCTCCGTGTCATCCTGCAACCATCGCGCAGCCGTGCCCACCGCTGGACGGGACAGAGCCCGTCCCTCCAGGTCGGCGAAGTTGACTTACCCCGTTATTTTTCATTCCCGGCGGGCCATAGCAACGGCGAGCGGGGTGAACCCGAAGCCTCATCGCTCGCAAACGGCGACGCCTCCGTAGCGGAACCCGGAACGGGTTTCGACCGCAGAACGCGCAGCCACGCCTAACGCCGTCGAAACTCTTTCAGAGTTACGCTACACGGCGGCTGCCCTGGCGCGCTTAATTTTGGAGGGATGACCTCCGTGTCATCCGCGGCCATCCCGCAGCCGTGCCACCGCTGGACGGGACAGAGCCCGTCCCTCCAGGCCGGCGATGTTGCCTTACCCCGTTATATTTCAGTCCCGGCGGTTCATAGCAGCGTCGAGCGGGGCGAACCCGAAGCCTCGTCGCTCGCAAACGGCGACGCCTCCGTAGCGGAACCCGGAACGGGTTTCGACCGCAGAACGAGTAGCCACGCCTAACGCCGTCGAAACTCTTTCAGAGTTCCGCTACACGATGGCTGCCCTCGCGCGCTTAATTTTGGAGGGATGACCTCTGTGTCATCCGCAGCCATCGCGCAACCTTGCCGACCGCTGGACGGGTCAGAGTCCGTCCCTCCAGGCGGTTAATGCTTTCAGGGCTCGGGGAGGTGGTGGGCATAGCTGATTGATCCGTCCGATCAGACCGATCCGTCCGATCTCTTCTTCCCAAAAATGCACAAAAAGCTCCGACCCAGCGGAGGCTACCGCAAAACCGCGAGCTTCCAGACCGCCACGCTGATCTACGACGCCACCTACTGGTTCTGCGAAAAGTTCCTCGACCCCCGCTCGCGAACTATCGACCAGATGGTGCAAGCGGCCCGCTCCGGCCGACAAAAAATCGCCGAAGGTAGCCGAGCATCGGCGACCTCGTCGCAAACCGAACTCCGCCTCGTGAATGTGGCCCGCGCGAGTCTCGAGGAACTCCTCCTCGACTACGAAGACTACCTCCGCCACCGCCGCCTTCCCCAGTGGCGCCCCGACGGTCCCGAAGCCTCCGAAGTCCGAGCCATTCCCCGAACCTTCCGAAAAGATCCGTCCGATCTGACAGATCTGTCGGATCAAGAACGCTGGGCCCTCTACGCCCGCTGGCTCGACCACGCCGACCCCGCGATCCGCGCCAACGCGACCATCTGCCTGATCCACCAGGCAAACTTCTCCTCGACCACCAGATCGCCGCCCTCGAAGCCGCCTTCGTCGAAGACGGCGGCTACTCCGAACAACTCGCCACCGAGCGCCTCCGCCACAGAAAAGATCGGTCAGATCCGACCAATCCGACCGATCTTCAGCCCCCAAACTGTCCCGCCTGCGGGACACTCATGGCTCTCCGCACCGCCAAGAGCGGCAAAACCCCCGGCAGCCAATTCTGGGGCTGCACCAAATACCCCGACTGCAAAGGCACCGCGAAAATCTAACCGCTAATCGCGGTCACGCGCGCCAGCAGACCGACGGCATCGGGGCAGTTCAGTTTGAGGATGTGGGTGGTCATATCAGGCTGGCAATGATTCTCACGCAGAGGCACTGAGGCGCAGAGAAAAAATCAGGCCATTCCAGCTTCATCCTCCATGCTCTCTGTGTTCTCTGTGGTGAAATCTTAAACCAACGCCGCCGGTTCGGATGGAACGGGCGCTGTTTGCGGAGTGATCGGCGCGGGAGCCGGTGGCGGGTTTTCTTTTCCACTGCCGCCACCGCCGTTGGAGCCGTCATCGTTCAAGTGCGGGTCGAAATAGTGGTCAAGGGCGAGGAAGAGGGCCTTGGCGTGACGGACGAAAAAGAGGTTGAAGCCGATAACTGGAAGCACGACCGAGGCCAGAAGAACCCGCAGGTCGAGGTGGTAATTCCACTCGAGATAAAAATAGAGCGAGATGCCAAGGAGACTGCCGACGCCGTAGTTGATGGCCCAAATCGCGAGCAGGAAATATCCGGTCTCGCGCTCGTAGGCATAGCCACAGCGCGGGCAACCATCCAGCGGCGCAAAGTAGTCGCTCAGCGATCGGATTTTCAGCAACGGCGTGAAAATCGGCTCGGTGCCGCACTCAACACACCGCAGACGGCACGCTCGGAAAAAATAAGCAAAGGCTCGGCGGATTTGGGGACTCATGGCCATGGGCACTGATTACAAGAATCGCGAGGGGTGTGCATGGCAATTCTGATTTATGGGTGCGCCCTGAAACTCCGATTTCCTAATTTTGACCAAACTCATTTTCTGTGTATTGCTCTGTGTATGGCTACAAAAACCCTATCCGTTGACGAGGCTGCGTATCTGCGCCTCATGGCGGCCAAGCGTGACCGCCGCGAATCCTTCTCGGACGTCATTAAGCGGGCCCGCTGGGACACTGGCGCGAAACGCTGCGGCGCCCTTCTTACGCGGGCTTCCGGGCAAGTTCCTTCCGAGACCCTTGATGCACTGGACCGCGCGCAAGCCGCCGACACCCCTCCGCCCAACCGATGGAATCCCTGATTTTTGACACCACATTTTTGATCGATTTCCAGCGCGAGCGCAGAACCAGCCCCGGGGCGGCCCATTCATTTTTGGAAGTCCACTCTGAGGCGATCGCCTATCTGCCCATCACAGCCTACGGGGAGTTTGCGGAGGGCTTTGCGAGTCGAACGGATTCCATCTTTCTATCCATGGTCGAATCCTTCGAGTTGGTGCCAATCACTCGCGCCATCGCCGACACCTATGCCCAAATAACCCGGAGGCTAAGAGCCAAGGGCCGACTCATCGGGGCCAATGACCTCTGGATCGCTGCATCAGCCCTTCAAAAAAACATCCCGCTCGTCACACGCAACGCCGCGGAGTTTTCTCGAATTGAGGGTCTTGAAGTCCGCTTTTACTGAACGCAGACGGCACGCGCGAAAAAATAAGCGAAGGCTCGGCGGATTTGGGGACTCATGGTTGGGAATTCTGAATCGTGCGCTCGATGCGGGCGCGGGAGTAGCCTTGGGATTCGGCGAGGGCGACGATGCTTTCGTAGGTGGCGTCCTGCAGGCTGGGTTCGCGGGCGAGGATCCAGAGGAATTGGCGCCAGGGGTCGCCGACGAGGGCCCAGGAGTAGTTTTTCTCGTCGAGTCCGATGATCCAGTAATCGCCGGCGATCGGGCTGCGGCCGAAGCGGACCTTGAGCTTGGCGTTGCCGGAACCGGGGACGACGGTGGCGACGGCGCGGGCTTCACGGAATTGGCCGTCGGCCTGCTTGCACCGGTTCACGACCTGGATCGCGCCGTCAGGCAGCGGGGAGTATTGTGCGACGGTTTCGGAGGCGCAGGCACGCTGGAACCAATTCGGGTATTTCGCGATTTCAAACCAACGGCCCTCGTAGCGTTTGAGGTCCACCGAAGACACGGTCGCGAGCGGAGGACGCGAGGCGCAGCCGGTGAGAAACAGGGCGATCAGCATTGCAGCGATTCGGATTCCGGCTTTCATGGTGGCGGTGAATTTACGCGGAACACGACTGGTTTGCATGGCAATTCTCGCCCTCGCGTTGGCCTCTTGCGGCGAGGATTCCTCGCGAGGGGATTTGGTTTTTGTGAACGGTGCGGAGCCGGAAACACTCGACCCGTCGATCATCACGGGCCAACCGGAGGGCCGCGTCGTGAATGCACTGTTCGAGGGCCTCTGCGCCTACGACGAGAATGGACAGGCGGTGCCGGGCGTGGCGGAGCGTTGGGAGGTTTCGCCGGATGGAAAAACCTACTCGTTCCACCTGCGGCCCGATGCGAAGTGGAGCGATGGCTCGCCGCTCACGGCCGAGGATTTCGTCGCGAGCTGGAAAAGAACGCTCACGCCTTCGACCGGCTCGCAATACAACTACCAACTCTACCCGATCAAACACGCGCAGGCCTTTGCCGAGGGGAAGCTCACCGATTTCGGCCAGGTGGGAGTTCACGCCGCCGATCCGCACACGCTGGTGGTGGAACTGGAAAATCCGACGCCGTATTTCATCCAGCTCTGTGCGTTTCCGACCCTGCATCCCCTCCCCGTGAGCCTGATTGAAAAACTCGGCGACGATTGGGTGAAGCCAGGCAACCTCGTCGGCAACGGGGCATATGCGCTCGAGAGCTGGCGGATCAACGACAAGATCCGTCTCCGTAAAAACCCGCATTACTGGGACCGAGCGAATGTCGCGCTCGAGACGATCGATGTGCTGCCGATCTCAGATGCAAATGTGGCGTTCAATTTCTACGCAAGCGGACTCGCGGACCTGCTGATGGACAAGGGCCTCGCGCCACCCGCGCTGCTGGAGGACTTAAAGAAGCGCGAGGATTTCCATGCCGCGCCGTTCCTCGGAATCTACTTCCTGCGCTACAACTGCTCGAAGGGGCCGTTCACCGACGAACGCGTGCGCCGAGCCTTCTCGCTGGCGGTGGACAAGACTCGGATCGTCGAAAAAATTACGCGCGCGGGCGAGTTGGCCGCGCCGGGATTTGTGCCTCCGGGAATCCCCGGCTACGAGGGCACGCCAGGTCTGGCCTTTGATCCAGCTGAGGCGAAACGCCTGCTCGCCGAGGCGGGTTATCCCGATGGAAAGGGATTCCCCAACGCCTCCTACCTCTACAGCAAAAGCGAACTGAACGAGGCGATCGCCGTGGAACTGCAAAGCATGTGGCGCGAGACGCTGGGCGTGAATGTGAACCTCGCCCGACAAGAGTGGAAAGTGTATCTGAACTCGCTCTCGCTCCTCGACTACGACATCGCCCGCTCCAGCTGGGTCGGCGACTACCCCGACCCGAACACCTTTCTCGACATGTTCCTCACAGGCGGCGGCAACAACCGGACAGGCTGGAGCAGCGCGGACTACGACCGCCTGATCGCCGAGGCCGCATGCGAACTCAACCCCGCCCAGCGCTTCGCGATTCTGCGGCAGGCCGAGGATTTGCTGGTTCAAAAAGCCGTTCCCGTCTGCCCGATCTACTACTATGTCGGCATCCAACTCTACGACCCGGCGAAACTCGGCGGCATCAAGGCCAATGTCCTCGACGAACATCCGCTCCGCCGCATTTATAGAAAAAACTAGGCGCCTGGAACCAAGGCCGCTTGAAACGGTGTCTGGCCGAGCTTGCGAAAGGTTATCTCAAACGCCGTCTGGACCGTTTCGCGGCCGTCATCCCAGGGGATTTCCCTCCAGCCTACGCGAGTGAGATCGCGCATTTCTCGGAAGTAAGGCTCGTCGTCAGTCATCAGGCGAAGAACTCCATCTTGTCCAAGAACACGCCGGATTTCCGCGAGGAAAGATTTTTGAAAAACACGGCGGGAGGCATGACGACGCTTGGGCCATGGATCCGGAAAATAGAGGTGGAAAACCGAAACACATCCTGTGGGGAGTTCCTTCAGCGACTCGGCTCCGATACCCTGAATGGCGCGGGCATTGGGAAGGCCAAGGCGTTCGGCGCGGGCGTTGCATTTTTCGACTCGGTCGATCTGCTTTTCGATCCCGAGAAAATTGGTGCCCGGATGCAAGGCCGCCATGCCGATCAGGAACGCCCCACGATGACAGCCGAAGTCGATCTCCAGCGGCGCAGTCGCCGCAAAACCAAAACCTCGCAAAACTTCTTCCGATTCTTTTTCCATCAAGATGTCCTTTTTACATCCTTGGCGTGGGCCATGAAGTAAAGACCTGCATTTTTTTAGACTCGCCCATGGGTGCAGCAGCCTCTCGACTCGCATGAAAAGTCAGGCATCCTTTTTCGCGAAACCATGAGTTCTGTTCAAACAAACCTCTCTGAAATCCATGCGCGGATCGAAAGCGCGGCGACCCGATGCGGCCGCAAAGCCTCCGAGATCCAGTTGGTGGCGGTTTCCAAAACCCATCCTCCCGAGCTGATCCGTGAGGCCTTTGAGGCGGGTCAGCGGGCTTTTGGCGAAAGCCGCGTGCAGGACGCACTTCCCAAACTGGACGCCCTCCCAGCCGGGATCGAGTGGCATTTTATCGGACATCTTCAAACCAACAAAATCCGCAAGGTCGCGGGCCGCTTTGCGCTGTTCCATGGTGTGGACAATGAAAACCTCGCCGTCCAAATCAACCGCATTGCGGGAGAACTCGGGGTAACGGCGAATGTGCTGCTCGAGGTGAATGTCTCCGGCGAGGAGTCGAAATTCGGCTTTGCGCCGGAAAACCTCCCCGCTGCCCTCGAAAACCTCGCTCCCCTGCCCTTCCTGCGCATCCAGGGCCTGATGACCATGGCGCCCTACAGCGACAACCCCGAGGAGGCGCGGCCGTATTTTGCGAAGCTCCGCGAACTCCGGGACCGTCTAGCTACTCAGACCGGCCTGCCGCTTTCCGATCTTTCCATGGGAATGAGCGGGGATTTCGAGCAAGGCATCGCCGAGGGAGCAACCATCGTGCGCGTGGGGTCGGCAATTTTCGGTTCGCGAGGATGATCAGGCCTTGCCGGACTTTTCCTTCGCCAGAAGCATGTAGAGCGCTGGGACGAGGAAGAGGGTGAAGACGGTTCCGATTGCCATTCCTCCGACGAGCACGAGGCCGATCGAGTTTCTGGCGGCGGCTCCGGCACCGGTGACGAGCACCAACGGGAAATGACCCACGACCGTCGCGATGGTCGTCATCAAAACGGGACGCAACCTGACTCGCGCGGCGTCTCGGATCGCCTCGAGCTTCATGAAACCCTCGCGCTGGCGGCGGTTCGCGAATTCCACAATCAGGATGCCATTTTTCGCAATGAGTCCGACCAGCGTGACGAGGCCGACCTGCGAGTAGATGTTGAGAGTCGTCGTCCAACCATTCGTCCAGAAAGGCACATTCGGCGCGGGCATTTTGAGGAAGGTGAAAATCAGCGCGCCGAACATC
This sequence comes from Verrucomicrobiota bacterium, assembly GCA_026398255.1. Lineage (GTDB taxonomy): Bacteria > Verrucomicrobiota > Verrucomicrobiia > Chthoniobacterales > Terrimicrobiaceae > UBA967. The sequence goes on from JAPLTG010000029.1 coordinate 106,653, forward strand.
GCCAGCGGCACCGAGCCGAGCAGAATGATGAAGGGATCGCGGAAGCTGTTGAACTGCGCCGCGAGCACGAGGAAAATCAGGAGCAGGGCGAGAACTAGCGAGGGCAGGAACTTGCTCCCCTCCGCGCGCAGTTGGCGCGACTCGCCGGTGTAATCGACCACATAGCCCGGCGGCATGATTTTCGCGGCCTCGTCCTCGAGGAAGCGCAAGGTCTGATCGAGCGGGCGGATCGCCACGCCGCTTAACTTCACGGCATTGAGCTGCTGGAAGCGCTTGAGCGACCTCGGCTCGGCGGAGTTGCGGAGCGTCGCGACCGAGCCGAGCGGCATGAGGCGGCCTTCGGGACCGGTGACATAAATCTCCTGCAACTGGGCGGGATTGAGCCGGTCGGCGCGCTGGATTTGCGGGATGACCTTGTAGCTGCGGCCGTCGATATTGAAGCGGTTCACGAAATTTCCGCCGAGCATGGCCGAGAGATCCTCTCCGATCTGTCGCATGTCGAGCCCGAGCGAGGCGATCTTGTCGCGGTCCAGAACGATCTCGGTCTGGGGCTGGTCGACTTTGGTGTCGATGATCGGCGGGAAGGCGAACATGCCGCTTTTGGCCGCCTTCTGCTGGAGCTCGCGGGCGATCTCGAGGATTTGGGCGGGTTCGGCGGTGGAGGCGATGACGAACTCCACAGGAAAATCTCCGCCACCCGGCAGCGCGGGCGGAGTGACGGGAAACATCCTGATACCTGCGAGCTTGGAGAGTTTTGGTGCGATCTCGGCCTGCAACTGTTTCGGCGTGCGATCGCGCTCTCCCCAGGGCTTCAGCACCATGCCGCCGAAGCCGAAGGTCGGCTGCGTGAGCTGGAAGGTGTAGGATGTCTCGGGCACATCCAAAAAAATCTTCGTGGCCTGGTCGGCATAGCGCACGGTTTCATCCAGAGTGGCATCCGCCGGCGCCTCCACGATGCCGAAAATCACGCCCTGATCCTCATCCGGCGACAGCTCGTTCGGCGAGAGGATGAACATGGGAATGCAGAGGAGAAAAATCACCGCCCACACCGCGTAGGCATACGGGCGGTTGGCGAGGACCTTGTCGAGCACACGGCCGTAGGAATCCCGGAGCCGCCCAAAGCCCCGCGCCACGACGCCTGCGAATCCTCGCTCTTCCATGCCCGGCTTGAGAAGCCACGAACTCATCGCCGGAGAAATTGTCAGCGCCACGATGCCCGATATAAAAACAGCACCCGCCAGCGTGAAGGCAAACTCTCGGAACAACGAACCGGTCAACCCGCCTTGCAAGCCGATCGGCAAATACACAGCCGCCAGCGTGACGGTCATCGACACCACCGGTCCGACGAGTTCCCTCGCTCCGAGGATCGCGGCGTCGAACGGCTTCATGCCATCCGACAAATGGCGTTCCACATTTTCCACAATGACGATCGCATCGTCCACCACCAGACCCACGCAAAGGACGATGGCCAGCAGGGTGAGAAGGTTCACAGTGAACCCCGCCGCCTGCATCAGGAACACCGCGCCGAGAATCGACAAGGGAATTGCCAATACCGGAACGAGCACTGCGCGAAACGATCCAAGGAAAAGAAAAATCACGACGACGACGATCAGGAGCGTTTCGATAAGCGTCTTGAGCACCTCGCTGATGGCGTCGGTGATGTAAACTGTCGAGTCGTAGCCAACCCCTGCCGTGAGGCCCGCTGGTAGCTCGGCTTTGATTTTCTCCAACTCCGCCCGCACCGCGCGGATCACATCAAGCGCGTTGGCGTTTGGCAGCACCCACACGCCCATGAAGACCGCCTGCTCGCCGCTGAATCGCACGGCCGAGTCGTAATTTTCAGCACCGAGTTGCACATCGGCGATGTCTTTCAACCGCACCACCGCACCGCCGCTCTCGCGCAGCACGAGTTGCTCGAACTCCGCGACCGTGCGGAGGTCGGTGTTCGCCGTGAGGTTCACCGTCACGAGCGAGCCTTTGGTTTGGCCCACGGCGGAGAGATAGTTGTTTCCAGCCAGGGCGCGGCGAACCTGCGCAGGGCTGATGTTGAGGGCCGCCATTCGGTCGGGCTTCAGCCAAATCCTCATCGCAAAGGTCCGTCCACCCAAAATCTCGGCGCGCTGAACCCCCGGAACCGCCGTGAGCCTCGGCTGAACGACCCGCGCGAGGTAGTCGGTGATTTCGTTCGGCTTCAAAATATCCGAGACGAAGCGCAAGTAGGCCGCCGCTCGTTTCGAGTCCGCACTCTCAATATCAATGATCGGCACCTCGGCCTCGGGCGGCAGGTCGCCGCGCACTTGGTCCACCTTCGCACTGATCTCCGACAGGGCCTTGGTCGGGTCGTAATTCAGCTTCAGCCGCGCCGTGATGAGCGAGCGCCCCTGCGAGCTTTCCGACTCCACATAATCAATGCCGTCCGCCGCCGCGATCGCCCGCTCGATCGGCGTGGTAATGAATCCCCGCACGAGATCCGCGTTCGCCCCGATGTAAATCGTCGAGATGGTCACCGAGGCATTGTCGCTCCGGGGATACTGCCGAACCGTCAGCGTAAAAATCGCCTGCCCGCCTGCTATCAGCAGCAACAAAGCCACGACGACCGCCAAAACCGGCCGACGGATAAACAAATCCGTAAAACTCCCGCCACCCGTCGAATGAGGATCCGTGTGCATTTTTATTCTATTTTAAGGGCTGCGATGACGACCGGAAGCGAGCGATGAACTTCGCGACCAGCATCGGCCGACTTTTTTTATTTCGAGAATGTCCGTGATCCATGCAAGCACGCCACACCTTCACGGATCAGCCCCAGACCGTCGAGCCCGATCCTTCCTTGCAAAGCCTGTCGCGCCTTCGAAAAAAACAATTTCTAATGACTGAGCACCATCTCTCCGCTGTGGGCGGCGAAGCCCGCTCCGAAGGCGGTGAGCCAGAGGCTTTCGGCGTGCGCTGAGGTGGCGAGGGAATGCTCCAGCGCGGCGAGGACGCTTGGACTGCTGATGTTGCCGTATTGGCGTAGAATCTCCCGGGTCGAGCTCAGCTTTTGGCCAAGAATGGCGCGCTCTATGGCCTCAATGACATCCCGCCCGCCGGTGTGCGCGATGATCTTCCGGGGGGCGTTGGAGCTCATTTGATAGAGCTGCGAGACGGCCTTGGCGGCGAGGGCAGGGACATCCCGGTGGAGCTGGTTTTTAAGGCGTCCACCGGCATTGACGAAGCGGATTTTTTCGCGGTGTTCGGGCTGGTGGATGGTTCGAAAATTCTGGAAACGCAACTGGCCGCCTTGGTTTTTCGCTTTCCAGATGGCGGCGGCGGCTCCATCGCCAAAAAGGCAGAGGCTGATGAGGACGCCGGGCTCGTCGTTGAGGTAAAAGGCGGCTGAGGAAATTTCCACGGCAATGGTGGCCACGGTCGCGTCGGGGTTGGCAGCCAGAAAGCCGCGCGCCGTTTCCAGAAGAGGCAGGGCCGCGCCACAGCCGAGGCCGAGCAAGTCTTGAAGAAAGGCGTTCGGGCGGAGGCCGAGCCTCTCCGAAATGTAGCTACTCAGTCCCGGACAAAGATAGCCGGTGCAGGTGCAGACGAGCAGGGCGTCGATGCCAGAAGGCTTTATCGAGGCGAGATCGCAGGCTTTCACAAGCGCATCGGAAGCCAGCCTCGGCGCGTGATCTTCAAAATGCTGGTGCAGGGCGCCGGCGTCATAGCCAAAGGTCTTCTTCAAATCGGGATCGCAAAACCGACGGGTTTCGATGCCGGAATCGCCGGTGAGAACTTTCTGCAAGAGGTCCCTCGAACGACCCCGCAAGCCCTCCATCGCCCCGGATTGGCTCAGGATTTCAAAGCACTCGCGCTGGGTGAAGGCGTGCGGCGGAAAGGCGGAGGCGAGGGATTGGAGATACATCAACGAACGAGGTGAAGGAGGGTTTGAAAGGGGAGACACTTCCGGCGGGCCAGGGCACTGGTGACTCGCAGGCCGAGAGGATTCAGAAGGATTCGGTGAAGCGCCCCCGCCACGGCCAGGCGTCGGCGGAAGCGACTGGCTTGGCTGGCGGTGGATGCCGAGGCGGCTTCCATCCAGGATTTCCGCCCGGTCGCGTAGTCCATCGCCGGCTGCAGGGCGCACTCCGCGGACTCGAAGGCCATGGTCATTCCATTTCCCGTGAAGGGTGGAATCATGCTCGCGGCGTCACCAATGCAGAATTCCGGGCCTGCTTGATGTCCGGTTTGAAATGCCGCGACCCCGCAAAAGCTCGATTCCTCGATGTCCGCCGCTTCCAAGCGATCGGCGAGAGCCCCCAGCGAGGACTCGCGAAGCATGGACACAAGAAGCGCGCTCCCTTTCGACCCGCTTGGGGGCTTCTTTTGAAACAACCCGCAGATATTCACCTGGTCGTCCTCGATTCTCGCGAGCCCGATGTATCCGCCAGGCGAAGTGAACATTTCCAGATCATGGGTGAGTGGCAGGTTGCGGGCATGGCATTTCAGCCCAAGCCAGGAGGAAGGTTGCCGTGGGCGCCCTGCGGCCCAGATGACGCCAGAAGCGGGAGCCACGCGGGAATTGGTGACCAGACTGCCCCCGAGAGAGAGGAATTGCTGTTGAAGAAGGGCATCGAGTTTCCAGCGGGAAATTCCACGGCCGGGCGCCTGTATTTCGACGAGCCGCCCGGCAGGGTCATTCCAAGACGCGCTGAGAAGATGCGTCGCCTCATCCAGACAATCCCCAATGCCCAGCGTCTCGAGGGTTTCATCGCTCACACCACTGATGAATTCCCCGCACACGCGATGCCTCGGGTAAGTGGAGGCCTCGTGCAGCGTCACCGACGCTCCGCGGGATTGCAGCGCGATGCCCAGCGAAAGCCCGGCCAGCCCTCCTCCCGCGATGGTGATGGGTTTTTTCAACGGCGCGAGGCTACTAGCCTCAACGATCCGCGCCAGTGGGATAATTCCCGTATGATCCATTTTTTCGAATCCAACCCCATGAGGGCCGTCAGTTCACCTCGACGGAATCCGGCTCGGATGCTCGCGGGCATGTCGTGGCGGGTCACTTCGCCAAGGAACGGATTCGAGAGTTTGGAGAGAAACAGCGGAAGGCGCGAACGGAGTGGTTCGCAGAAAATGATCAGACGAAAGGACTGCAAACGCTCGCCGAGTTCGCGCAACGCCGCATCCGAGAAATGGTGCAAGATGAGGCTGCCCATGCAGACCTCGGCCTCGGTGTCGCCGAGGGTGTGAAAAAAATTTCCGCATCTCCAATCAATCGCCGGTAGCAGACCGGGAGGCCGCGGCACCAAGTCGAGACCGGTCACGCGGGAAGCAGGCAACGCGGCATGGACTTTCCGGCAAAGGCTCCCCTCGCCCGCTCCGATTTCCATGATTCGCGCTGAGCCAGAGATTCGCCCTTTCAGTTGCCGCACGATCCATCGCGAATTGCCGAGATAAAAATCAATCCACCGCAAGTCCCAGCGACTCCGGACAGCCCGAGGATCTGCCGGATCCAAGGAGTCCAGAATTTCAGGAATAATCACACGCTCCAGCTTGCTCATGGCAAGAGGGTCCTACCAAAAAGAGCCTGCTTTTTAGATTTTTGTTTGGTGCGCAGGGGCAAGGGATTGGATGGCAGCCGGGACGCCTGCCCTCCACGGAAGGCTCGAATTTTGATTTCCCGATGGGGTTACGGGTTTTTCTTTGGCTTCGGAGCGGGCTCCGGAGCCGATGCGGGGGCTGGCGGCGGGACTTCCACGCCCCAGATGGCCGCGTTCGAGAGGTGCAGGTAGGTGGGTTTTTCCGCAGCGATGTAGAGGCGGAATTCCTTGCCTTCGCGCTCTTCGGGATCGAGGCCGGTGAGGTCGAGGTTCCAAGACTCCTCGGGTTTTTCGGATTTCCAAATGGTCTCCCATTCGCCCGAGTCGGTGAGGCGTTGGAGTTCGAGCCCTTCGGCGCGTTCCATGTATTCACGGCGGTTGACGATCGAGATCGCGGCGATGCGGACATTCGTCGGGAACGAGATCTTCGCCCAAGGGTGGGCTTCGATGTCCGTGTGCAACGCAAAGGGGATCGTGCTGATCTCAGGGTCGAGGAACTTCAGGAGGCCATCCTGCGGTGTGTGCGGGGTGTTGGTGCTGATCGTAGCAGTTGCTTTGGGGCCGATGAGCGTGCCGTATTTGGCGGGGTCGGCTGGGACGGCGGCCAAAAGCTCCTCGCGGGAGAGCGGGAAGCGGCCGAGGACAAGTTCGCTACCACCGATGTTGCCGGCGGTCGGCGGGCTGTTGATCGAGAAAACGACATAACGGCCTTTGAGTTCTTTAGCGAATCCATACCGCGTGAGGGCGCGGTCGTTCAGGGGGCTGGGTTTCAGCACGACTTCGGCATCCGCCGGGCGCTTGAGGATCGTCATGTCCTTCGAGGCTGTTCCGGGGTCAGTGTTGGTGACACGGATTTCGATTTTGCCGGACTTGTCTTGGGCGAGGGCGCGCTGGGCGTAGAGGAGGCCGGAGAAAACAATGGGCGATCCCATGTCATACACCACGAAGAACGGCCCGGGTCCCTTGCCTGCGTAGTCGGCGCCTTGGTTGTTCGGCGAGCCGATGTCGGCGAGTTTCGCGCTGCCGTCGTAGAGATTTTTCACGAGATATTTGTCGTCATACTCCGACGAAGCGGTTGCCGCGAGCGGTGCCCAGTAAAGGGTGCCATCAACCATTGGCGGTGGCGGTTGGTCAGGAATATTGATGCCGAGGACTTCGACTTTCATTGCAGCGAGGCGGTTTTCGAGGGCTTGGATTTCCTCCTCCACGCGGCGCTTTTTGTTTTCGGGAAAACGCGTCTTGATGAAGGTGTCGGCAGCCACAGGGCTCACGGTGGTATCCCACGCGGCGAGTTGGACGATGTTCGGGAATTTGGAGAGGAATTCCACCGAGCGGTCGGTGACCTCAGTGCCGTTGAGGTTGATCTTCCGGAGCTTCCGGAGCGGGGAGAGTTTGGCGACATCCTGGTCGTCGGTGTCGGTTTCCTGGAGGCGGAGTTCCACGAGGTTCGCGAATCCGGCAATCGCAGGAAACGCGGCTTCCGAGATTTTGGTTTTGCCTGCATCCAGCATGACGATGTTCGCCTTGATTGGCTCGAGGCTGGTGATGAGTTCGTCGGGGTTTTTGGCGTCCGAGGCGATGAAGACATTCAACGCCGGGGAGTCCATCGCGGAGCGGCGAATGGCGAGGTTCGGGACTCTGGCAAGCGGCGCGCCGGCTTTGACGACTTCCTCCCATGAGAGCATCGGCACCTCGGGGGCAGCGACTTGGAAACCGAGATTCTTTTCCATGAGCGCAAGCGCGGCTGGCGGCGGGAGGTCTTCCACGAGCGGCGCGCGCTCTTTCGCGCCTCGGTCGATCCACCACGAGAGGAGCTCGAGTTCGGGATCGGTGAGCTGGGGTTTGCCCACGGGCGGCATGTGCTCCTTGTTGTCGAGCGGGAGGTTCGCGCGCTCGATCATCAAGCTCGCGGCGGCGTCACCCGGCTTCAGCGACGGGCCGTGTTTTCCGCCGGCGAGGAGGAGTTGCAGGGTATCCATGCGGAGGTTGCCGTTGCTCTTCGAGGGGTTGTGGCACTCCACGCACTTGGCTTCGATGATTGGCTGGATGGCCGCGACATAAATGGCGGCGTCCTCCTTGGTGCCTTTGTCCACAGGAACTGGCTCGGGTTTTCCACCGAGTGCGACCGGGAGGTAGGCGGTGAGGTAATCCTCGCCGTGGGTGAGCGAGCCGCCGTAGTGGCCGGTGGCGGCAACGAGGCCGAGCGAGGCGAACAAGAGAAGTGAGTAGGCAGTCCGGCCGAGCCAGCCCGAAAAATGGTGCATGACGAGCATCCACACGCACACCGCCGAGGTGGCGATGCCGAACCACCGGTGGTCGTTGAGGATTTCGCCACTGTAGCCGCCGGGCCAGATGAGCAAGGTGCCGAGCGCGGTGGAAGCAATCGCTGACAGAGCGCAAAGCCAGAGCAGAACGCGGTTGGCCGTGCGGAACTCGAACCGGAAAACCCATTGCAAAGCCGGGAGCGCGGCGATCGCGGCGAGGAAGCCGATAGGCATGTGAACGACAAGCGGGTGAAACCGCCCGACGAACAGCAGGAGATTTTCAGGAACCGGAGGTGACGGTGCGAAGCCCGAGTAGACCAATGCGGCAGTGGCCAAGCCCGCCAGAAGAAAACCAAAAACGATCCGCACGAGGCGGGAGGGTGTTGTCATTCAGAAACTCGTTGGGGTTTTAAGCCAGAATGTCGCGGACGATGTGGCCGTGGACATCGGTGAGACGGAAATCTCGGCCCTGGTAGCGGTAGGTGAGGCGCTCGTGTTCAATTCCCATGAGGTGGAGGAGAGTGGCGTGGAGGTCGTGCACATGCATCGGTTTCTCGATGATGTTGTAGCAGTATTCGTCAGTTTTTCCGTAGCTGATGCCGGGCTTCGTGCCGCCGCCGGCGAACCACATCGTGAAGCAACGCGGATGGTGGTCGCGGCCGTAGTTGGTTTGAGTGAGGACGCCTTGGCTGTAGGTGGTGCGGCCGAACTCACCGCCCCAGATGACGAGTGTGTCGTCGAGCATTCCGAGGCGCTTGAGGTCCTTGACGAGCGCGGCCTGCGGTTGGTCGGTGTCTTTGCACTGCATGCGGATTTCCGCCGGGAGACCTCCATGCTGGTCCCACCCACGGTGGTAGAGTTGCACGAAGCGGACGCCGCGCTCGGCGAGCCGGCGGGCCATGAGGCAGTTGTAGGCGTAGGAGCCTGGAACCTTCACATCCGGGCCATACATGTCGAGGGTCTCCTGAGATTCCTGCGAGAAGTCGGTGAGATCGGGAACGGCCGTTTGCATGCGGTAGGCCATCTCGTATTGGGAAATGCGCGCCAGCACTTCGGGATCGAGGCTGCGGTCTGCTTCCAAATGGTTAGCTTTTGCCAGTTGATCGAGCATCCGGCGGCGGTCGGACCGCTCGATCCCGTTTGGATCGTTCAGGAATAATACCGGTTGGTCGCCTCCACGAAGGTTCACACCTTGGTGCTCGCTGGGAAGGAATCCTGAGCTCCAGAGGCGCGAGGAGACGAACTGGGCATTGCCCTTGCCTTGGCTGATCATCACCACAAAGGCAGGGAGGTTTTCATTCATGCTGCCCAAGCCGTAACTGATCCAGGAACCGAACGACGGGCGGCCAGGAAGTTGGTGGCCGCTTTGAAGGAAAGAAACGCCCGGCTCGTGATTGATTTGTTCGGTGAAGACCGATTTCACGACACAGAGTTCCTTCGCGATACCCGCTGTGTAGGGGTAGAGCTCGGAAACCCAGAGCCCGTCCTGATTGTTCTCGTATTTTTTAAATTGGAAAATCGAGGGTGCCACTGGCAGACGGGATTGGCCTGAGGTCATGCCGGTGATGCGCTGATCGCCGCGCACGGACTTGGGAAGCTCCTTGTCAAACTGCGCACTGAGTTCCGGCTTGTAGTCGAAGAGATCCAACTGCGAGGGGCCGCCGTGTTGAAAGAGGTAGATCACCCGCTTCGCCTTGGGAGCAAAGTGGGGGGATCCCAGGAACCCCCGTTCAAACGGGCTCCGGGAAGCGGCGTAAATGTTGTTGCTCATCAGCGAACCGAGAGCCATGGCACCGATGCCTTGCGCCATTTTCCCGAAAAATTGGCGCCTGCTGATATTGAGGAGGTGTTCTTCGACGGGGTTTTGCATAGTTGGATTTCCTTGGGTTAATCAGTCGCGGGTGAGGGTTTCATCCATATTCAGGATGGTCGACATGCTGAAGGAGAGTGCGGCGAGTTGGGGGGCGGGAAGGTCTTTGTTTCGCGGAGTCTCGCCGTAGGACAGGAATTTCTCGGCGTTGCCGGTGTTTGCCGTGAACCGCTCGAGGTTTTCGTTGGTGAAGGAAATCCAGCTATCGAGTTCCGATTGCTCGGGATTGCGTCCAGTGGCGAGGCGGATTCCCCGGCGCAAGCGATCGGCGAGTGTTTGTTCCCATGCCCCGTTGATGTCGGTGAAGAGACGCTCGGCGAGCTTGCGCGAGAACTCGAGGTAGGTCTCGTCGTTCATCAAAACAAATGCTTGGAGAGGCGTATTGGTGATTTCCCGGCGGGTGATGCAAGCCTCGCGGGAGGGTGCGTCGAAGAGTTCCATCTGGGCCGGCGGCACGGATTGTTTCCACAAGGTGTAGATCCCGCGCCGGAAGAGTTTGTCGCCGGTATTGCGGGTGTAGAAACCATAATTGGCGCGGGCGTTCATGGATTTTTCCTTCCAGATTTCTGGCTGGTAGGGTTTGACGCTCGGGCCGCCCACTTGTTCATTAAGGAGCCCGGAAGCGGCGAGGGCGTTGTCGCGAATCAACTCGGCCGGGAAACGGAATCGCGGCGCGCAGGCGAGGAGTTTATTCTCGGGATCGATCTCCTCGAGGTCCTCGCGATGCTTCGAGGATTGGCGGTAGGTGGCGCTCATGACCATGTTTTTCATGGCACGCTTCATGTCCCATTTGTTCTCGCGGAAGTCCACGGCCAGGTAGTCGAGAAGCTCGGGATGGGTCGGCAGGGAACTCTGCAGACCGAAGTCCTCGGAAGTTTTCACGATGCCATTGCGGAAGAGTTGTTGCCAGAGACGGTTCACCTGCACGCGCGCGGTGAGCGGGTTTTCGGGAGCCATCGACCACTGCGCGAGGCCGAGGCGGTTCTTCGGGGCGTCCTTCGGTAGAGGAGGGAAAGCTGTAGGGGTGGTGCGCTCGCGCGGGCGATCCTTGAGCGGTTTGTCGTAGGAACCGCGGTCGAGCACAAAGGTCTGAACCGGCGTCGCACGCTCTTCCATCACCATCACGCGGGTGGCGCAGTTGTCGTAGTGGTTTTTGAGATAATGAGCGCGGGCGAGGTCGAGGCCGGTGGCGGGTGACTTGCCAGCGGCGTTGGCCTTAGCGGCGAGCCAGGTATCGTTCATCCAATACAGGCGGTCCTTGTTTTTGAACAAAGCCAACCAGTCGTCGAGGCCGTGCGGGTTGTTGGCGATGGCGACGCGGAAGCTGTTCGACAGAGCGCTCCCGTAAGTGGCCTCGGAGCCTTGGAATTTGAGTTTCAAAATGAGCTTAGCGCCCTTGGCCGGAGTCACGGGGGCGGCGAGTTGGAGGAATACAGAGCCATCGATACCGGGGACGCCGAGCTTCCAGCCATTGGCGGGATCGGCGGCCTGCGCGGCGGTGAGTTCGGGGCTGAGGCCCTCGAAGCTCGAGCGGATGGCGGTGACGGGGAGTGGGGAGCGTTTGCCGCCTTGCTCCAATTCCACTTGGATATCGGGCAAGGCTTGACGAATGGTCGCCAAATCCATTCCGAGCACGGAACTCACGCTGTCGGACTGGTAGTTCCAAAGATAATTGAACGGATTCACCGAATCCACGCGCACCGTATTGATTGGCGTGTCCGGCAGAGCGGGGCTATTACGACGCCCTTTTTTTCCCTGATCTCCCGACAAGCCGAACTCCAAAGTCATCTCCTCGCCGGAAGAAATCGGGAAGATCGGGTAGATGGTATTTCCTTCCGAAAAAAACCGGTCTTTGAGTTCTGGAATATCGAAATTACTGGTGCCCAATCCGTCGCCACCACCAAAGCCATTCCTGGTAGAAGCAAAGCCTAGATCTTTTTTCGAGGATGTCTTGGCTCCTACCGGTGCGAGAACGGCCCAGTCGATGCCCTTGCTTTCATCAGGCACCTTCACCGCCTCGGGGCTCTTGTCATCGCGCACGGGTTGGAGGTCAGCGAGCGTCTTTCCGACGGATTCCATGGCTTGCTTTTGGGGTTCGGTCGGAACCTGCACAAACGGCGGGTAGGCACGGGCGCGACTGCCGTTCTGAGATTCCAACCCAACTTCGTTAATGCTGTTGAAATAGGCCATCAAGCTGAAGAAATCGTTTTGGGAGATCGGGTCGAATTTGTGGTCGTGGCAACGGGCACAACCCACCGACATGCCCATCACAGCCGTGCCGTAGGTGCTCACGCGGTCCACCGCGTATTCGATGAGCCACTCTTCCGGTATGGCTCCGCCCTCGTTGTTGATGCCGTGGTTGCGGTTAAAAGAGGTGGCGAGCTTCTGGTCGAGCGTGGCGTTCGGGAGGAGATCGCCAGCCAGTTGCTCGGTGAGGAACTGGTCGTAGGGCATGTTTTTATTGAAAGAATTGATCACCCAGTCGCGCCATGGCCAACTCGTGCGGAGCATTTCGTGATGGATGGCGTTGCTATCGCCGTAGCGGGCGAGGTCGAGCCAATCGATCGCCATGCGTTCGCCGTAGTGGGGCGAGACCAGCGCGCGGTCCACCATGTTTTCGTAGGCCTTGTCGGAGGTATCGGCCAAATAGGCGTCGATTTCCTCGGGAGTCGGAGGGAGGCCGAGGAGGTCCATGTGCACGCGGCGGACGAGGGTTTCCTTGTCGGCTTCGGGAGAGGGCGCGATGCCTTTGGACTCAAGCTTGGCGAGAATGAAATTGTCGATCGGCGTGCGCGGCCAGGCTTTGTCTTTCACTTCTGGCACAGCGGGCTTAACGGGCGCGACGAACGCCCAGTGGGGTTCGTATTCAGCCCCTTGGCGGATCCACTCGGCGACGGTGGCGATTTGCTCCTCGGTGAGCGTCGGCTTTTTCGCGTAAGGCGGCGGCATGATCTCGTGAGGGTCTTTGGTGGCAATACGCTGAAAGAGGAGGCTTTCCTCGGGCTTGCCGGGCACGACGCCGTAGCGGGGAGCTTCGCCCGCTTTGGCAAGGTTGGCGCGCGAGTGCTCCTCGGTGTCGAGGCGGAACGGGCTGGTCTGGTTGTGCGAATCGGGGCCGTGGCAGGCGAAGCAGTTGTTCGAGAGGATCGGGCGGACTTGGGAGCTAAAGGAGATTTTCTCGCCGCCGGCTTGGGGTGCGGCGGCGGCGGGGTTGGCTGGTGCTGCGGCCTGTGCGGTCTCTTTTTTCTCCAAGGAATTGGCGGCCGCTTGATCCGGCGCTTTTTTGCAAGAAGCCAAGGAAAGGACCAGCAAACAGGGAAGGATCGCCAAAGTAGATTTTTTGATCATTGGGAATGAGGTTGCGGGAGATTAAACGATCACCAATAAAGTGCATCCCGCCCGCGCTGGCAAGTAACGCATTTGAACTACTGCGCGCCCGCCTTCTCCTGCAGAGGCGCCATGGCGCAGCGTAGAAAATGCGGGCGGGGCGGCGAAGAAATGTAGGAGTTTGAGTTTGGCGAGTTGGGCGTTGAGGTTGGCGGGGACTTTGGTGATTTGTTGGGGGATTTGGAGGCGGGGGCTTGGCCGGATTTGGCGGCTTCGCGTTCCCCGACCAGCGAGCCGTAGGTGATCAAGCCGAAGGAAAACACTAGGAGCGAGAGGCCACCCAAGAGCACACTGATCGTGCCGCGTTTGCAGCCCTGCCACTCGCGGAAAACGAGGCCAACTCCGAAGCTGAAAAACACCAGCATCGCCATGTGGATTCCCCAGCTGATGAATTTGAAATTCCCCATGTCGGCGTGGCCGAGTTCGTAAAAGATGAATTGGATGAACCACAGCATCCCGCCGATCACGGCCATGAGGTAGTAGAACGCCAGCCGCCCTGCGGAAAAAAGCGTGCGCACCTCGCCGTCGGCCCCGCGCTCCTCCAGCGCCTGTGGATCGGCGCCGCCGGGCACCTCGATGAACTCCCGCAGCGTGCCGCGCCGGACGCAAACGATGCCCCACCACACGAGATTCGTCAGCAGCGTGCCGCCAGTGAGGAAAATGTATTTGGGATATCCAGCAAAACCCGCCACCGCGCCGTGCTGGCTCGCGATGTCATCGATCGGCGTCCCCGCTGCCGCGCCCACGCCGAAGATGCCCGAGAGCACGCCGGCGAGCACGACGAGCCAGAGGCCCTTGCGCATGTCGAAGCTGGAATTGCCCTCGGCCTTCGCAGCGAGTTCGCGCTCTTTAAGAAATCCCGCCCGGCCGCAGACCGCCACGCCGACCATCGAAAGAATAAACGCCACCAGCACCACCATACCGCCGGGTTTTTGGAAATTAGCGATCAAGGTGCCGTCCAAAACCTGCGGCACCACCGTGCCGAACACCGCCGAGATACCGATCGCCATCCCATAGGTCATCGAAAATCCGATGCGCCGGATCGCGAGAGCGAAGGCCATGCCGCCGAATCCATACAGCGCGCCATAGAAAAAGACTTTCACCACCACACCGACCGGCGCCTCGCGGAGGACCGACACCAAATCCGGCACCGTCAGCGCGGAAACCCCGAGCGGCATCACAAACCACGCCACCAGGCAGAACACGATCCAGTAGGTCTGCCAGGACCATTTCGTCGTGCCTTTTTGGGAGATGTAACAAGTGGCGGCGGCGATGCCACCGAGCGCGTGCAAACCGATTCCGAGGAGAATTGTCATAGAGTCATGGGTTGGATTTCCCGGCGGGCCGGACCTGCTGGAGGGGCAAATAATTAGATTGATCCGGCCGAGGCATCAATGCCTGATCAGATCAATCTTGTGTCTGATTTGATCAAAACCCACCAAAACCTCGGAGCCTACGAGTCGCCGTTTTCCGGATCGGGCGTGGAGTTCGAGCCGGTGTGGACGAATCTCCCGGCGCGCAGCATCGTCCTTCACGAATGCGGCCACATTGCAGCCAACCGGCGCTGGAACTACCCCAGCTTGTTCAGTCCGTTCTGGAGTCTGGGTGCATCTTGACCGTGCCTGCACACAGGATACTTCCCATCTGAAATCGTCATGATCGACACGCATGTCCACCTCCTCGAGCCAGACCGCTTCACCTACGACTGGACGAAAGATTTCCCCGCCCTCTCAGGCCGATTCGATCTCTCGGACTATAAAAGAGCCTCGCACGACTCCGGCATTCAGGCCGGAGTTTTTATGGAGGTCGATTGTGAGGAATCCGACGACGAGGCCCGCTATTTTTGCGCCATTGCGGAACAGCCCGGCTCGTTCATCCAAGCCGTCGTGGCAGCGGCCCGGCCCGAGTCGCCGGATTTCGAGCAGAGCCTCGAGGCGATCGCCCATCCCCGCCTCACCGGCATCCGTCGCGTCCTGCACACCCAGCACGACGAACTCTCCCAAACCTCCCGCTTCCGCAAAAATGTGAACCGCCTCGGCGGGCTCGGACTCACTTTCGATCTCTGCGTTCTCCAGCGGCAACTCCCGATCGCCCTGGAACTCGTGCGCGCCTGCCCGCAGACAACTTTCATCCTCGATCACTGTGGGGTTCCCGACATCGCGCCAAACGAAGCCCCTGCCGGCGAGGGATTCCTTGCGTGGAAAAAAGCCATCCGCGCCCTCGCCGCCGAGCCGAATGTGAACGGCAAAATCTCCGGCATCAGCGCCTACGCACCCGCTCCACTGCGGAATGCCCCAGGCCTGAAGCCCTACACGGACACGATGCTCGACGCCTTCGGCTCCACCCGTCTCGTCTGGGGTGGCGACTGGCCAGTCGTCAATCTGGGCGATGGACTCCTCGCATGGTCAACCATCACCCGCGAATTGTTGAGTGGACTGACAGAGGCTGAGCGCTTCCAAATCCTCATCGCCAACGCTAAAAAAATCTACCGCATCCCATGACATCCCATACCGAGAAACCAATCGCCGTCGTCACTGGAGCCGGATCCGGTATCGGCCGCGCCACCGCCCTCCAACTCGCCTCCGATGGATACGATGTTCGCATTTTTGAACTCTCCGCCGAAGCGGCCGGGGAGTCGCTGGACCTCCTTCAAAAGGCTGGAGGCACCGGCGCGATCCAATCGGTGGATGTCTCGAACACCGAGTCCGTCCGTGCCGCCTTTGCAGACCTCGCCAGACTCGATGTGCTGGTGAACAACGCAGGCATCGCCCATATCGGCAATGTGCTGAACACCTCGCCCGAGGACCTCGACCGTCTCTATCAAATCAATGTGCGAGGAGCCTACCACTGCCTCCACTTTGCCATTCCCATTATGCTGAAAAACGGCGGCGGGAGTATTGTGAACCTGGCGTCCATCGCCTCGAAAGTCGGTATCCCCGACCGCTTCGCCTATAGCATGTCGAAAGGCGCCGTGTTTTCCATGACCCTCTCGGTGGCTCGGGATTTCGTGGACAAGGGCATTCGTTGCAATTGCGTTTGCCCGGCCCGTGTTCACACTCCGTTCGTGGACGGATTCCTCGCAAAAAACTATCCCGGCCAGGAGGCCGAGATGTTCGCCAAGCTCTCGGCGGGTCAACCCATCGGCCGCATGGGCGAGCCAGAGGAAATCGCCACCCTCATCGCGTTTCTCTGCTCGAACAAAGCTGCATTCATCACCGGTTCCGCCTACGACATCGACGGCGGCTTCACTCTTCTTCGCTAACACACCATGAAACTCATCAAATTCGGCACCCAAGGCTCGGAGAAACCGGGTGTCCTACTCTCCAACGGAACCTCCATCGATGTTTCCGCCTGCACCCCTGATTTCAACGAGGCCTTCTTTGAATCCGACGGATTGAACCGCCTCTCCTCGTGGATCGAAAACCACGCCGCCACCGCACCTGTGGTTCCACCGGGAACCCGCCTCGGAAGCCCGATCGCACGGCCAAGCAAGATCATCTGCATCGGCCTCAATTACAGCGACCATGCGAAGGAAAGCGGCATGGCAGTCCCGGCCGAACCCATCATTTTCTTCAAATCCACCACCGCCCTCACCGGCCCGAACGATGGACTCGTCATTCCCGCCGGATCGGAAAAAACCGACTGGGAAGTCGAGCTGGCCGTGGTGATCGGAAAAACCGCCCGCTCCGTCTCCGAGTCCGATGCCATGGCTCATGTCGCCGGCTATGTCCTGCACAACGACTACAGCGAACGTGCCTGGCAACTTGAGCGCGGCGGCCAATGGGTCAAAGGCAAAAGCGCCGACACCTTCGCCCCGCTGGGTCCTTGGCTCGCCACAACAGACGAAATTCCCGACCCACACATCTTGCGCCTCTGGCTCAAGGTCAACGGCGAGACCAAACAGGACGGCACCACTGCCAATCTCATTTTCAAAATACCCTTCCTCGTGAGCTACGTCAGCCAATTCATGACGCTCCTGCCCGGCGATGTGATTTCCACCGGCACTCCAGCTGGGGTCGGTTTGGGATTCAAGCCGCCGCAATACCTCAAAGCCGGTGACACCATCGAACTCGGCATCGACGGACTGGGAGTCCAAAAACAAACCGCCACCTGATAAGGGCGGCCTACTCTTTCAGCTCGCAGGAGGTTCCCGGCAGGCGTGGGGTGGTGTAGCGCGCGCCGACGATTTTCACCGGCTCGGTGAAGCGGTCCTGCAAGTGCGGGATGTGCTCGAGGAAGATGGCTTCGTGGTCGAGGGCGATGTGGTTGAACAGCACCAGGTGCTGATGGATTTGGCCCATGTCGCCAACATGAGGGATCACCGGAACACCGAATTTTTTTGCGAGAAGGCTGATGACCAAAAACTCGCTCACGCCCGCCACGCGGACGGCATCGACCTGGCAAATGGCCCTGGCTCCGGCCTGGAGATAATTTTTGAAAAGAATGCGGTTCGGCACATGCTCGCCGGCGGCAACTTTCACGGGGGCGATGGCCTCGGCGATCGTGCAATGGCCGAGCACATCATCGGGATGCGTGGGCTCCTCGAGCCAGAAGAGGTTTAAATCGCGCGTGGCTTCGGAGAAGGCGATGGATTGGTCGATCGTCCATTGTTGGTTGGCATCGACCATGAGACGCACGGAGTCGCCCGCAGCCTGACGCACGAGGCGTGCGCGGCCCACATCGCGCGCGATGTCAGGCGAGCCGACCTTCAGTTTCATGGCGGTGAAACCCTCCGCAGCGGACTTAGCGACATTGCTGGCCACTTGCTCATCGCTGTAATTGAACCAACCAATCGAGGTGTCGTAACCGGGGTAGCCGGCTTCCAAAATGCCTTCGCGGAGATGGCGGGTGGCGCGGGGCGTTTCGATCAGGGCGCGGGCCTCGTCGAGGGAGAGGGCGTCGGTGACATACGAAAAATCCAGCGTGGCGAGGAGTTCGTTAGCGGAGAGGTCGAGAAGGAGCTTCCAAAGCGGCACACCACGCTTGCGGGCCCAGAGGTCCCAGCAGGCGTTGGTCACCGAAGCGAGCGCCAGGTGCACAAGGCCCTTGTGCGGCCCAAGCCAGCGGAATTGCTGCTCGTCGGAGAGCTTGCGCTGGAATTCGCCGAAACCGGCCATGACCTCCTCGATGTCGCGGCCGACAAGTTGGCGCGCATAGAATTCGGCGGCCTTGCAGACGAGGTCGTTCCCCTCGCCGAGAGTGAAAGCGAGGCCCGTGCCGGTGAGACCCGAGTCGTCGTGGAGGAGTGTGGCGGCATAGGAGTAAACGGGATCGCGGTGGATGGCGTCGCTGCCGTGGCCGGAGCCAATCGGGAAGCGGGCGTCGCGGGTGGTGATGTTTTTGATCATAGATTTTTAGCGGCGATAGCCGAGTTCTGCTCCTCCGGTGACATGCATGAGGTGGCCGGTGACGAAGCGGGCTTTTTCGGAGAGGAGATAGACGCTGGCCTCGGCGATGACATCGCCCTCGGGGCAAAATCCGAGGGGGTGAATGTCATCGAGGTAGCGGGAGATGCCGGCAGGGTCGGGCTGTTCGGAAGCCCACTGGCGAAGCATCGGAGTCCAGACCCCGGCGGGGCAAACGGCGTTCACCCGGATGCCGTGGGCGGCGTAGTCGAGGGCCATGGATTTCGTGAGGGCGTTCATCGCGCCTTTGGTGGCCGAGTAGCCGGCGTGGATTTCCTGGCCAATCTCTCCGACTAGGCTGCTGGTGTTCAGGATACAGCCGCGTGAGGCTTTGAGGGCCTCGAAGCCGTGCTTCGCCGTCCAGTAAACGCCCTTCACATTGATGGCAAAAAGGCGGTCCCACTCCGCCTCGGTGGTTTCGTGCAGGGAGGCGGAGGGCGAGGCGATCCCTGCGTTGTTGTGGATCGCGTCGAGGCGGCCGAACTGGGCGAGGATTTCATCGATCGCGGCGCGAACCTGTGTGCCATTGGAAACATCGCAAGCTAAGCCGATGTGGCGATCGCCCAGCGAGCGGGCGGCCTCTTGGGCTTCGTTCAAATCCGGACAACAAAGGGCCACTCGCGCCCCCTCGCGGGCGTAGGCCTTGGCGCACTCGAGGCCGATTCCAGCCGAGCCGCCAGTGAGGAAGATGGTTTTGTCGTTTAAAAGTCCGGGCATGATTCGAGGAAGAATTTGGCGCGATCAGTCGAGATGCATGACCTGCTCCATGCCGAGCCATTGGCTTCCCTTGGGGGTTCCGGGGAGGCGAATCTGGCAGGCATCGGTGAGCGGCCACCATTTGTTTTTGGTCGTGGGATCTTTTCCAATGGACGCGAAATCCGCCTCGGGATTCGTCCCGGTGTATTCAAAATGGCTCACGAGAAGTCGCTTCCCTGCGATCTCGGTGACATAGATGTTGTAGTTGCGAATATTCGCTTTTGCGATGGCGGCGCGGACTTCTGGCCAGACATTGGCGTGGAGCTCGCGGTATTCCTTTTCTTTCTCGGGGCGGAGTTCGATGATGGTGCCGTAGTATTTCACGTTCGCCTTGGCAGCGGCTTCGGGTGTCGGGTTGGTGGGTCCGTGGATGGGGTCAACTTTTGGCATGGTTTGGCAGGCGCTGAGGGCGAGGCCGAGCGCGATGAGGGGTAGTGTGGTTTTTTTCATGTGGTGACAGGGGTTAACGAAACACGAGATAAAGCCCGAACACCGAGAGGACGACGATCGAGGCGAGGACCTTGTAGTTGCCGAGGCCAGGCCATCCCGGGTGCTTGAGCGCATCGAGCGGCTTGGGCCAGAAAAGCTGCTGGGCATCCTCGCCCGCTTGCTTGGGGAAGATCGCCATGAGAGCCAATTGCATGGCGACACACGCGACGAACATATAAAAAGCCATCATCATAAATGGCGTTTTACTCACGAAGTCAGGCACCCAAGCGAAGCTGTCAGGTTGCCAAGTGTTCAGGGTTTTGAGGGTAAACAGGACTGCTCCAATCACCGAGCCCAGCCACATCGTCCATTTCGCGCTGGCGGCCGAGGCGGCGGGCAGGAAGATGCCGAGAAGGAAAACACAGGTGATTGGTGGGGCCATGTGGGCGATGATGTCGTTCAGCCCATTGAAGATGCTCTCGTAGCGGTCGAGGAGCGGGACGAGGGCGATGCCGAGGGCGATCGAGCTGACCGTGGCAACTCGACCCACGATAACGAGTTTTTTGTCTGAGGTCTCTGGGCGGAAGCGTTTGACCACATCGTAGCTCACCATAGTGGCGATGGAATTCGAGGCACTGGAGAGGTTGCCCATGAGGGCGGCCATGAGCGCGGCGGCGATGATGCCCAGCACACCGACAGGAAGGAGTTTTCGGATCATCACGGCATAGACTTCCTTGGATTGCAGCACCGTAACACCCTCCGGCTTGAGAATCGCACCCGAGGCGTCTTTTTCGACCGTTACTCCAGGCCCGAGCACGAGTTCGGCTTTGCCAGCGGGGAATGCGAGTTTGGAGAGGTCGAGCGACTCGTCGGTTTTCAGGGTGACTGGTGGAATCGAGCCGGCTTGAAGGTTGTCACCGGTGATCGCCACCGTGCGGAACGTGTCGCCATTCCCGTCGGTTACCAAGTGGGTGACCCGGGCCTGATAGACCCCATCGATGTGGCCCTGCTTGATGCTGGTGTAAAGCATGATGCCAGGAACGATAAAAATGAAAACGGGAAGGATTTTCAAAAGCCCGCAGAAGATCGCCCCCACGCGGGCGTCGTTCTCGCTCTCCGCGCCGAGCACGCGCTGGACGATGGTTTGGTCAGCGCACCAATACCAGATGCCAAGCACCGGGTAGCCGAGGAAGATCGCATACCAAGGCATCCCACTGGCGTCGCCGTGCGGACGGAGCATGCTCATCATTTGCGAGTCTGTGCATCCGGGAGCCAAACCGGCTGCGGGTTCCAGCGCGGCCACCATGCCGGCCCACCCGCCGGTTTTCATCCAGGCGAACGCCGTCAGAATGAAAGCTCCCACGAGCAGAACGATGGTCTGGATGGTTTCCGTGATCGCCACGGCCGCGAGACCGCCCGTCACCGTGTAGATGCCAGTGAGGAGGCACATCAGAAAAATGCACTCCCATTTTCCAATGCCGAAAATGTCGTGAAGGATCAGCCAGCCTGCCGCCAGCGGGAACGCGATGTGGAAAATAATCGCCGCCAAGATCGAAATAACAGCCAGCCAGTCGCGGCACTCGCGGCAATACCGGCGCTCCAGGAAATCCGGCAGCGTGGCGACTTTCGATTTGAGATAAAACGGTGCAAAGAAAAACCCGAGCAGGATGAGCGTGAATGCGGCCATCCACTCGAAATTCCCGTTCAGCAGACCCGAGTCGTATCCTGATTGGGCGAGGCTGATCAGATGAACGCAGGAAATGTTTGTCGCAAAGAGAGCCAGACCGATCACCGGCCAGCGAAGCGTGTGCGCGGCCATGAAATAATCGCCAGCGACCGATTCGCCGTGCTTCGCCCCCTGTCGGCGCGCATTCCAACCGGCCCAGCAGCCGAGGCCGACAACCGCGATGATGTAAATTACAATAATGGACCAGTCGATCGTTGTCATGAGAGGGCTTTGTTTGGGGTTTTAGGAGCTTGTGTAGGAACGAAAATTCTTAACGAAACGCCCGGCGCGTTTCTTGCGAATTTATTCGGCGAATGATATTGAACATCGATGCCTAGCCCCTCCGAACCCATCTACAGCGAAGAGGGATCGCGCTTTGGCGTGGATTCCTGCGCGCCACAGTTCGCCGCCATGCGCGATGGCAGGATCCGGCTTTGCGCGCTCACAAAAGGTCACTATCCAGGCATCAAACTGAGCCCCAAGCAACTTCCAGGCATCACCAGCATCGGATACTTCAGCGGCGTGGGAGCGCAGAATTGGGGAACCGAATCGCACCGCAACGAGGGCTTGGAAATCACATTTCTTGAAACGGGTTCAATGGCGTTTTCAGTCGAGTCGAAGAATTATGAACTTCGTCCCGGACATTTCACCACCACGCGCCCATGGCAGTTGCACAAGCTGGGCGCTCCAGACATCGGCCCGGGAAAGCTCCATTGGCTGATCCTGGATGTGGGCGTGCGAAGGCCGAATCAGGAGTGGCGCTGGCCGCGTTGGTTGGCGATGACGGATGATGACCGCAACGAATTGAGCAGAAAACTCCGTTACACGGAAAATCCGGTGTGGGATGCCTCCCCGGCCATCGGCGAAGCCTTCCGCAGCCTTGGCGAATGCGCCGCCCGCTGGCCCGCCCCTCAACTCGAGTCGCGCATGATCGCGCTGTTGAACCGCCTTTTTCTCGAGGTGCTCGTTGCTCTCGGGGAACAGCAAACCCACCAGAACGAGCACCTGACCTCGCGCCGACGCACCGTGGAACTCTTTTTGCGCGATCTCGCGGCCAACGCCGCAAGCTCCCGGAAGCTCTGGACACTGCCTCAAATGGCGGCCCAGTGCGGCATGGGAGTCACAGCATTCAGCGCCTGCTGCCGATCGCTCGTGAACGCCGGGGGAATCGACTACCTCAACCAGTGCCGCCTCGAGCACGCCGCGAGGGAAATCCGGGAAAATCCGGAACGCCCGATCACCAGGATCGCCTTGGATTGCGGTTTCAACTCCAGCCAGTATTTCGCCACGGTCTTCGGCAGGCGCTTCAAAATGACGCCCAGCGCCTACAGGAAGCGGGAATCGCCCCATGGGCGGCGGTGACGGTGGGGCTGGGGTGAGTTTTCCGGATCGGTTCGGCGCTGCCAAGCGGTGGCGTGTAGGCCCGCGAATGACGGAAGATCCACGCGAATGGGAGAAAAGGGATCTCGCGCGGAGGGCTGAAGGTGCCCGCGAATGGGAAACCAGGGTAGGGTCGGATCGCCGAGCGGACCCAAAATTCAGGCGCGCAGCGCCGCCTGGCGGGAAGAAGGACTCTCACAGGGACACGAAGGAGGGAAAGAGAGCGGATGGCGGAGAGCGGAAAGTAGCGGAATTTTGGAAAAATTTCGAGGGAGGTGTGACATGGCAACCCCGCAGTGTTCGAAAGCCGTTTCGGCTTCCGCTACGGGGATATTTACAGCCAAATGAGGGAGAGAGGACCGCTACGGCCCGGTCTCCCCAGATAGGCCGCAGCGGCGGACCTGCGGATGGAAACCATCGCAGGGCTCTTCCTCCAAATTTTTACTTCAGTGTATTTCCCTTAACCCCACACGGCAGCAACCGAAGAGGCGGGAGCCTCGGAGGAAGAGCGCCGAAGGCGGCCCAAAGGGCGAGCATAGCGGGAGCGGAGGGAGTCAAAGTGCCGTGGCTACAAGCTTGAGATTTCCGGTTTCGCCACATCCATACCGCGCCGCCGAGGAGGAGCAGGAGCCCGGTGGCATAGGTTTCGGGCTCAGGGACGGGGATGATATGGTAGCCATCTAAACCGGAATTCCAGCTCGTTTGCTGAAGCCCAAGGTCATAGCCACTGCCGAGGAAGCTGTCGCCGACGCCCACCGCGCCGCTGTGGAACCTGATTTTCGCCAGCGCGGCGTCGCTGAGGTCCGGGCCGAAATAGACTTTGTCGGTGTCGTTGCCAGTTCCCCCACCCCATAGCGTCGCGCCGGTCCAGTTGTAGATGTCGAGCGTGA
>JAPLTG010000044.1 GCA_026398255.1 Verrucomicrobiota bacterium
CGGCCGTCTGCGCCCGCATCACGAATTCCATTCTTTGGTTCATTTTGGTTTGGGTTTTCCAAGGCATCCCTTTTGAAACGCTCCGCGCCTCAAATGTGTTACCTATGTCTTGAACCTGATGCGTTACCTATGTCTTGAACCTGATGCGTTACCTATGTCTTGAACCCAGACCTCCCAACGGCCCCCGGTGGCGGTCGCTCTTGAAGCTCACCCACGGGCATATCGTCATGTTCAAAATGCCCGGCAGCGTGACCATGATCAAGGCAATCGCCCAGTTCGGGGCATCCAGTGAGCGGAGCTTGAGGGGAATGATCGCCGGATTGAGCGATTCCATGACTTGAAAACAAAAGTCGCCCCAGAGCAGCCATGCGAAGAGGGAGACGAGTCCCATCTTCGTGTAGGTGAGGGTGCCGACCGAGTAAACAGCCTCTTTGTTGGTGGAATCCAGCGGGGGATTTGAATCCGGAGGGGTGCAGGGCTGGCTCACAAAGATTTATTGCTTGAAGGGAGAATTGTTTGTCTGGAGCGAATGCGCTCCATTCTCAAGCTGGGAACTCGACCATTTGATGGCAAGAAAACTCGGGGAGGCGAACTGTGACCATGCCGCCTTGCCTCTCAAAGGGCATGGGTGTTCCATCAGGAACGAGAACGGCTTTTGTGATTTTTTCGGGCAGGCGGAGGTGGACTTCGGTGCCGTGGAGCAGTGGAAGGTCTTCAATAACTTCCACACTGAGCCCGCCGGAGGCGTTGCCACCGGAGAGTTGGATGACCCCGCCACGGGAAATGGTGGGGGCGTAGAGGAGGTGCAGGACGAAGCGATCCCCTTGCGAAGTGAGTGACACGCGTGCGGTGGAGGGAAGGTTGGTCCGCAAGGAAATTCCCTCTTCGCCGAGGAAAGAGCGCAGCGCGCGGACGATGAATTCGCGGTAGGCGACGGCTCCATAAGCGCGGTAGTGCAGGAAGACCGGGTGCGCAAAATACAGGATGTTTCCATGGCGCACGCCGCAGTCAAAACCGGATGGCTCAAGTTGGTTCGGCGTGTGCTGGTGGCTGCAGAAATGCTCCCAAGTGCGGTTGAAATAGGGATCGAAGATTTGGCCCAACGACTGGCCGTCCGTAACGCGGATTCGGTGCGAGCGGCTATACATGACCTGCGGCATGTTGACGAATGGAGCGCGCAGCTCTGGCAGTGGCAGAACATAATCGTGGCCACGGTTTGGTTCGTCCTCCGGCGGATGGCTTGGGCTGAGGCCTTGATACTCGGCTCCGAGGTCAAAGGCAAAAGCCTCACGACCTTTCCAAAGACCGCTCTCACCGGAGAGGACCAACTTGCCGCCTTTGGCTAGATAGGCGTCCAGCTTGGCTTTCAGCTCGTCGTCGATGCGAATGTCGTCGGGCAGAATGATGGCCTTGTAGGGCGAGAAATCCATCGTGCGGTCGATGAGACCGAAAAGGAAATGCCCCTAAAGGAGGACGCGGCCGGCGCCATCGTCGGGCCAATTGTTGCGGTCATTGTGGTTTTCCGACTCGCTGGAAAGCACGGCGATGTCGAAGACCTGCTTCGCGTCGCGGCACCATGGCTCTTTGTCACGCACCTCGCGGTAGGCGGCTCCGATGACTTCGTAAGTCGAGGGATCGAGTTCTCCCGAGGGATGCAACTGATCACCCACACTGCACTTGGCTCCGTAGGCCAGCATGGCGGCGCATTCGTAACGGAGCGCGTTAGGATGCTTGTAGCCGCCGAACTCGCCCCATGTGGTGTGGAACTTTCCTGTCATTCCCAGAAACTCGAAAGGCAGGTTGCATGTGTATTTCGCCGAGGTTGGGAAGTGGTCGTAGCCCCAACCACCAGTCGGCAGGGACTCCAGCTCGAGATGGCTGAAATAGGGCAAAATGTCATGCCGGCCGCGGGGAATGTGGCCGCCGTTGTGAAAGATCGGCATGTCCGCGCGGAGCGACTTCGCCGCCTCGGTCGTCAGTCGATAGTATTTCTCGAGCGCGAGACGCGAGGACTCCTTGCGATCCTCCTCTTTCAGTGGATCGAGCCCATTGGCCTTCATGAATTCCAGACTCCAGCGGGTGCAGGATTCCCACTGGCTGATGATATCGAGGAAAATGCCATCGCAATCGGGAAAGAGGCGCACCGCCTCGCGGATCTGCTCGCAGAGGTATTCGAGATAAGGACTGTGAAAATCCATCATGTGAAAGCCTGCCTGCAGCGTGCGCTTCCCCCAACCCGTGTAGGCACCGTCTTTGTTCACCTCGCGCCATTCGGGGTGCTCATACGAGGCGAGGTTGTCCACACCGGCGGAGAGATAGACTGGCGCGTTGATGCCAGCTTCCTTGGTGGCGTCATATTGTTTGCGGAGCAGGTCGAAGCTCAAGTGCGGATGGATTTTCCCAACTGTGGTGGGATGGTAGCTCCACCCGTGGTGGCACTTTGAAAAGAGCGTGATCGAATCCACCGCCGCCGCCTGCAGCGTGTCCTGCCATTTCTTTTTATCGAATTTGGCGCCGATTGCGGGAATGTGCGGCGAGGTGTGGAAATCGAGGTGAATTTGGCGGAAGCGGAGTGTGGGCATGAGTGTGTTTTTTAGGGTTCGAGTCTTTGGTTGTTCAGGCTGGAAATGAGATTTTTTGCCACGAGGGCCTGTTGTCGAAAACCCAGCGGTAGTAATCGCAGCGGGTGAGTTCGGACGCAGCGTCCTCGTCGAGGCAAACAACGGCGGAGGGGTGCAATTGCAGGGCGGAGGCGGGGTTCATCGAGGTTACGGGGCCCTCCACGGCGCCCGCCACTGCCTGGGCTTTGTTTTTGCCTGTGGCGAGCAGGAGAACTTTGCGGGTTTGCAAAATCGTCCCGATTCCCATCGTGATGACATGGAAGGGCACCTCGCCGCTGCCAGCAAAAAACCGGGCATTGTCGCTGCGGGTGCGCTCCGTGAGCGTTTTGATCCGGGTGCGGGAGGCCAGCGACGATGTGGGCTCGTTGAAACCGATGTGCCCGTCCGTGCCAATGCCGAGCAACTGGAGGTCGATCCCGCCGGCATGGTGGATTTTTTCCTCGTAGGCGCGGCAATGGGCTTCCGGATCGGATGCCATGCCATCGGGAATGTGGATGTTCCCGGGTTTGATGTTCACTTGGCTGAAAAGGTTTCCCTGCATGAAGGCGTGATAGGATTGGGGGTGGTCCGGGCCGATGCCGATGTATTCGTCCAGGTTGAAGCTGGTGATGCCCGACCAGTCGAGGCCGGCGGCGATGAGCTTTCGATACAGCGGCAGTGGCGTGGACCCTGTGGCCAGGCCCCAAACGGCATCCGGTTTCGAAATGATGAGATTGGCAAAAATACGGGCGGCCATATCAGCAGCGGCGTCCGCATCGGGTTGGATGATGATTTCCATGGTTTAGGTTTTGAAAAAAGGCGAGAGGCCTGCGGCGACTTCGTCCCCGAACCGGCGGATCCGTTCCATGGTGAATTCCAGCACGCCAAGCCGGTCGTCGAGGATGAGAGGTGTGAGGTCCATGCCGATGAGGACCTGCGTGGCCGCATCCCCCTCGCGGGGTTCATGGAATGTGGCGTTGGCGGAGCGGCGTCCCGCCACGGCGAGGTCGTAGCGTTTGCCCCCGGCGATCTGGGAGGCGAAGACCGCGTTCAACTCCGAAGCGAGTTGATCGTATCCGGTTGCGTCCATACGGACCTTCTCGCTGTCGCACATCCAATCGAGGTCCCGCCACACCTCGCAGCCGATCAATTGCCTCGGGCGGTCTGCGGGCGACAGGGAACGGATGGCATCGAGGAGCGCGGCGAAAACGCCGATGTGGGTGGCGTGCTTGTCCGCTGGGTTGTGGGTGTAGACGACTTCGGGCTTTGTGGCCTTGAGGATCCGAACCAGATCGTCGCGCAATGCGACATCTGCGGGGTTGGTGATTCTGGAACTGGGATAATCCAAAGTAATCATCGCTCCGTAGCCTCCAATCTCGGCCGCCCGGACCTGCTCTGCGGTGCGGGTTTCGGCAAGCTGCTCCGGGGTCATGTTTGCAAAGGCCCCGCTGCGCGAACTGCCCTTCCCATCCGTGCAGGTCACCCCAGCGAACCATTGATCGCTTTTCCCGAAACAGTGGGCAATGCCGTGGAATGCCATGAACTCGAGGTCGTCGTGGTGTGCCCCCACGCCGAGGTGGGTGGTGCGCTCGAGAGCCACAGTCAGTGGCTTTTGATCCGGCACAAAAATCCGGCCGGGAATGAGGGTTTCCGCGTTGGCAGGGTCAGCAGGCATGCGGTGTATATTGGGTATTGGGGCGCAGGAGTTCAAGGAGGCCATGTCAGTTGGGCTTTGGAGTGCAACCCAGTATCTGCTCCAGGCTGGAGGCCACTTCGAAGCGGGGCTTCCAACCAGCGGCCATGAGCTTTGAGGGATCCGATGTCGAGTGGCGGATGTCGCCCGCCCGCACGGGTTCGAAGCGGATTTCCGACTTGGAGCCGGTGAGCCGCAGAATTTCCTGGACGAGTTCGAGGACGGTAATGGATTTGCCGTAGCCCGCATTGAAGACTCCCGTGGCGTGCGGGGTTTCGGCGGCAAATGCGAGCGCGCCGACGATGTCCTTTACGAAAATGAAATCCCTCTTCTGGCCACCATCACCATAGACCGTGATTGGCTCTCCGCTGAATGCGCGGTGGAGGAAAATCGGCACGGCGGCAGCATAGGCGCTGCGCGGGTCTTGGCGTGGACCAAAGACATTGAAGAAACGGATGCACGCTGTCTGCAGCCAGCCCTCGCGCTGCATCGCCTGATGCCAGCCGCACCCAAGATCCAACTCCTTCACGGCACCGCAAAATGGATGCCCGTTGCGGCTCCAAATTTCGAAGCGGCCACCGATTTGTGCAGGGATTTCATCACCAAGAACCGCATTAACCACACGATCCTGGTCTCGCCGTTCGCCAATGACCCTGTCGTCGATTTCCATATCAGGGTGCTCACGCGAGCATTGGCCCCCTATCACCCGGTGACACTCGAATTCGCCGAGGTGTCCGGAAATATCAGCCGGCTTGTAAAAAATAACCCGAAAAGCCACATCTGCTTCATTTGCCCCGAAGACAACACGGCAAAGGTGCTCTTCGAGGAAATTCAAGCCAGCGATGAATTGAAGGCCACCGTCTTTCTCTTTGCAACCCAGGGAACAGGCGTCTTGAGCGCTCCCGCACCGCGTTTGAGGTTCGATTTCAGGCGACTCGGAAGATCAGCGGCAGCCGAAGTCCTGCTGGGGCAAACTTCAAAACCTCCGAGCCCGTCCTTCGTGTCCAATTTGAAATCATAACCCCTTTGCCTTCATTGATATTACACCTCCAAGAATAAGAAAAAGGCATGGCGCGGCACTTACCCTAAAACCTTAGCGGAAATTTGAACAAATGCCAGCGGGCGCTAAGGAGGCAAATCGGAGACCGGAAATTCTGACCACGAATGGGGCGAATAGTCGCAAATGGTAAAAATACAAAAGCTTATCTGCCTTGGTTTTTATTCGGGGGGATTCGTGACGGTATGAAGTCATGTAGCAACCAGCGCTGGGCAAGCCGAAATGATTGATCCAATGTCCTTGGCGGAACCCGCGAGTGCCTGCAACACACGCGAGTGGCCGAAGGTCCAAAGGTTCGATAATGACGCTGAG
>JAPLTG010000005.1 GCA_026398255.1 Verrucomicrobiota bacterium
CGGCCGTCTGCGCCCGCATCACGAATTCCATTCTTTGGTTCATTTTGGTTTGGGTTTTCCAAGGCATCCCTTTTGAAACGCTCCGCGCCTCAAATGTGTTACCTATGTCTTGAACCTGATGCGTTACCTATGTCTTGAACCCAGACCATTTTTTCAGAACATTCTGAGCGATTTCGTCCAAGACTTGCGCGAGGGATATCGGTAAGCTTTCAGTAATGCTTTCTCCAAGATGTTTATGGTAGGGGAATGTGAATAGATGCCGGTGGTGGGGAGCATCATCCCAACGAATCAGAAGACTGCCTCGAGCATCCTGCCAGTGGAATGAATAGTGCCTCTCGTTTTGGTTATAAAACTCGCGGGCAAAGAGCAGGCTTCCATCTTGGATGCCGATCTTGATTTTGTAGTAGAACCCGTCTTCCCAAGTTCTGAATTCCAAGATCTCGAAACCCGATACAACGGGCGATTGCTCAAGCGAATGAAAAATCTCCACGCCGAATTTCTAAAATGCGATTCCCCAAATCTTTCAAGGTCATTTGAATGCCTTGGTATTCCATCCAATCATCATACAGATTGACATCCTCCATGGATTGTTCCCCGAGGGCTGCCCAACCTTGATCAAGTTTGGGGCCATGTTTGCGTTTGAGAATCGCAGCCGAGTCGCGCAAACGGGTTTGCTCGGAAAGGAGTTCAAGCAAGAAATATTTCGCACTTTGGTTTTTATCAAGCGTGAGCATGTGATGAATTTCTATCTCTTAGCGGTTTTTTCAAGTTGTAAATTTTCCGATCGAAATTGGTTTGCTTCGAGCAGGAGGCAACCCCTTCGGTTCACGGCCAGTCAATTCCGGATGGAACCCCGTTCTGAAACCCCCAAGGCGGTAGAGCTTGTGACCCAGGCAGGAGGGAACCTGTGCGGGAGACAGCCGAAGGTAGCCTGCAGGGTGAGACGCCGAGGGCAAGGCGCGAATCAAACATTTTCAACGCGAATAACGGTGTCGGACATGGGGAGAGACGAAGAAGTAACGGGTGGCGAGTGGCGGGTTATTGCAACGAGAAACTTTTTATTCAATTCCGAGACTCTTAGCCCAATTCAACCATGTTTCTGTCAAGCCATGGTGCTTTAGAATTTCTGTGAATTTGGGCACTTGGAAATCTTGCAGTTCATAAAGATAGACCATACGAGCTCGATCTTTGGGACGCCCCACGGTAAGTGCGATGGCCGCCAAGTATTCGGGTGTCATCACACGAATGGTATGTCCATCCCAATGCAAAACATCTGCATTATTCACGGCCTGAATCTCAAGCTCGCTGGATGCCGCCAGAAACTGCACTGGCATGCCGTGAATAATAATGCCTTCTTCGTCAAATTCGGAGAAGCCCAACTCGGAAAGCTTTTTGAAAATAGGTTCCAAGCTGACTAAAAACGAACCCTCCGGAACATTCAAAAAGCAAAAAACATCGATGTCCCGGGTAGCCAGCGGTTCTCCATGAAAACCTGCCGCTGTTGCTCCGCCTATTGCGTATTTCCCAACAACACCTGCAGTGAGAAGCTGTTCTAGAACATCACAAACCTTTTGCACGTCGCTTGATTTTCTCTAATTCCAATGTCTCTAAAATAGTTTGCCCCAAAAGCGCTACCTTTTCACCAATGGGCAGATTTCTTTGTTTTTGCCTCCACATGGTTTTTTCACGCATCCATAAAAGCCCTTCGGAATGAGATCGCGAGCTAGCCTCAAACTTTTGATTTTTGATTTTTTTCTCCATTGAAAACAAAACTCCGAGGCAATGGCCCAAACTAAACCGTGTCCATGAAGGTGCGCTCGACTTTTTTGAACATGACGATGCCGAGGAAAAGGAGCGTGGCGGTGATTGCGGCGGAAATTCCGAGGCCTTGCCATGGGATTGCGCCGCCGAGGAAGATGGCGCGGAAGCACTCAATGACCGGTGCCATGGGGTTGAAATTCATAAGGAAGGCGTATTTTTCCGGAACCATGCTGACCGGGTAGATGATGGGGGTGGCATACATGGCGAGTTGGACGCCGAAACCAACGAGGAAGGCGAAATCGCGGTATTTTGTGGTGAGCGAGGAGATAATGATGCCGGCACCAAGTCCTAAGAAGGCCATGATCCCAAGAAGGATGGGCGTGAGGAGGAAAACCATGGGCCAATCGGTATGGAGATCGGCTCCTTTGATCGAGTAGTAAGCGAGAAAGGCAAAAAAGAGGAGAAATTGGATACCGAACTGGATGAGATTTGAGATGACAATCGAAAGCGGGGTGACGAGTCTGGGAAAGTAGACTTTGCCGAAGATGCCGGCATTGGCTACGAAGGTGGAGGAGGTTTTTGTGAGGCAGGTCGAGAAGTAGTTCCACGGCGTGATGCCGGCGAGGTAGAAAAGCATGGGCGGCAGGCCATTGGTAGGCAACTTGGCCAGGCCGCTGAAGATCACTGTGAAAATGAGTGTGGTCAGAACGGGTTGGACAAAAAACCAAAGCGGGCCGAGGATTGTTTGCTTATAGACAGAGACAAAGTCCCGCCGCACGAACATCCAAAGCAGGTCGCGGTAGTGCCAGACATCGCGGAGCTGCAAATCCCACCAATGCGTGTTGGGATTGAGCACCATGTCCCATTGGTCGGTCGTTTCAGAATTCATGGATCAAAAAGGGGCTGAGATTTCCAGCCAATCAGGGTTTTCTTCAGCGTGGCGGGCGATTTCATCGAGGATTTGGTTTCGGTTTGTTGCCGGGTGCCAGTTCCAGAGGGTTTTGGCTTTGGCGGGGTCAAGGACCATCCACGGGATGTCGAAGGGGCGGTTTTCTGGTTTGGAGGCGACTTCGTGACGACCGAAGCGCTCATCACACCAAGCAGTGAGTTGGCGGAGGGACATGGCGGATTCGGCTCCACCGGAGAGGTTGATGATTCGGTCGGCGGTGGGGAATTTTTGCGCGGAGAGGATTTGGTCGAGGACCAAGGGGGACAAGTCACGCGGGTGGAGGCAGTCGCGGACTTGGTGGCCTTGGCCATCGAAGCCGATGTAGCCCAGCGGCCTGCGGCGGAGGTGGCTATTGATCCAGTAGGCGAAGATACCTTGGTCGGGTCGACCGAACTGGCCGGCGCCGGCCATGACTCCGCAGCGGTTGATGAAAACTTGGAAGCCGAACGACTCCCCGTATTCCAACGCGAGCATTTCGCTGGCGAGTTTCGTGGAGCCGTAGAGGGAGACAGGTGGTTGAGTGGAAAAGGTTTCGTCCACGCCGGCGGATGTTAGGCCGGGCGGCAACATACCAGATGAAGGATCGGGAAGGAAGGCGTCGTTCTCGATCTTCACAGCAAGATTCGCGAGGGGCGGAATGGAATAAACTCGGCTCGTGCTGAGCAAAACAAAGGCGGCTTGGCGGGCTTTGCAGAGTTCGAGCAGATTTATGGTGCCAAGGAGGTTGTGTTCGATGAGTTGGCGAGAGCTGGTTTTTCCGTCCACCCCGGCGAGCACGCTGGGATTCGCGGCGGCATCGATCACGGCGTCGATGGGAGGTATGGCCTCAAGATCGCTGGAGGAGCGGATGTCTCCGTGGAGGAGCTTGATTCCCAGCGCCTTGAGTTCATCGCGATTCGTCTCGCTACCGGGACGGATGAAATTGTCGATTCCAAGGATTTCCAAGTCGGCGCGGTGAGCTAACAGCGCCTTGGCCAAGGTGCTTCCGACGAAACCGCAAATACCTGTTATGAAGACGCGCATGCTACTGGTGATTTAATATGGAAGGATTGACCACAGAGGACACAGAGAGCACCGAGAGAGGGGCAAGGAAATTGAGGTTGGGGAGTTCGCTTGTTGCGTATTTTCTTTTGGACTCTGTGAACTCTGTGTTCTTTGTGGTTAAATTCATCTTTAGGCTCTCTTCTTCCACGCCTCAACAATCTGACCGATTGTGCTTTCGAGCGATTGGGTGATGTCCCACGAGGGGAAGTGGGCGCGCATTTTTCGGAGGTCGGAATAGTAGCAGATGTGATCGCCGATGCGGTTTTCGTCCACATAGGTGTAAGTCTGTGCTTTGCCGGTTAAGCTTTCGGTGATTTTGAAGGCCTCGAGGATCGAGCAGGAATTCGCTTTGCCTCCGCCGAGGTTGTAGACCTCGCCTTGACGCGGTGCAGCGACGAATGCGGCCATGAACCGAGCAACATCGAGCGAGTGAATATTGTCGCGGACTTGTTTGCCTTTGTAACCGAAAACCCGGTATTCGCGGCCCTCGAGATTGCATTTCACGAGGTAGCTCAGGAAGCCGTGCAGCTCGACGCCGGAATGGTTTGGGCCGGTGAGACATCCGCCGCGCAGGCAGCAGGTGGGCATTCCAAAATAGCGCCCGTATTCCTGCACCATCACATCGGCCGCGACCTTCGAGGCGCCGAAGAGCGAATGCTTGCTTTGGTCGATTGTGAAAGTCTCGGGGATGCCATGCTCGTAGGCTGCATCGGCATAATCCCAGCGCGTTTCGAGTTCGCGGAGCGCGATGGAATTTGGCGCGTCGCCGTAGACTTTGTTCGTGCTCATGTGGACGAATGGGCTCTCGGGACAGGCCTGGCGGGCGGCTTCGAGGAGATTCAGCGTGCCGACGGCATTCGTGTCGAAATCATCAAACGGAATTGCCGCCGCGCGGTCGTGCGAGGGCTGGGCGGCGGTGTGGACAATCACATCAGGACGAATGGTTTTTACCAACTCTAAAACTCCAGCTCGGTCGCGGATATCAACCTCGTGGTGCACAAAGCCGGGCAAAGTCTCGGAGAGCCGCTGCTGGTTCCAGCGTGTGTCGCCTTGCGGGCCGAAGAAAATGGCTCGCTGGTTGTTATCCACGCCATGAACTGTCAAGCCGAGTTCCTTGGCAAAATAAACGCAGACCTCCGAACCGATTAACCCGGAGGATCCGGTGACGAGTAATTTTTTTGTCATAAAAAGTTGTTGGAAATTATTTTGACTCTGATGACTGGAGGTGGTCTGCGAGGGCATCAGCGAAAAGTTTGTGGCCGATACTGCCCCAGTGAGAGTCGTTCGGGAGATAAACATCTTTTTTTCCCGAAGAGATGGCCTCGGCGAGGATTTGGTCGGTGCGGGGAACGGGGAGTGCGGGGTCTTTGGCGAGTTCGGCGACAAGATTGGCTGTAGCGCGGTCGGCGTCCTTCAAATACGGCGCGAAGGTCGAGGATTTGTCTGGCGCAACGAGAAGGACAAACCGAGTAAACCCGTTGGCCTCGATGATTTTTTGATAAATAGATGCGCCCTTTCGCAGGTCGGCGTAGTCTTTTTCTCCGAGGTTTTGTTTTTTTAACTCATCAAAGTAAACGAGCATGTCGGTGTCATTCGGCGAGCTGAAAAGGCCTTTTTTCGCGAGTGGGATTTCGACGACTTGATTGTTCAGGCCTAGATGGCGTTGCACGACGGCTCCGAGGTGTCCGAGGACATGGTCGGGGTCGAAGCCGGCCTTGAGGCTCGCTGTTTGCTCGGAGGTTTTGATTCCAAGCGGTTTTGCCCCAGCTAAAAGCTCGGACGGCGCGGTCGATGGAGCGGCGGATGGCGCGGACATTCCGGAAAAGTAGGCGACGCGCTCGTGGAGGTAACGCTCAACACTTTCGAAGACAAAAACTTTTGGCGGGTGTTTTTTGAAGATTGGCAGCTCGTAAATCTCCATCGGCCAGTAGCGGCGCGTGTCGAACACAATCATCGAGAGGCCGGTGCGGTTGATGAAGGAATTCTGCCACCCGAAGCGTCGGCTTTCTTGATCGACGCTGAACGAGTCGCCGAGCACGACGACATCGTAGTATTTGTCGTAGTCCTTGAGGTCGGTGGTGACTTTGAAGAGGTTTTGGTCAAAGGCAGCCTGCGGCGCTCTCGGCCCGAAATCATTCTCGGCATACCCCCCCACCCGCGCCAAATCGCCATCGACAGGCAGCAACCAAGCGGCGAGGCCCCAAACCGAAGCGAGGATGCCCACGAATGCGATCCCGAGAATTTTACTGTAGAGGCCGAGGCTCATTTAGAAATCCTTGTAGAGGAATGAGCTGACATTGCTGAGATTGAGCATGCACCAGATAAAAACCAGCAGCGTGACGGCGAGCCACCCCACCGAGGGTCGCCAAGCAAGCGCGCGAAAAGCAGCGGGGATTTCTTCGATTTTCTTGCCGTAAGTGACGATTCCCGGCTCCAAGGCGGCGAGGATTTGCTGGCTATTCGGCAGGATCGAAACAAAAACTCCTAGGCCAACCAGGCATCCGAGCAGGACAAATTGCGGCTCGGCTTGCCATCCGAACCATGAGAAGACACCAACGAGGTTTGGCGAAGATTTGAAAAAGAGCGGATCGCCTGTAACAAAAATGCCATTCGCACCGACCATGCCAGCCATCATGCGAAAGGCTTCTGCAGGGTGCTCGGCGCGGAAGAAAATCCACGAGACCAACACGGCGAGAAATGTGAGCGCCCGCCCGCCCCAACCGGCAAAAATCATCGCGCCGGGAATTTTCGTGCGCTCGAGGAGCGAGGTCCAAGCATGGTTGACAACGAGATAACTGCCATGCAACGCCCCCCAAAAAACGAATGTCCACCCGGCGCCGTGCCAGAACCCGCCTAGGAGCATGGTAAGAAAGAGGTTGGCTGAACGGCGAACTGATCCGCAGCGGTTCCCGCCAAGACCGATGTAAACAAAGTCACGCAAAAACCGGGAAAGCGTCATGTGCCAGCGACGCCAAAAGTCACTGATGTTCTCTGCCTTGTAGGGCGAGTTGAAATTCAGCGGCAGGCGAATGCCGAAAAGCCTCGCGACGCCGATCGCCATGTCCGAGTAGCCGGAAAAATCAAAATACAATTGAAACGCATAGGCGAGCGCTCCAATCCAGGCGGCGACAAGAGTGATTGGCTGATCTGCTCCCACAGCCCAAAAGCCTTGATTGGCCCAAGGCGCAATCGTGTCGGCGACGAGAACTTTTTTCGCCAACCCCATCGTAAAAATCGTCACGCCAACACAAATGTCGGTGGCGCGTTCACTCGCCCCGCGAGTCTTGCGAAACTGCGGCTGGGTTTCCTTCTGATAAACGATTGGCCCGGAGATGATCTGCGGGAAAAAGGCCGAGAAGAGCAAAAACTCGAAGTAGCTGCAGGGCACCGTCTCGCCTCGGCGGCAGCCCACGAGCCAGGCGATTTGCATGAAGGTGATGAAAGAAATCCCCAGCGGCAGCAGGATTTTTTCAATGAAGAGATCGGCTTGGAGGACGGCGTTGAGATTCGTGACGAAAAAATTCGCGTATTTGAAATAGCAAAGGACGAGAACATTGAGGCCCACCGCGAGAACGAGGAGCCATTTCCCACCCGATTCGCCGCGACGCTGGAGTGCCGAGCCCAGCAGGTAGTTTATCGCCGTGAGCGGCAAAAACAATGCCAGCACCGAGGCGTTTCCCCAGGCATAAAAAACCAGCGAAGCCGCTAGCAGCCACGCTTGGCGGGCGAAGAGATTCCCGAAGCGTTCCAGTAGGAAAAATCCCGCAAGCACGATCGGGAGGAATCCGAAAAGGAAGGTGGTGGAGTTGAAAAACATTCGTTCAGAACTTCCCCGCGAGCGCTTTGACTAGAGGCAGAATCTTGCCCATGAACTTATACCAACCCGCGACTTGGCCGATGCGGGATTTCTGAAATGAACTCTGCGGCATTCCCTCCACGATGCTCTCCTGCAACAAGCGCAGACGCTCCGGGCCGTTTTCCAAGTGCGGGTTGATCCGGTCGCGCAAATAGCCCGTGGCGAGTTTGCGCAGGCTGGTCTCCGCGGTGAAATGCTCTTTGCGCACGCCCGGCAAATACACGGGATTCACCGCGCCGAGCGAGCGCAGCCAACGGAGCCCTTCGCTCGCCGAGCCTTTGCTGATGAGGAGCCGCTCGATGATGTCATCCAACGAGAGCGCCTCTTCCGTGCTGAAAAGCAGCCCGTAAATTTCGCCGATCGATCGCGGCAACGACAAGGCGGCAAAGGCGTGGACAAAAAACGAAAGCGCCTGGAGCTGGAAGGAGTCTAGCGCCCCGCGAGAGGCGCCATCACGAGAGCCGTTGCCGCCGTTTGATGACAAGCTGCCGCCTGTGGTGCGGGCCGATGTCCGAACCAATTTCTTGGGTTTGACTGTGGTTTCCACAAGCCTCAAGGGGGAGGGAAGTGCTAAGAATCATGCGCAGGCAGTCAGAATGTTCAAGAAATTTTGAACAAAAATCTTCGCTCAAGATTTGTGCAGAAAGTTGATCCTTGCTCTTTTCAACTGCGAGGTTCTTCGGCATCCTCATCGGCTCACTCTCCCTTAACAACCACCACACCACACCATGTCAGCCATCATTGCCAAAGGACTCGAAGGAATCATCGCCAACACCACCAACCTCAGCGATGTGTTGGGAAACGAGGGAATTCTGATCTACGCCGGCTACAACATCAACGAGATCGCCGGCAAGGCGACCTTCGAGGAGGTGACCTACCTGCTCTGGCACGGCGAACTCCCGAACAAAAAACAACTCTCGACGCTTACGGACAAACTTCGCTCGGCCCGCGAGTTGCCGGAGACCGTGGTGGATTTTCTCAAAACCGCTCCAAATGACGCCCCGCCGATGGATGTGATTCGCACCGCTGTGTCGATGCTCGGCCTCTACGACGATTCGCTCAAAGACGACAGCCCCGCTGCGAACTACAGCCGCGCCGTTAACATCACGGCAAAAATCGGAGTGATCGCCGCGTATTTCCACCGCGCCCGCAAGGGACTCGACCTCCCTCCCGTCCGCACCGACCTCGGCGAGGCTGCGCATTTTCTATATTTGATCAATGGCACGGAGCCCTCCGAGCAGGCTGCGCGCACGCTTGATGTCGCCTATGTCCTCCACGCAGACCACGGCATGAATGCCTCGACCTTCGCAGCGCGCGTGACGATTGCCACACTCTCGGACATGTATTCGGCGATCACCTCGGCGATCGGCACACTCAAAGGCCCGCTCCATGGCGGCGCCAACGAAGGCGTCATCCACATGCTCCAGCAAATCGGCGACGAGAAAAATGTGGAGACCTGGATCGAAAACCAACTCATCCAAAAGAAAAAAATCATGGGCATCGGGCACCGCGTTTACAAAACGCTCGACCCCCGCGCCCCGCACCTCCGTGCGATGGCTGTGACACTCAGCGACCAACTCGGCGAGCCGAAATGGATCCGCATGAGCGAGCAAATTGCGAAGATCATGAAGCAGCGCAAAGGGCTCAATGCGAATGTCGATTTCTACTCCGCGACGGTTTACTACTCGCTCGGCCTGCCGACCGACCTCTTCACTCCCGTCTTCGCGATCGCCCGTTGCGCCGGCTGGGTCGGGCATGTGATGGAGCAACTCGCCGACAATCGCCTCTACCGCCCTCTCAGCGAATACACCGGCCCAGCGGTCGGTAAAAAATTCGTTCCCATCGAGCAGCGGGCATGACGCCGCGCCTCTCGGCACGCGGCCTCCAGAGGTCCTTCCGAATCGGCGGCAACCGGATTCAGGTCCTACGCGGAATCGATCTCGACCTCGCCCCGGGTGAGTCGGTTTTCCTTTGCGGCGCCAGCGGAGCGGGCAAGACGACGCTCCTTTACACCATCGCCGGCTTGGAAACCCCCGAGGCCGGAACCGTGGAGTTCGAGCGGCGCTCACTTTATGGGCTTTCCGGAAACGCCCTGGCCCGGCTTCGCAATGAGCGCATGGGTTTTGTTTTCCAATCCTACTTCCTCCTGCCAGAGCTCACCGCGCTCGAAAATGTCCTGCTCCCCTCGATGATCGGCGGGAAAAATACGGAGTCGCGTGCGAAGGAGCTCCTCGACCGTGTCGGCCTGAAAGACCGCATGGATCACCTCCCGGCCGAACTCAGCGGCGGCGAACAACAGCGCGTCGCCATCGCCCGCTCTTTGGTGAATGACCCCTCGATCCTTTTCGCGGATGAACCCACGGGCAACCTCGATTCGAAAAACGGCGAGATCATCATCGCCCTCCTTCTCGATCTCGCCAAAGCCGACGGCCGCACCTTGGCCGTGGTGACACACGATGACCGCCTCGCCTCGCGCGGAGACCGTCTAGTGCGAATTGTGGACGGCCTTCTCGCCTGATTTCTGCGATGCCGCTCGACTACCCGGTTCCATTCAATCAACTCACCCGTGAGCTTCGACGCCTGCCCGGCCTTGGGCCCCGGAGCGCCGAGCGGTGTGCGCTTTGGCTTCTTGGTCACAAAGACGCCCGGCCTGCCCAACTCGCTGAGGCCATCACCTGCGCCGCCGCCGCGATCCATCCGTGCCGCGAGTGCGGTTTTTTCGCCGAGGAGGAATTGTGCAGCATCTGCTCCCAAACTGTTCGCCAAGGCAAGGAGCTCTGCGTCGTGGAGCAGGCGACCGACATTCTCCCGCTCGAACGCAGCGGAGTTTTTGGAGGGCTTTACCACGCCTTGGGCGGACGCCTTGCCCCACTCGACCACATCGGTCCCGACCAGCTCCGCATCGTATCGCTTCTCCGCCGAATCGAAAAAAACCGCCCCGCCGAGGTGATCCTTGCACTCAGTGCCGATGTGGAAGGAGAGGCGACGACGAACTACTTGACCGAAATCATCGCCCCACTTGGAATTCCCCTCACCCGCATCGCCCACGGTCTCCCCGCCGGCGGTGGGCTCGAGCACGCCGATCAACTCACTCTCCAGCGCGCACTGACCGGTCGCCGCCCCGCCTGATTCCCAGCGCCAGAAAACCGAGCGCTCCGGCCCAAGCACAGACCCCCGTCCACGCGCACCAGTCATACCACCACGGCGGCCGGAACTCGAAAACGACGGGCGTTTTCCCATCCGTCTTCACGGCCAAAAAAGCCAGCAGGCCTTTGGTCACAGCCAGCGATTTGCCCCCCTCGCGCGCCGTCCAATCCGGATGCCAGGCCTCGTTGAAAGCCAGCCAGCCCGGCTCTCCAGTCGGCACGAATTCCGATCGCTGATAGGTGGTGATTCCCGTTTTTGCGATTGGCAAAAAGTCCCGCCCCTCCTCCAAAACCTCACCATCGCGTTGCGCAATGCGTCCATCCACCACTTGCCCGCGCAGCCCGGGCTCCGCCGTTTCGCCGCCAGCCGTTTGGATCACCGCAAGATGATGGGCCGCCCCGCCAAGGGCCGCCACAGCGGTCTCCGGACCATCCGAGGAGGTCTGAATAAAATCCCGGGCGAGGAACGCATAGCCGAGGGGTTTCTTCACTTCCAGCAAGGCGATGTTGGGACTTTCAAAAACCACAGGGCACATCTTGCGCAGCCTCTCTTGCTGGCTCGAAGTAGTGTCCGGATCGGTCTTGTCGATCAGCAGAAACGCCACGCCCGCGACGCGGAAGTAGGACTCGAGCTGGTCATCCGACATAAATGCCGATGCCTGCAACACCGCTGCGTGGCGTTGCTGGAGGTAATTATTAAAAGCCTCTGCCGCGAGCGGTCGGCCAGAAAGCCAAGGCGTCATCAAATAAAAATACCGACCCGAAAACGGATAAATCCGCCCAGGCGTCGGCGAGGATTTTAGGAACTCCTGCGCCGCCAAAAAATCCGTCCACACCGCCCGGTCCATTTTCGGGACGAAAAAGGGCTTGGCGTAAACACCGGCGTCCAGCGCGACCAGCAGAACCAGCACGGCAGCCAATGCAGGAGTCTTCGCCAAAACCGTGGTGGCGGCGAGCGCCACTCCGCCAACCACAAACACCGCGCCGGTAACTTGGAAATAATCAAACGGTGCGCGGATGTTTGAATAAAGCGGGAGCCACTCCAGCAGGCGAAATCCCGGAACGATGAGGTAAACCACCGACAACGCCGCAGCGATCCAGCGCCATTTTTGAGAGCCGCGAGGGACAATTTGAAAGACAACCCACACTTGCGCAGCGAGCAGAAACCACGCCATGGCTGGCGTGAAGTCTGCCGCGCCCGGCGACATTTTTAGAAACTCAAAGTGCCCGCCAAGCACGCTCAGCGGGCCGAAGGAAATCCAGAACATCCCAAGCGTGAGAGCCAGCATCCACCTCGCCGCGCGGCCTACTGGGCTTCCATGGAGTGACCCACGAAGGAGCGCAACCGCCAACACGGCCCCGGCAACAAATCCCAAATATGTCCCACCGTTGAGTGTGGTCGGCGCAAAACCCACATCCATGCCGCTCCCCAAAACCCCACCCCGATCGAACCAGCTCAAGGCGCTTTTGGAGCTGAAGGCTCTTTGCCAGCCTTCGAATGGGCCAAGCTGGAACATCGTGACAAAACTGGTTTCCCGAAGAGCAGGCAGGTTGGGAATCACCGCGAGAAAAACCACAGCACCCAGTGCCAGAGCGACGGCTTTCCAGTTGGGCCGCTCCGATCTGGGCTGAGCAAAATACTCCGCCGCCGCAAAGGCCACCAGCGCGGGCGCGGCCATCAAGGCCGTTTTTCCATAAGCAAGCGCCAGCGCAGAAAAAGCCACAGCGAGCGCGATAGCCGAACGGGGAGTTCCTTCGCGCAAAAACCCCACCAAAGCCCAGAGCACCCATGGAAAAATCGCCAGGGAGGCCACAACAACGAAATGCTCGAACGCCACAGCGCGCGTCAGCACCGAGGGATTCATCAGAAACAAAACCGCGCCCAGCCAAGCGGCGAGGCGGTTATCGACCCAACGGCGTAGAAAGAAAAACATCCCTGCCGCGCCAGCAATCAAGCAAGCGGCGACGGCCACTTTGCTCCCTAGCAAAAACCCAAAA
The DNA here is from genome assembly GCA_026398255.1 of Verrucomicrobiota bacterium. Taxonomy (GTDB): domain Bacteria; phylum Verrucomicrobiota; class Verrucomicrobiia; order Chthoniobacterales; family Terrimicrobiaceae; genus UBA967. The sequence continues at coordinate 12,755 of JAPLTG010000005.1, forward strand.
CCTCCCGCCCCCGCAAGCAACAGCGCATTGGAAAACATCATGCTCCACGCAGGCGCGAGGCTTGTTCCTTGCTGGAACATCGGTGACCACCACGGCCAAGAGCCGAGGTTTTGGAAGCCGCGCAGGAAGTCTCCGGCCTTGGCAAAATTTGCCAGCAATTCCTGATCCGAAACGGGCTGCCCAAGCCAGAACCAAAGCCCCAAAGCCACGGAAACAACCGGCAACGCCAGAGCCAAAAATCGCCATAGGATTTTCATGGAGGCGGCATCTTCGATGGCCTCGCTGGGATGTCACGGCGAAAGCCGAGCCTCAGGTGCGAACCGTCTTCGACTGGTTGCTGAAGTGCTCTTGCGTCGCCCACGCGATACGGAATCCCACACTCGTTCCCCGGACATTCGGGTCATTTGCATTTCTCGCTGAGGACATCAGGCCGCTCCCATAAAAGTCCCACGCTCCACCTCGCAGCGTGTGGTAAGTGCGGGAGGAGTTGAAATTATCCATGCACCATTCCCAGACATTGCCACTGAGGTCGAAGAATCCGTATTCGTTGGCGGGAAAAGAACCAACCGGCGAGGTGAATTCGAAATCATCCACTTTCAGAGTTTGGTGGTAATTTCCGAATCCCTTGCGGGGAGGGTAGCCCGGGCCCCACGGGTAGCCGGGTTTTTGCTTGCTGCGCTCGGCGGGGGTTTCCTCGCTTTCGTGCGATAGCCCGACGGCGGCACTCCACTCGAGATCGGTGAGCAGGCGGTAGAATTGGTCTTCGGGCATGAGCCCGGCCTCGCGCTCCTTGGAGGTCAGCCAAAGGCAAAAATCAATCCCGTCATGCCAACTGACATTCACAACAGGGTTATTGGAATCCGTCGGATTTTTTTGGTCGGGAAATTGGATGCCTTTTTCCACACAGTAGAGTCTGTAATCACAAACTCGGGTGGGCCAGATGCAGGCAAGGGTCTTGAATCTCGGGACCTGGACCAGCGGCATCCCAATGCTATTGATATGCGGATTAGAAACCGAAGCCTTCGGCATCAGGGCCGATTGCACCGCAGCCCCTTCGTGATTTAATTGGGCAAAGGCTGCCAAGAGACGGCGGCGATCTCCAATCTTGGCCACGCCCAATTCCTTCAAGTCAGCATCCGTAAGATAGCCCAAGACAGCGTCATCTACGCCTTCGTTTAAGAAGTTCTTTAAGAGGTGTTCCCTCTTTTCGATCTTCAAGATCGCCTCCAGCTGTAATGTGATATCGATAAATTTTCCCCGTTTTGCCCACGGTTCGCAAACCTCGTCAAACCGTTCGGTTTCGAGAAACCGCGGATGATCGTGAAGAATAGGCCCACACTTAAAAGTGTCCAAGGCGTCGCGCAACATTTTCCTCAATTTTAATTCCGACGGTCCGCACGCATTGCCGTCGGTCTTTGAACTTGACGCAGCGGGGCTGATGGCCGTTCATCTCCGACTTTTTTAAGTTCTATTGTGACATCACTTTTCGAGGACATCATTCCAAGCCAAACCGTCTGGACGATCGCTTACATCACGGTTCTTCTCGGGCTCTCGATCTACGGGCTCCACCGCTACTCGATCATCCACTTGTTTCTAAAAAACCGGCACGCCGCCGACCTGCCTCCCCGGCATTTCGAGGAACTGCCTGTCGTCACCGTCCAGCTACCTATATTCAATGAATATCATGTCGTTCAGAGGCTTTTGGATGCCGTGGCGGCGGTCGACTACCCGCGCGATCGGTTGGAAATCCAAGTCCTCGACGATTCCACGGACGAGACCTTCGCGCTCTGCCGGGACAAAGTCGCCGCGCTGAAGGCCTCCGGCCTCGACATCGTCCAAATTCACCGCACCAACCGCGCCGGCTACAAGGCAGGAGCGCTGGAAAACGGCCTGCACTCGGCACGCGGGGAGTTTGTTTTCATTCTGGATGCGGATTTCGTTCCCCAGCCGGACATTCTCCACAAGCTCATCCACCATTTCACCGACGAAAAAACCGGGATGGTGCAAGCGCGGTGGGGGCATTTGAACGCCGGGGCGTCGCTGCTCACGCGGTTGCAGGCGATGTTTCTCGACGGCCATCTCCTGCTGGAACAAACCGCGCGCGCGCGGAGTGGACGGTTTTTCAATTTCAACGGCACCGCCGGCATGTGGCGGCGGCGCTGCATCGAGGACGCCGGCGGTTGGGAGCACGACACACTCACTGAGGATTTGGACCTTAGCTACCGCGCCCAACTCTGCGGCTGGCGGTTCGTTTTTCTCCCGGATGTCGTCGTGCCGGCGGAACTCCCCGAGGACATCGACGGCTTCAAATCCCAGCAACACCGCTGGACGAAAGGCTCGATCCAGACTTGCCTGAAAATCCTTCCCGCCGTCTGGCGCTCCCGCATTCCGCTGACGCTCAAAACCGAGGCGACCATCCACCTCACCTCGAATTTCGGCTATCTACTTCTCGTCCTGCTGTGCCTGCTGACCCTGCCACACAGCCGCACCGAGGCGAGCTTTTGGCGCACGCTGCTCGTCGACATCCCGATTTTTTTGGCAACCACAGTTTCGATTTTTATCTTCTACGCCGTCGCCCTCCGCCACGCGCATCCGAAGACCTGGATGCAAAAAATCACGCTCCTTCCCGGCCTCATCGCGCTGGGCATCGGCATGTCGGTGAACAACGCCCGCGGGGTGCTCGAGGCGCTTTTCAGAAAACAATCGGAATTCACCCGAACCCCGAAACGCGGCAACCCCGCCGGCCAGCTCACACGCTATGTCCCGACGAGGACTTGGGTGCCGCTGCTCGAGGTTTTCTTCGCCTTGTATTTCCTTGTTTGCCTGGTGGATGCCTGCCTAGGCGGACGCTGGACCTCCCTGCCGTTCCTGGCGTTGTTCGTCATCGGATTTTCCTATGTCGCCCTCCTGTCATTCGGCGCGCGCTGGAGTTCTCCGGGCTTTTGGTCGTCGGAATCCATCTCGGTCGTCGGCGGACTTCAAAAAATCGGCGCCGCCCTCGCGCTCGCCTCCACCCTTCTCCTCGGAGGATGCGCCTCCGGCTCGCGAAACCAAATGATCATCAGCACCGCCGACCAAAAGATGGTTCTGCTGCGCGATGGAAAACCCACCCGCTCTTTTCCCGTCTCCACCTCGAAATTCGGACTCGGCGACACCCGGGGCTCCTACGCAACGCCGCTCGGAAAGCTTCGCGTGAGAAAAAAGATCGGCGGTGACATGCCGGCCGGAACGGTTTTCAAAGGCCGCATCCCCACCGGCGAGGTATTGCCAGTCAATGCTCCCGGCCGCGATCCGATCGTCACGCGCATCCTGTGGCTCGAGGGCCTCGAAGCTCGGAACCGCAACGCATTTTCACGCTATATCTACATCCACGGCACACCCGAGGAGCGAAACATCGGGCAACCCGTCAGCTTTGGATGCATTCGCATGAGATCGTGTGATGTCATCGAATTGTTCGACTCCATCGGGGTGAACGCACAGGTATTCGTCACGCCGAAACCCCTCCCGCGCGAACTCGCACAAATCAGCGAAAACCAAATGGGGCCCGCTTCACAAGGCGACCACCGGCGGCTTTAATCCCTTTCGATCCCGAACTTGCCCGATGTCCATCCACCGCTAATCTGATTTCATGTTTGAGACACTCACCCAAATCGAAACCGCTTCCCCCCTCGGGACGGCCTTCCGATGATCGAGGCTCAGAAAAGTTCCATCATGAACCCGCTCGAGGAGCGGATCATCTACAAATTCCGTAATAGCCTCCTGCTCGCCGAGGCCCTCACCCACCCGAGTATTTCGCTCGAGCGAAAAAATTATCCTTTTGATAACCAGCGCTTGGAGTTTCTCGGCGACTCCGTGATCCAGGTCTCGGTGACCGAACACCTCTTCCGGATGTTTCCCGAATTCGGCGAAGGCCAATTAACGAAACTCCGCACCCGTATCGTCTCGCGGCCCGCCCTGCGCGAACGGGCGGTGGCCATCGACCTCGGCAGCTTCATCATGATGGGACGCGGCGAAGAGGCCAATGGCGGGCGCGAACGAGCATCCACTCTGGCCGATGCCTTCGAGTCTCTCGTCGGCGCGATCTACCTGGACGGAGGCTACGACGCCGCTCGCATTTTCATTCTGCGACAAATGGATGGCGTCTTCACCGAAATCGCCAACCAGCCCGAGGAGATCAACCCGAAGGGCTATTTGCAGGAAATCCTCCAAGCGATCCAGCCCGCAGCCCCCGACTACCAGATCATTTCGCAAACCGGGCCAGAGCACTCCAAGATTTTCATCTGCTGCGTTGTCTGGAACGCGCTCGAACTCGGGCAAGGCCAAGGCTCCAGCAAAAAAGAGGCGCAGGTCGCCGCAGCACAGGTGGCCCTCGAAAAACGGCTCTGGGAGGGCCTCGAGCGGCCTCGCTCCCCGCGAAAAAAGAAAAAGAAGAAGAAATGATTTACCAACTTTCGCTTCAAACCACCGGGCTCGCCGCCGGGATTCTCTTGCTGGTCTCGCATGCCGCCGCTCTGGTGAATCCGGCCGGGGCCATGCGATTCGCCAAGGCCCTGCCTCGCTCACGCCCCATGGCAGCGATCCTACTCGTGATCGCCGCGGCGTGGAGCTTCGTGATGGTTCAAGACCTCGACCTCGGCGAATTTTCCAGGCTCCGCGGCATGATGCTCCTCGCCATCGTGGCCGGCGCGATTCTCTCGTGGCTGTATGTTGAGGAATTCCTGACCGTGCGCGCCCTGGGCATGCTCCTCTTACTGGCCGCCGAGCCGCTACTCGAATCCGCCGTGCTTCGCAACGAATCCAGCCGCGTTTTTCTGACGCTTCTCGCCTACCTCTGGGCTACTGCCGGGCTGTTTTGTGTCGGTATGCCCTATCTGCTGCGAGACCTGATCGCGTGGGTCACCGCAAACCCGCTCCGCTGGAAAATCTCCTGCCTCGGCGGCATCGCCTACGGCGCCGCGCTTGTCGCCTGCGCCGTGCTTTGGTGGTAGGTCAACCTTCGCCGATTTCAGCGCGGAGAGCCTCGGCGATGCGGTCGGCGTGGAGGTCGATGGCGGCTTGGTCGCGGCCTTCGATGAGGAGGCGGATTTTTGGCTCGGTGCCGGAATAGCGCAGGAGGACTCGACCTTTGCCTTGCAGGTCGGCCTCGGCGGCAGTGAGGAGTTTTTGGATCGCGGGGAGCGTGTCGAGCGGGGGCTTATCCTTCACGCGGAGGTTGCGCTGGGCCTGGGGATATTTTTTTAGAACCTTGCGGAGCTCGCTGAGAGGTTTGCCGGTCTCGATCATGACGCGGAGGATTTGGAGGGCGCTCACGATGCCGTCGCCAGTGCTGGCGTGGTCCCGGAAGATCATGTGGCCACTCTGCTCGCCGCCGACATTGTGGCCGTCGCGCAGCATGGCCTCGATCACATAGCGGTCGCCGACTTTGGTGCGGAGCACCTTGCCGCCGCGCGACTCGAGGGTTTCGTCGAGGCCGAAGTTGCTCATCACGGTGGCAACGAGAGTTTTCCCTTCCAGACAGCCGCGCTGGAGATGGTCAACGGCGGCGATGGCCATGATCTCGTCGCCATCGACTAGGTCGCCATTTTCGTCGCAGAGAAGGACGCGGTCGGCGTCGCCATCATGCGTAATGCCAATCTGGGCCTTGCATTCGCGAACGAGCTTTTGGATTTGCTCGGGATGGGTGCTGCCGCAGTTGGCATTGATGTTGGTGCCGTTGGGGTGGTTGTTGATGACGACGAGGTCGGCACCGAGTTCGCGGAGGATGCAGGGGCTGGATTTGTAGGCCGCGCCGTTGCCGCAATCGAGCGCGATGCGGAGCGACTCGAGCGTGAAGCCACGAGGGAAGCTCTGCTTGGCAAACTCGACATAGCGGCCGAGGGCGTCATCGATGCGGTAGGCCTTGCCGATTTTCGTGGCGGTGGGGCGGATGCTTTCGATCTCGCCGCTGAAGACGAGATTTTCGATCCGCGCCTCGATTTCGTCGTCGAGTTTGTAGCCGTCGTGGCGGAAAAATTTGATGCCGTTGTCCTCGTAGGGATTGTGGGAGGCGGAGAGAACGATACCCGCGTCAGCTCGGAGCGAGCGGGTGATGTAGGCCACGCCGGGCGTGGGGAGTGGGCCAATGATGAGCGCGTCGGCGCCGAGGGAGGTGAGGCCGGCGACCATCGCGTTTTCGAGCATGTAACCCGAGAGGCGGGTGTCCTTGCCGATGACGATTTTCAGACGGCCAGTGCGAGAGGAGGAGCGGTTTTGCGCGAAGACATGGGCGGCGGCGCGGCCGAGCTTGAGCGCGGTCTCGGCGGTGACGGGCTCGATATTGGCAACGCCGCGAATGCCGTCGGTTCCGAAAAGTTTGCGTGGAGTATGACTCATTTCGACGGAGATTTTTTGGGTGGGTTCGGTGTATTCGATGGCTTTGGCGTTTCGGCGGGGACCAGGCGGGAGAGACTAGGCCTCTCCGGTGTCCGGCCGACGCCCTGCTTGATGAGATACCACAGGACGGCTGCTAGAATCAGGCTCGTCAGCTTCGCTTGCCAGTGGTTGAGCAGGATGGCTTTCATATTTTTCTTGGAAGAGGAGTTCGCTGAGACGCAGGCGGAATTTTTCGACTCCCAGATTCCGCTCGATCCGCCCCGCATGGCAAATGGAAACCTGACCGGTTTCTTCAGAGACCACGAGAATGATCGCGTCGGATTCCTCGCCCAGGCCCAGACCGGCGCGGTGGCGCAGGCCGAGATTTCGATCCAAATCCTCGCGCTGGGTGAGCGGGAAAATACAAGCGGCGGCAACGATGCGCTCTCCGCTCAGGACCATGCCGCCATCGTGAAGCACGGTCTTGGGATGAAAAATCGTGAGAACGAGTTCCTTCGTAAATTTGGCGTCGATCGGCACGCCGGTTTCCACAAAGCCCTTGAGATTGATGTCGCGCTCGATCGCGATGAGGGCGCCGAAGCCTTTACTGGAAAGCTCGAAGACCGTGTCGGTGATGTCTTCGACAGTCTCTCTTTCCTGCGAGGCGGTGGTGAAAAACCTGTGGCTGCCGAGTTCCGTCAGCGCGCGGCGAAGTTCGGGCTGGAAAATCACGACGAGTGCGATGGCGAGGAAAACCGAAATACTCCGGAGCAACCAGCTGATCACCTCCAGATTCAAAAGCTGCGAGACAAAAGTTAGCGTCAGAAAAACCAGTGCAAGGCCGATGAGAATGCGGGCGCCGTGGGTGCCCTTAAGATACGAATAAATGTAGTAGATGACCGTCGCGAGGATCGCGATCTCGACGCCGGAGGTCCACTGCTCCTGAAGAAATGCAAAGGAGGCCTCAAACATCGGCGAGGAGCGCTTCCGCCGTGCGGAGCGCGAGGTTGTGGGGCTTCGATTCGTGAACGCGGAAAATCCTCGCGCCGCGCTCGCGGCAGAGGGCGGTCAACGCCACGCCGGGCCAGAGCCGGTCCTCCATCGCCGAGGAATTGGCGAGATGGCCGAGCAGAGATTTTCGCGAAACACCGAGAAGAATGGGACGGCCCAGCGGCGCGAAGGATTCCAGACCCGCGAGGAGCGCGAGGTTGTGCGCGGTGGTTTTTCCAAAACCGATTCCTGGGTCGAGGGCGATGCTCATCGGGTTGAGGCCGGACGCTACTGCCCGCTCGAGGGAGTGTCGAAAAAATTCCCCAACCTCGGCAACCACATCATTGTAGGTCGGAGCTGACTGCATCGAGCGTGGCGTTCCCTGCATGTGCATGATGACAACCCCGGCGCGAAACTCGGCGGCGAGGGCCGGCATTTGCGGGTCGCCGCTCAGGCCCGTGACATCGTTGATGATGTCCGCACCCGCCTCCAGAGCGGCGCGGGCGACGGAGGCTTTCGAGGTATCGATCGAAATGGGAATATCCGTCGCGCGGCGGATGGCTTCGATCACAGGGAGAACGCGCCGAATTTCCTCCTCGGCGCAAACGCCCTCGCTGCCTGGCCGAGTGGACTCGCCGCCGATGTCCAAAATTTCAGCACCTCCCTCGACCAACGCGAGGCCGTGAGCGCAGGCGGATTCGGGATCAAGAAACTCCCCGCCGTCCGAAAAAGAATCCGGCGTGGCATTGACGATGCCCATTACGACGGCACGCCGCGTGAGGTCGATTTCGCAGCTCCGGATTTTCCAGATCACTTTTTGCCAAGACGGATGGCGGCCGAGCGGCCGTGGGCGTCGAGGCCCTCGATCTCGCTGAATTTCTCGATGAAGGGAAGCGAGGCGCTGAGGGATTTTTTGTCGAACATCACCACGCTCGTGCGGCGCTGGAATTGGTCGGCTGTGAGGCCCGCAAAGGAATGGCCCGCGCCCCCGGTGGGGAGTTCGTGGCTGGGTCCGGCGAGGAAATCCCCAGCGGCAACAGGTGACATCGCGCCAAGGAAAATCGCGCCGGAGCTTTGGAGTTGCATCGCGATCTCGCCGGGCGCCTCGGTGGCAATCGAGACATGCTCGGAAGCGTAGGAATTGGCGATGCGGATCACGGCATTCATGTTCTCAGCGAGAACGAGGAGAGTGTTTTTGAGCGCTTTGGCGAGTTCGGCCGGACGCTTTGAGAGCTTCGTTTGGCGCTCGATCGACTTCACTGTGGCGGCGAGGATTTTTTCCGAATCGGTGAGCAGGATCGCCTGGCTGCCATGGCCATGCTCGGCCTGCGCCAGCAGGTCGGCGGCGATCCAATCGGCGTTGGCGGTCTTGTCGGCGATGACCAAAACCTCGCTCGGGCCAGGCAGGAGGTCGATCGCGACCTTTCCAAAAACCTGGCGCTTCGCCTCGACGACATACGCGTTGCCGGGGCCGAAGATTTTTTGGACGGGGCGGATGATCTTGGTTCCCAAAGCCAGCGCGGCAACAGCCTGGGCTCCGCCCACACGGTAAATTTCCGTGGCTCCGCAACGCGAGAGCGCGGCGAGCAGGGCCGGGTGGACTTTTCCATCAGGGCCGGCGGGCGTGACGGCGACGATCTCGGGAACGCCTGCCGCCTCGGCGAGGGTGCAGGTCATCACAGCTGTGGAAACGAGCGGGGCGGTGCCGCCGGGAATGTAGATGCCCACGCGGCGGAAGGGGTCAAACCGCTCGCCGGTGATGGCGCCTTGGCGGTTTTTCATGAACCAACTCTTGCGCAGGCTCCGCTTGGCGAAGGCGCGGACATTGGCGCGGGCGGCGTCGATGGCTTTCCAGGTATCCTTCGGCAGGCCGTTGCAAGCCTCGGCGATCTCGGCGGGCGTGACGGAAATCTCGAACGGCTTCAACGCGGGGCCGCCGAATTTTTTGGTGAACTCGAGCAAGGCGGCATCGCCTTTCGCGGCGATCTTGGCGAGGATTTCGGCGACGGTTTTGGACACCCCCGGGTCAGGCGAGGAATGGCGTTGGAGACAGGCGAGCGCAGCGACGTAGCCTTTGTCTTTCGGACGGAGAATCCGCATCGAGTTACTTGATGTAGGCCAGCACGAACGCGGCGATGAAAATATTCACCAGCGCGAGTTCGAAAAACACATACCAGCCGAGTTTCATGAGCTGGTCGTAGCGGAAACGCGGCACGGTCCAGCGAACCCAGATGAAGAAGATCAGAAGCGCGATGATCTTGGCGAAAAACACGCCGATGTTCACCAACCCCGCGAGCACACCGGGGATGCCGGGCAGGGAGCCATCGGGAATGAGCGGAAAGCTCCAACCGCCGAGGAAAAGGGTCACGATCACACCCGAGCCAGCGATCATCGCGGCGTATTCGCCGAGGAAAAACAGCGCGAAGCCCATGCCGGAATATTCGGTGTGATACCCGCCGACCAACTCCTGCTCGGCCTCGGGAAGATCGAACGGGGCGCGGTTCGTCTCGGCGAACATGGCGATGAGAAAAATCACGAATGAAATAATCATCGGCACCCAAAGCAGGATGCGTTGGAGAGAAAATCCCGCGGTGAATGTTTGTGCAATCGCACCGATGTCACCGGAGAGAATCAGATCCCAAGTGAGACCTTTGGCCCAAATTGGAAAAACCATCCATCCGTTCTCGCGCTGCCAAAGGACAATTTCCGGAAGGCTGAGCGTGCCACAGACCATGAAAACAGGAATGACCGAAAGCCCGAGCGCGAGTTCATAGGAGATCATCTGCGAGCTCGAGCGGATGCCGCCGAGGAAGGGGTATTTCGAATTCGAGGCCCAACCGGCGAGCACGATGCCGTAGACGCCCAGCGAGGAGACCGCGAAAACATAGAGCACGCCGATATTCACATCGGCAATGACCATCGGGATGCCGAATAGCGAGCTGCCAAATGGCAGGACGGCCAGCACGAGAATCGCCGGCACCATCGAGAGCTTCGGCGCGATGTAGTAGTAGAATTTGTTCACCTCGGCCGGGATAAAATTTTCCTTCAAGAGGAGCTTGAGGGCGTCCGCGATCGGTTGGCCAAGGCCTTGAATGCGAATGCCTGTGAAAGGGATGCCTGTGCGGTTCGGGCCGACGCGGTCTTGGATCCACGCACAAATTTTGCGCTCCGCGTAAACCGTGTAGGAAACCAGGCCGAGAATCACCGCGAGAAGGCCGATGGATTTCGCCAACGAGGTCCAGACCAGAAAAACCTCCGGCTGCATCATGACATTCAGGATATTCATAAATAACGCACGGGATTAAAGCCGACCCGGCCCGCCTGTCGAGACGCAAGACGGGCTGCCCGCCAGCTAGAGTTTCGTTTTCTCCAGAAACTTCCCGTCGGCATCGACCTTTGCGGTCGCGACGGCCTCGGCTTGGTCGACGAGTTTTTTGAGCCGGGCGACTTGGGCCTCCGTGAGCGTCTGGCCCGAGGCCTCGACCATCACGAGCCGGATTTCGCGGAGCCGAGCGATGAAGACCATGACCATCTCGGTTTCCTTAAGGCGGGGGTTCAGCGTATCGAGCCGGTCGAGGAAATACTCCACCACCTCGATGCGGCCTAGGATTTTGGCCTTCGCCTCGGAGTAGCGTTCCACGGTGCTCGTCGCGCCAAGCTGGAAGCCGCGCAACCACCCGCCGAGGCTGATCATGTGAGCCATCTCCTCGTCGTGGAGTTCCATCATCGACTGCTCCACATCCTCCTGCGTGCGGACCAATTCCTCGCGCATGCCGACCCAGTCGCCCTTATCGGAAAGCTCGAAGAGACTTTTGCTGCGCTTCGTCAACCGCCCACCGACTCCCAGCGCCTTCGATTCGCGAATGAGTTCCTTGCCGATGTTTTGGATATCCTGCGGCCGCTCCGCGAGGGTGAACATGAACCCATCCGCCACCAGCGAGCCGAAGTGCAGCGCGGTTTGCAGGCGGTTCCCGAATGATGCCGAGTGATCGGTGGCTTCGATGAGCTTGATCGGAATCGGACGGAAAATCTCGAGGTCGTTGAGGAGTTTGGCGATCGATGGCGAGGTGATCGGGTTCACGCCTAATTCCTCGCGCATGTGCTCCTCGGAACTCTCCCGCAAATCCTCGGAAAATTGCTCCTCGGTTTGACTGAAGCCGGCGGGAACTCCGAGCAACAGGCTGGCTAGAATGAAAAAAACGCGACGCACTTTGGGAGAGCAGACCAGCGCCGGGCCAAGCGATCAAGCGAGAAACGGCTTTCGATTGTTGGCCTTTGGTTCATATTTTCCCCCATGATCATCGGCGTCCCCAAGGAAATCAAAGCCCAGGAGCACCGCGTCGCCCTCCTCCCATCGGCGGCCTACCAACTCATCAAGCACGGCCACAAGGTCCTCGTGGAATCCAACGCCGGCGCAGGCATCGGCTTCGGAGATGATAACTACGCCCAAGCCGGCGCGGAAATCATCAAAAGCCACGCCGAGGTTTTCGAGCGAACCGACATGATCGTGAAGGTCAAAGAGCCCCTCCCCGAGGAATACGGACTCCTTCGAAAAGGCCAGCTCCTCTTTACCTATCTCCACCTCGCCGCCAGCAAATCGCTCACCGAGGCCCTCCAAAAAACCGGCGCGACCTGCATTGCCTACGAGACCGTGCGGGTGAACAACCGCCTCCCGCTCCTCGAGCCCATGAGCGAGATCGCGGGCCGGATGTCTGTCCTCGTCGGCGGGTATTTTTTGGCGAAGCACACCGGCGGAAAAGGCGTCCTCCTCGGCGGCGTTCCCGGTGTCCTTCCCGGCAAGGTCGTCGTGATCGGCGGCGGCACGGCCGGAGTCAACGCCGCCCGCATGGGCACCGGCCTCGGCGCCGATGTGACCATCCTTGAAGTCGATCTCGAGCGGATGCGCTTTCTCGACATCACCATGGGCACCGCGCACACGCTTTACTCGAGCGAATCCAGCCTGCTCGACCTCCTGCCGACCGTGGACCTTCTTATCGGCGCCGTGCTCGTTCCCGGCGCCAAGGCCCCGAAACTCATCACCCGCGACATGCTGCGCCTCATGAAACCCCACAGCGTCGTTGTGGACATTGCTATCGACCAGGGCGGATGCCTCGAAACCTCCCGCCCGACCACGCATGACAACCCGACCTTTGTGGAAGAAGGCATCGTCCACTACTGCGTCGCGAACATGCCCGGCGCCTACGCCCGCACCGCCACCCAGGCCCTCACGAATGTCACCTACCGCTACATCGAGGCCCTCGCCGACCACTCGCTCGAGGAGGCCTTTCAACGCGCGCCCGGTTTGCAGGACGGCCTCAGCGTCCGCGATGGAAAAATCCACTGCAAGGTCGTTGCCGAGGCGCACGGTTTGGATTACACGCCCATTGCGTCATGAGCAGTCTTCAGGATCAAATCCACCACATCGGAAAAAACGCCCGCGCCGCCTCCCGCGCCCTCGCCCGGCTTGATTCGAAAACAAAGAATGCCGTCCTCGTGGCGATGGCTGACGAGTTGATCGTCCGCCTCCCCGACATCCTCGAGGCGAACGCCGCCGATGTCGCCGAGGCCGAAAAGAACGGCCTCACCAAAGCCTCGATCGACCGCCTCCGCCTCAACGAAAAACGCGTCGCCGACATGGCCGACGGCATCCGCCAAGTCGCCTCGCTGCCCGATCCCGTTGGCGAAATCCTCCGCGATTGGACCCAACCCAGCGGCATCCAGCTCCAAAAAATCCGGACCCCCATCGGCGTCATCGGCATCATCTACGAATCCCGACCGAATGTCACCGCCGACGCCGCTGTTTTGTGCATCAAAACCGGCAACGCCGTCATCCTCCGCGGCGGCTCCGAAGCCCTCGCCTCAAACCTCGCCATCGCCAAGGCCCTCCAAGCCGGCGGCTTCAACGCCGGACTCCCTGACTACTCCGTCCAACTCATACCAACCAAGGACCGCGAAGCCGTGAAAATCATGGCCGCCATGGACCAATTCATGGATGTCATCATTCCGCGCGGCGGGCACTCGCTCATCGAAGCCGTCGTCGCCGCCGCCCGCATGCCCGTCATCAAGCACTACGACGGCATCTGCCATGTTTTCGTGGACCGCGCCGCCGACCACCGCATGGCTCTGGACATCGCCCTCAACGCGAAATGCCAGCGTCCGGGCGTCTGCAACGCCATGGAAACCCTCCTCGTCCACCGCGACATCGCCTCCGAGTTTTTCCAACTCGCCTCTCCCGAGCTCTCAAAAAACCAAGTCGAGCTCGTGGCCGACCCCGCCGCGCATCAAATCCTCGCCGCGCTCGGCTACCCGAAACTCCGCGAAGCCGATGAATCCTCGTTCCGCACCGAGTGGCTCGACCTCATCCTCTCCGTGCGCATCGTCGAAACCCTCGCCGCCGCCATCGACCACATCGAAATCTTCGGCTCCCACCACAGCGACGCCATCGTCACGAACAACGAAGCCTCGGCCCAAGAATTCCTCGCCAGCGTCGATTCCGCCACGGTCTACTGGAACGCCTCCACCCGCTTCACCGATGGCGGCGAATTCGGCTTCGGCGCCGAGATCGGCATCAGCACTGACAAACTCCACGCCCGCGGCCCCATGGGCCTCGAAGAACTCACCACCTACAAATACCTCATCCGAGGCAACGGCCAGGTCCGGAAATGAAAAACGAAGGCGCTCAATCCATCATCCCTGTCCCACCTGAAAAGGCGGTGCGCATCGCCCAAAAAATGATTTCCGAAGCTAGAAAAGATGCGCCAACTGAGCGTCAGCGAGGCTTTGTCGTGAAGTTCAAAACTTGGGAGGAACACGAGTCGTGGCACGCAGCACACAGACCCCGATGAACACTATTCCGAGAATCTCTTCTCCCCTCTCCGTGTTCTCTGTGTTCTCTGTGTCCTCTGTGGTTAATCCATGAAAACCCTCCGCGTCGACTACGAAGGCCGCGTCCAAGGCGTCGGCTTCCGTTACACAGTGAAAAACCTCGCCCGCGAATTTGAAGTCTCCGGCACCGTTGCCAACCTACCCGACGGCCGAGTCGAACTCCTCGCCAGCGGCGATCCCGACGAAGTCGATGCCTTCCTCGAAGCCATTCGCACCAGCGCCCTCGCCGGACACATCACTCTCGAAACCCCGCGCGACATCCCCCGTCCCGCCGGCTTGCGCGGCTTCTCCATCGTCCCATGAGCACGCCCGCCGTCCAGATCGAGAACATCTCCAAATTCTTCCCCGTCCCGCTCCGCCGCCAGCGCGTGCAGGCCGTGAAAAACCTCAGCCTCGTCGTCGAGCCCGGCCAGGTCTACGGCCTCCTCGGCCCCAACGGCTGCGGCAAAAGCACCACACTCAAAATCCTCCTTGGCCTCGTGACGCCAAACTCCGGTCGAGCCCTCGTCTTCGGCAAAGACAGCCGAGAATACCGCAGCCGCCGCGATGTCGGCTTCCTCCCCGAGAATCCCTACTTCCACAAATTCCTCACCGCCGCCGAACTCCTCTCTTTCCACGGAAGAATCTGCGGTCTCTCTGGCAAAAAACTCACCGCCCGTATTGACGAACTCATCGATCTCGTCGGCCTGCGCGACGCCCGCGACCGCCGTGTCGGCGGCTTCTCCAAAGGCATGCTCCAACGCATCGGCCTCGCCCAAGCCCTCGTCCACGACCCCGGCCTCATCGTCCTCGACGAACCCACCGCCGGTGTCGACCCCGCCGGTTCGCACCAGATTCGCGATCTCATTCTCGACCTCAAAAAACGCGGCAAGACCGTCCTCCTCACCTCCCACCTCCTCGAGCAAGTCCAGGAAATCTGCGACCGCGTCGGCATCATGGCCCGCGGCGAGATGATCCGCGAAGGCGCGCTCAAAGACCTCGTGCGCGTAAAAAACCAAACCGAATTCGTCATCGAAAACTCTACGCCCGAACTCGCCGCGCAAATCCAAAACCTCGTCGCCGCGTCCAGCGCGAGCCTCATTGCCACCCGCCAGCCCGAGCGCTCGCTCGAAACTGTCTTTCTCGAACTCACCGCCGGCGACCGATGACCCTCACCTGCCCTCCCCGTAGCGGAAAATGGAACATTTTTCGAAGGCGCTAACCTCCGCATGAACCTCTTCCTCACCGGCACCGACACAGGCGTGGGAAAAACCTTCACCACCGCGCTCCTCACCAGCGCCCTCCGCGAAGCGGGACTCGGCACCATCGCTCTCAAGCCCCTCTGCAGCGGCGAACGCTCCGATGTCGAAATCCTCCGCGCCGCCTCGGGAAACAGTCTCTCCCTCGACGAAACCAACCCCGTCTGGCTCCAAGCCCCCGCCGCCCCCCTCGTCGCCGCCCGACTCGAAAACCGCACTCTCTCGCTCGATCCGCTCATCGACTGGTTCCGCAAACTCTCCTCCAGACACACCTCGCTCCTCGTCGAAGGCGCCGGTGGTTGGCTGGTTCCGATCACAGAAACCCAAACCCTCGCCGACTTCGCGGTCCGTCTCGGCTTGCCCGTGATTCCCGTCGTCGCCAACCGCCTCGGCTGCATCAATCACGCCCTCCTCACCATCGAAAGCATCCGCGCCCGCTCACTCCCCTGCCCCGGCATTATCCTGAATCACCTCACGCCTGCAACCGACATCGCCCAGCGCACCAACGCCCAAATCCTCGCCCGCCACACTCAAATCCTCCTCGAAATCCACCCCGGCCAAACCCAAATCCCCCCCACCGACCTCACCCGGTTTCTGGAGGCGGTCGTGGCGATGGCCCAGTGATACGGCAACCCTGCGCGCTCGCAAAATATCCCCTTTTGACATGTGTTGCATTTGTGATACATGAACCTCATGTCCCAATCCGCAGTCATCCATGCCAGAATTGACCAAACGACAAAGACCGCCACGGAAAAGGTGCTCGAATCCCTGGGCATGACACCGACCGAGGCGATTCGGCTCTTCTACCGCCAGATCGCCATCAGGAAATCCTTTCCGCTGGAATTGCATGTTCCGAACGAACTAACCGCCTCGGTGCTCGATAAAAGCGATAAGAATCAGGATATTGAAACCTTCGAAACCGCTGCCGATCTTTACGCCTCTTGGGAAAAATGAGGCTCAGCCAGACACATCAATTCAAGAAAGACATCAAGAAAGACATCAAACGGGCGATCAAACGAGGCAAAGACCTTGCAAAACTGAAAGCTGTCATTGACCTCCTTCTCTCAAGAACGCCACTTCCTCCGAAAAATCGCGATCATGAACTCGGTGGAAACTGGGGAGGTCACAGAGATTGCCACATCGAACCAGATTGGATTTTGATCTACAAGATTCTCGAGGAAGAGATTCGGCTGGAACGAACCGGGACCCACTCGGACTTGTTTTAAAAGTTTTGCCCCTGAATCTTGGGTCCCCTCGGCGAGGCGACCCTACCCCATTTTTCGATTTGCGTGGATTAGCGTTTTTCCGACTTCTGATCGTCCACGCGCAGCATGACTTCGTTGCGACGGAGGAAAGACGGCGTCAAAGGCGGATCGAAGTAGCCGAAGAGAGGTTCGCCGCTCGAAACGAGGCCAGATTTTTTCGTCCATGCTTCGAGTTGAGCGAGCGCTTTGGACTCGGCCTCCGCGCTTCGCGAGCCGGAAAAACCAAACACGGCGAAGCGGCCGACGGGAATGGTTGTCACGCGGAGGGCTGGATCTTTTGGCCCGGGCGCGGATTTCATGTTCGCGGGCATGACGAATGACATCGAGCGGCCTTGCTCCTCGCCAGCCATGAAAACCGGCGTGGTCATCGGGATTTTCTCACCGTCAGAATTGGCACCGCTGATGTATCGGAAAAGTCTTTGGAAACTCGTGCCAGAGTCGGCGTCCATCGAGGTTTCGACAATCGTGAGGCTCGGATAGTCGCGGAGTTCGAAGTGGCCGTCGCGCGAGATCACACGGTTGGGGGCGGATTCGCTGCCCTTGCGGGAGGTTTTGCATCCGGCGAGGAAAATGGCGGCGGCGAATACCGAGAGAAAAACGGCAACGAGGGTTTTCATTTGAAAAAAGGTAGGCCGAAA
This sequence comes from Verrucomicrobiota bacterium, assembly GCA_026398255.1. Classification (GTDB taxonomy): domain Bacteria; phylum Verrucomicrobiota; class Verrucomicrobiia; order Chthoniobacterales; family Terrimicrobiaceae; genus UBA967. The sequence continues at coordinate 30,122 of JAPLTG010000005.1, forward strand.
TTCTCCGTTGGCCAACTTAGACAATTACCTGAAGAGGCAAAAAGATCTCAGTCTCACACATTCACACATCAATACAATGTAGGCGGTAGCCGAACCCTGCGCCCCAACTGCGTGGGGCGGCTACAATTGTTTGTCTCTCGGCGCCTTGGCGGCTCTGCGGGAGGATTTGGGTTTGAGGGAGAGACGGCGCATTCGCGCCTGTATCTTGGGTCCCCTCGGCGAGGCGACCCTACCCCATTTTTTCGATTCGCGTGGATTCGTGACGGTATGAAGTCATGTAGCAACCAGCGCTGGGCAAGCCGAAATGATTGATCCAATGTCCTTGGCGGAACCCGCGAGTGCCTGCAACACACGCGAGTGGCCGAAGGTCCAAAGGTTC
>JAPLTG010000032.1 GCA_026398255.1 Verrucomicrobiota bacterium
GTAAATGGACCCGTTCAGGACGGTGTGGATCGCTTGGAGCAATTCGTCCCCATCCGCGGATTTCATGATGTAGCCCCGGGCGCCGATCTCGAGGGCGCGGCGGGCGTAGGTAGATTCCGAATGCATCGAGAGCATGAGCACTGGGAGGTGGGGACAGCGGGCCGCGAGATCTTGCACAAGTTCAAACCCGCTCCGGCCCGGCAGCGTGACATCGGAAATCACGAGGGCAGGGGAATGGGCGATGGCTGCCGATAAGCCTTCTGCGGCCGTGCCAGCCTCGCCACAGACCTCCAATTTCGGGTCTGTCTCGATCATTTGGCGCACGCCCACCCGGGCAAGGGGATGGTCATCCACGAGCAGGATCCCGCTTTTGGGTTTTCTTCGGCTGGTCTTCTTCATTTTTTAAAAGTGCAATGAACGCTGGTGCCGCTTCCATTGTGGGAGTTGACGCAGACGCTGCCGTGGATGAGGGCGGCGCGGTGTCTCATGATCGTGAGCCCCATGCCGTTCCCTTCGCCTTTATTGACATTCTTGTTTTCGATTCCAGAGCCGTTGTCGGTGATCGTGAGGATGCCATCGCGTTTCTTGAGATGCAGGGCCACCCGGATGCGGGTGGCATGGCCGTGCTTGATGGCATTTTGGATCGCCTCTTGAGCGATGCGGAAGAGGTTCGAGGAAACCTCCGGGGAGAACTTGGTGGAGGGTTCCGGGCACTCGAATTCACAATCGATCTCGAAAAGCGAGGCGGTGTCGGCGGCGAGTTGCTCCAGGGCCGTGGGCAGTTCCCCATTTTCGAGTTCGATCGGGGCGAGGCCTCGCGAGAGCAAGCGGGTGTGGTGGATGGAACGCTGCACGGCTTGGACGATGGCGTGGAGCGAGGCCTGAACGGGGGAGCTTTTGCCGAGGCGCTTGGCGATGGCTTGGATCGAGTAGAAAATCCCGGCGAGTTCCTGGCAGATGCCGTCGTGCAAATCGTGTCCGAGCCGTCGGTGCTCCCGCTCGCTGACTTTCACCAACTCGCGCTCGAGGTGCTTGCGGGTCGAGATCTCGTTTCCGAGTTCCTCGTTGATGTGGCGGAGGGTCGTCGTGCGGCTCAGGACCATCTCCTCGAGATCCTGCTGGTTGCGAAGAAGGGCTTGTTCCACCTTCTCGCGGTCACTCACATCATTGAGGAAGCACAGGATCGATCGGCAGGTGACATTCTCATCAACAAGGCCGGAGAGATACCACTCGCCGTGCGACACATTTCCGTTCCGGTGGATGAAGCGGGTGGTCACGAATCCACTCATCTGCGTGCAGTTTCCCACGGATTCGTAGGCTTCCTGAAAACGCTTACGGTCCTCGGGGTAAACCAGAGGCATGGGGGCTGTGAGGGGTTGGCCGTCGCGGAATTTCGGCGGGCCGAAAAACTCCTCCGCCCTGTGATTCCACGAAAGGCATTGCCCTTCGGAATCGAACTCGATCACGGCGAGAGGGGAGTTGTTCATGTGATAAAGCAAGCGCTGGCCGGCCTCGGCGAGTCCGCTTTCACAGATCCGGTGGCGGGTCAAATCCCGCACGGTGGCGATGATGGATAGCGCTTCGATGGTGTCATCGGATTCCGGGCATGCTCGCACCTCGTAGTGCTTCGCTCCATGGGGTGACTGGATGGTAAACTCCCGGCAGGTTGTCGTTCGAGCGACGATCGTGCTTTGAACGAGTTTTTTCCAGAATTCGCACATGGCCTCGGGCAAGCCGATCTCGCGGCAATTCTTGCCAATCAGAAACTCCGGCTTCGTCCCGAGAATTTCCTCGCTCCGAGGGTTGGCGTAGAGCAGGCAACCGTCCGCGCTGATTCTCAGGATGATGTCGGGTGAATGCTCGAGGATCGATCGGTGATTGGTTTTCTTGGAAGCAGGGGCCGGGACCTCTGCCTGGGTGAAATCGACCGGTCGAAAAATCTCCCCTTGGTGTAAGTCGATCATGCTACGAGGAGCGGGATGAGGAGTGATAGGATGAGTTAGGGAGGAGGTGGGGGATATTGATCCCATGCGTGGGGAATGCATGGCTCTCCTTTATTTCCTAAAAAAATGAGACCACAAGCTAATCCTCATGAGAAGAGTTGGTGGGTGTAGCTCGACTTCCAAGATTCCTTGCTCCGGTCCCCGTCGTGAGTGGCGATGGCGACAAAGCGAGCGCGCAGGTCGGCCGCGAAATCCTCGACCAATTCGAAGGCCGAAGACGCCGTGAGTGCTTCCTTTTCATCGCCTGGCCGCCATTCGTCGGGATTCTGGGAAGAAGAGGGGCGGAGAGCGCGTTGCAAATCGGAGGCGGCACTGAGGCGGTGGCTATCGATCGGGGGGTGGCAGAAAAAATCAATGCCGTTGAGAATGGTCTTTCGCCGAAGGTAGGCGGCCACCGAGATCGCGCTGGGTCCGACATGGTCGCTGAAAAGAGCGAAAAGCGCGGCGCGTCCGCTTTGGTCGAGTTGCAACCAAGACTCCACCCATTGGCGTAATGCGGATGGGATTGGCTCGCGACCGGAGGCCGAGACGATCACCACATCAGCGAGCGATGAGGCATGGACGGCAGAACGGCGCGAGTCGCCATCTTGGAGGATATCCATTTTCCAGATGTTGACCCCGAGCGAGACCGACTCGCCGACTTCCCCGCGAAGAAACTCGCAGGCCCGGAGGGCCCGGGCGGCGGAGACGAGGTTTTCATAAACGATGACGATTTGAAATTTCCGGTGGCCGGGCTTCACGCCGGCGATGTCGCTGCATTGTTCGATCAGGTGGTCCATTGGGATGATGAATTTTTGGAGTGGATGGTTGGTCGGGAATTCCGCCGGCCCCGTGCCAGCATTTCCCGGGGAGAGTTATCTTTTCCCGAGGGCCGGCGATCTATGGGGTGTTGGCCCTAGTCTCGTGGAGGAAGGGCTTTTGAAGCGGGTCTGGAGGGGATTTTAGGCGATCACCCCATGGAGGCGGGGAGCAGGTGGGCTTATCGATGCCCGCCTATGAAACAAAACCAATTCTTCGACCTCGAAGCGGAAGAGCAGTTGGAACTCTTCGATGTCATCCCCGACATGCCGCTGCCGGGTCTCCTCGATGATCCAGCCAATGAACCGCACATGGAATGGCTGAAGCGCCAGTCCAATGACGGACTCCGGATTTTTCTCCAAATCCTCGAAAACACTCAGGGGTTCCGCCGCTCATGAGCACCGCCACCGCACCCGCACCTGCGCCGCGTCTCAAACGCGGTGCCGCACCCGCCAAAGTCGCCCGCGCCGAAAAGATCGTCACGGATCTCTTCGCCGAGGCGGATATTCAAATCAATGGAGTCCGTCCCTGTGACATCCGCGTGAATGATTCGCGGTTTTTCGCGAGGGTTCTGGCGGAGGGAACGCTCGGCTTCGGCGAGTCCTACATGGAATCCTGGTGGGACTGCGACGACATCGAGGAGCTTTGCTACCGATCGATCCGCAGTCGCATATACGACCGCATCCAGCCGAGCTTCGGAGCGATCGTGGAAGTCGCCCTCTCGATCCTTCTGAACCTCCAAACCAAATCCCGCGCCCGGGTGGTGGCTCGGAAGCACTACGAACTCGGGAATGATTTTTTCGGATCAATGCTCGACCCCTCGATGCAATACTCCTGTGCCTATTTCCATGGCACGGCGGATCTCGCCACCGCGCAGGAAATGAAGATCGAACTCATCTGCCGCAAGCTGGGTCTGAGCCCCGGAATGCGGGTGCTCGACATTGGTTGTGGCTGGGGAGGCCTCGCCCAACACATGGCCTCGAACTACGGCTGCGAGGTGGTGGGGCTGACCATCTCCGAGGAGCAGTGCCGCTACGCCAACAACCTCTGTGCGGACCTGCCCGTGGATATTCGATTGCAGGACTACCGCGATGTGGATGGCGTCTATGACCGCATCGTGAGCGTCGGAATGTTCGAGCATGTGGGGCCAAAAAATCACCTGACCTACATGAAAAAAGTCCGCCGTTGCCTCAAGCCAGACGGGCTTTTTCTCCTGCACACGATCACCGCGAATGAAATCCGGCGGACATGCGACCGGTGGATTTCGAAATACATCTTCGCGAATTCCATGGTCCCAACCGCCTCGGAAGTGCTCCAGGCGTCGGAGGGATTATTCGTCACCGAGGACCTTCACAACCTGGGATTATATTATGTGCCGACGCTCCGTGCGTGGGAGTCGGCGTTCATGAAATCCCGCGAGGAATTCCGTTTCCGCTACGGCGAGGAATTCGTCCGAATGTGGAGACTTTACCTACTGAGTTGCTCCGGCGCTTTCCGCGCACGAAGCCTGCAAGTTTTTCAATTCCTCCTCTCTCCTGAAGGCATGGAGGGCCACGAGCCACTTCGCTTCTCCTAAACCCAAACCCGCCGGTGGCGTGCCGAGGGGGTTCACCCCATACCGCGCCGCCGGCAATTTTTTAAGATACCAACCGTGAAAATCAAAAATCCTGAATTCCGAATCCTCACGATCGCTGCAGCGGTCGCTTTCTCCATGCTCCCCGTCCAATCCGCTCCGCTCGAATCGGGACGGAGCAAGGCCACATTTGAACTCCCCTTGCTCCAATCCGGCGATGGCCGACTCGAGGGCGTTCTGGCCGAGCGGGAGTTTTCCTTCCGCCTGCCCGAGCATGTTCAACTCGATCCGGGCAGCGAGATGGTTCTGGGCTTCCGCTCCTCGCCGCTCCTCCTCGATGTCTCGACATTTACTGTCACCATCAATGAGCGCCAAATCGTCAGCGCCCGGCTTGGACACGAGCCAAAGGGAGAGGAGAAACAAACTGAAAACTCCCTCGTCGTTCCGATCCCCGAGGGAGTGCTCCAAGCGGGCTGGAATCGACTCACCGTTCGCTGCCTTCTGCAAACCACCCAAACCCTCTGCCGCGATGTGGACAATCCCGCGGCTTGGATGGAATTCGGGCCGGAGTCAGTCGTTCGGGTGGCCTACACCAATTTGCCGCTCTTCACGGAAATCCAGCGTTTCCCAGACTCGATCACCGAGCCCGTCCTCATGCAACTCCCGGAGTTCCGCTCCCCCGCTAAAAAAACCAAGGCCGCACCCGTTGTCTCACTTTTGCTGCCGGAGGAGTCGGGGGACCCGGAACTCCGGTCCTTCCTCATCGCCGCGGCCCGGCTTGGGCAGACGGTTTACACCCCGCCAGAGGCCGTCTCTGTCGGTGACATTGGCGAATTTTCGGAAGTCTGCGAGAGCCGCAACGGAGTGCTGATCGGCACGCGCGACCAGTTGGCGGAGCAACCTCTGCCGGGTCATATCAAGAAAGCCCTCTCGGAACTCCAGCCGGGGCAGGGATTCCTCGCCGAGTTGATCTACGGCCCGCCGGAAACCACCCAGCGCCGCTGGATCATTCTGAGTGGTGCCGATGGCGCCGGATTGGAAAAGGCCGCCCTGACACTCGGCAGTGCCGTCGCCCTGCGGAGTGTGCCATCGAATCCCTGGATCATCGCCAAGGAGCCGGAGATCTCGCCGTTGGTGGAAAAAATCTCCCAGCCCGAGGTGGGGCCGCTGAAGCTCTCCTCGCTGGAAAATGGCGAAATCCTCCTGCGCGGAATCTTCCGGAATAGCACCTCGCGCCGAATCTCGTTTCCGCCAGGTTTTGAAACAACCGGCGCGGGTTATGTGGATTTCGATTTCACCCACGCCGATCAGCTCGAGAGAGCCTCCGCGTTCGATGCGCGCTTGAACGATGCGGTTCTGGGCAGCGTGGCACTCGCTCCCAATAATTCGGGTCGGGTCAAACAGCGTCTCTCGATCCCGGCTGGAATCGTTGGCCGAGACCCTTCCTTGATGACGGTATCGAGCTATCTGGACATCGGAAGCGTGGATTGCGCCCACCGAAACGCGGAGCGGGCCTGGTTGAATATCTCGGGCGAGACCGTGGTGGACCTCCGCACGACTCCCTTGAAGATCGACGACCTTTCGCGCTTGAACCTGCTCTGCCTGCGGGATGCCTTCCTTCGGCGAGCCGCTCTGCTGGTGCCCGAGGATTCGGATTCCACTCGCAACGATCTGATCAAAACGATCGGCATGCACCTGGGGTCTCGCCTGCCGGACATGCCGGTTCTTTGGCCACAAGTCGCGACCTTTGGCCCCGAAATTCCTCCCGAGCCGCATCGCGTCGAAAAACGCTCCGGCTTGGTGCTGGGGTCCGCCTTTCAGTGGCCCGAAGCTTTCGGAGAAAACAGCCGACTCATCGTTCAGGGTGGGGGAATCAACCGCGACGAAATAATCCTTCGCGGGGAGAAAGTGCCGGTCACTGATTTCGATCCCAATCTCAGCTTTGTGCAACTCGTGGCCTCGCCATGGACCGATGGGGAGTTTTTTGCCGCGATCGGGGGACTCGAGAACTACGGCGGCAACGCCACGATCGCCCTCATCAACAATCCCGGGATTTTCGAGCAGCTGCGAGGCACCATCTCGGCGCTGGATGGCGACTCGCGCCTTCTCACCTACGATGTGAGGTCGGTCCACGAGGTTTCGCTTTCGGATAAGATGCGCTTGGCGTTTTCCCCTATCCGGCGCGTGGAGGATTTGGAGGCCAAAGAGATCAAGATTACCGAGGCGGGCTTGGCAGCCACGGCCTTGAATATCGGCATTGGCACGGGCGCCATGGCGCTTCTGGCGAGTTTGTTTCTCATTCAGCGGTTCGTCGTTCGTCGCCGCCACAAAAATCATTCCGTCGAGAAGGGAGACGAACTGTGAGGCTTGCCGCGTTGTTTCTAGGTTTTGCGTTAGCGGGAACGGCCTTGGCTGGCGGGAGCACCCTGCTGATCTACGATTCGCCTTCCAAACCGTTCTCGTTGCAGAACGAGATCGAGCCGATTGCGATCCTGCTGGCGCGCTTTGACCCCGCCATCGAACGCCGCATGGGGAGTGAAGTTCGTCTGGCGGACATGGAAAAAGCCTCCCGCATCGTGGTGGCTGGCATTGGAGGGTTTCCCGCCATGTCGGCCCCGTGCCTTGAGTATCTCGAGAAAACCAAAAAACCACTCGTGGGCATCGGAGCGGCGGCGACCCTGGCCATTCCAGATTCACCGCGTCCATCCAAGCCGTCCGAGTCGTTGCCCAAGGGACAACTCGTTTACCTCGGCAGGGAATGGCCCGCCCAGGTCGATCCGTATTTTCCGGCGGCCGTCGATTCCTCGCTGATCCTTGCTCGAATTCATGGGGCGGATGGTGAAAAGGCGATTTGCTGGAGGTCTGGCAATCGTCTGGGATTTGCCGCGCTTCCTACGGCGCCTCCGCTCTCGATGGTTTTCTCGGATGCGGTGATGGACCTCTTCTCCCCGGGAGTCAGCACCGCGCCGGGGATTCTTTTCATCGTTCGGGACTTCAATCCCTCGTGCTCGCCCGATTCCTTTCGGAGGTTGGTGGATTATTTTTCCCACGACCGAATTCCCTTCGCGGTGACGGCGCAGATGCGAGACCTCCCCGAGGGAACCACCCCCATGCCACGTGAGGAATTTCTCGCGGCGCTCCGATATGCCGAATCGCACGGCGGAAGGATTTTCGTCCGGGGAGGCGAGGGGCTCAAGGAGGCCGAGAAATTCGCTCCCGTGAAGCCCTGTGGAATCGAGGAACCCGACCAACCGGACACGACGGCCATTCAAATTGGGCGCCCGACATTTGCCCGAACGCCGGATGATCCAATCAGTCCGTTTTTCATCCATGCCCCGATGCGTCTCGCGGGCGGGGGGTGGTTGTGGCCGGCCAATGTGCGCGGGGGATTGGATGGGAACCTTGTCTCCTCCATCCGCACGCAAGTCCGGGACATCATTCCATTCCGTGGAGCTGTCGCGGGTGTCGTGATCCCGGCCTGGCTTCCCTTCCAATCCATGCGCGCCCTAGCCGATGCCGCCCGATCCTTTGGCATCGCCCCCATCGACCCTCTCACCGCAGTTCCTGAACCCCTTTCGCAACATCATCCATGAAATTCTTCCTTCCCTGTATTCTGGCTGCCGCCAGCCTTCACGCCCAACCGCTCGAGCTTCTCGAGCAGGCCAACATTCTCTCCAACGAGGGATCGCACGCCGCCGCCGCGGATCTTCTCAAGCAAGCCAGCTCAGCCGATCCCGGCAATGAGGCGTTATCATTCCGATTGGCGAGTGCCTTGGTTTTCAGTCGCCGCCACACCGAGGCGAGGGTCCTTTTGGATCGTCTCTCGAAATCCTGGAATCCAGAAATGGCCGCGATGGCCGCATCGAGCCTGACGGCCCTGGATCGGGCCGAAGAGGTGGAGCGCGCCGCCAAGGCAAAACCTCCCAGCGCCGCGCAGTTGCAGGCCCAGCGGGACTATCTCGAAAGGAAAGCCCGGATGGACCGCCGGCAGACTGTTTATGATCTCCTCGCCAGCGGAGAAGATTCAAAAGCTCTGACTGCGATCGAGTCTTTGGAGCGGAAAAACGAGGCGACGCCCGATTTGTTGCAGGAAAAAGCGGGGATCCTTGGGCGGATGGGGCGCACCAGCGAGGCCCTCGCGATTTTGAGTCGATTGGCGGAGTCCGGAAATTCCTCCAAGGAAACCCAACTCCAACTCGCCTCCCTGCTCATGAAGGAGGGAAAGACTCGGGAGGCATTTCAAATTTGGAGCGGCCTCCGCGAGCAATACGGTGATGCCCCGGAGGGCCGGCAAGCAGCAATGGAGATCGACGCCCTGGCGGCTCCCTACAATCTCGATCGCTGGTCGTGGGGGGAACTCGATCTCTACGCGAGCTATCTCCAGCGGTTCAATATCGGGGTGGCCAATGGACGCCTTCGCCAAGGAACTTTTGTGCCCGGAGCACGGTGGATCGAGCCCTTCGTGCAGGCGGATTTCAGTTTGGACTCCGATCCCTACGGCAACGGAGCCGAGGGATTATCGACGATCTACAACGAAAACCTCGCAGGCTTCCACGCCGGCGCGAGGATTCGGCCATTCGCCACGCAGTCGTTCACCCTTTATGCGCTGGGTGGAATTCAAAAAGACCTTCGAGGAACCGAGCAACATCGGGGGCAGTGGTTTTGGGAACTCATCACGGGTGTCAATGGATTCTGGGCGTGGGGCCCCGGAAAGGAATGGGCATTTTCCGACCTGCAAGCCATCGCGCCGGGAGGTCTTCCGGTGATTCCCCAATCCGTCGCCAACTGGATGCCAAATACCTGGAGTCCAGCCCAACTGAGGTGGGATTGGTTTGTGGAGGCTGGAGGCGACGCGGCCTACTACACCCGGCTTGCCGACTGCATTGCCTACGGGCAATCGCGGCAAGGAATCCGCTTCGCGCAGTTCGGCAAGGCGGCGGCTCTTGATGCGTATGCTTTCGAAAACCTGACGATGGATACCGAGGGAAACTACTACGACAATTACTTCGAGGCCGGCCCGGGAATGCGCTTCGTCACCTCGCCGGTCGGCGCGGCGGTCTTTACCACCAGCGTCGAATATGTCGTCGGCAGTTATCTGGGCAGGAATGAGGGGGACACGCGAGGTGACCTCGACACCGCCTACTCGGATTTCCGAATCACCGCCTCGCTATCCCTTCGCTGGTAATCACGCCATGGACATCCTCAATTCACTCTTTCTCATGATGGCCTACACGGCCGCCGTTGGTTTTTTCCTTTTTGGAATCGACGATTTATTTTTCGACCTTCAAATCCTCCGACGGTTGCGAGGCCGACGCGGAGAGCCACCGGTGCCGATCGAAACCCTCCGCAATGAACCGGAAAAACTCATCGCGATCTTCATTCCAGCATGGAACGAAGGGGGAATCGTCAACCGCATGGCGGACTATGCGAGGAAGACGCTCCTCTATGAGAACTACGATCTTTTCATCGGCGTCTATGCCAATGATCCGGAAACCAACCGGTGCGTCGATGAGTTGGTGAAAATCTCCCCGCGTGTGCACAAAGCGGTCGTGCCACACGCCGGGCCGACCTCGAAGGCGGATTGCCTGAACTATATTTTCAACACCATGCGGGCCTGCGAAATCCCGGGCCGGCGCGAATACGCGATCATCGCCCTCCACGACGCCGAGGACATCCTGCATCCGCTCACGCTGAAGGTTTACAATCACTATGTCCCCGAGATTTTGGACATGGGGCAAATTCCTGTTTTCCCCCTCGAGCTGCCTCCGTTGACGAATTGGGTTGGCAATACCTACCTCGATGAGTTTGCGGAGCTGCATGTGAAGGACATGTATGCCCGCGAAGCAATCGGTGGTGTCGTTCCCTCGGCAGGCGTCGGGACAGCCTTTTCACGCAAATCGCTCGATCAGCTCGCGGAGGAGAATAACGGCGTGCCATTTCCTGATGGAAGTCTGGCGGAGGATTACTTTGTGGGAATGAAACTCGCGGCGATGGGTTTTCGGACGGGTTTCATTGAAAATCCGGTCGAGAGACAAGTGGTGCGTCGCGACGCGAAGGGCCGTGAGATTTCCCGAAAAAACATCACGGAACGCGTCGCAGTGAGGGAAAATTTTCCCAGACGCTTCTTTCAGGCTGTTCGGCAAAAAGCCCGCTGGATTATTGGCACGGCGTTTCAAAGCTGGGAGCATCAAGGATGGAAGGGGGGGCTCGCTGCGAAATACACCCTCGTTCGTGATCGCCGGGCGCCAGTCGTCCACACCATCAACGCCGCCGGATACTGCGCGGTGGCCTACATGATCGCGGATATCGGAATCCGCCACACGGTGTTGGCCAATTCGTTTTATCTGCCGCCACTCTTCGAAGCGAACGGCCTTCTTTGGAAGCTCGTTCTTGTGGACACCGCCCTGCTTTGCTACCGGGTCGGGCAGAAGGTCTACCATGTCACCGATGTTTATGGATGGAAGCAGGGCATCTTTTCGATCCCGCGCTATCCGGTGGTGAATTTCATCAACATGGGAGCCACCTTCTGGGCCATCGTCGTCTACTCGCGCCACCGCCTCCTTGGAAAACCCCTGGCTTGGGCCAAGACGACACACACTTTCCCAGGAAGTGCGGAACTGGGGGAATTTAACCGCTCCGTGGAAGATCTGCTGATCGACGAAGGCTATGTCCTTCGCAACGACCTGGAGAACATTCTGGTAAAAAACAGGGATCGCTCCGCACCGCGGGCGCTACTCGAGATGGGGCTGATCGATGAGGGGCAATTCTGCGATATTTGGTCCAAACATTCCGGCCTCGATGTCGGCGATGTCGATGTCGCCATCATCGACCTGAGTCTCCTCGATTCGTGGCCTGAAAAAAAGGCCCTTCGCCACGAGGCCATGCCCCTGCAGCGCCGTGATGATGGACGCACGGTCTTCGCCTTTGCGGAGCCTCCCACCGAGCGGGATTTGAATCGCGTGGTGGAAACGGCAGGAACCCCGGTGGAACCAGTCCTGACCGCGCCGACTCAAATCACAAATCTTCGCAACCACGCCTATCCGCGACGGATTTTGAAGCCGCGTGCATTTCCCCTCCTGCTGCCCGAGTCTCCCACCGCCCTAGTCAATGCCGCTCCGAGCATTTCGATCATTCGCGCTCTTGGGCCGTTCTTTTGCGAACTTCATGGGCTGCTGCCAATGCTCGATGGCTCAATCGCCGCGCGCTCTCCCGTTCATCCCGGCATTGCGGCCAGGATGCACAAGATTCTTGGCACGGAAGCGCCTCTTGTTTCCGATAAAACACGGGGTTTTCAAACAGCATGGCGCAAATTTGAGCGCCTCCGAATGCCTCATTCCTCGCTTTTGCAGGAACTCGCCGAGGCCGAGATTCTCACCAAGGAAAACACCGAGCGTATCCAAAATATGGCCCGCCTCGTCAGCACGCCGATGGATCGCATGCTCGTCCAACTCGGCCTCGCAAACCGCAAACAAGTTTACAACGCCCTGCGTCGTTGCGGCGGCGTGGATGTCGCCGCGGATCATGACCATCAGGTCGCTCGGGGTTGTGAGGACCTTCTGGCTCCGGGATTCAGCGCCAAGACCGGAGTCGTCGTCCACCATCTCGATGGAGACGGCTTGGTCATGCGTCTGAGCGGCATGCTGTCCCCTAGCGAACTGCGGGAAATCTTCGATCGCTGCGAGGGTTGGCCCCTCCGCTTTGAACTTCTCGCCCCCTGATTTCTTATTATGAAAAAAACGATCGCCGTCATTGTCGGAACCCGTCCGGAAGCCATCAAGCTCGCTCCCGTGATCCGTGCCCTCGGTTTTTCCGACCACCTGCAACCCATCACCATTTCGACCTCCCAGCACGGCGAGATGGTGGAGCAAATCTTCGAGAATTTCGGCATCACGGCCGATGTGGATCTTCAAGTCATGCGTCCACGCCAGAAGCTCTGGGACCTTACCGCGATCCTATCCACAGAACTCGGCGCGTATTTTTCCGATCATCCCGTGGATGCCGTGCTCGTCCAAGGCGACACGACCTCTGCTCTCATCGGGGGGCTCTCCGCTTTCTACCACAAAATTCCAGTCGGCCATGTCGAGGCCGGCCTGCGCTCGCATGATCGCTACTCGCCATTTCCCGAGGAATTAAATCGCACCCTCCTCACCCGCATCGCGCAATGGCACTTCGCTCCGACCCCCTACGCCGCGGATTTGCTTCGAAGCGAGAACATCGACAACGCCACGATTTATATCACCGGCAATACCGTCGTGGACGCCCTGCATTGGATGTCTCGGCACCTTCGCCACAGCGAAATTCGTCCCGGCATTCTGAATGGGCAGCGAAAACTCGTCCTCGTCACTTGCCATCGCCGCGAAAACATCGGACTCCCCATGCGATCCGTCGCTCTCGCCATCAAGCACCTCGCCGACTCGCATCCCGAGGCCCACTTTCTTTTTCCCATGCACCCGAACCCCGGAGTCCGCGAGTTGATCCAGCCCATTCTTTCCAAGCAAAACGGCGTCACGCTTTGCGAGCCTCTGAACTACGAGGAATTCCTCTCCGCCTTGCACCAATCCTATTTTGTGATCTCCGACTCTGGCGGGGTCCAAGAAGAAGCCACCGCCCTCGGCAAGCCCGTCCTCGTCCTGCGCCGCGAAACCGAGCGACCCGAAGGCGTCGAGGCCGGCACGCTTCGTCTCGTCGGAACCGATGTCCAAGAAATCCTCCGCGCGGGCCACGAGCTTTTGGTGAACCCCGAAAGCCACGGAGCGATGTCCAACGGATCCGGAGTTTTCGGAGACGGAAAAGCCGCTCAAAAAATCCAAAAAATCCTCGAGCAAAACCTCAGCACCGCCAACCGCATCCTGCCCTTCAAGAAACCGACAGGTGAACTGGTTCTGATGGAGTAGCGGAGAATGGCGGAAGGGGCGGCGAGCGGCCTTTGGAGCGGAAGGATGCAGTGGCTCAATGTCCGCGCACTATTTCAGGTTGGGGGAGCATCTTTTTTTGGAATGGGAGAGCCGAGGGCCCAACCCTTCGGATTGGCCGATGATGGTTTTCGGACTGGCCAGTTTCGGGGATCATCGCCCGGCGCGAGGATCGAGTTCAACGATGCATATGTCGGGACGACACCCTGCCGGATTCGCGTGCCGGGAGGGGTAGGCAGAAAATTCAGCTCCGGCAAAATCCTCGGTCATGATTTTAAAGCCTTCCCACTGCCGTCGGGCGGCTCGACACAGATCCAGCGGTTCGATGCAGGCAGCGATATTCCCGAGCACCTCTTCTTCGATATGAGGCTTTCTTACCGATGAAGAACTTCTTTCGAATCACAATGGCAGGGTTCATCGCTCTGCTGGGCGCCAACCTCGCATGCCTTGCCCAGGAGAGTGGAGAAATCCACGAAGTCGAAGTTGTAGGGGAGGAGACTGATTCATAAATCTCAAAAATATAACTCGAAAAAATAGCTTTTCATGAGTTATATTGCATGGCTTTTTAACTCATGGAGACTTTGAAACGCTGGAATTGGCAGCAGGACGACTGGCCGCATTTTCGTTTTGATGCGAACCGGTTGGCTGCACTGGAGGAGAAATTCTTGAGGGCGGCGGGCGTTTTTTTTGGGAGTTTCAAGCACTTGGCCAATGAATCCAGGGCGCCGCTGGAGGTGGAACTCCTGAGCGAGGAGGCGGTGAAATCCTCGGAGATCGAAGGGGAAATGCTCAATCGCGACAGCGTGGTCTCCTCGATCCGGCGACAGTTCGGCTTGGCCACGGATCATCGCCGGGTTCCCCCTGCCGAGTTGGGGATTTCACAATTGATGGCGGAACTCCACCGGGAGTTTGAGGCCCCGGTGGATGAGGCGCGGCTTGCGCATTGGCACTCGCTGCTGATGAATGGCCGAAGCGACTTGGAAAAGATCGCTGGTTACCGACTGGAAGGTGATCCGATGCAAGTGGTTTCGGGTTCGCTCCACGATCCAAAAGTGCATTTCGAGGCGCCGTCCTGCTCGGCGGTGCCTTCTGAAATGTCCCAATTTCTGGACTGGTATGCGAGAACGGGCCCGAACGGACCTGATGGTCTACCAATCCTCACGAGGGCAGGTCTTTGCCATCTTTATTTTGTGAGCATTCATCCTTTTGAAGACGGCAACGGACGTCTTGCGAGGGCATTGGCGGAAAAATGCCTTGCAGAGGGTCTCGGGCATCCGGTGCTGATTGCTCTTTCGGCAACGATTCATCGTGGTCGCAAAACCTACTATGAAATGCTTGAGCGGGCCAACAAGCGGAACGAGGTTACGGAGTGGTTGTTGTATTTCGCGGAAGCCATTCTTGCTGCACAAGCCGAAGCGCAAACTTGGGTTGAATTCTTGATCGAAAAGACAAAGCTCTTCGACCGGTTGCGTGGTCTTTTGAACAAGAGGCAGGAAAAAGTCCTCCTCCGCATGACCCGCGAAGGCCCCGCTGGGTTCCAAGGTGGTCTGAGTGCGGAGAATTATTTGGCAATCACGGGCGCCTCTCGGGCTACGGCAACCCGAGACCTGCAAGAATTGGTGGAAATGGGGGCCCTTGTTCGCAGTGGGCGCCTGAAGGGCACTCGATACCGATTGGCCTTTTTAATCTAGCGCGCGTGTCTCGCTTGCGGTCTTAAATTGCTCAAAGTCAGGATCTAAGGCCGCACTAGTGTGCCCGGCATGGGCATGAACAAGTCAGAAACAAAATAAAATCGAAAATGACCGGAAGCAGTGACAGCAACCGTAGCGAAAGCCAAGGCGGGTTCCGCGTGGGACTCAGCACGAAAGAAGGCCGTAGCAAAGGGAACGACCGTAGGAACACGAACAGGCAGAGAGGCTGGATGCGGGCGATGAGCGTGCTAGCAGCCTATCGGGGTTTGATTATTTGAAATCTCAGGATTCCCATTTCTGGAATTTTGAAAATTTGGTTTTCGGGTCTCGCGGTTTCTATTTCGGGGCGTTTGGCTTGGTTTGGGTCAATGAGGCTGGAAATTTCCTGCTTTATGCCGCTTGGAGCTTGGCTCCGAGGATGTGGAGGCGCTTGAGGTTGTAGGCCAGACAGACCAGATTCCATTCCGTGCTCGCTTTGGCGTGCCCTCGCATTGAGAAGCGCCGGAATTTCATCGCTTCTTTGATGATTCCGAAGACGGGTTCGACCGTTTGCTGCCGCAATTTGTAGAGTGCTCGTCCGGCGGCGGTGGTGGTGCGGTGTTTCATCCTGGTAGCGAAATCGGCATAGGCTCCGGGCGGTTCGGGGTCGGGTTGCTATTCGAGTTGCTTGATTGTGCGACCGTGAGGTTGGCGCTCCATCGCGGTCAGGACTTGGAGGCCGGGGTTTTCGGCTTCGATCTTTTCGATGACGGCTTCGCTGACACAGCCGCTGTCGACAAGCACAGCAGCGGGTTCGGCGTTTTCCTTCACGACTTTCAAATCCTCGGCCAGCTCCTGCTTGTCGTTCGGAGATTGGCTCACGCGCTGGCGCCTTGGGATGGAAAAATCTCCGTGAAACGGAAATTGGCGGAAGGGGCGGGATTCGAACCCGCGGTAGCTTGCGCTACGTTCGATTTCGAGTCGAGTGCCTTAAACCGGACTCAGCCACCCTTCCTAAAGGTTCGATAGCGAACTAACGCCAATCTCGTTCAATCTCCCACCCATCAGCAAGGAAAATGCTACGCCAATCTCCAAGCCACTATTCGCGGGGTTGGCGGGTGACTTCTAGAAAATTGCGGACGCGTTTGATTTCGGGGAGGGAGATGGTGTTTTGGGCCCAGAGGGTGCTGGAGGATCCGCCGTCGAGGTTCAGGGCCATGGTGGGTTTCCAGGAGCCGAGGATTTTTGGGAGGGAGAGGATTTCGGCGGTGTCGGCGAGGGTGACGGAGGTCAGGTAGATGAGGGCGGCTTGGTTGGCGGGGCCGGTGGCCACAGCGGTGCGGCGGGCGATTTTTTCGGCGTTCAAGCCGGAGACGGGGGCGGAATTTTCGATGAGCATCGGGCCGCATTGGATGGCTTCGCGATAGGTGCCGGGATTGGGGTCGAAACGGGCGGAGCGGAAAATCGACAGGGTGCCTTTGGGGGAGGTGGCGACGATGCCGCTGAGAATTTTCGCTTTTTTGAATTTTTGGCGGGTTTTTCCCTCCGAAATGACGAGGCCGACGGGGGTGAAATCGGGCTCGAAATACCCACCGTTGACTCCGCCGATCGCTTGGCGGGATTCCAAAAGGCTGGCGAGCCGGGTTTCGCCGGGTTTCGGGCTATCCACCACGCGGATGGTGTGGGAGCGGGTGTTGAACACGATGGCGACGAGCCGGGCGTGGCCATCCGGGTTTTTCCGCTTCAACTGGGTTTCCACAACCTCGACGCCGTCGGCGGGGGTTCCGAGGATTTGGGTGGAGAGGATTTCCCAGTTGGCGCGGGCGGTTCCACAGAACGCAAGAAGGGCGGCAACGAATGCCGCCCTTTTGCTTTTTAGGATGGTTTTCAACAAGGCCAGGACTATTCGCCGTTCTTACTCAGACGCGTGAGGACGCTGAGGTCTTCGAGCGTGGTGGTGTCGCCGGTGATCTGGACTCCGGCGGCAATTTGCTTGAGGAGACGGCGCATGATTTTTCCGCTGCGGGTTTTTGGCAGGGCTTCGGCGAAGCGGATTTCGTCCGGCTTGGCGATGGGGCCGATCGCCTTGGCGACATGGGAGCGGATTTTCTCGGCGAGTTCTTTGCTGGCGGCATGGCCTTCCTTGAGGACGACGAATGCCACGACGCCTTGGCCTTTGATTTCATCGGGACGACCGACGACGGCGGCCTCGGCGGCGGAATCATGGCCGACGATGGCGCTTTCCACTTCGGCGGTTCCGAGGCGGTGGCCAGCGACATTTAGGACATCGTCGATGCGGCCGACAATCCAGAAATAGCCGTCCTTGTCGCGGCGGGCCCCGTCTCCGGTGAAGTAGCAGCCTTTGACTTCGGACCAGTAGGTTTTTATGTAGCGGGCTTTGTCGCCGTAAATGGTGCGGAGCATCGAGGGCCAGGGCTTGCGAATGACGAGCTTGCCGCTTTCTCCGTGGGGCAATTCCTTGCCCTTGTCATCCACGATGGCGGCATCGACCCCGAAGAAGGGGAGGGTGGCGGTGCCGGGTTTGAGCGGCGTGGCGCCGGGGAGGGGTGAGATAAGGATCGCGCCTGTCTCGGTTTGCCACCAAGTGTCCATGATCGGGCAACGCCCGGCGCCGATCATTTTGTGATACCACATCCAGGCTTCGGGATTGATCGGTTCGCCGACGGAACCAAGGAGTCGGAGTGAGGAGAGGTCGTGTTTTTTCGGCCAATCGTCGCCCCATTTCATGAAAGCGCGGATGGCTGTGGGGGCGGTGTAGAGAATGGTTACGCGCTGCTCGGCGATGATCTTCCAAAAGCGGTCGGGCTCTGGCCAGTTTGGCGCGCCCTCGTAGAGCATGCAGGTGGTGCCATTGGCGAGCGGGCCGTAGACGAGGTAGCTGTGGCCGGTGATCCAGCCCACATCGGCGGTGCACCAGTAGATGTCGTTTTCCTTGAAATCGAAGATGTATCGGCTGGTGGCGGCGGTGCCGACCATGTAGCCGCCGGTGGTGTGCAGGATGCCCTTGGGTTTTCCTGTCGAGCCGCTGGTGTAGAGAATGAAAAGGGGATGCTCGCTATCCACCGGCACGGCGGGGCAGTCGGCGCTGACATACTGGGCCTCTTGGTGCCACCAGACATCGCGGTCCTCTTGGATATTGACCTCAATATCGGTCCGCTTGGCGACGATTACGCGTTTGACCTCGGTGCTGCCAGCGAGGGCGTGATCGACATTCTGCTTGATGGTAACGATCTGTCCGCGGCGGTAGCCGGCGTCGGCGGTGACGACAATTTTCGCGCCGCTGTCGGCGAGGCGGTCCTTGATGCTGTCGCTGCTGAAGCCGCCGAAAACCACGGTGTGGACGGCGCCGATGCGGGCGCAACCGAGCATGGCAATGACGGCTTCGGGAATGAGCGGCATGTAGATCAGAACGCGGTCGCCTTTTTTAACGCCGTTCCGCTTGAGGATATTCGCAAACACGCAGACTTCGCGGTGGAGTTGTTGGTAGGTGAGGGTCATTTTGTCGCCGGGTTCACCTTCCCAAATGATCGCAGCCTTGTTGCGGCGGGGGCCGTCGAGATGGCGGTCGAGGCAGTTCTCGCTGGCGTTGAGTTGACCGCCGACGAACCATTCGGCGTAGGGGAGTTTCCAGTTCAGGACCTTCTTCCACTTTTTGCTCCAGACAAGATTCGAAGCCTCGCGAGCCCAGAATTTCTCGGGGTTCTTGAGGGATTTCGCGTGGAGTTTTTTGTATTCGGCGAAGGATTTGACCTCAGCTTCGCGGGCGATTTCTTTCGAAGGTTTGAAAACTCGGGTTTCTTCTTGGTGGGATTCGGTGTTTTTAGCCATAGGGAACGGGGGGTCGATTTAATGCAGAATCCGGAGCTGTTGGCAATGCGGGTTCAGAAAAAATCCCTTCTTGCCAACCGAACCACGCTGTCGGCTAAGTGGGGTTGTGTTTCAGGTGATCTTCAACTCCATCAGCGCCGCAGAAATGGCCGCATTGCCGAAAGATTTGCAGCTCGATCTTTTGGCGGAGTTTCATTTTTTGCCGAGTGATTTGGACTCCTTGGAGGATGAGAAATTCGGCCGTGTCTCGAGGGATGGTCGTTCCCTGCATCGCTACCGGGCGCGGGATTACCGGATTTATTTCGAGCGCCACCCCGACGGATTTCTCATTCACCGCGTGCTCCATAAAAACACCATCCGCGATTTCCTTTTCCGCTCGAACCTCCCGCTTGATGAGGAGGACGGTGCTCTGGAGAAAACCAGCGGCTTCTGGTCCCTGATCCGCGAAGCCGAAGAGGCGAGGGCGTAATCCACGCCACCTCTTGCCAACTCTCTCACGGATTGGTTATCTCTCTTTGCTTATGAAATTTTATGCAACAGCGATTGCGCTTTTGGCGTCCGTCATGTCTTCCCAGGCTGCTCCGCAGGAACCCGCCGAGACAACCCTCTGGCAGGTTTTGGTATCCGGCGGGCCGGTGATGTATCCGCTGGCTGGCTTGTCGATTTTGGCGTTGATGCTGATCGTGGCTTACACCTTTTCCATGCGGCGGGGATCGGTGGTCAGCGGGCGCTACATGCAGGCGGCCGAGGCTCTGATTCGAAAAAAGGATTACCTCGGTCTTCTCTCGCTCTCCAGTCGCCACGGCCAGGCGATCGCCGGCGTGATGGAGCGCTCCATGAATTTTCTCACTCAAAACTCCAACGCCTCCCTCGCCGAGGCCCGCGAAATCGCCCAAGCCGAGGGCGTTCGTCTCGCCGGGCTGTGGAATCAACGCATCAGCTATCTCGCGGATATCGGATCGATCGCGCCGATGCTCGGGCTTTTTGGAACGGTTTTGGGAATGATCAAATCCTTCTCCGTCGTGGCGAGTGACATCGCGGCCTCGCGTCCGATGATGCTGGCTGATGGCGTCGCCGAGGCACTTGTGACGACCGCCGCCGGCTTGATGATCGGGATTCCAGTCATGGCCGCCTACGCTTTTTTCCGTGGCCGGGTGCAGTCGATGGTTTCGGATCTTGAGGCCGCGTCCACCATTCTCATGGCCCAACTCGGGGCGGGCCAATCCGACTCCTCGAAGAATTGAACGAATGAATTTTCGTGGCTCCATTCAAAACAACGCACCGGGTTTTCAGATCGCCCCGATGGTGGATATTGTTTTCCTGCTGCTGATTTTCTTTCTCGTGACTTGGAATTTCTCGCGCAACGAGACCGAGTTGGATGTCAAAGTCCCGAAAGCCCGCGAGGGAAAGGAAACCCGGCGGGCTGTCGGGGAAGTGATCCTTAATGTCAAAAGCAATGGCACCGTGGTCATGAACCGCCGCCAAATGAACGCGAAAGAACTTCAGGACACTCTCCAAAAAATCGCCTCCCTCTACCCCGATCAGGCCGTGATCCTGCGTGGCGACGAGAGCACCGACTACCGCCATGTCGTCGAGGTTCTGGATACTTGCCGTCGGGCAAACATTTGGAATGTCGCGTTCGCGACCAGTCGTCCCGAATGAGGATTGCCGGCCTGCTGCTTCTCGCGGCAACCCCGCTGATCGCCCAAGAGCCCGTCGAGGTGCGGCGTGCCCTTCCGGCGACCGCTGTCGATCCGGCGGGTTATCAAAATCCCGCCTGGATGGATCACCTGCCTCCAGAAATCCGCCGCGCCGAGCCCGTTCATCCGGTCCAAGTCCCTGCGCCGGTCGTTATCGCCAATCCAGACCCCGTGCCGACTCCCATGCCAGTAGTCCCGCCTGTTCCCATTGCGACTCCAGAGCCCGCGCCGGTGGCTTTGGAAACCACCTCGACGAACAGCAAAGCCGAGGAAGCGCTTGCCAGAGCCAATAATTTTTACGCCCGCAAGATGCCCGAGTTCGCTATTCCGGAATACGAGAAATTCCTGATCTTGCAGACCAGTGGGCCGGGGAGGGACGGGGCGCTCTTCCGACTCGCCGAAAGCCACCGCATTTCCGGAAACCCCGCTGCAGCTCGCATCGGCTACGAAAAGCTCGTGAATGAATTTCAGTCCGGCGAGTTCGCGGCCGCCGGCGCGTTCCGTTTGGGCGAAATCCTCTTCGCCGAGAAATTCTACGAGCCTGCGACGATCCAATTCGAGTTGGCTGCCCGGGAGGCCAAGGAGCCTGGCATTCGTCTCGCCTCCACCTATTTTGCCGCCCGCGGGCTTGATGCCTTGAAACGCGAGGATTCCGCCGAGGAGCGGTATCGCTCCGTCCTCGAGCAGACGGCTGATAATCCCTATCTCGAAAATGCGGCCATGGCCCTTGGAGTGCTCCAACTCCGTCGTGGAAAAAACGAGGCGGCCCTCAAGACCTACGAGACCCTTTCGCAAATCGCCACCGCGCCTGATGTCTCCGCGAGCGCCGCCTTGCAAGCGGCACGGCTCGCCAAGGAATCCGGCGCGAATGCAAAAGCCTTCTCGCTTTTCGAGGCCGCGGCACAGAAATCCGCTGATCCGAAAACCCAATCCGAGGCGCTCGTGGAATCCCTGCGACTCCGCTACCAAGCGAAGGACTTCGAGGGCGCGGTGAAAGCAGCCACCGCCGCCGAGGCATCATTGGACCCCGCCGCCCGCGCCGAAGTCGTCCAAATCCTCGCCGCCTCCCTGCGCCAGACCGGTCGAGAAAATGAAGCCCGCCAAGCCTACGACCGGCTTCTTACCGAACACGCGGCGTCGGCCACGCCCGAGATTCTCTACCAACGCCTGTTGACTCTTTATGCGTTAAAAGACCCGATGCTGCCTGCCGAAGCCGACAAGTTTTTGCAAACCTCCGCCGAGCCCAAGCAGAAAGCCGCCGTGTCACTGCTCAAAGCCGAATCGCTTTTTCAGCGCAACGAATTCGCCGCCGCCGCGCGGGCTTACGAACCGATTCTGGCGAACACCTGGCTCACCAAAGATCAGCAAACAGCGGCTCTCTACAAATTCGCGTGGGCACTCAGCTCTTCGGGAGATTTTGCCGGAGCGGTGCGCGCCTACACCGAATTCCTCGCCAAAAATCCGAACGACAAACTCGCCTCCGGGGCGCTCTTTCAGCGCGGGTTGGCCCATCAAAAAATGAAAGCTTATCCCGAGGCCGTGGCGGATTTTGATTTGCTCCTGAAAGATTACTCGATGAGCAAGGATGTGGAATTGGCCTTGCTCCAAAAGGCTCTCACGCTGGGCACGCTGAACAAATATCCCGAGATGGCGTCCGTCTTTCGCGAGTTGCTCGCGAAGTATCCGCAGTCCGCCGCCGCCGCGCAGGCGAATTACTGGATTGGTTGGGAAGCCAGTGAAAAGAAGAACCACAAAGAAGCCCTGCCATTCCTCGACCGCGCCCGCACGCTCGACGCAAAAAACTACGGCGAGCGGGCCTCGCTTCGGATCATTCTTTCTTATTATCAGCTCGAAGATCTCGGTTCCCTCGGGGCCGAGGTCGATCGCTATCAAGGCGCGCCTCTGCCTCCCCAAATTCTCGCTTGGCTCTCGCAAGGCTTGATTGAAAAAGGCGAATTCGCCAAAGCCGCTAAAATCCTCCAACCCCTCGCCGATCAGTCGGCCTCAGACACTCCGGATATTTTCATTCTTCTTTCCGAGGCGCGTCTTGGATTGGGAGATTTTGCCGGAGCGTGTCAGGCCGCTGACAAATTCTTGGCCGCTGTATCCCAGCCTCCCGCGCAGGCGAGGGGGAATATCGCCAAGGCCCGAGCCGAAGCTGGTCTGCAGCGTTTTCCGAGTGCCCGTCAAGCGGTGGACCAAGCCCTCTTTCTGCAACCCGAAGGCCGCCTCAACTCCGAAGCGCGCATCGCCTCAGGGGATGTTTATTTTGCCGAGGGGGACTACGACAGCGCCGCTCGGGCCTTTCTTTCCGTATCGGTTCTGAGTGATGACCAAAATCTCGCCCCGAAGGCCTTATCGCGCGCTGCCGAATCCTACGAGCGGGCCAACAACCGCGAGGAAGCCGACAAGGTGCTCAAAGAACTCTCGGAGCGTTTTCCCAACTACCGTCGCGATTCCTGAGTTGGTGCTCCTCTTTGGCGACGGTCTGCTTCATCTCCATCAATGATCAGAAGAGGGCGGTGCGAGGGTTTCCCTGATCTTGATTGGAGAAACCCAGTAGACCATGGTGGGTGAATGACAGCTGTTTCGACCGATTTGATCTCGGAAATCCTCGAATTGAAGCGCGCCCGCAACGCGGTGATCCTCGCGCACAACTACCAGATCGCCGCCATCCAGGAAGTGGCCGATTTTGTGGGGGACTCGCTCGGACTCAGCCGCCAGGCTGCGGCGACGGATGCCGAGGTGATCGCCTTTTGCGGAGTTCATTTCATGGGCGAGACGGCGAAGATTTTGAGCCCAGGAAAAACCGTGGTCATTCCGGACATGGACGCCGGTTGCTCCCTCTCGGATTCCTGCCCTGACGAAAAGCTCGCCGCGTTTCTCGAGGAACACCGGGATAAAAATTACTATGTCATCGCCTACATCAATTGCAGTGCGGGCGTGAAGGCACTCTCCGATGTGATTGTGACGAGTGGGAACGCCGTCAAAATCGTCAATGCCGCGCCTGCTGACCGCAACATTCTCTTCGTGCCCGACCAAAACCTCGGCGCGTGGGTGATGGAGCAGACCGGTCGCAAAATGGATCTCTGGCGGGGGAGTTGCTATGTCCATGTCGAGTTCACCCGCGAGAGCATCCATCGCATCAAGGCGGAATACCCCGGCGCGGTGGTGGTGGCGCATCCCGAGTGCACGCACGCGGTGCGTCTCTTGGCGGACGAGGTTTGTTCCACCGAGAAGATGGTTTCATTCTGTCGCGAGAATCCCGCGAAGGATTTCATCATCGTCACTGAGAGCGGCATGCTCCACCGGCTCCGCCGGGAGGTTCCGGACAAGAATTTCATTCCCGGCCCGACTGACCACTGCGCGTGTGCGGATTGCCGCTACATGAAATTAAACACGCTGGAAAAGCTGCGCGACTGCCTCAAGAACCTGGAGCCGCAAATCCACATCCCTGAGGAAACCCGCGCCAAGGCCGAGCGGTCCGTGAGGCGGATGCTGGAGTTGTCCTGAAACGAACTCAGCGGAATTGACCACAGAGGACACAGAGAGCACAGAGAGCACAGAGGTAGAGGGAGTTTTTGGTATTTCGTCTTCATTATAAAAATCAGTTTTCCTGCGGAATCCATCATGCGGCCTCGACACCGGAGCCTCGGTGTGGAATGGGATGTTGATGCCAGTTGACGCGATACTTTTTGATTTGGACGACACCTTGATCGTCGATGAGGCGGTTTCCAAAGAGGCGCTGGCCTCGACGGCGAAAAAAGCCTCGATGGCTTGCGGAGCCGATGCCATTCGGTTGGCGAAAGATGTTCACCGGATCGGATCCGGGCTCTGGCGCGAAGGTCCATGCCATCCTTACACGAAGGGGATCGGAATTAGTTTTCATGAATGTCTCTGGGGGCGATTCGAAGGCGATGCGTCGGAGTTAACCGCGTTGAGGAATTGGGCCGTGCGCTATCGGGTCGAGGTATTCGCCACGGCCCTGGCAGAGCAGGAACTGCCCGACGAGGATTTGGCGGAGAAACTCTCCGAGCATTTCAGCTTCGAGCGGCGCCGACTGCAGCGACTCATGCCGGACGCGGTGGAAACACTCGTTCGCCTCAAGGCCACGCATCAAGTCGCTCTTCTCACCAATGGGGCTCCGGATTTGCAGCGCGAGAAAATCGCCTCCTCGGGCCTTGGTTCCTACTTCGATGCAATTGCTGTGTCCGGCGAGCGCGGGGTGGGAAAACCCAAACCTGAAATTTTTGAAATGCTCCTCTCCGATCTTGGTGTCTCAGCGGATCGAGCGGTCATGGTCGGCAATAGTCTCGAGCGCGACATTGCCGGGGCGATCAATGCGAAACTCGCCGCCGCCATTTGGATTCAAGTTCCAGGCTCCGAGGAGCGGGCCGAAGTGATTCCTCACCACACGATCCGGGGTTTGCATGAAATCCCCGCGATTGTGGCGTGGATGTGATGCCGCTGCGCACGCGTGGGGAAAAAAGGCGCCGACGGAGCGTCGCCCTCCAACTGGCATTAGGCCTTCCGCATGGGAAGGTGGTCCTGACAAAATTCTTGGCCTGTTGCGGTGACCCGGAATTCTGCCTCGGGGTGGGAAATCTCGGTGGCGCCGCAGGTTTCGCAGCGATGGAGTGATTCCGAGGTTTTGGACGCGGATTCAAAGCGGGCCCGGCGGTTGGCGGTTTGGCGTTGGTCGATCCGGTTTCGTAGGAACGCGGGGCCGAAGAAGAGGAGGTAGTTCCCGAGGCACATGATGACCATCATTTTGGCCGAGAGCGGCCCGAAAACCAGATACAGGAACGGAAGCAATAGACTGAACAGCGCCACCCATTTCATTTTCACCGGGAGGATCAGAAAGAGGAGAATCTCGAAATTCGGAGCCAGCGTGGCCACCGCGAGGAAGAGCGAGAGGTTCAGAAAAAAATTCCCGCCGCTGACACCGAAGATCAGAGCGGAGGCGATGCAGAGGAGCATCCCGAGGAGGTAATAGGCATTCAGGCGAAAAGCTCCCCAACTCGACTCGAGCATGTCGCCGATCCACCAAGTAAAAAGCAGATAGAAAATAATCCAAAGAATCCGGGTCGTTTCAGGAATGAAAATCCATGTCACCAATCGCCAGACCTCGCCGCGCAGGACGGCGGAGCGGTCGAGATCCAGCACGGCCGCGTAGCCTGGTTCGAATGTGACGATCAGGAAAACCAAGGCGTTGAAGGCGACGACATAGCGTATCAAGCCAGGAATGGCGAAACGGCCGAGGGATTTTTCGAGGCGGTCGAGAAGGGGCATGGTTGCGGGAAGTTCTCTATTTCGAATGCGTGTTTGTAAATTTCGGAACCTCACGGAGCGAGGCTTCGCGGGCCCACTCAGGGAAATCCTCGGGCAATGGCGCTGTGAAGGAGAGGACTTGGCCTGATGCGGGGTGGGTGAAGGCCAGCTTCCATGCATGGAGCATGTGACGCTCAAATTTTCCGCGCCGGCCATAGGCAGGGTCTCCCGACACGGAATGCCCGAGGTGTTTCAAGTGAACGCGGATCTGGTGCGTGCGACCGGTCTTGGGATGGCATTGCACGAGAGCTTTTCCCTCGCGGGAATCCAACACACGGTAGT
This sequence comes from Verrucomicrobiota bacterium, assembly GCA_026398255.1. Lineage (GTDB taxonomy): Bacteria > Verrucomicrobiota > Verrucomicrobiia > Chthoniobacterales > Terrimicrobiaceae > UBA967. Next base: position 26,119 of record JAPLTG010000032.1, read on the forward strand.
GAGTCAGAGCCTCGCGGCCCCGATCGATGACGGCCATTTTTTGGCGGTGGATGGCGTGTCGGCCGATGGCGGCATCGATTTTTCCGTGAGGCATGCGGGGGACTCCATCGACGAGGGCGAGGTAGGTTTTTTCGACATTGCGGGAGGCGAACTGATCGGCGAGCGAGCGGTGGGTTTGTTCGGTTTTTGCGACGACGAGGACTCCGGAGGTTTCCTTGTCGAGTCGGTGAACGATGCCCGGACGCTCCGTTCCGCCGACGACCTCGATGCCCGCGCAGTGGTGGAGGAGGCCGTTGGCAAGAGTGCCTTCGCGGTTTCCCGCGCCCGGGTGGACGACGAGGCCGGCGGGTTTGTCGAGGACGAGGAGGTGTTCATCCTCGAAAAGAATGCCCAGCGGCATCTCCTGCGCGGCGAGGGGTGAGGGGAGGGTTTCCTCGGGAATTTCCAAAACCACGGAGTCGCCCTCGCGCAGGACGAGCGAGGGTTTGGCGGGCTGGGAATTCACGCTCGCGCGCCCATCGCGGATGAATCCCTGCAAGCGGGAGCGGGAAAAATCGGGACAGAGACCGCCGAGAAACCGGTCGAGGCGCTCACCGGCATCGGCGGGCCCGGCAATGGATTCGACGCGGTTGGAAGGCGGGTTGGACATGGCGGAGAAGGTAGTGCAGTTTCGCCACCGCCGTAAACTCCAGTCCCTTCCTTCATGCCAAACCACGAGGATTATCCGTCAGCTCCCGGCGAGGATTTGCCACTTTACGAATTATGCCCCGAATGTGGCGAGGTGATGGATATGAGCACGATTCGGATTTTCTCCCGCGTGGCGTGTTCAGCTTGTGGAGTGGAGTTCATGGCTCGGTGCCACATCGACCGGTTTCAAATCCTCGAATCGATTGCCGATGGAGGAACTTCGTCGGTTTTCAAGGCGCTGGATTCGGAATCCGGCAGCGTGGTGGCTCCAAAAATCATCAAGCAAGATCCAGGCGCAGATCCCGCCATAATAGAACACCACGAGGCCCAAGCCCACGCCATCGCCGAGATCGACCACGCCCACATCGTCAGGATTTTTCAGATTGGAAAAACACAGGGATATTTCTATCTGGCGATGGAACTTCTCGGAGGCGGATCGCTCGATGATCGGATTCAAGCGAGGGGGCGTCTCGATGAGGAAACCGTGTTGCAAACTGGAATCGAGGCGGCGGAGGGATTGGCAGCGCTGCTGGCGCAAGGCTTGCTGCATCGGGATATCAAACCCGCGAATATTTTGTTCACCGAGTCGCACTCCGTGAAGCTCGTGGATTTCGGATTGAGCGCGCCAGCGCTCGGGGAGATTTGGGGGACTCCAAACTACATCGCACCGGAAAAACTTGCAGAAGAGCCCGAGGATTTCCGGAGCGATATCTTCAGTCTTGGAGCGACTTTGTTTCACGCCCTGGCTGGACGAGCACCTTGCGAAACCGACCACATCCCGCTGGAGGCGCTGCGGGAATTGAAGAAACATCCAGCCGATCTGCGTTCCCTTGCGCCCGGAGTTCGAGAGGAAACGGTTCAGATGATTGAACGCATGATGGCGCTGGATCCTGCGGAGCGTCCTGCTGGTTATCCCGAGTTGATCGAGCAACTCCGCGAGGTTTTGGGTAAAGTCCGGACTCCGGCACATTGACGCCCCGCGCTGCTGGGAGATAGTCTCGCGGCTTCCGCGAAATGAGCATTCTAGACCGATATGTCCTGAAAAAATTCCTCGTGCCGTTCACCTACTGCTTTCTGGGTTTCGTGGGCATTTGGTTCATTTTTGATCTTGCCGACAATTTGCAGGATTTCATCCAAGGTCAGGCGACCTTCGAGGTTTTGCTCGGCTACTATGCCTCGCAGGTTCCTGAAATCATTGTGATCGCGTTGCCGCTCGGAACGCTGCTGGCGTTGTTGTATGCCCTCTCGGCGATGTCCCGCGCCAACGAGATCATTTCGATGCTCGGAGCGGGCCGCAGCGTTGTGAGGATTCTCATTCCGCTCATGTTGGTGGGGTTGGTCCTCTCCGGAGTGAATGCATATTTCAATTACGAGAGCGCCCCGCAGGCCACGGGTATGAAAAAAACCGTGGTCGGCGACATCAAGCGTGGGAAGAAAAAGGAGAGGGCCATCAGCGGGCACCTCTTCAAAAACCGCGAAGAGCACCGCGTCTGGTATGCGGCCCGCCTCAATCTTGACACCGAGACGATGCAGGATCTGCAGATCATTCAGCAGGACGCCAATGGGCACATCCGCGAGCAATGGTATGCCTCTCTGGCCAGCTATGATCCAACCAGCGCGACCTGGAATTTACAAAACGCCCGCCATGTGGTGATGGAGCCGAATGGCGATATCGTGAAAACCGAAATGCTCGAAAGGATGCCCGTCGAGGGTTTCTCCGAAACGCCGTGGCGGGTGGCGAGTTCCCGGATGAATGCGGACTACCTTTCGGTTCCTGAATTGCGGGACTATCTGAAATACAACAGCGATTTTCCTGAGACACGCCTCGCTCCCTACCGCACGCACCTCTACTACCGATGGGCGTTGCCAATGGTTTGTTTCCTCGTGGTATTCGTTGCGGCGCCGTGTGGGATTGTTTATTCGCGCCGCGGAGTGCTGGGTGGGGTGGCTCTGGCGATCACGGTATTTTTTGCATTGGTTTTGACGAGTAATCTCTTCGTCGCGCTGGGGAAGGGGAGTCGGGTATCCCCTTTTGTAGCGGCTTGGGGGCCGATGATCGCTTTTTTCGCCGTCGGGCTGTATCTGCTCTGGATGCGTTCGACCAACAGGGACCTCCCTCGACTCCGAATTCCGGGACTTTCATGATGCAAGCCGATTGGGAAATCAAATCACGGGCCCACCAGTGCTCACGCACCGGGCGGGAATTTGCTGAGGGTGAGTTTTTCTACACGATCCTTGTTCGCGAGGGGGAGGGCTTCCTTCGAGAGGACATGAGCGAGGAGGCATGGAACGAACGAAACGAAAACATCCAGCCGTTCTCTTTCTGGCGTTCCAAATACGAGCCGCCCGCCCCGCCGCCCGCCGAGCCACTGCCTCGCGATGATGCCGAGGGATTGCTGCGCCGATTGATTCAGGAAAACGACCCGGCTTACTCGAATGTCCGCTACATTTTGGCCCTCATGTTGGAGCGCAAGCGAGTGATCCGGCCGCTGGAAAGTTCGGATGACGACATGCTGGTTTACGAACACCTCGCCACGGGGGAGACCTTCGTGCTGGCGAATCCCAAACTTTCGTTCGAACGCATTCCCGAGGTTCAACGCGAGGTCTCGGCCCTCCTCGATCCCTCCGCCTGACATGGACTCCGCCTCTGGGGTGCAAAAAGCCCCGCTGCTTTTCCTCGCGCCCATGGCGGGTGTGACGAATACGGTCTTTCGCCGCCTCTGCAAAAATCTCGGCGCCGATGTGCTCACCACGGAGTTCGTATCCGCCGAGGGGATCCTTCATCGCAATGAGCGAACCCGGCGCTACATCGAGTTTCAGCCCGATGAGCGTCCGGTGGGGGTTCAGCTTTTTGGTGCGAATCCCGAGCGGCTCGCCGAGGCCGCAAAGGCAGTCATCGACTGGGTCGGGCCCGATTTCATTGATCTGAATTTCGGTTGTCCGGTGAACAAAGTGGTCTCTCGCAACGGAGGCTCCTCGCTGCTCAAAGATTGTCCGCTTTTGAAAAAAGTCGCCGCCTCGGTGGTCTCGGCGGCCGGGTCGGTTCCCGTCACCGCAAAAATCCGCATCGGCTGGGATTCGAAAACAATCAATGCCACGGAAACCGCGCGGATTTTGGAAGGCGAGGGGATTCAGCGTTTGGCCGTTCATGGGCGAACCAAGGAGCAGGGATACACTGGGCAAGCTGATTGGGCAGTGATTTCGGCGGTCGTTTCGGCCGTTCGGATTCCTGTGATCGGGAATGGCGATTTGGATTCCGCCACGATCGCCTTGGCGCGCTGGCAAGAATCCGGAGCCGCTGGCCTCATGATCGGCCGTGCGGCGATGAACCACCCGTGGATTTTCCGGGAAATCCGGATGGCCTTGGATGGGGGGGCGAGTGCTCCGGTGGTTGGTCTCCGCGAAAAGTGGGATTTCATCGTGCATCATGCCGAACTTGAAATCGCTTGGTGGAATGGCGTGGAGGAGCCGGCGATGAAATCCATGCGTTCCCGTCTCATGTCTTACACCCGGGGTCTGCCGGGTGGCGCCCGCTTGAGGGAGAGTTTGCAGCATCTGGACTCCTTAGCCCACCTCCGCGAAATCGCCGAGGGGCATGTCTCCGCCCATCAGGAGTGCGCATAAAAGATGGGAAAATCTTTGCGCGATCGAAATTCGAGCGGATAGGATCGCTCGCACATGGCAAAGCGTCGCCCTATCAAGATCGGTCGTCACACCCTCGGTGGCCGGGAACTCCTTTTTATTCTAGGCCCCTGCGTCATCGAGTCGCCGGCCTTCACTCGCCGGATGGCGACCCGGATCAAAAAAATCTGTGATGGCGAGGGAGCGTCCTTTGTTTTCAAAGCCTCCTACGACAAAGCCAATCGCACCTCGGTGAAATCTTTCCGCGGCACCTCGGTTCGTGATGGGTGTGCCCTCCTGGCCGAAATCGGAGCCGCCATCGAGGCTCCGGTCACCACGGATGTTCACTCGCCCGAAGAAGCCCTAATCGCTGCCGAGTTTGTCGATATCCTACAAATCCCGGCGTTCCTCTGCCGTCAAACCGATCTCATCGTGACAGCTGCCCAAACTGGCCGGGTGGTGAATGTCAAAAAAGGCCAATTCCTCGCTCCGTGGGATATGAAAAATGTCGCCACCAAACTCGTGGGGGCCGGTTGCCGGGACTATTTCTTCACCGAGCGCGGAACGACCTTCGGCTACAACAATTTGGTTGCCGACATGCGCTCGATCCCCTGGATGCAGGAGCTCGGCGCGCAAGTGGTATTCGACGCCACCCACTCGGTTCAGCGCCCCGGTGGGGCAGGGGATACCACTTCCGGCGATGGCGCGTTGGCACCTGTCCTGGCCCGCTCCGCGGTTTCCGCCGGTTGCGACGGGGTTTTTCTAGAGACTCACGAAAATCCCGCCCGAGCCCTCTCGGATGGTCCAAACCAAGTGCCGTTGCGTGACCTCCCGCGTCTCATCAAACAACTCCGAGCCCTCCGTGAAATTGTCGCCTAGAATTTTCCTGCTGACCCTAGGGTTTGCCATCCTTCCCCTGCAGGCGGATGACACGCCGAAGGCCCCGTCTTCCACCGAGGAGAAGGAATTGGATCTCCCTGTTCCGGTGGGCATTCCCGTGAATGGGATCAAGATTCCGCATTACAACGCGGATGGGAAAATGGCGCTGCTTCTCGAAGCCGATACGGCCCTGAAAAACGATGACGCCAATGTCCAATTCACCAATCTCAAGCTCGAGGCGCTGGACGAAGAGGACCGAAAAATTTTCGTTGAACTCCCTCAAGCGGTTCTTAACCTCGACAACCGAATCCTGACTGGAGACAAAACCGTCAACATCCGCCGTGAGGATTTTACCATTTCCGCCGATTGGATTGAGTTCAACACCAAGACCCGTTTCGGAACAGTGAGGGGAAATATCCACATGGTTCTCACCTCAGATGATCCTGATCCAGAAGTTACAACCCCATGAAAAAAATCGCTTTATTCAGTCTTTCATTGCTTTGCCCGGTGCTCCTTGCATCCGCACAGGAGTCCACGGGGGCCATTTCCACCTTGGAGGCCGACTCTAAAAAGAAGCCTGGTTTCCTGAGTCCCATGGGGGAGCGCCCCAAAGGTGCGAAAACCGAAATCACCGCTTCCGAGGAGGCCTCTTTCGATAACGAAAAAAATGTCGCCGAATTCAAGGGTGGTGTCGTGGTGAAGGATACCCAGTTCACACTCTCCTGCGACAAACTGACCGTGAAGCTCGCCAAAGACAGAGGCGGCATCGAGGTCGCGGAGGCACGCGGGAATATCGTCGTCGTCCAAGCGACGGATCCTGCCAACCCCAAACAGGAAAAAGCCATCGGCCGTGCGGGCCAAATGACCTACAAGCCCGACACGGGCGACATCACCCTCCGCGAATGGCCCTCGATCCAGCAGGGCATCAACAATCAAGTCGCCACCGAGGCCGGCACCGTGATGTATCTCAAGAGTTCCGGCGAATCCCGGACGGTGGGTGGTAGCAAAACCGTCATTTCCGACACCGCAAAAGCCCAATGAGCGACGCTGTTTCCTCCGCTGGCTCTCTCCTCCGCACCGAGGGTTTGGTGAAAATCTACAATGGCCGCCGCGTTGTGAACGGTGTGGATATCAATGTCAAAAGCGGTGAGATCGTTGGGCTGCTCGGTCCCAATGGGGCCGGAAAGACAACGAGTTTCTACATGATCGTTGGCCTCGTGCGCCCGAACGGGGGACAGGTTTTTTTCCGCGATGCCGATGTCACCTCGATGCCGATGTATCAACGCGCCCGCCACGGCATGGGTTACCTGCCACAAGAGGAATCGATTTTCCGAAAACTCACGGTCGAGGAAAACATCCTTGCGATACTCGAAACCACTGGCGCCTCGAAGAAGGAGCGCAAGCAGCGTTGTGAGGAATTGCTCACCCGCTTCGGCATCGACCACATCGCGAAAAACGAGGCTCTGACTCTCTCTGGCGGCGAGAAGCGCCGCCTCACCATCGCCCGCTCGCTCGTCACGAATCCCTCGCTCCTCATGCTCGACGAGCCTTTCAGTGGCGTTGATCCGATCGCCGTTCACGATGTTCAGCAAATCATCCAGGACCTCCGCTCGCAGGGACTCGCGATTCTGATCACAGACCACAATGTCCGAGAGACGCTCAATATTGTGGACCGTGCTTACCTCATCTTCGAGGGCCGCGTGGAGAGCCAGGGAAACAAGGAGTTCCTGTTGAATGACCCGATTAGCCGAAAACTCTACCTCGGCGAATCCTTCTCCATGTGAGAAATTGGAATTTCCCGCTTGCGGACGCCGACTTGCTGGGTCCACTTAGGTAATCTTTTTCCGATCTTTCCAATGACCCAATCGCCAAAAAAGGTAACGCACATCACCGTTGGCCATTTTTACGCGACCCACGCCGAAAAACTCGGTCTTCGTCTGGAGGGCAGTTCGCGTGGGCTCAATCGCCTCATCCGCGAGCCCACCATCAACCGCCCTGGCTTGGCTCTGGCGGGATTTTACAGCTATTTCGCCGTCAAACGCATCCAGGTCTTCGGCTCCGCCGAAATGGGATATCTCAAGAGCCTCAGCCCGGTGACGCTGAAGGAACGCGTGCGCGTCATGCTGGCTCGGAAAATGCCCTGCATCGTCGTGGCCCGAAACCTCCCGATTCCGCCCGCCCTCCTCGATGCCGCCTCGGAATTCGAAATTCCGATCATGCGAACCAGCATGATCACGATGAAATTCATCAACGCTGCCACGATCCTGCTCGAGACCGATTTCTCGCCCTCCACCACCGAGCACGGCAGCATGGTCAGCATCCTCGGTGTGGGAACCCTCATCCGCGGTGCCAGCGGCATCGGAAAAAGCGAGTGCGTCCTCGGCCTCATCGAGCGTGGTTACAGCCTCGTCGCCGACGACCTCACGCGCTTCCGTTCCGTCGAGGGCTCCGAACTCATCGGCACGGCGGACGGCATTTCCCGATACCACATGGAAGTCCGCGGCATTGGCATTATCAACATCGCGTCGATTTTTGGCGCAGGCGCCGTGGTGCCACAGAAAAAACTCAACTTCGTCGTGACATTGAAGGATTGGCACGAGGTCGAGAATGTGGATAGAATCGGATTGGATCGCGAAACTTATGAAATCCTTGGCATCAAAGTCCCACATGTCACCTTGCCGGTTCGCATCGGCCGCGACATTGCACGGCTCGTGGAAGTAGCCGCGCTGGACCAGAAGCTCAAGGACATGGGAGAAAACAGCGCTCAGGAGTTCAACCAAAAGCTCCTTCACATGATCAGCGAACGCCGGAACAGATAAATGGGAATCCTTACTAAGAAAAAAACCACGGACGACGCGCAGCGCTGCAATAGCGAAGTGGTGATCGAAAATCGCAATGGCCTCCACGCTCGCCCTGCGGCGATGTTTGTTAAAATCTCCAGCCGCTATCGTGCCGAGGTTTGGGTTGAAAAAGACGGTGAGCGTGTGAATGGCAAAAGCATCATGGGTCTCATGATGCTCGCCGCCGGCAAAGGATCCAAACTCATCATCCACGCCGAGGGTGCTGATGCTGAAAAAGCCGTCGCCGAAATCAAAAATCTCGTCGAAACCCGGTTCGGGGAGGACTAGTCACTTTCCCTCACACCCCATGCGGGTGATTTCTTTTTTTCACTGCTTGGCTTAGATTTTCATACGCCATGCGACCCGAAAAATTTACCATCAAGCTCCGCGAGGCCATGAATTCGGCCCTCGAGTCGGCCTCGAAAAACGACAACCCCGAGATCACACCCGAGCATTTCCTGCTCGCGCTCCTCGAGCAATCCGATGGCCTCGCCAAGCCGCTCCTGGAAAAACTCGGCGTCTCCGTTTCCTCTCTCGAATCCCGCCTCCGCGATGCGATAGCCAAACTCGCTAAAGTCCGTGGCGCATCCCAGCCCCAAATCTCCCAGGAACTCCGCACAATCCTCGATGGTGCCGAGGGCGAGATGGCGGTGCTGAAAGACGAATTCACCAGCGTGGAGCACTTCCTCCTCGCGCTCATGACTACCAAATGCTCGGCCGCAAAAATGCTCGAGCAAAGCGGTGTCACCCGTGATCGCCTGATGCAGGCGCTCGTCGCCGTGCGCGGGAGTCAGCGTGTCACCGATCAAGACCCCGAGGGCAAATACCAAACTCTCGAGAAATACGGCCGCGACCTCACCGCCGCCGCCCGCGCTGGCAAGATCGATCCCGTCATCGGTCGCGATGAAGAGATTCGCCGCACGATGCAGGTCCTCTCCCGCCGCTCGAAAAACAACCCAGTCCTCATCGGCGAGCCGGGCGTCGGCAAGACCGCGATCGTGGAAGGCCTCGCCCGCCGGATCGTCAGTGGCGATGTCCCCGAATCCCTCAAAAACAAGCGCCTCATCGCGATGGATATCGGGTCGATGGTCGCAGGCGCAAAATTTCGCGGCGAGTTCGAGGATCGCCTCAAAGCCTTTCTTAAAGAAGTTACCTCCAGCGAAGGTGAGGTCATTCTTTTCATCGACGAACTCCACACCATCGTCGGCGCCGGTGCCGCCGAGGGCTCGATGGATGCCTCGAATCTCCTCAAACCCCAACTCGCCCGCGGCGAACTCCACACCATCGGTGCCACCACGCTCGATGAGTATCGGAAATACATCGAGAAGGACGCCGCGCTGGAACGCCGCTTCCAGCCCGTCATGGTCGGCGAGCCCAGTGTGGAGGACACCATCGCGATCCTGCGCGGACTCAAGGAACGCTATGAGGTCCACCACGGCGTGCGCATTCAGGACGCCGCCCTCATTGCCGCCGCGGTCCTCAGCGATCGCTACATTAGCGACAGATTCCTCCCAGACAAAGCTGTGGACCTCATGGACGAAGCCGCCTCCCGCCTGAAGATCGAACTCGAATCACTCCCCACCGAACTCGACCAGCTCGAGCGCCAAGTCATGCAGCTCGAAATGGAACGCGCCGCTCTCAAGAAAGAAAAAGATGCCGCCAGTCGCGAGCGGCTCGAGAAGTTGGAAAAAGAACTCGCCGACGCCAAGGAGCACGCCGCCACGCTCCGCGCCCAGTGGCTCAAGGAAAAAGAGGAGATCGGAAAATCCCAAAAAGTTGCCGGGAAAATCGAACACCTCCGCGCCGAACTCGAGCAGGCCCAGCGCCGTGGCGACCTCCAGCGCGCCAGCGAAATCCAATACGGCCTCATCCCCGAAGCCGAAGGGGAACTCAAAAAAATCGAGCCCGAGACGAAAGGCTCCACGATCCTCCGCGAAGAAGTCACCGAGGAGGACATCGCCAAAGTGGTTTCCACTTGGACCGGTATCCCCGTTTCCCGACTGCAGGAAGGCGAGCGCGCGAAACTTGTTAAAATGGAAGAGCGCCTCATGCAGCGCGTCATCGGCCAGCAGCAAGCCATCAAGGCCGTCTCGAACGCAGTCCGTCGCGCCCGTGCAGGCTTGCAGGACGAAAATCGCCCGATCGGTTCTTTCCTATTCCTCGGTCCCACAGGCGTCGGCAAAACGGAACTCTCGAAAGCCCTCGCCGAATTTCTCTTCGATGACGAAGCCGCGATCATCCGCCTCGACATGTCCGAATACATGGAAAAGCACACTGTCGCCCGCCTCATCGGAGCGCCTCCAGGCTATGTCGGCTACGAAGAAGGCGGCCAGCTCAGCGAAGCCGTTCGCCGCAAGCCCTACTCGGTTGTCCTCTTCGACGAGGTCGAAAAAGCCCACCCCGATGTTTTCAATGTCCTCCTGCAGGTGCTCGATGACGGCCGCATCACGGATGGTCAAGGACGCACGGTTGATTTCAAAAACTCCGTGCTCATCATGACCTCCAACATCGGCAGTCAATTCATCATGGAAGACCTACCGGTGGAGGAAAGGAACCGCCGCGTCCAAGAAGCCCTGCGTGGCCATTTCCGTCCCGAGTTCCTGAACCGCATCGATGAGATCATCATCTTCGACCGGCTCGATGCCTCCCAGATTACGAGCATCGTGGATATCCAGCTCCAGCGCCTCCTAACCCGCCTGCAGAAACAAAACCTGACGCTGACTCTGGACGAAGCCGCCCGGAAATTCCTCGCCAAGGAAGGCTACGACCCCGCCTACGGAGCCCGCCCTCTGAAGCGCGTCATTCAACGCGAAATCCTCGATCCGCTCAGCCTGGAAATCCTCGACGGCAAATTTCTCGAAGGTGACCACATCACCGCCACCGAAAAAGACAACCGCCTCGTTTTCCTGCGTCCCAAGTAGTCCGCCACCCAAACAGCAGGCTGCTTTTGGGATCCGCAACGATATCAATTTTCTGACTTGGTGATTTCGCCGCGCTGCTTGCGGCCCATGGCGTCGTAGGCCGCGTATTTATACATCTCGGAGAGGGTGGGGTAGTTGTAGCAGGTCTCGATGAAAATCGAGGCGGTCTGCTTGAGGAGAAGTGCGGTGAGTCCGATGTGAACGAGATCCGTGGCCTCCTCGCCGATGACATGGATGCCGAGGAGTCGCATGTCGTCGGCAGCAAAGAGAAGTTTCAAAAACCCATCATCTTCTCCGATGATGAAGCCGCGGCTGTTTTGGGAGTAGCTGCTTCGGCCGACAACATACGGGATTTTCTTTTCGCGGAGGGATTCCTCGCTTTCTCCCGCGCTGGAGCATTCGGGAATCGTGTAAATACCCAGCGGGAGGATTCGGGCGAGGTCGGTTTTGTATTTGAGATCGAAGGCATGGCACATCGCGACACGGCCTTGCTCCATCGAGGTGGAGGCCAGGGCGGGGAAACCAATCACATCCCCTGCGGCGTAAATGTGTGGGAGCGAGGTCTGGTAGTGCTCGTTAACTTGAAGGAGTCCCCGTTTGTCAGGTTGGAGGCCGATTTCTTCGAGGCCCATCCCGCTGGTGTTGCCTTGGCGCCCGGCGGCGGCGAGGACGGTATCGAAGGACCGGACGCCTGCATTTTTCAGAACGGCTTCAATTTTTTCTCCGGAGGTGAGGGATTCGACCTGCTCGCCAAGGAGGAGTTCGATGCCCATTCCGCGCATGGCATTTTGGAGCGTCACGGAGACCTCGGCATCAAGAAAACCCAGCAGGCGATCGCGACCATCTACCAAGACGACCTTCACGCCGAGCGCGGCAAAAGTGCAGGCATATTCACTGCCGATCACGCCGCCACCGATGATCAACATCGAGGCGGGGAGTTCGGGAATCGAAAGGATCGTGTCGGACTCGAAAAGCCGTGCGTCGTGCCAAGGGTAGGTGGCGGGATGGTGCGGACGGGTGCCGGTGGCGATCAGGATTTTTTCGGCGGTGAGGGTTTGGGCTGTGCCGGTGTTTTGCGCAACCGAGATGGTGTTCGCATCAGAAAAAATAGCCTTTCCGTGAATCACATCGACATGGTGCCGGCTCATGTTTTTTCCAATCCGGTCGCGCTCGCGGGTGCGGACATTCTGGAAATGATGAAGGAAATTCTTGGCGCTGATGCGTTGGCTGAAGTCGAAATCGAGGCCGTAGATCTCGCGCTTGTGAAATCCCGAGAGGTGAAGTGCGGTCTCGCGAAGGGTCTTGGAGGGGAGGGTGCCAGTGTTGGCCGCTGCACCACCGGGGAAGCCTTCCTTCTCAATCATGGCGACTTTTTTCCCGAAATACGCAGCCTGGGCAGCGCCCTTCTCTCCAGCCGGACCCGAGCCGATAACGATCAAATCGTAGTGCATCGCTTTGGATAAGACGCCTTGCACTGGGCTCTGCGCAAGGAAATTTCCCACTGGGACTTCCGCGGGATCCTTCGCCGCCGTGCGGCATGCGTTCTTTTCAATCAGCAGCTCCTCTGCTTAAGTCCCGCCCATGTCTCGCTCGGCCACACTCGAACGCAAAACTTCCGAAACCGAAATCCGTCTGACCTTGAATCTCGACGGATCTGGAGTTTCCAAAATCTCCACCGGGATTGCGTTTTTCGACCACATGCTCTCCCTCTTCTCCAAGCATGGGTTGTTCGATCTCGAGTTGACGGCGAAGGGCGACATCGAGGTTGATTTTCACCACACGGTCGAGGACACCGGCATCCTGCTTGGGCAGGCGATCACCAAAGCCCTTGGCGACAAGGCCGGGATCCGCCGCTACGGATTTTTCTATGTGCCGATGGACGAGGCGCTCGTTCGCTCGGTCGTGGATTTGAGCGGGCGGCCATTTCTGGCTTACAACGCCCCCGCCGATGTGCCCGCGATCGGGGCGGCGTTTTCGTTTCAACTCGTCGAAGAGTTCCTGCGCGCGATTTCCGTGAATGCCGGAATGAATCTCCATGTCGATGTGCTCGCGGGTCGTGATGCCCACCACATGGCGGAGGGAATTTTCAAATCCCTCGCCCGCGCGCTGGACGAGGCCACCCGCATCGACCCGCGCGTTCAGGGAATTCCCAGCACCAAGGGCGTGCTGTGAGTTCACCGATCCTCGGCGTCATCGACTACGGCAGCGGCAATCTTCGAAGCGTCTGCAAGGCCCTCGAAGCCTCTGGCGCCTCGCCGCGCCTCATCACCTCGGCGTCCGAAATGTCGGGTCTCGATGCGATCGTCGTTCCCGGCGTCGGCGCCTTCGCGCACTGCGCGGAAAACCTCCGCGCCACTGGTTTGTGGGAACCCGTCCGCGAATGGGCGGCATCCGGCAAGTCCTACCTCGGCATTTGTCTCGGCTACCAACTCCTCTTCGAATCCAGCGAGGAATCGCCGGGCATCGAGGGGCTCGGCGTTCTTCCCGGTCGCGTCGTGCGTTTCGCTGCCGGCGATCTCAAGGTTCCCCACATGGGCTGGAATTCGCTCCGCGACACTGCCGGCCCGCTCTACAAGGGCTTTCCCGCCGAAGTCTCGATGTATTTCGTCCACTCCTACTACCCGGTTCCTGCCGATGAGGATATACTCTCTGCCCAGTGCGATTATGGTGTTCCCTTCGCGGCCGGAGTCTCTCGCGGCGCGCTCCACGCTGTGCAATTTCACCCCGAGAAAAGCCAAGCCGCCGGGCTCGCGCTGCTCCGCAATTTTCTTTCCACACTATGAATCTTCTTCCTGCCATCGACCTCATGGGCGGCGAGGTGGTCCGCCTCCGCCGCGGCCTCGCCACCGAAAAAACCGTTTATTCCTCCGACCCCGTCGCCTTCGCAAAAAAATGGGAGGACTCCGGCGCTGATTGGCTCCACCTCGTCGATCTCGACGCCGCCTTCTCCGGGGAACCCCGCAATCTCGATGCCGTCGAAAAAATCTGCGCCGCGGTGAATATCCCGTGCGAACTCGGTGGCGGAATGCGCGACGCCGACAAAATCCAGTCCGCCTTCGATGCCGGCATCTCCCGCGTGATCCTCGGCACGAAAGCCTGCCAATCCCCCGAAGCGATTGCCGACCTCTGCACCCGCTTCGGCGGCCAGCATCTCGCCGTGGGCATCGACGCCAACAACGGCCTCGTCGCTGTGAAAGGCTGGACCGAGACCACTTCTACGAAAGCCTCCGACCTCGCCCTCGCCGCACAGAAAGCCGGCATCGGCACGATCATCTACACCGACATCGCCACCGACGGAATGCTCGAGGGACCGAATTTCGCCGAACTCGAAAACCTCCTCGCCCTGCTGGATTGCAACCTCATCGCCAGCGGCGGCGTCTCTTGTCCCGAAGATCTCGTGCGCCTCGCCGCCATACCCCGACTGCACGGCGCCATCATCGGCAAGGCCCTCTACGACGGTCGCATCACCGGGAATCTCCGCCAAATCATCGGCTGACCGGGGCAAAGTCCCGCCCGTTTTTTCTTTGGCAGGCCGCCGGATTCGGTCTTCACTCCGCGCAAATGAAAATCGCCCAAGAATTCCGTGAATTCATCTCCCGTGGAAATGTCATCGACCTCGCCGTCGGCGTGATCATCGGCGCGGCCTTTGGAAAAATCGTTAACAGCCTTGTCGCCGAAGTCATCATGCCGCCGATCGGCGCGGCGATGAAAGGCGTCGATTTCAGCAGCCTCTTCGTTTCTCTCGACGGCAAAACCTACGAAACCCTCGCCGCCGCCAAGCAAGCCGGAGCACCAGTCATCGGCTACGGCGTGTTTTTCAATACAGTCATCGAATTTGTCATCATCGCCGCCTGTGTCTTCCTGCTCGTGAAGGTCGTAAATAAAATCAAACGCGAGCCCGCCCCTTCGCCAGCCGCCCCCCCCGAGCCCACCCGCTCCGAAGTCCTCCTCGCCGAGATCCGCGACGCGCTGAAAAAGTAGTCTCTTCCGCGTCTTGGCTGAGTGGAAGAATAGGGCCTCTCACGGAGGCACGGGGACGCGGAGGTGGGAGTTGTAGCAATGGCAGTCCTCTGCCCTTTTGAAAGGAAACCGCGAATGCGCCGTTTCCCCGAATCCAATTTCTCCCGCAGAGCCGCCAAGACGCAGAGGAGGTCATTTTGGCAATACCCGGGATTCTCCCTCTCTTCACTGCCGCTCTACATGATGCCGTTCTGCAAATATGAGAATGATGAGGGACAGCTGAGGACTGCCGTTGCTACAATGTTACCCTCTCCGTGGCTCTGTGCCTTTGTGAGAGCCCCTGTTTTTCAAAACGGCCGAGACGGCCGTTCTAACCTCTTTGCGGCTTTGGGTCTTTGCGTGGGGGATTGGGTTGGGGGGGGCGGCGCATTCGCGCCTGAAGTTTGGGTCCGCTCGGCGAGCCGCCCCTACCAACTTTTCCGATTTGCGTGAATCGAGGTTCGCTCCCGAACAGCAGAGGACTACCGTTGCTACAACTCCCACCTCCGTGGCATCGTGCCTTCGTGTGAGCCCCCTCATTGGAATCCGATAAAGATTCGGTTGTCATCCCCACGCGATGTAGTATGAGTAAAAGCCTTCTGTGGCGGGGTAGCCAAGTGGTAAGGCACGGCTCTGCAAAAGCTGTATTCGTCGGTTCGATTCCGACCCTCGCCTCCACTTTTTTCTTCTGCGCCGCCGCCCAAAAACCTCCCTCCGAGATGCGGTGATTGGGGTTTTGATCTAGCCTTCCTTTGGCACCCATTCGAGGGTTCCGTCCGCTTTTTCGACTTCGATCCATTCGCCTTTGAAGGCCATTTTGCGGGCGAGGTCGGCTTGTTTCTTCTGGACGGCTGGGAGGGGGATTTTGTCGCGGGCGGATTGCTCTTTCATCAAGGCCATGCGGGAGGCGTTTTCGGCATCGACGATTTTTTGGAGGTAGTCGCCTTCTTCGCCAGCGGGTTCGACGCGGATGGAGAGGAGGGCGCTGGCACTTTCTCCGATCAGTCGGGAGTTTTTAAAAGTCTGGATGTCCGCAGCGCGATTGAGTCTGTCAGGGCCGGGATTCGTGGCCGCCGCGGGTTGGCCGGGTTTTTCCTCTTTTTGGTGCTGATAGACATCGAGCCTCATGGAGATGTCGACTTTGACGGGTTCCGGTGTGGAGAGGTTCACGGTTGGACCGGCGCAACCGGCAAGGACAAGGGCTGTCAGGACGGTGGAGTTCCGGATTTTCATGGTCGAGCGGGTTTTTGCTTCCACTGGCCCTCGGGTGATTCGTCGGCGTGGAGCAGAGTCTGAAATGTGCGTGAACCTTGGGGGCCTTGCAACTTCAAGACGAGAATGCCCTGCCCGTCGGTGAACCAGAGGGATCCCTCGCTGGTGCGGTAGTCGAAATTGCGGAGGGATTCGAGGGCGATCCGGAGGCTGTCGCGTTTCAAGGCGGACCATCGCAGGGGAATCTTGGCGAGGAGGTCATCGAGTTTGCCGATCTCCATCGTGCCGGGCTGGGTCGTGCGGAACGATCCTTGGACGCGCTGAATGGATTTCGCCTCGGCGTTTGTCTGGCAGCTAAATTCGAGGGGCCCGGTCATGCTGAAATTTTGCGGAGCGATGACATCGGTGAGTTTTTTCAAATCGACATCCTTGCCGCCGAGCCAGCCGATCCAGGGGGATTTCTCGGAGAAGAAAAAACCAAATCCTCCGGAGATATTCCCGCCGTAGAGGACTCCGCCAAAGGTGCTGTTGATGCCTTCGCGATCAAAGGTGGCGCTGATCCATGCGTCCGTGGCGAGGTATTGGCGCCAGCGGAGGGATTTGATCTTCACCGTGCCGACGACATTGCTGATGGCTTTTTCAGGGGGGTAGGAAAACCGCAGGTCGCCGGGTTTGGTTTCGAAGGCGATCTGGTAGTCGGGGAACTGGTAGTTCCGCGCAGGAATCTCGAGGCTGCCGCTCAGTTTGAGGCTGGCGAGGTCATTGAGCGCGACATTTTCGGCGACCGTCTGGAAATTCAGCGGCAAGCCGTAATTGTCGCGTCCACCGCTGCCGATCACGAGGCTGCCGGATTTCACTTCCAGGCGCTGGATTTTCCATCCGGCAGAATCCGTCGCGGCCCCGCCGCCCCGACGGGATTGGGCTTGATCCATGTAGAGAAACAAATCCTCGCCGATGGAAACGACGGGACTCGTCAAGGTGACTCCACGGATTTCCTGATCGAGAAGGCCGGCGAGCGTGAATTGGATGAGGACGCTCCGGAGCTTGAGGACATGGGTGAAGGGATCGCGCGGCGAGGGGATGGCGAGGTTGCTGAGTTCGATCGATTGCTCGGTCGCGCCGAGTTTGTTGGTGATTTCGGAGGGGGTGAGGTTTTGGAGTGTGGTGGCGATGGTGAAAGTGATGTCGCTCTCTGCGCGCCAGGCGTTCTCGCCGAGGCTGGCTCGAACGCCGGAGATTTCGAGGAGTCCGAGTCTCCAAGTGGGTGAGGGGTTCTGAGCGGGATTTTTCGGCAGATGCGTCAATTGGTCCAGGGCGGACCCAATGGCCAACACCCCGCCGGAAATCCTCGCCTCGCGAAGTTCGAACCGCTCGAAAAGATCGCGGGGACTGGCTCGGAGTCGAATGAGGTCCAGAACAAGAAACGGATTTTGAAAACCCGGGGCCGTGGCTTGGATATCCCACAGGGTGAAGTCTTGGAGCCCCTCGGAGTGGAAGTCGACCTCCTTCCAATCCATGCAAAACTTCGCTGAGATGTCGGGCCGTCCGGTGCTGCTGCCTTCGTAGCGGACTTCGCCGAAGTCACAAAAAATCCGCCGAATCGTTGGTCCCGGGGCGCTTTTTGATTCGGCCGAAGTTTTCGGAAAAACCCCCGACCATCCTGGGGAGATGACCAAGAGGGGATTGACCAAATGGATTTCCCCGATGCGGCGCCGAAGGATATCCGAAAAGGTGAAGACGAGGCGTCCCCGCTCCAGACGGAGGAGGGGTTTTCCTGTGATCGGATCGGGTAGAACGAAATTCTCGAAAATGATTTCGCCCGGTTCGCCGAAACGAACAGCGTCCACTGCAATGCCTGCCTGGGGCATGGCTTTTTTAAGAACCCACCGCGCGATAGTGGTGGGGTTTTGTGACAGCCAAAAAAGCCCGGCAGCACAGGCCAAAACAGCGATTCCCGCCACGGGCAGCCATGGAAACTTGCGGCGGTTTTTTTCCAAGGTGCTATTTTTTCCGGCGGCTGGAGACCTCCTCGAAGAGATCGGCAATGCCGTCGTCCACCCGCAGATCGATGATCTTCCACTGCGCTCCCGAGCGGTAAAAATAAAACCGCCAGCGCATCGGCACATCGGCGTTTAGCGAGACGCAGGTGAAGCGGATGAGTGAACTGCCGACTTCGAGGGATTCCACGATTTCGTAGCCTTTCACCGGCCCGAAATTGTCGAGTGCGACTCGGGTTTTCTCCTTGAGTTGATCGATGTTCTCGGTGCGTTCCGAGATGATCGTATTTTTCACGAGACCTTGGTAAGCGGAGTCGAGTTGATCGGCTTTCAGATCCTCGAAGAATTGCTTCAAAACCTCGGTCGGCTCCAGCACGCGAGCGGCGGGTGTGGTTGGCGAGGCGGGCTTTTGCGCTGATGGCTCGGCAGCGGTCGGAAATACCAGACGCTTTTTCCCATCCTCGGCAGCCGCTGGATGGCTCAGAAACGGAATGGCGAGAAGACCAATGACAAAGGGAGTGACGCGCATGCGTGAGCTTTCGCTTCTTTTCCCCGGCGAGGCAAGCCCAGGCAGGAACCCAGTCCCTTCACCATGTGACGAAACTGTTTCACGATACCCTTTGTGCCCCGATGCGTGACCGAGTTACTTCCGGCGCTTCAACCAATGGGGGGTTGAATCGCGGGCGAAGGTTGGGGAACCTTCGTCCGCACTTTTTTTTCCAAGGAGAGTGGGCGTCCCACCCACATCGTTCGATTCCAGTGGGCGTCCCGCCCACTCTCCTTGAAAATTCCAGACACTTTCGAACATTGGATTGGGCGATTCCGACCAATGATTCGACGGGGAAGCTTCGATAATCCGTGTTGCGGGATTGTTGCAAAAACGCAAGGCGCTTAAAAAGAGTAGCTAGCGTGACAGTTGTGGCCGGCGTGCTCATGCTTGGCATGTCGATTGCTTAATCAGTTTCGCAAAATCGCTTGGAAGTTACGGGATTGTTACGCGGGAGCAGTTGTGGTGCGCACACCGATCTCCAAACTACGAGCACAATTCAAGTGCATCGGCCTACCTCATGAGGCGATGCCACCGCGCAAGCGGTCAGGGTCTCTCGCGGGACGGCGCCGCGGGCCAGGGATGAGTTACCAACTCTCTCTTGAACCAAAAGGAAAGGCAGACCCCCTCAGGGCGCCAACCAAAAACCTTTAGGAACAAGCGATGAATCGAAACATTTTAAAATCCGACTGCCCTCAAGGAGCGTGGGCTTCGCGCCCACATCAAAAAGGGGTCATAGGCGTTCGGTCCGTGAGTGCGTCTCCTGGTAGCACCCGCGATCTTTCCGCACTCTCGATTGAAAATCGGCACCGCATCTCCGACACGACCGGCAATTTTTCCAACATCCAATATCCAACATCCAAAATTCCAAAATTTCTCCCGCGCCGCCCCGTTTGGAATATCGCCTCGCCGGTTTTAAGGCTGGGCAGGACTTTGAGCTTCCTCGCGATCCTCGCTGCTTCGGTGGGGGCGATGAACAGCGCTCATGCTCAAACATACTATACTTGGAATTCGACCAGTGGAGCGGCGTGGTCAACCGCTGCTAGTTGGGCCCCCTCTGGACCTCCAAACACGTCAACTGCAGTAGCTGAATTCGGCACAGTAACTAATGGCGCCACAACTCAATCTACAGGCATTGCTACGAATTATGTGATTGGAGCTATATCGCTCAATTCTACACGAACAAGCAATGTAACCCTCGGAGCATCTGGAGCCTCAGCATATACAATGAAATTGGATGGGGTTACAATAAACTCTGTTTCAAACGTCATTTTAAGTAACAATAGTTCGAAGAACTTGAATTTGAATGCAGCTACGACAGGAGTAGGGGCTGTCTCTTACTCGGCAAATAATACCTCCAATAATGTAATACTAATTCGCGGTTCAGGTAATATATTTATCAATGGGGTTTTAGGTGGTAACAGCATTACTCTTAATGCGACAAGCTCAGGAGAGTTAACCCTCAACGGCACCAACACCTACACCGGTAGCACCACCATCAACGCTGGCAACCTCACCATCAGTGGAGGAAACGCGATTGTGAACAACGGCACGGTCATCTTGGTGAACACAGCGGGCGTGAATTTCAATGTCAACGCCAGCGAGACGATCGGAACTCTGCAAGGCGGCGGGGCCACAGGCGGCACGGTAAACATCGCCGCCAGCCAGACTCTCACCGTCAATCAAACCAGCGATCAGACCTTTGCGGGCGTTATCGCCGGGTCAACGGGTGCTCTAACCAAAATCGGAGCCAATACCCTCACTCTCTCCGGCTCGAACACATATGGTGGACTAACCATGATCAACGCCGGAAACCTCACGATCAGCGGCGGCAGCGCGATTGCGAATACCGGAACAGTCACCCTCGCAAACACGGCCGGCGTGGGGTTCAATGTGAACTCCAGCGAGACGATCGCCTCTCTCCAAGGCGGCGGCTCCACGGGCGGCATTGTGACGATCGCCTCGGCGCAGACGCTGACCGTGGCGGAAACCGGCTCCCAGTCATTTGCTGGCGCGCTGCAAGGTTCGGGCAGCCTCACCAAATCCGGCGCAGGCACGCTGACGCTGAGCGGTTCAAACACCAATAGTGGCGCGGTCTCGGTGACAACTGGCACGCTCGCATTGAGCGGAGCAAACGCTCTATCCAGCGGCATCTCATCACTCAACGCGACGAGTTCGACCATCAGCCTCACCGATGGAACCGGTCGCACCTACACGATCAGCAATGGCGGGCTGAATTTGAGTGATGCGACAATGAGGTTCGACATCGGCGCCACATCCGACCGCCTCACATTTACAAACGGAGCCGCCACTCTTTCGGGAACAAATACGATCTATCTCAGCAATATCGGGTCTTTCAGCTACTCCTCGCCAATCACGCTGATCAGCGCGGCGAGCGGCCTGAATGGCGCGACATGGAGCCTGAACTCCACAGCAGCTCCCACAGGATACAGCTACTCCCTGAGCTCAAACGCCACGGAACTCTCACTTGTCGCCGTTCAGAACAGCGCCTTCTACTACTGGAAAGGGGCGAATGGTTCCACTTGGGGC
The DNA here is from genome assembly GCA_026398255.1 of Verrucomicrobiota bacterium. Lineage (GTDB taxonomy): Bacteria > Verrucomicrobiota > Verrucomicrobiia > Chthoniobacterales > Terrimicrobiaceae > UBA967. The sequence goes on from JAPLTG010000032.1 coordinate 47,372, forward strand.
ACGGCGAACAACTGGACGAGCGACAGCGCGGGGAACACCCTGGTCGCAGGCGCGCCCACGAGCAACGCCGATGTCGTCTTCGCCGCCACTGGCGCATCGAATCTCAGCAATACGCTGGGAGCGGACTACACGATCAATTCCCTCTTGGTCAGCACAGCCGGCGTGACCATCGCCGGGGCAAACACCGTCACAGCCAGCGCCACTTCTATCTCCGCCTACAACATTTCCGCGACCAGCGGCACCACGGCGATCTCGGCCAATCTCGCGGGATCCGGCGCAGGCCTCACCAAATCTGGCGCTGGCACACTGACCCTCTCTGGCGCGAACACCTTCGCGGGAGGAGTAGCGCTCAGCGCTGGCACGCTCAACCTGAATAGCGCCACCGCACCGGGCAATGGAACCATCACGATTACCGGAGGAACGCTCGACAACACCAGCGGTGCCTCCGTAACGCTCTCCAATAACAACACGCAAAGCTGGAATGGCGACTTCACCTTCACCGGCACGAACACTCTGAATCTCGGCTCCGGCGCGGTGGCACTCGGAGCCAGTTGCACGGTAACTGTCAGCGGCGGCATACTCGGGGTCGGAGGTATCATTTCCGGCTCAGGCTATAGCCTCACCAAAGCAGGCGCCGGCACGCTCACGCTCAGAGGGGCGAATAACTACACCGGCGGCACGACCCTCAGTGCTGGAACCCTCAACATCAACAACGCCTCCGCCATTGGCGCGGGCACTTTCACCATCAGTGGCGGCACGCTCAACAACACGAGCGGCTCCAGCGTGACCCTCTCCACCAACAATGTCCAAAACTGGAATGGCGATTTCGCCTTCACCGGCACGAACGATCTCAACCTCGGCACCGGAGCGGTGACGATGAACGCCAACCGCATCGTCACAGTCAACGGCGGCAACCTCACCGTCGGCGGGGCCATTTCCGGAACCACCGCCAGTTTCACACTCACCAAGGCTGGCGCTGGCACGCTCATTCTCGGCGGCGCCAACGTTTATACCGGAGCAACCACTGTCACAGGAGGAACCCTGCAAACCAGTGCGGCGGACCGTATCAATGACTCCTCCACCATCAGCGTATCCGCAGGAGCCGCCTTCGTGCTCGGAGGCAGCGAAACCGTGGCCTCCATCGCCGGAGCTGGCAATTATTCTCTGGGAGCCAACACGCTCACTTTCGGTGACTCCTCCAGCCGAACGGTCTCCGGCATCATTTCGGGGACTGGCGGTTCGCTTGTTAAGAACGGCAGCGGCTCAATCACGCTCAGCGGAAACAATACCTACTCGGGAGGAACGACCATCTCGGCGGGAACGATCCGCATCGGCCATGATAATGCGCTGGGCTCAGGAAACCTTTCGACCACGGGTAGCAGCGTCACTATCGCCAGTTCCGACTCCACGGCTCGCACGATTTCGGCGAATTACACCAACCTCAGCGGAGGCGGTGTGACCATTACTTTTGGCGAAGCCTCCGGAGGAACGGGCAACCTCACTTTCTCTGGTGGGGCAGGCCTTGCGATTGGAAACACCGGCCGCACTATGAATGTGCTGAATACAACCACGCTCACCGGCGCGATCGTTGGCGGTGGAGTCAATGCAGCCCTCATCAAAACTGGCGCAGGCACACTCATCCTCCTCGGAGCCAGCACCTACACGGGCAACACCACCATCAACGCAGGCACCCTCCAAATCGGCAATGGCGGCACCACCGGAGCGCTTTCCACCTCCAGCAACATCACGGTCAACGGCACGCTGTCTTTCAATCGCTCGAATGATGTCACCCAAGGCACGGATTTTAAATCCTCCGTAGTCATTTCCGGCACAGGTTCGCTCGTCCAAAACGGCACCGGCAACCTCACCTTGAATGCCGCCAACTCCTACACCGGCGGCACGACTCTCAATACCGGCACCTTGGTGATTGGCCATGCCGGCGCCGCGGGCAGCGGCACGATCACCCAAGCCAATGCCACATCGCTTCTGAAATTCGATACCGTCGGCACGATCACCAATGCCATGAGCGTCCACAATGTCCTCGCCACCCAAAGCGCCACTTTGAGCGGCGCGATCACGGTGAACAACGCCACTTGGGACATCGAGACCGGCGACACCCTCACCATTTCGGGCAACATCAGCGGACCTGGCGGCATCACCAAAAATGGAAGCGGCACCCTCGTGCTCTCTGGCTCGAATTCTTACAGCGCCCCCACAGTCATCAACGCCGGCACCTTGAATGCCACAACAGCCAATGCACTGGGATCCAACAACACCGTTCAAATCAACGGCGGCACGCTGCTCGTGGGTGCCGACGATGCCATCAACGGCAAGCAAATCACGCTCAACGGCACCAGCACGACGGTTGCGACTCTTTCCTTCAACAGCAACTACAATGGGACCGTCGGCCGGCTCACCCTGAGCGCGAACTCCATCATCGACCTCGGCCCTGCCAACAACATCGCCCTCGAATTTGCCGATATGGCGATGGGCTTCTACAACCTGAGCATCTACAATTGGAGCGGCACCACCAAGTGGGGGACAACCTATGGCACCGGCACCGACCGCATCTTTTTTGGCACAGGAAACTACACGGCCTCCAATGTGAAATTCTACAGCGGCGAGGTGGGCAGCGATAGCTTCGTCGGAAACGGCTTCGACATGGGCCTGCCAGCAACGACTTGGGAAGGCGGCTTCACCGGCCACTACATCCTCCCCGTCCCCGAACCCGAAACCTGGGCCACTGCTGTGATTTTGTTGGTGGGTGGAATGGTGTGGTTTTTGAAGCGGGCGCGGCATCCTTTGAAAAAGAAAGCGGCCCCCATTCCTCACGGCTCGCTCAATGAAACCAAATAATTCTGATTTTTTTTGAAAGCGCCGCGACTCCCTATCTTCTCTTTATCTCAATGAAAGCGCTCAAACCGGCCACCGCGATCATGCTTCTAGAAACCCGGACGCTTCATCATGCGGGCACGACTGAGAAATCCGCCGAATCGTCCTGCTCGCTGGCAGACAAAATCGAGGAGTTGGTCCTCAAGATCGGCTACAGCAATGTCCAGGCGCTGAGCGTCGTCATCCAACTCCTCACGGTCGGAAAAATCCGCGTCGATTTTCGGGATTACAGTCAACGGCTCCAGTTGGCCTCAAAATCCGATATCATGACACGAGCCCATGCCGCCGAGATTTTCGACACGCATCTCACCCAGATGAAAGTGGAGGCTCAATCCAACAACGGGTTCACACAAAAAATCACCTTCCAGTCTCCGCGAATCCATCTGCCGAAGTAGAAATGCTCGGTGTGAGAGCGCGCGCCCGGCGTTGTTAGGCTTCTCATACCAAAAGTAGCTTGCTTTTTGACTTATGAATGTAGCGCGGACGCGGGGATTTTCCTCGATGGGGTCGTGGAGTTCGGCGTGTGGATCGCGGTGACACTGGGAGTGAGCAGGAGGAACACGGTTTTCATTTTCTTTCAAAAACAAGCCAATCGTTCAGAAGGTAAATTGCGAACCAATTTGCGGCGTTGAAGGTCGACCCGTGCGCAAGGAGGGACGACCTCCGTGTCGTCCCATTTTTGCGCAGCGAAGTCGAGCTCCATTCAACCAAACCACCCGCTCAGACGCACAAAAACCCACGACCCTGACGGAGCAGGGCCCGCCAGTTGTTTCGTCGGTCTATAAAAATGCGGGATAGGAATCACCCCAGTGGTTGGAGGGCGCCCTTACTGATCGGCTTTTCGCATTGTTGGATTCTTTGCAATAGGGCTTGCCACCCATTGAGATGGATTCTAGAGACAGGCAAGCTCCTCCGAGTTTTTTATTACCGATGAGCAACAACAAGTCCAAAGCAGGGGAAAAATCGAAGGGTGCGGAGAACGCATCAATAAAGTCCGTTTCCAAAACCAAGACCTCTTCCCTCCTTGAAAAAAAATCCGCCAAGCGCCGGAACCTCGAGCGTGCGGTGAACAAGATGGACATCGATAAACTGGGATCGCTTCCGCACAGCTACGGAACGAATGCTATCTTTCTCGCGGCGCAGGATCCGCGTTGGCTTTTCACTTACTGGGATATTGACATCTCGCGTCACCCTGGCGGCCCTTGCCACTTGCGTTTGGAGGATGAAGTCGGCGCGATTGAGCAGGAGATTGCTGTGCCTTTCGAAACACGGAACTGGTATGTGCCGGTCAAAACGGCTGGGAAAAATTACACGATCGAGATTGGTTTTTATCGCGGGAAAACATGGAAGACCTTGGCGCGATCGACCTCGGTGACCACGCCCCGCGACCGAATCTCGGAATCTGTGAGCTTCGATTACGCCACGATCCCGATCCACATCGGCTTTCAGAGATTGGTGGAAACGATCACCAACTCGATGTCGTTCGATCAAAATTTGGTCCCAGCCTTGGCGGAACTCCAGCGCTCTGTGGCGAACGGGGGATCCTCGTCTCTCCCGCTTCAGGACAACGAGAGGGCGATTCTTGCGACCCTCCTTGGGAATGAATTTCTCGCGGAACTTTCCAGTGCCCAGTGGGGCTCCGAGGAACTTCATTCCGCCATCCACCGCCGGTTGCAGGAGCGTCTTGGCTCCGGCGAATTGGGAGAGCTTTTGGCGCGGCTGCAGCTTGGCCATGCGGAGAGCAGTCTTTTCAGTATGTTTTCCCAGCTCGGCATGGAGCTGGGCGGCAGCTCTGGAAATCTCACCTCTTCGGGGCTGGCTGAACGCATGGCTTCAGGGCTTTCCAGTTGGTTAAGCAGTTGGAGCGTCGGAGCACCCGGCGGACTTGTCGCGCTATCGAGCGGGGAGTTTTCCAGTGGAGCAATTTCACTTGGCGCATTATCGAGCGGGTCGGTCACGAGTGGGACAGGTGGTGCCTCGGAGACGATTCCTTGGAATCTCTCCTCGTGGTCGGGAGGCGTGACAAATTTGGCTGAGACTTTGGCCTCGTGGAACCAATTGAGCAGCTGGCTCTCGGCCGTGGGGAGTTCGTGGAGCGGGATGAATCTTTCGAGTTTCGAGCAGGCGGCGCTGTCGAGTTGGTCTTCGTCGGCCTTTTCGAGTTGGGAATCGGGAGCTTTTTCGAGTTGGGGGTCGTCAGAGAATTCCTTTGGCCTCACGGCGGCGCAGGGCGACCTGCAGTTCAGTGCGGAAATCACCGTGCGTGGGCAAACGCATCCTCAAAATCGTGTGCTCGTGGACGGCCTGTCTGTCGAGGTTCGCGGCGATGGGTCCTTCGAACACAAGGTGGTCGTGGGTGGTGGGGGGCGGACCGTGCCGATCGAGGCTCGCAGTCCGGATGGGCGATCCACTCAGCGCACGGCGATTCTCTTGCAAGCCCCCACCATTTGAAGCGGCGGAAGGAAAAAACTGACGAGCCCGAGAGGGTTCCATTGGATCGATTGGCGGAGGAGTTTCTTCGCTATTTGGAGGCTGAGAAAAACGCCTCCCCTCTGACGGTGAAAACCTACCGGATCGCGCTCGAGGCGTTCCGGAAATTCCATCCCGATGGCTCGTGGACGGCGATGAGAGCGGATGATTTTCGCGCCTGGATGCTCGAGATGATGAAGGCGGAGATGGCGCGGGCGAGCGTGCGGCTGCGCTTCGCGGCGATGCGGTCTTTTTATGCATTCCTGCAAATGCGCGGGAAGGTTTTGAAGAATGTCCTCCACGAGGTTTTGCTCCCGAAGCGGGAGAAGACGCTGCCTCGCTTTCTCACCAACTCCCAGGTTGAATCGCTGGTCGAGGCGCCGCTGAAAGCCGAAAAAAACAAACAGGCCCCCACATGGATGGCGGCCCGCGATACAGCGATCATCGAACTTTTTTACTCCACCGGAATGCGACTCGCGGAGTTGGTGGGCTTGGATGTTCCCGATGTGGACCCCATCGGGGAGTCGGCGCGAGTGACTGGCAAGGGAGCGAGGGAGAGGATTTGCCCGGTGGGAGGTCCTGCACTGGAGGCCATCTCGCGCTATCGGCAGGCTGCTCGGGTGCACGCAGGGCCGCTGTTCATCAACAAATCCCGCCGTCGACTCTCGACACGCTCGGTGAATTTTCTACTAAAGCTCCGGCTGGCCCAAGCCGGGTTGCCTGCCGATTTGTCACCCCACAAATTGCGCCATAGTTTCGCGACCCATCTGCTCGACGCCGGGGCTGATCTCCGGAGTGTGCAAACTTTGCTCGGGCACGCCAGCCTCTCGACCACGCAAATCTACACGCATGTCACAATCGAGCGATTGAAGGCGGCATACCTAGCCGCGCATCCTCGCGCGTAGAAAAAAGAACTCAGCGAACTGAGGCCTGAGGAACTGCGGCGGGCGCCGAGGCGGGTTGCGGCGCGATTTGGTTGGCGGCTTGCTGGGTCGGAGTCGGAGGAGTCACTGGTGTCGCGCCGTTTTGTCCTATGGCTGGCAGGCCCGGTGCGGGAATCGGTTGGTTGATGAGAGGGAAGATTTCCTTCTCGGTTTTTTCGAGCCAGTTGAGGTGCTCAAAGCGCCACTCGGCCATTTCGCGCACGGTGGAAAGATTTTCACCCACGATGCCTGTGCCGGTGGAGGTCTTGGCGGTAGCGGGAATTTTATCGATGATGTAGCGGTAGGCTTCGCGGGCGCGGTCGAAGTGGCGGAGGCGCTCGCAGCAGAGTCCGAATTGGTAAATCGCGGGTCCGCGCCAGTCCGGAGCGTCGTTGAGTTCGGCGAGCTTTTGGTAGATCTGTGCGGCGCCGTAGTAATCTCCGCTGCCGTAAAGTTCGTTGGCAATTTCGTTGCCGGTTTTCCGTTGCCAATAAGCCCAGACGGCCGGTTTTTTCTGACCGTATTTTTGACCGGCTTGGAGGAGTTCCAAAGTCTCCTTGGTGGCCTCGGTGTTGCGATTGAGTTTTTTGAGGGACTGGATGAAGAGGTATTGCGCCTCGGGGGCCAGCGGGCTGGTCGGGAAGGTGTCGAGGAAGAGTTGGGCCTCGGTGACGGATTTCGGATAATCACCGGCTAGGTAGGCGATGTAGGCGAGGCGGAATGCGAGTTCGCTCGATTCCTCCGGGGACATTTTCAGGAGTTTGACCTTCGAGTAGAGGTCTCCGGCTTTTTCATATTCCCCAGCGGCAAAATGCGTGTGGGCGATCTCCATTTTCGCACGGAGTGAGGCGTCGGTGTATTCGTCGCCATTTTTCAACTGAAGCGAGGAGTAGAGGACGCTGTAAAATTTATTCAGAGCCGAGGCATTGGCGCCGATGTTGCGGTAAAGGCGACCGAGGCGAAGGAGGATTTCGAGGGACTCGGGATCGTTTGGAAAATTCTGGATGAATTGTTCATAAACAACGATCGCTTTGGCGTATTGTTTTTGTTTTTCATCCAATTGCTTGCCCATGCGGAGCATGGCGTCGCGCTTGCGGGAGGTGGGGGCTCCGAGGCGCATGAGTTGGGCGAAGAGTTTTTCCGCCAGAGCGGGGTCGTTCATTTCCAGCGCCTGCTGGATTTCGATCTCCATGCTTTTCACGCTGGCAGCTTCGCCAACGCGGTCGCCGCCGAGTCCCAAGTCGTCTTCGAGCTCGGTTTCGAGGGAGTCAAATTGGATCGGGGAGGGGATTTTGGAGTTGTCGACTTTATCGGAAAGCGATTGAGGGTTGGGAGCGGGGGCTGAGGCGTGTTCCTCCATGGCGGGGCCGCCTGCAGGTGTCGGGTTTTCGCCGATCTGTGGTGGTGCGGCGATTTCTGCGTGGGTGTGGGCTGTGACTGCGAGGAGAGTCGCAAGCCCGGCAAGGCGTCTGATCATGGGATTAATCCGAGGTGGTGTAGGTCGCTGTGCTCACCGGCTGATTGGGGGGGGCAGCTGGACGAAAAACGGTATCGAAAAATCCCCCACCAAGCACGGCCTCGCCGCTGGGGGCGTCGCCAACGCCTTGGAAGAAGTCTTCAGGCTGGTCGTTCTCAATAAATTTAGGCACTGCAGACGAGACGGTTTTTGTTTCGGAGGGTGGGACGAGTTCATCGACCGCGCTGGTGGGCGAGTCGCTGGTCGTCGAGGTATCGACAATTTTTGGCAGAAGCGGTGCCTTGCGCCGGTTCGAGGTGTCGATTGCCACACGCATCGGAGCGGGTTTGGGAAGTTTTAGGGAAATCGGAGCGGGTGGGGGTGGGGAGTTTTTCTTCGATGTGCTGGCGCATCCCGTCAAAGCGAAAAGCAAGGTGATGCAAAAGGAAAAAGTTGAAAAGTAACGCATTGAAATAAATTTAAAGTTTCTTTTCTCGGAAAAATCCGCCGGGTTTGGACTGGAGGTTTCGGTCGATGACATACCTTCTATATCGATCGCAGATTGGAAAACTAAAGGGATTTCCCTTGGTCGCAAGAGGAATCTTGGCTTCGGGTAGGGCGCTTCTTTGGCATTTGGGAGTTTTCTTGTTCAAGGCACGGAAAATGCTACGCACGAGTCCATGCGACCCTGTTTTTTTCCATCCTCGCTTATTGCCGTGCTCTCCGTGGCCCTTGTCCTGCCGGCTTGCTCCAATTCCAATTCCCGGACAGTCGGGGATAAAAATAATGCCGCGGCGACGACTGGTCGCATTAAACGCATTTCCGATCCCACGATGACCGCGCCGCCTCAACCCATCTCGAATGGGGTCGTCTGGCCGGCCGGAATGCGCCGCCTCGCGGTTCTCCCCATTTTTTCTTATCAACCGATCGACGATATGCAACGGGACATGGACGGAATTTTCCGGGGTGAGCTCTCGAAGGTCGTCAAATACGAGATCGTGCAGGTCCCGCGTGATGAAATGCTCCAGCTCACCAGCAGGGAGGCTGTTTCTTCTTCCTCCATCATTTCACCTGATGTCATCAAGTCCCTCCGGCAAAAATATGCCGCCGACGCCGTGATGTTCATCGATTTTTCGGTCTTCCGACCCTACCGTCCGATCGCGATCGGAGTGCGCGCCAAGATTGTTGATCTCAGAAATATGGAAGTCATTTGGGTGGCCGATGGGATCTTGGATACCGCCGAGCCGGATGTCGCCACGCTGGCCACGCAATTTGCCGGGATGGGCCTAAAAATTCCCTACATCAGTCCCTCGATACCGAAGGGCAAGTCGCGCGAGGCCGCCAGCGGAAACCAAATCATCCTACAAAGCCCGCGACTCTTTGCCGGGTTTGTCGCCCACGAGGCTTTTTCGACCCTGGCTCCGCCACCACCTCCGGTCTTGCCTCAGCGATGAACCTGACCGCAGCGGGGATTTTGTTCTTGCCCCGAAGAGTGGTTCATTGAGCTTATGCCATTAACCATGCCAGCTCCGGCCGACCCAAATATCTTGTTGGACGGAAGCTCCGGCGAGGCTCTGGTTTTGCGCCGGGCTTCCAACGAGCTGAATGCGGAATTGACCCCGGGGCTCATTCACGATGTGAACAATGTTCTCACCGGAATTTATTTTAATCTCGAGACCTGCCAGGAATTGGTCGGCAGCGACGGAGGCGCTGGCAAAGCGCTTCAGGAAATCAGCCAAGGCGTCGAGCGCATCAAGGAGGTCCTTTCCCGGGCTACTCAGATCCACCTCAATGTCCAAGAGCACGAAACGACCTACCATGACTTGGAGGTGCTAGCGGCTTCGGAACTCGACCTGCTGCGTCTGGTATTTCCCAGAACGGCCAAAATCCAATTTCAACCTCCCGAATCCGCGATTCATGTGCGGGTGGCTGAGTTTCCCTTTCGCGTGGCGTTGCTCGCCATCGCCACAAGGCTTCGTCCTTTTGTTCCAACCGGCCGGATCGAAATTCCAGTTTCCGTTTTAACCACTTCCCGTCTTTTGGAAATTGCCACGAAACTCGGCAAAGAGGTTCCTCCGCATTCGGTCGCGGTTTCCTTTCATCTGCCCTGCGCCATCGACTCCGTCACGGAAATCGATAGCTACCCGGCGGGTGGCGGAGTCGCTGATATTTCCCTCGCGAAAGCGGAAAACATTCTTTCCGGAATCGGAGGGCGGCTACTCTTCTGGAACAACCCCGCCGCCGAGGAATGCCATGTGCTTCTTGTCCTTCCCTCTTGCGACCTCAACGAATAAAAAACCACCAATCCCGTGAACACAAACCCTCCATCCATTTTATCGATCGATGATGACCCTCTCATCTTGAAGGTCCTCGAGGATCTGGTCACCCGATCCGGTTATCAGTCCGTCACCACCACAAATTCCGACGAGGCCCTGCGCTACGCTCTGGATAGAAAATTCGCCGTGGTGATTGCGGACCACAACATGCCGGACATGCTGGGCGCCGACCTCCTGCACCGATTTGCACAAATCCAGCCCTCCTCCTCGCGCATTCTCATCACAGGAATCAAGTCCCTCGATGTGGTGACGGCCGCCGTAAACAGCGGCGAAATTTTCCGATTCGTGACCAAGCCTTGGATTTCCGCCGAGATGATGGCCACGCTCCACAACGCCGTTCAGCGTCATGAACTCATCGAAACCAATCGCTCGTTGGAACGAACGACTCTCGATCTCAACCAAAAACTCTCCGAAGCCAACACCCGGCTTGAGAAACAGCTCCGGGAACTCGAAGCCGGAAAGCGGGAACTCGACTTCTCCCACGAGGCGCTAAAAACAAATTTCAGCCGCTCGCTGGAACTCTGTCAGCGCATTCTCACGACCTTCAACCCACTTCTCGGCGAGCAGGCCAAAGCGGCTCTGAAAATCGCGCAGATCATGGCCGAGACGCATTATTTCGACGAAGAGCAGAAACATGTGCTCGAGGTCAGCGCTCGCCTCTATGACATCGGCCTCGCGGCGATTCCTTCGGGCTTCATGATGGCGGTCCAGAACGATCTCGATGACTCGCCGCCGGAGATGAAAACCATTTTTCAAAACCACACGATCCATGGGCAAACCCTCGCCTCGTTCGTTGATTTGCTGAAGCCCGTGGGCGATACGATCCGGGCTCATCACGAGCGTTTTGACGGCAAGGGTTTTCCTGATGGCCTCGCCGGCGAGATGATTCCCTGGCCCGCCCGTTGCCTCGCCGTCGTGGTTTACTATGTCACATGTGGTCTGCCCCACGAGCAGGCTGTGGATCGGATTCTTGAGCAGTCCGGATCGGCGTTCGACCCCGATGCCACCAGACTCTTTCTGCGTTGTGCCCAAGCGACGACGCTGCCGAGGCTCGTGCGTGAGGTCATGGTCGATGAACTCGATATCGGCATGCAACTCGCCAGCGGCATTTACAGCCCGACCGGCGTTTTGCTCGTCGCGGAGGGATACCACCTCGACGAAAGCACGATTAAAAAAATCCGGAACTACAACTCAAGTTCCTCGCTCCTCCGTCAGTTGCTCGTTTATTGCTGAGACCCTCAGTTCGCTAAAAGTGACCCGACGCGGGTGATGAGCTCACCAACGGCGAAGGGTTTTTTAAGGAATGCGTAGCCGGAATAGGCTGCAATGCCTTGCTGCTCGGGGTAGCCGGAAACCAGAAGAATGGAGGCGTGCGGTTGTTTTTTGGAAAACACCTTGGCCAGTTCCAGTCCTCCCAAGCGGGGCATAACCATGTCGGCGATCAATAGGTCCGGCAACAAATCGGGATTCTGCTCGAGAATATTCAAAGCCTCCTCGCCATCGACGGCTTCGAGGACATGGTGGCCGAGGCGAGCGAGAACTGTTTTGGTGAATTGCCGTAAAGATGAGTCGTCCTCAACGAGCAGAATGGTCGCAGCTTTCGATGCGCGCTTCGGCGTGGCGTCGTGCGGCGTCGGGGCAATGCCCTCGGTGACGCTCGGGAAGTAGATATTGATTCGAGCCTTACCTCCCTCGGTATGGACAAACAGGAGACCTTCGTTTTGCTCGATAACGGCACGCGCCGCCGACACGCTTCGATTTTTTTCGAGATTGCGAGCGGGAGATTTTGTTGATCCCGGCTTCAAAGCAAGGCTGATGCGGACATAACTTCCGGCAGGCAGAACATGATCCCCAAAATGAGTGGCCTCGCCGTGCGCCTCGTTGGTTGGGGTGATGAGAACCTCCCCGCCTTCGACCATCGCTTCGCGGCAAGCCACGGCGAGATTGATAAAAGCCTGCTCGATCTGGCTGCGGTCGGCTTGCACAGCCCACAGGCCTTTCGAGGCATCGATTTTCAAGACGATTTTTTCGCCATGAAGCCGGTCGAGCATTTTCACCAACTCTTGGAGAAGTTCGCTGAGTTGCAGGGATCCCTTGCGCGTGGCGGGGGGCTTGCTGAATGCGAGCAGTTGGTTGGTGAGCGACGAGGCGCGCATGGCCGCTTTCTCAATCTCGCCTAGAAATCCAAGCCGCTCCTCGTTGTCTCCAGACTCTTCCATGAGGATTTGGGCGTAGCCAATCACCACGGAAAGCATGTTGTTAAAATCATGGGCGACGCCGCCGGTCAGTTGGCTGAACGCCTCGACTCGCTGGGATTTTCGCACGCGGGATTCCAAATCCCGGAGATGCGAAACATCCGACATCATCGAGGAAAGAACCGGATGCGCGCCTTGGGAGGGATCGATGAAGTAGCCGCGCTCCAGGAGGAGCGTGTGTTTGTCGCCGCGTTTTCGAATCCTGTATTCGATTTCAAAAGGGCCGCCTTCGGCGAGCACGCGCTGGATTTCCTTGCGATACTCGGCGCGATCGTCGGCATGAATCAGCAGAACCCATTTCTCAAAACTTCCCATCAGCTCGTGAGGAAAAATTCCGAGGATTGACTCCGCTGCGCCGCAGTAAAGGGCTTCGTCAGCCGAGGTGTCCCACTCCCGCAGAATCAATCCCGTGGCTTCCACGGTGCCCTCCACGCGAAGACGGGATTGGCGCAACGAACGCAACTCAGAGTCCAAGGCGGAGATTTTATCCGCGTTAGGAAAAACATTTGCAGCGGGCTCTGTGGTGGACTTTTTCACAGTGAAAAACTGGATCACACTAAACCTGCAGCCGATCACTGCAAAAGGTCTTATTTTACGCCAAGGAGCGTTCGTGCGTGTTTTTTTGCGGTGTCGGCGGGGCCGCCGAGCATGCGTGCAATTTCGGTGATGCGTCCGGCAGCGTGGGTTCCCTCCAAGAGAGTCCGTGTGCGTGTGCCGTCACTTTCCTTGCTAACAATGAACTGGGACTCCGCCGAGGCCGCGACCTGGGGAAGGTGGGTGATGCAAAAGACCTGATGACTTGTCGAAAGCTCCTTCATTTTCAGGCCCACCTTGGCGCCGATCTCTCCGCCGACATTGGCGTCAATCTCATCAAAAATCAAAATCGGCACGCTGTCCTGCGCAGCGAGAGAGGTTTTCAGCGCGAGCATCACACGAGAGATTTCTCCGCTGGAGGCAATGGCACGGAGGGGCCGTTCGGGTTCACCCGGATTCGGCGAAAAAAGAAATTCGATGTGCTCGTATCCTTCGGGCGAGGGGGCCGCCAAATCCTCGAAGGCCATACTGAATCCAGCCTGAGTGAAACCGAGGTCCGAGAGGTGGCGTCGAACGAGCGTCTCGAGTTTCGGTGCTGCTTTGCGACGGGCTTGGGAGAGTTTTTTTCCAGCTGCCTCGAGGGTCTTTTTTGCAGTTTCAATCTCGCCATCAAGCATGGCTCCGCGTTCTTCGCGATTTTTGAGAGAGGCGAGTTTTTGGGAGGCTTCGAGGCCAAATGCTAGGATCGCCTCCACGCTTGTGCCGTATTTGCGCTTCAGATTTTGGATGGTGTCGAGCCGGGCTTCGATATCAGCGAGTGCCCGGGGATCCGTATCGACGCTGTTCTGGTAGTGATCGATCTCCCGCGAGAGGTCTTGGAGGGACTCAAAAATTCCCGCAGCTGCTAGGGCAATCGATTCAGCCTCGGGATCAAGACGGCAGAGTTCCTTGGCAAGCCGCCCGACATCTCCCCAGCGCGAGGTGATCGAATCCTCGGACTCAGTCAAAATTCCGGAGAGTTCCGCGCAAACTTCACCGAGGCGGTGCGAATTGGAAGTTGATCGTTGGCGGCTCACGAGACTCTCCTCTTCCCCGGACTTCAGTGCGGCGCCGTCGATCTCCTGAGTTTGGTGATTCAATAAATCCAACTCCCGAGCCAAAGCCTCGGCGTTTTCCACGAGGCGGCGTTGCTCGTTTTCGAGATCGATCCAACGGCGTCGCGATTCGGTAAACTCGCTCCGGATTTTTTCCGAACCCGCAAACGAATCGAGAACCCGCATCTGCTGTTCGCGGGAGAAAAGACTCTGGTGATCATGCGGCCCGTGGAGATCGACCAAGGAAATTCCCAGATCGCGCAAAAGGGCGAGGGTGCAGGGCGAACCATTTACGAATTGCTTTCCACCCCCCTCGGCAAGAACCGTGCGCTTGATGATGAGGGCTCCGTCTTCGCAGGGTTCAGCTCCGGCGGATTCGAGAATGGCATGGAGTGGCGATCCGGCATTGATTTGGAAGAGACCTTCCACAGCGCAGGATGCTGCTCCGCTGCGAACGAGGGTTCGGTCTGCTCGATCCCCGAGGAGAAGTTTCACAGCGCCGAGGATGATGGATTTTCCCGCTCCAGTTTCTCCGGTGATGGCGACAAAACCTGCGGGGGGTTCCCAAAGCAGATCCTCGACCAGTGCGAGGTTGCGGATGCGTAGAGATGCCAGCGTTGCGGACATCCGGAAACTATGCCACCCTCCAGCCCCGTTTCCAAGCGATGGAAAATTTTCAAATCACATTTCTCGGCACGGGCACATCGCACGGCATTCCAGTGATTGGCTGCGAGTGCGCCGTTTGCAAATCCAGTGACCCGCGCGATAAGCGACTCCGCACCGCGATCCATATCCAAATGCCCTCGCTGTCCATCGCCGTGGATACGACCCCCGACTTTCGCACCCAATGCCTGCGCGAGGACATCACGCGCCTCGATGCCGTCCTCTACACCCACTCGCATGTGGACCACATTTTGGGATTCGATGATCTGCGTCGTTTTTGCGAACTCGAAAACAAGGCGATTCCCGTGCACGGATCGCACGAGACCCTCACCAGCCTCAAACGCGTTTTTCAATACGCTTTCGACGGTTCCGCTCGCTATCCGAACTATGTCCGCCCGGATCCCGTCACGATGAGCGGAAAGTTTGCGATGGACGGCTTCGACATCATCCCGGTCGATTTGCCGCACGGTCGGATGGTCACGAATGGATTGGTCTTCGAAAAAAATGGCCGTCGCCTTTTTGCCTACTTCACCGATTGCCAGTCCGTGCCACCCGAGGCGGAAGAGGCCGCGCGGGGCGTCGAGGTTTTGGTCATCGATGCCTTGCGCCACACCGCCCACTCGACTCATCTCACGGTTCAAGGTGCGCTGGAGGCGGCACGGCGCATCGGAGCGCGCCAGACCTGGTTTATCCACATGTGCCACGAACTCGGTCACGCTGCGACCGAGGCGGACCTGCCTCCGTATGTGCGGTTGGCCTACGATGGTCTGAGAATCCATGTTTAAGCTCGCTGCTGGGTTTGTGGTGTTTCTCGCGCTGTGGGTGCCCACTGCTTTGGCCAAAGACCGACTCGCCTCCGCGACATTGGTTGTATTCAACTCCAACGACCCCGAGTCGGCGGAACTAGCACGCTACTATGCCTCGAAGCGATCGATCCCTGCCGCGCAGGTGATTGGCTTCGACCTCCCCGCTGGCGAGGAAATCACGCGGGAGGTTTTCAACCGCAAAATCGCCGATCCGCTCCGGAATCAACTCATCGAAAAGGGATGGTGGTTGGTCCGCCAACTTCCGGATGGCACCACGAGGGTTTTCGATACGCGCATCAGATTCTTGGCTCTCATGCGGGGGGTTCCCCTGAAAATATCCTCGGATCCCTCCATTGAGCTCCCTCCGCCGATGGAGGGCATTCCGCCCGAGGTTTCAGGTCGCAACGATGCGAGTGTGGATAGCGAACTGGCTGCGATGGGATTGCCTGACTTTGTTCCCGGTGGGCTGATTCCCAATCCGTATTTTGGCCGTTTCACACCGATCCTTGAGGAGTCGGTTTCTCCGGGCCTTCTGCTTCCCTCGAGGCTCGATGCGCCAACGGCCGCGATGGTTCGGAAGATGATCGATGACTCGATCGCCACCGAAAAAGAGGGCCTCTGGGGGTGGGCTTATGTGGATGGGCGCGATATCTCTAGCGGGGCGTATATAGAGGGGGATAACTGGATGCGCAAACTCGTCGAGATCCTCCGTCAGTCGGGAATCCCCACCATTTTTGATAATCTCCCCGAGACATTTCAGGAAAATTTCCCCATCACCGACGCAGCGGTTTATTTCGGTTGGTATGCCGGCGACATCAATGGCCCCTTTCTCCAAGAGGATTTTCGATTTCGACCCGGCGCTGTGGCGGTGCATCTCCACTCGTTCAGTGCGTCCTCGCTGAGAAGCTCTGCGAACCACTGGTGTGGTCCGCTCATCGCCCGAGGAGCCGCAGCCACACTCGGAAATGTGTATGAACCCTATCTCCCATTCACGGCGAATCTGGATGTCTTCCAAGATCGCTTGCTGGCTGGCGTGACCCTTGCCGAGGCCGGCTGGATGTCTCAGCGCGCGATCTCATGGATGGGAGTCGTCATCGGCGATCCGCTCTATAAGCCTTATCAAGCATGGAATCAGTTTTCCGATCCGCGCAGTCGGCAAGAGAATCCCTTCCGTCGCTTTCGCAGCATCACACGCTCCTCACGTTCCAATATTCTTCTCGCCATGTTGCCGATCCATGAAGCCACCATGGAAACGGGGAACAGCATGTTTCTCGAGGCATTGGGCAACGCGCAGATGGATGCGGATCACCTCCCTCCCGCATTGGATTCATTTCGAGAGGCTCTGAAAATTGCAAAAGATCCTGAGGTCCAAGCTCGGCTCGAACTCGAAATCGCCTTCGTCTCACGGAGAATTTCTCCAGAGGAATTCCAGGAAGTTTCGCCCGAGGAAATTCCGCCCCATGAAACATTCGCCGAGGAATCGGACACTCAGAAAAATGAAGTCGACCCATCCCTTGAAAAGCCAAAAGAGGAGACACCTTTAGATTGGTTGCTAAATCTTCCCTATCCCGACTTGTGAGCGCCAGCGCCGCATATGCCAATGCCCGAATGGGGTGTGTTTTTGCGGAAATGCCGCTCGCTCGACCCCGCGAACTCGAAATCCAGGCGCGACTTTTCCGGGGAGATTTTGGCTTCGAATGGACGACCCACTGCGGCGAAAAACTCCGCATTCTTCATTTCGGGGAGTGGAATCGCGAGGCGGGCCCCGATTTCAAAAATGCGCGGATCGAATTTGAAAAACGCGGGATCGAGGAGGGAGATATCGAAGTCGATTGGGATGCCCGGGATTGGGAGACGCATGGCCACGCCGTGAACCCCTCGTTCGCCAACACGAGGCTCCACTTTTATGTCAATGCAGCGGGTGCGGCCTCCTTCGCGAGAAGCTCGGATCATCGCCACATTCCTCAAGCCCGCTTGCTCGTGGAATGTCCTCCTCCGTCTGTTTCGAAATGCTCGGCGCCGGCTGTTTCTCTGGAGGCGGCGCGAACCATGATCGACCGCGCCGCGAAGTTCCGGTTGGAAACCAAAGGCGCGGCATTTTCTTCAGCAACTCGGCTTCACGGTCCCAATGCCGCCTTGTTTTTTGGGATCGCCGCCGGGCTAGGCTACAAAAACAACTCCATCCCCTTTCTTCTCGCCGTCCAGCGAACGGGGTGGAAAGCCGCTCAAGGAAATGATGTCGAGGCCTTGCTTTTCGGAATCTCTGGTTTTTTGGAGCCTCGAAGTTTCGATGAGGCGGACGACATCACAAAGACCTACCTCAAGCCGCTCTGGGATTCGTGGTGGAAGGTTCGAGACTCCTTTTCGCGGTGCGTCCTGCCGCGTTCCATCTGGAAGTTTTCCGGGCTTCGTCCGCCGAATCATCCGCACCGGCGAATCGGGGCGCTGGCATCGGTCGCCCGAAAATTTCAGAAACTCCAAAAGCAGATCGGCGAGTCCAAGGAAAAGGGATTCCTCCGTTTTTTTGAGGAATTGGATCATCCCTACTGGACCCACCATTGGAACCTCTCTGCGGATCCGCTGGCGAAATCCGTGGCACTGGTGGGCGCCGATCGCGCTACAGATTTGCTCCTGAATGCTTATCTGCCGATGCTTGATCCGGAGGACGCCGCCAAGATTCTCCTGGCCGCCCGTGGTCCCCAAGCGAGTGGAATTTTGGAACGAGCGACCGTTTGGTTGCTCGGTTGCGAATCGCGGGAGTTTCTCCGGACCGCGTGGGACCAACAGGGTCTTCTGCAACTTTACCGGGATTTTGGCGCGGCCTCTTCCTCCGAAGCGCTCGAAAACATCGGCGGCGTCTAGCCTCTCACACGGGTGCAGCGCACGGCGACATTCCGAGTTTCTGGGAGGATGAATTTTCGCAATTCCACCTCGACGCTAACGGCATCGAATTCGGCTAGGATTTTACCGGCCACCTCGTCGGCGAGAGTTTCGATGAGGTTTCTGGATTTTTCGGCTGCGATTTCGGAAACGCGGTGGCACACCCGGGCGTAGTCGATCGTATTGGAAAGGGTGTCTTTCATTTGATCAAAAGACATGGCGGTGCGGATGCGGAGATCGAATTCCAATTCCTGCATTTCCGCGCGTTCCTCGTCTGGAACGCCAATGTTGGCGCGGACCCGCAGGCCGGAGATCAAAATCTCGCTCATAGGAGTCTTTGCACGGCCGCGATATCTTTCGCGATGATGGTTGGGTGGGCGGAGAGGAGTTTTTCAATGCGGTCAAAACCCGAAAGCACGGCGACATCGAGCACGCCGCCATGTTTTGCTGTTTCGACATCGTGCACCATGTCCCCGACAAACATCGTTTCCCGGGGATCAAGCGATTGCGTGTGAAGGATCTCGCGGATTTTTTCCCGCTTATCCATAACCTCGGTGTAGGCGACTTCAAAATCTTCCAAGACCCCGAGCCGGCCGCCTTGAATTTCGAAATGCGAGGTTTTGATCGAGCTCAGCAAAAAAGCCCGGCGATTGGTGGTGCGGCAGAATTGCAGGAACTCCTGCGCGCCAGGGAGGAGTTCGATCTCATCGTTCAGACCGTGAAAAAATCGCTCATACAGCGCCTCCAAACCCTCCGCCGTGGCTTCTGGAAGGAGGTCTGCGTAGAAGCCGGAAAATGGCAGTCGAAAGTGGAACCGGAATTCCTCGAGCGTCAGGGGATCGCGTCCGTATTCGGCAAAAATGAGATTCGTCGCTTTGAGAACAGCGGAGAGGTCGTCAGCCAGCGTGCCGGACCAATCAAGAAGGACATTTTTGATCATTTCGAACAGGAGGAACAAACGCCGAAAAACTCGAGCGAGTGGCTCAGGTCGCGGAAGCCATATTGCCGAGCGATGAGTTTTTCCGAGTCGCCGATGGGGCAGGGGATGTCGATGAGAACCACATCGCCGCAATCGCGACACACGAGGTGGTCGTAATGCTTGTGCGGGTCGCTCAGCTCGTAGTGGCTCCGGGACCGCTGGAGATTCACTTTATGAACGAGACGGAGTTTTTCCATTAAAAGAACAGTGCGAAAAACCGTGGCGTAGTCGGGAGTCGCGGCACTTTGTTGTCCAGCTGCTGACTGGATTTCTTGGAGTGTCATCGGACCCTTCGCCTCAAAAAGCGCACGCAGGATGCCTTCGCGTTTTTTCGTCATGCGCAGCCCCTCGCGGCGTAGCAACTCGCTGACTTTCTGGAGGGAGAAGGAGGCTTCGTGGTTCGGCATACGTCAAAAATATCCCCTGTCAGCCCACGATCAATCGCCGAATCGCCGGCGCACCGGAAGCCCTCGAGAGGCGAGGTGGGCCTTGGCTTCCGAGACTGTGTGCTTTCCGAAATGAAAAATGCTGGCTGCCAGCACGGCGTCCGCTTTTCCGCGCTCTAAAACTTCGGCAAGATGTTCGAGTTCCCCGGCACCTCCGCTGGCGATCACAGGAATTTGGACCGCCTCCGATACGGCCTTGGTCAATTCCAGATCGTAGCCGCCGCAAGTTCCATCGGCATCCATGCTGGTGAGTAGAATTTCCCCGGCACCCAGTCGCTCGGCCTCACGCACCCACTCGAGGGCGTCACGCTCGGTTCGTTTGCGTCCGCCGTGCGTATAGACTCTCCACTTCCCTGGGCCATCGCGTTTGGCGTCCACTGCCACCACCACACACTGAGAGCCAAAGGCCTCCGCACCCTCGGAAATCAGCTCCGGGCGTTGGAGGGCCGAAGTATTCACGCTGACTTTGTCGGCACCGGCACGGAGCATGATCCGAAAATCTTCCACACTACGGATTCCACCGCCAACGGTGAGGGGCATGAAACATTGCTCGGCCGTGCGCTCCACCACGGAGACCATCGTGGCGCGACCATCGCTCGAGGCAGTGATGTCTAGAAACACCAACTCATCGGCGCCTTGGGCGTCATAAATTTTGGCGCACTCGACGGGATCGCCTGCGTCGCGCAAGTTCAGGAATTTTGTTCCCTTCACCACGCGACCATCCGTCACATCGAGGCAGGGAATGATTCGTTTGGCCAACATACCGACATCCACGCCGCACAGGGCCCGGAAATCGAGAGGAAAATTCCAACCCCGGCCGAAATGGGTTGCGCCGGATGTTGCCGGATTTTTAGTGTGTCCGTGTGATGTTTCGAGGGAATGGGATTTCGGGCTTTCGCGATTGGCCGTTGGGCGGTTCGCGCCTATTTTCGTGGGCCTCTCCGATCCTCGGGCTCCTTGCTTGTCTTTTTTTGTCGGCGTGCGGGTCGCTCTCCTCGCACCGCACCGGCACCGGTTTTTTCGATACGGTGGTAATTGACGCCGGGCATGGCGGCCACGACCCCGGCGCCCGGGCTGTTAAAGGAAATCACGAAAAAGTCCTCGCTCTGGATATTTCCCTGCGCGTCTCCCGAATCCTCCGCGCCTCCGGGCTTCGGGTGGTTGAAACCCGCACCGGCGATTATTTTGTTCCACTCGACAAACGCGTTTCGATCTCGAATCGCACGAGGGACTCCGTGTTCGTGAGCATTCATCTCAATTGGGCCAGACGCTCCCGCGCCTCGGGCGTTGAGACCTTCTTTTACTCCTCTCGCTCTTCGCGACTCGCCGCCAATATCCAACGAGAAATCGTCCGTCCCTACGGAGCAAAAAATCGAGGGATCAAGCCGGGTCGCTACTATGTTATTAGAAAAAATAAACGCCCTGCGGTCTTGGTCGAGTTGGGCTTTGTCTCGAATTCCAACGAAAACAATTCCCTCCAAAAATCCCACATTCGTCAAAAGCTCGCCGAAGCGGTGGCGCGAGGAATTCTTGCGGAAAAAAACGGTCGATTTCCTTGATCGGAAGCCCGGCCTACTTGCGGTTAAGCGCTTCGATTTTTTCCCAGAGCGCTTTTTCTTCGGCTGAGGGATTTTCGGGAATTGAGATGCCCACCACGGCGTAGAGGTCGCCTCGCGTGCTGGCCCCTTCCGGCAATCCCATGCCCGTCAGTCGGAATTTTTTTCCGGTCTGGGTGCCGGCAGGAATTTTGAGTTTCACCCGCCCTCCGAGCGTGGGGACAGTCACGCTGCAACCCAGCACGGCATCCCATGCAGGGATATCCAATTCGTAAACAAGGTTAGCCCCTTCAATTTCAAAATCGGGGTGGCGTTGGAATTTCACACGAAGAAAGAGATCACCCGCCCCGGCACCGCCCGCTCCGGTTCCACCTTGGCCGGCGAGTCGGATGCGTTGTCCCTCGCGAATGCCCTTGGGGATTTTCACGGTGTAGGTTTCGAGTTTTTTCGAGGACCCGCGACGGAAGGAAACTTGGCGCGACGAGCCATGGAGAGCCTCTTCCAGGGTGACCATGATGTCGGCTTCCACATCCTGACCGCGCTGGGGAATCCCCCCAAATCCTCCCCGGCGGCCGCCGAACATTTGCTCGAAGAAATCGCTGAAGCCCGTTCCGCCAAATGAAAAATCCTCCTCCGAACCTTGTGGCCCCGGCGTGGGACGAAATCCTCCCCGGCGCGGAACGCCTCCTCCGGCTTGTGGGCCGTGCTGCCAATCCGCTCCATAATCATCGTAGCGCTTCCGTTTTTCGGGGTCGCCGAGGACTTCGTAGGCTTCGTTGATCTCCTTGAATTTCTCCTCCGCCTCCTTTTTATCCTTGGCGGTATCCGGGTGGTGCTGGCGAGCCAGTTTGCGGAATGCGGTCTTGATCTCGGCAGCGCTGGCCGATTTGGAAACACCGAGGGTCTGGTAGTAATCGCGGAACTTTGCGGACATGTTGGACGAAAATCGTTGGCCCATTTTGCCGAAATTCTCCATCCTGTCCAACCCATGCTCGATATTCGTCTTATTCGGGAACAACCCGACCTCGTCAAAAGCCGTCTCGCCACGCGCTCGCCAGCCCATGTGGAAACGATCGATGCCATCCTCGCGATCGACATCGATCGTCGCGCCGCTGAAACGCGCTTGCAGACCCTCCAAAGTGATCGCAATCGACTCAGCAAGGAAATCGGTAAACTCCGGGCCCAAAAGCTCGACTCTGCCGATCTCGAAGCGCAGGTAAAAAAAATCGCAGAGGAGATGGATCAGGCCTCCACCGAAGCCGAGAGCCTTTCTGCCAAGCAGCGGGAGATTCTTTTGAACCTCCCGAACATGCCTCAAGCCGATATTCCCATGGGACGGGACGCCGCTGACAATCCTGTGGTTCGCACCCACGGTGAAAAGCCGGTTATCGCCAATCCCAAGGATCATGTCGTTCTTGCCGAATCGCTCGGCCTCATCGATCCCGACCGCGCGACGAAAATCAGCGGCAGTGGATTTGCTGTTTACATCGGCCAGGGAGCAAGGCTCGAGAGGGCTCTCTTGAATTTTCTGATCGATACCCACACCCGCGAGCATGGCTACACCGAGGTGAGCACGCCATTTGTCGTTCGCCGTGAGTGCATGGTCGGCACCGGACAACTCCCGAAGTTCGAGGAGGACATGTATGGAGTCGATGGCGGCGGGCTTTTTCTGGTTCCCACCGCCGAGGTGCCCGTGACGAATCTCCACCGCGAGGAAATCGTCAGCGCCGCCAATTTTCCGATCCAGTATGCCGCCTACACTCCGTGCTTCCGCCGCGAGGCAGGATCGGCTGGACGCGAGACGCGGGGGCTCATTCGCATGCACCAGTTCGACAAAGTGGAACTCGTTAAAATCTGCTCGCCTGAGCAGTCCAATGCCGAACTCGAATCGCTCACGGCCAACGCCGAGCGCATCCTTCAAAAGCTCGGGCTCCACTACCGTGTGATCGTGCTTTGCACCGGCGATATGGGCTTTGGCTCCGCGAAAACTTACGACATCGAGGTCTGGGCCCCCGGCCAGAATTCCTACCTCGAGGTATCGAGCTGCTCGAATTTCGAGGACTACCAAGCGCGCCGAATGAACCTCCGATTCAAGGGGGAGGACGGCAAAAACCGCTATTGCCACACGCTGAACGGCTCTGGAACCGCTCTGGCCCGGCTTTATGTGGCGCTGTTGGAAAACTACCAGCAGCCCGATGGCACAGTCGGAATCCCTGAAGCGCTCCAACCTTACTTCGGTGCCGACAAAATCTCGAAATAAGCCGGCTGCTTCCGATTTTCTTCCATCCGCCTTCGCCAGCGCGTTGGCGGGCTTTTCGCATAAAAAAAAATTGCTCGTCGGTGTTTCTGGAGGCCGCGACTCGATGGTCCTCCTAGACGCACTGGTCCGTCTCGGATTCCAGCGCCTCGTCGTTTGCCATCTCGATCACACCCTACGCGGTCGAGCCTCGCGGGAGGATTTGGTTTTCGTTCGTCGGCAAGCCAAGGCGTTGGGATGTGATTTGGAATCAGCTCGGGCCCGAACGGCCGAGTTCGCATCGGAGCAAAAAATATCCCTCGAACTCGCCGCCAGAGAGCTTCGCCAGGCCTTCTTCGCGAAGTGCGCCAAGATTCACAAATGCCGGGACCTCGTTCTGGCCCACCACGCCGATGACCAGATCGAGACCTGCCTTTTCAATTTCCTACGCGGCACTGGCGCCTCGGGATTGGCGGGAATGAAGCCTGTCTCGAAACTCGGCACCCTCACTATTCATCGTCCGATGCTGGGCGTTGAGCGGCGAGAAATTGATCTCTACCAAAAGCTCCACCGCATCCGATTTCGCGAGGATGCGTCCAATGCCGAGTTGCTTCATGCGAGGAACAAGCTCCGCCTTTCCGTCATCCCGGCGATCGAGCGGGCTCTCGGTCCAGGCTTTCGCAAAGCCATTCCCCGGGCCGCCGAAATCCTCCGTGCTGAGGAGGAATGGATGTCATCGTTCGTCCCTGAACCTTCTGAAAACCTCTCCTGCCCCGATCTCCAGGGAATGACATTGGCCCTCCAGCGCCGAACGGTTCACCGCTGGTTGAAGTCCAGTGGAGTTCCGGAATGCGGATGGGAGGAGACTCGCCGCGTGCTCTCGCTTCTGGATACGACGGGTCCCGCAAAAACCAACCTCCCCGGCGGCCTGCACGCCAGACGCCGGGCGGGGGTCCTATTTCTCGAGAAAGGCACGGAATGAAATTTCAGGAAGCCGTTCGAACAGGGCTTCGTGCCGCTCGGATGAATCTCTGGCCGGGCCTGTTTCTGCAGTCGATCATGCTTTGCTTCATCGCCGCGTATCTGCTGCACGATGGCACTCAGGCTTTTCTCGCCAAGGTCGGTGGGATCAAGCAGGAGGTCGGCTACACTTTCGCTTTTGTGAGCTACATGCTTTCTGGGGCGCTCCTGCCGGAGTTGATGCGAATTGTTTTTTTTCAGGGTTGGAAGCCGCGTTGGGAAAATCTCCGGAACTTCGCTCTGACTGGCCCGTTCATCGGTCTGATGGGTGTGACGGTCGATTTTTTCTACCGTTGCCAGAATGCGTGGTTCGGGGTTGGAAACGATTGGCCCATTGTCGTCACCAAGGTTCTCGTTGATCAGTTGCTCTACAGCCCATTCCTCGCAAATCTGCTTTGCACCGGATTTTTCACGCTCCGGGATGGCCGGTTTTCGCGCGAGGTTTTCGCTTCGATTTTCACACTTGGGTTTATCACCGAGAAAGTCCTGCCGGTGCAAATCGCCGGCTGGGCTTTTTGGTTTCCCGCAGTGGCCTGCATCTACTTCATGCCCCCGCAGCTTCAGATTCCATTCGCCGTTTTGGTGCAGGCATTCTGGGTTCTGATGGTCACAACGATCACCGAAAGACAAGTTCGCACGGCCTGCAGGTAAGGGGAGACCCCAAGTCCGAAATTGGCTTTCCAAGGCTTGCCGAAGTCAGGATATTTCCCCCTCATTTCTCGATTTCCGCTACCAATCTATGCCTTCAAAAAATAACACTTTCATGCGTCCCTTTTCTTCTGTCGTGTTTGATGGTCTCAGCCGGGCGCCGAGCCGCGCGATGC
Source organism: Verrucomicrobiota bacterium (assembly GCA_026398255.1). GTDB lineage: Bacteria > Verrucomicrobiota > Verrucomicrobiia > Chthoniobacterales > Terrimicrobiaceae > UBA967. Next base: position 72,741 of record JAPLTG010000032.1, read on the forward strand.
TCTATCCGGTCGGATACAAGGAGAGCGATTTTGCAAAACCCCAGATCGGCATTGCCTCGACCTGGAGCATGGTCACGCCGTGCAATATGCACATCGACCAACTCGCCCGCGAAGCCTCGCTGGGCGTCGATGCAGCCGGCGGCAAGGCCACGATCTTCAATACCATCACGATCTCTGACGGCATCTCGATGGGCACTCCTGGAATGAAATACTCGCTCGTCTCGCGCGAGGTTATTGCCGACTCGATCGAGACGGTTGTCGGATGTCAGGGCTTCGATGGATTTGTGGCAATCGGCGGATGCGATAAAAACATGCCGGCTTGCATCATGGCGATGGTCCGGATGAATCGCGCCTCGGTCTTTGTGTATGGCGGCACGATCCAGCCTGGATGCCTGGCGAAGCGGCAGTTGGATGTCGTCTCGGTCTTCGAGGCGGTCGGTCAGTGCGCCATGAATAAAATCTCCCGCAAAGAACTCCATGATGTGGAGTCCAAGGCCATTCCCGGGCCAGGATCCTGCGGGGGCATGTATACGGCGAACACCATGGCATCGGCGATCGAGGCCTTGGGTTTCAGCCTGCCAAACAGCTCCGCGCAGAACGCCGTGTCTCCCCAGAAAAACGCCGACTGCCGAAATGCCGGCGCCGCTGTTTACAACCTACTGAAACGCGGCATCCGCCCCTCGGACATCATTTCTAAAGAGGCCTTGGAAAATGCGATCACTGTCACCATCGCGCTCGGAGGTTCCACCAATGCGGTTCTCCACCTTCTCGCCATCGCCCACACGGCGAATATCAAGCTCGCTCTGGAGGACTTCACGCGCATCGGTGCCCGAGTGCCAGTCCTGGCGGATCTCAAGCCCAGTGGTCGTTTTTTGATGAGCGAACTCGTCGATATCGGCGGCATCGTTCCGATGATGAAGACCCTCCTTGCCGAAGGCCTGCTTCACGGGGATTGCCTTACGGTCACGGGCAAAACGCTCAAACAAAACCTCGCGCCATTCAAAGCCTACCCGAAGGGCCAGACGATCGTGCGTCCGATCAAGGATCCGATCAAAAAAGACAGCCACCTTGTCATTCTCAAAGGCAACCTCGCACCAGCCGGAGCCGTGGCGAAAATCAGCGGCAAGGAAGGCGAGAAATTCAGTGGCAGTGCCCGGGTTTTCGAATCCGAGGAAACGGCGCTTGAGGCGATTCTTTCGAACAATGTGAAAAAGGGTGATGTCATCGTGATCCGCTATGAAGGGCCGCGTGGTGGCCCCGGAATGCGGGAAATGCTCTCACCTACCAGCGCCGTGATGGGAGCCGGTCTGGGCAAGGATGTGGCATTGATCACCGACGGGAGATTTTCCGGTGGCACGCATGGTTTTGTAGTGGGGCACATCACCCCCGAGGCGTTTGATGGGGGACCCTTGGCCATCGTGAAAAATGGGGACCCCATCACGATCGATGGCATTTCGCACAAGCTCACCTTGGATCTTCCGAAAAAGGAAATCGAGGCGCGTCTGGCCAAGTGGAAAAAGCCGAAACCTCGCATGACGCGTGGCGTTTTGGCGAAATACGCGAAACTCGTTTCCACCGCCTCCGAAGGGGCTGTGACCGACGCAAATCTGTAATTCTTCCTAACCATGCGGCAATATCCGGCGAATCCCATGCAGTCTGCGGCTTACCATCGCTACAGCGATGCGCCGAAGGCTCCGGGTGCTCAGGTTCAGGTTTCGATCAGCTTCGGGGAGAGTGTGAACTCGGAGTTTCTCCGTCGGGCTTGGCAAGTAGTTGTCGAGCGCCATCCGATGCTTCGCTCCGCCTTTTCGAAGTCCATGGACGGCGTTGTCATCCGTGAGGCTGATAAGGGCGATCCTCAGTGGGTCTCTCTCGATTGGCAGAGCGTGCCACCCGCTGAGATTCCGGAAAAATGGAACGCCTTGGTTGCAGCCGACGCCAAGGCCGATTTCGAGCCGCTTTCGCTCCCACTGGTTCGCCTCCACGAAATCCGGTTGCCGGGAGGATCCGGCCATTACCTCCTGACGACTCCGGCTTTTTTGCTCGATGAATTTTCGATCGCCCGCGTCCTGCTGGATTTGCTCCAGACCTTGGGACAATGCCCGCTGGCGCCCGCCGTGGAGTTCCCCGAACCGGTTCAAGCAAAGAGTTGGCGGGAATTCATGGAGGGCGCATCCGCTCCGATGCGGATCGAGCCCCGGTTTGGCGATGGCGCGTTTGTCCGGGCCTCGGTGTTGTTGGATCGCGCAGGAACTTCGGCATTTTCGAAATTCTGCCACGACAATGATCTGGAAGAGAGCCTTGTGGTCCGTTGCCTGTGGTCGCTTTTGCTTCGCCGATTCGGGGCCACCGGAAACCTGATGCTTTGCCGATTCGATGCCCGCGCGGAATCAACCGAAGCGGGTTTTTTCCAGAATTGGCTGCCGATCGTTCAATCTTGGAGCGGGAATATCGGCGACTGGCTCGACGCGGCGCAGTTGCTCGAGGACACCGTGGCCGAAAATATCTGGATCGATGCCGACGAGGTTCTGCGAACGGGGGGCCTCGAGTTTACCTCCACCGAGGTCGCAACCTCCTTCGAGTGGCGCGGGGCTTCGATGAACGACATGATCCACTCCGCATTGCCGCGCTGGATCAATTTCGATGCTCAAATCCAGGCCGTTCAAATCTCTGGATTCCATCTCGAAGCTCGTCCTGGCGCCCGGCTCGAACTCTCGATTTCCGGTCCGTTTTCGACCGAAGCCGCCGCCAAGGAAATCCTCTCGCGGTTGGCATTTCTGATCAACGGCCTCCCGGACTCCCGTTCAAAACCGGTTCATCGCCTTCCTATTCTCCTACCCGAAGAAATCCGGGCTATTCGCCAGTCGTCCCACGGTCCAGCTCAGCCCGCCCATAGCGGCACGGTGGTCGAGGCCCTCCGCCGGCATGCTTCCGAATCCCCGGAGGTCATCGCGGTTCGCTGCGGTGACTACACGATGACCTATGCGGAACTCGATGCGATGTCCGACAAGTTGGCCTCGCATTTGAAAAAAACCGGTGTCTCCGGTGGCTGGCATGCTGCGGTGGTTCTTTCCCCCTCGGCTTGGGTGGCCGTGGCCCTTTTTGGAATTTGGAAGGCTGGCAACTCCTGCCTCGCCCTGGATCCCAATGCCTCGGCTGACTGGATCGAGCAAACGCTATCCTCCCATGATGTCGCGATTGTCATTGGCGATTCCTCCAGCGCGCCACGGATCGATATCACCCACCGCCGCCGAATCGTCCTGGATTCCGAATGGGAATTAATGGAGGTCGATTCCGAAACACCCGAGCCGCCCTCGATCGACACGCTGGCCGTGACGATTGGTGGCTGCGAGAGCACTCCTCCGCCGATAATTCGAGGCCTCAATCACTCAATGATCCTCTCCGCCTCGCTCGAAGGAGCGCGGTTGATGGATTTCCACGCCGGGGATGTGTTTTTGGTCAAATCCCTCGCGGGTGGCGGATCGTTTTTCGACGAATGGCTCATCCCGATTGTTTGTGGCGGCACAGCCTTTGTTTTCACTGGAGATTCCCGCGAAGCCGTCTCGGCTCCAGTGACGCACCTCCGATTAACTGAACCCGAGTGGGCGAACCACGCGGCCGCCTGGCTTTTCGGCGAGACTTCCTATTCCGAGTCGATTCGTTCCGTAGCGATCGAGGCGGGAGGGCCACTTCTCAATAGCGCGTTGGTTTGGAATCGCCGGTTCCTGAATCGCATCAAGAAAACCATTTTCTTCAGCCCCGCCGGGCTTTGCGGTTTGGGGTTTGCCGGTGGCATTCGAAAAGATTCCGCACGCCAGCCCGTTGGGAAGCCGACTGCGGAAGTCGAGATTTCCCTCGTGGATGAAGATGGTTTGGAAATTCCCGCCGGTTCCCTGGGCAAAATTCATTTCAAGTTTCCCGGCTGGAGGTCCATTCCCGGGGCTGAAGGGCGCTTGGGAATCGACCTCGGAATCCATGGCTGGCGTGACGCCCAAGGCGATTTTCATTTGGAGAACCCAGAGCCAGGAGCCAGCGGCCTTTTGGATTTCAAGTCGATCCATCAGTCCCGATCCTTTGAAAAAAACGTCCTTTCCGCGTATGCAGGATCTTCCTCGACGGAACCCGACGCAGGCCCAACTCCTCTCGAGCCTGTCGCTCCACGGACTTTGCCGGTGCGGCGCAACGCTTCCAGTGAGGCGTGGACTCCCTTGGTGAAATTGCAAAATGGCGATGGGGGCCGTCCATTATTTTTGGTTCACTCCGCGAGTGGGACTCCTGAAATTTATCGCGAATTGGTGGAATCCATCGGACCCGGTCGCCGCATTTTTGGGATTTCCGCACGGGGTTTTTTCAATCCCGAGGCCTGCCATCCAAATATCGAAACTGCCGCCGCCCAATACCTCGCGGCCATTTTCGAGGAGGAGCCGACCTCGAACTTTCAACTCGCGGGCTTCGGCTTCGGTGCCACCGTGGTCCTCGAAATGGCCCGCCAGCTTCAATCCGTCGGGCGCGAATTGCCGGAGCTGGTTTTGATCGGTTGCACACCGCCTCAAGCGATCCAGACGGAAAATTGGCTGGGGCGTCTCAAAAAATCTTTCAAGCGCTCGAAGGGCACGGAACGCATGGAATCAAGCGATCCCGACAGCCAAACCGCCGTGCGCCACGAGGCGATCTGGCGAAGCTACCGGTTTCCGGTTTCTGAATTTCCGGCTAAAATCATCCTGCCCTCCAATCTCGGCGAGGGCGTGCCGGAAGCCTGGCTGGAAATCCTCCCCTATGCCGAAATCGAATTCACCCGATCCTACTGGGCCGACATGCTGGCCCGCCCCGCCGTGAAGCGCGTGGCATCGATCTTGAGCGCCGTTGCCTCGCCCCAATCGTCAGAGGACTAGTCTCCGAACCGTCGGGCTTGCTCGATGATTACTTCGGCGAATTCCGGCGCGGAGCCAATCGCTCCGCTGTAATACAATTCCCGACCTCGCAGGTGGCGGGGATTTTCCAGAAAGGCCTCGGCTTGGCTCGCGGCGGGTCCGGTTTCTTCGCGAATCCCCAAAAGCACCGGGATGTCCTGATAGCTGTGCAATCCATCGGAGATGAAAAACGGAACGACGACGACATTCGGCATGCTGGCCGTCGTGTGCCAGTCCGCGATGAACGGGGCCTCCTCCATGTAAGCCGGGAAAACCTCGGCGAATTCGCCCAGTTCGGCAATGCGCTCCGCCTGCCATCGCGCAGCGGCAGCCGAGTTTTGATCCAAGCCGGTGCCATGCCCCACAATGAACAAACTGGTCTCGCGGGGAGGCACTCCTCCAGCAGTCGCCTTGGCATGACGGATCAGGAGGGAAGTCATCAAGGGATGGTTTCCAGTCGGCTCGCAGTAGTGGATCAGCCGTCCATCGCGGTGCGTCGTTGGGCCATCGAGCCCCATCTCGCGCGGAATGACGGTGCGGGTGAAATACCCCTCGCTGATGAAATTCGGAACGATATAGACCGTATGGCTGTCGATGGTGCGAAGGACCTCGGCAAAGGATGGCTCCTCTTTCCAAAAACACACGGCGACCTCTTGGAAAATCCCGGCGTCCCGGATGCGGCGGGCGTGCTGGTGGGTCGGGGCGCTTGAGTCCGGGTTGAGCGTCGATCCATGCCCGGCGATCACCAGCGCGGAATTCCGAAAATCTTCGTGGGCATTCGTAGCGGTCATTCGAGAAGTTCGCCGCACACCTTGCCAGCTTCGAAATGCGTTTCAGCAAACTTCCGTGCCGCTTGGCAATGGTGCTCGTAGTTTTTAGAAGCCTCGTCGAGCGCCGCAGCCGCTTCGGCAGGTGTGTTGAAGGCGAAGACACCTTTGCCTGATGGCAAATGCTCGCTCCATCCCGTGTCTTGCACCACGACCGGCTTACCGGCCGCGAGGTAGCAGGCGCTCCGGCAACTAAACCACCCGCTGTGCGAGTTGACATATCCATGCTTGGCGATGCTCCACTCGCCTTTAGATTCCGAGATGAACTGGCGGTAAGTGAGGTAGTCGGGAAGGTGGGTGTCCGGCTCGATGATGTGCCAGCCTTTGGATTCCAGCATCGCCGTGGGGCGCTTGTTTCCAACGCCCTGGCCCATGGCGAGCTCGAATCGTTCGCGGGTGAGGGATGGCAGGTCGAGGAAGCGCTCGAACTCGAGATCCTTCTGGCCGAATTTCTCGCCTTGGAAATCCTTCGGCGCGTAGCTCGCCCAATTCATCACCGTCGTCCAGTTTCCCTCCGAGGTGGGCGGTTGAGTGGGCTTCCAATAATCCAAGGCGATCGGTTGAACGGTTGGTCGCCATGTGAAACCCGACTCGGGAACCTTGCAGCCACGCTTGCCAATGTGGAGGCCAAACGAAAATTGGCTTTCGTGGGCGGCGACATGCTTCGCGTAGTTGGAGTCGGGATCTGCCGCGAGACCGATCTGGGTGAACATCGGATCGCCATCGAGGAAAAGTTTCCGGGGAATTCGGGAGGTTTCGGGAGTCAGCCAGCAGGCCCCCGAGACATTCGCCAGCACATCAGCGGAGGCGAGGATTTGGGAGGCTCCGGAGGCTCCGTGCCAAGTGCCATCGGCGGCGTTGCGGTAAATCCAGCGGTCGCCCATATCGAAGTCCTCCATGACCCGTGCGAGGTAGGTTGTGTTGCGCGAGCAATCCGCGCTGGGCTCCATTTTGACCGGATCGTAGGCCCAAGTGCCGGTGTCTTCGAGATACCAGACATCGTGCCCGAGGGAGCGGAATCCGAGCGCGTATTGGATGTAGTCCCAGGTCACCCCGCCGAAGGCGTATTGGCCGATCAAGCCCGTAACGACGATTCTCATGGGAGGAAAGGGTAGTCCTTGGTTTCGGATGGCCGCAAGGTCGCTCTCGATTTTTGGCTATCAACACGGGGAACGATTTGGTTTTTTCGGTCGCTGATGTTTTCGACTCTCCCATGCCGTTCGTTTGTTTGCCTAGCGGTTCTGTCGGCCGTTCCCATGGTTTTTGCGGAGCCCGTGGTGGCTCCCGCTGCAAAAGTCGCCAAACCTTCTCCCGATGCGCCGGAGAGGATTCAGATGACGCGAGTGCAGATTTTTTTGGATCGCTCGGGATTTCGGCCCGGCAAAATTGATGGTCTTGGCGGGGAGTTCACCCAGAAAGCCGCTGACCGGTGGTGCGATGCGCAGGGGGTCGTTCGTGGATCCTTCCTGGATGTCACCTCGATCGCAGAACCTTATCGCACACACACGATCGGCGAGGAGGATGCGAAATGGGTCGGACCCACTTCGTCGAAACCCTCGGAGCAATCGAAGCTGAAGGCATTGCTTTACGGAAGTCTCTGGGAGGCTTTGGCCGAGCGGTTCCATTGCGATCTGATTTTTCTGAAGGAGCTCAACCCCGGGGTTTCGGAGCCTACTGTCGGGATGGTTTTGCGCGTTCCGGATGTGGAGGAGTTCCGGATGGATGATGTCAAAGCCCTGCAAAAAGCCCGCGCGAATGGCACTGCTCAGGCGTTGCCTGTCTCTACTCCGGCGCCGGAGGCCGCTCCGATCCCTCCTTCTCCCTCTCCGCAAATCGTCAACGAGGCGGATTTCTTTACGAATGGAAGCCCGGCAACTCCCGAGCCTGCGAAGCCAACTCCGACGGCCACGCCGGTGCCGTCGCGTCGTTTGGTTTTGTTACGGGACGAGCGCTTGATCGAGTTCTACGAAAACGACCGGATCGCCGGGTGTTTCCCGTGCACTCCGGGGTCCGCGAAGTTCCCTGTGCCGCTGGGAACTTGGCGCGTGACGAGCAACATCCTCATGCCGAATTTTCGTTGGGACAAATCGGTTCTCGAGACCGGCGTGCGCAGCAACAATGCCTTCCTTCTTCCTCCAGGTCCCAATAGCCCTGTGGGCATCGTGTGGATGGGAATCAACCGGCCCAGCTTGGGAATGCACGGCACGAATTCCCCCGACCGCATCGGGCGCAATGAAAGCAGTGGCTGCATCCGCCTTGCGAATTGGGACGCCTTCCGGCTTTGCCAATTGGTGAAAAGCGGAACCGCGCTGGAGGTGCGCTGATCTAGGGACCGAAGAGGGTTTGGTTCAAAGCGGCGGAGGCGGAGCCAGCCAAGATCAGGAATTGGCTCATGCTCACGGGTCCACTGGATTCCATACGGGTGCCATCAGGGATGCGTTTTTGGGAAAAAACGATGGGCGGCAAGTGTTGGCTAATCGTTGGAGGGCTCGGAAGTTTTGCGACATCCCATTTCTGGCTCATGTCTGGCATGAGGGCCGCGCTCATTTTGATGATAGGCAAGATCGCGCCGTAGGACCTTTCGAAAACCACCCGCGTGTCCAAGAAACAAAACGCCTCGTTGGAGTTCCGGTAGGTGCTCCGCGCATTTTGAAAGTCTGGCGAGTCTTGCAAGGTTTTCGAATGAGCTTCCAGTGCTTCGGAAACCGATTTCGGATCGGTCCCAAGAATGAGGAATTTTTCATTCTGAGCCGCGGCGATCGGCATCAAAGGGTGGGGGATCAGGTGCACGGCCGTCCCCCCCTGGGAGCCGGGAATCACGGTGGCGTTGGCGAGGAGGTTTTGGTTGGGGTTTCGCACCTTCATGGCCACGAGGAGCGAGGGATTCTGGTCGCCGCTTGGCATCGTGCCAATAAGCGCGCACTCGGGTCCGTAGCCCTCCGCCACCGATTGCACCAAGGACGCGAGCCCCTGGGTGGCGTTGGGATAGCTTTCAGCAAGCCTATCCAGCCATGTCGGGAGGGAGGAAAAATTCAGCACGAAGTTACCAAAGAGCGTCGTCTCTGGAGTTGTCAGGGCGATGGTATCGTGGGAGATCGTCTCGGCGAGATCTCCGGAACCTTCGCGCAGCAGGAAAAACGCGTCGCGAATCATCTCTCCATCCATTTTCCATGCTCCGCCTGCGGCCTCGGTCAATTTCAGCTCATCGACATGATCCGGAATCGCCTTGGCGCCCATCGAGCGGCCAACGGCGAGCATAGCGTCCAACGCTTTTTCTGGTTGGAGAAATACCAAAAAGTCGGGATCGGAGAGGAGTTCTGTGATGACTTTCAGGAACCTGGGATTGGCGGCCAGCGGCGGCGACTGGGCATTGCCCGTGGCACGGTCAAGCGCCTCCTTGATCAGGGCGGCATCGTTCGAGAAAAAGCCCCAGCGCCCCGCCACCGCGGTGTGGAGGAGGAGATCGCCATGTTGCGTGACGGTGATTTCGAGTCCCCGATATTCTTCCATGGTCGGTTCGCCGGTCGCCGGAGGCAGGGCGGCCCGCGCCTTGGCAACCGCTGTCAGGAAATCCTCGCGTTTCCCCCAAAATTGAACCCCCAGAATTCCGCGAAAATCGTGCTCCGACGCGCTGGTTGCGGCGAGGTAGATATTCCCGGGCTTCAGCTTGGTAAGAATGTCCAGAGTCTCCTTGTTGGTGGGCGACTCATTGAAACGGGCGAGAGGCTTTTCGAGGAACGCCCGCACTTCGGGTTCTGCGGCGATTTGGGCCAGGGCGGTTCGTGACCAGCGGAAACCCGTGAGCGGAATATCCGGAATATTGGCAAAAAACACCGAATCCGCCGGGGCCAAGGAGGAGGCTTGCGAGGGGCCTGCCGGGCGATTGAAAATCATCACGCCTGCGAGGATCAAAACGCCGACGATCACGAGTCCGATTGCGACTTTTTTCATGAGTCGTCCAGCTAAAGGCAAATCCTCCCCTCCCGCAAGGAGTCGGGCCGGATTTTTCGTGAGAAACCAAGTTCTCCCCCTTGAAAACCTCCAAGTCGTGCTTAAATTTCGAGGCCTATGAAACAGCTCCTGCTTGTTCCGTTGTTTTGTCTTTCCTTGAATCACATCGCTTCGGCCCAATCGGCCCCTTCCGGCCTCCGGCAATTGAGCGATTCGTTTGCGGCCGTTTTTGAAAAAGCTGCCCCGTCCGTGGTGGTGATCGAGTCCCGAGGAGTCCCAGGCCTTCCGCAGGGGCTGCAATTTCTACTTCCCGATGGCCGCCCTTACCGAATGCCGCAGGATGCCGGGGAATCCCAGAAAAACACGCCGCCCAATGTCGGCTCGGGGTTCATTTTTTCCGCCGACGGCCACATCCTCACCAACCACCATGTCATCGATGGAGCGAGTGGGATTCAGGTGAAATTGCGCGATGGGCGGCGATTCCAAGCCGAGGTCGTGGGTTCGGATGAGCGGAGCGACCTGGCCGTTCTAAAGATCGATGGCACCGATTTTCCTGTGGCGGAGTTGGGTGACAGCGACCGGCTTAAGGTCGGGGAACTCGCCTTCGCGATCGGAACACCGTTGGAGCTATCCTACACCTTCACTTTCGGAGTGGTGAGCGCGAAAGGACGCAATCTCGGTCTCGGCGGAAATTACGATGAGTTCATTCAGACCGACACCTCGATCAACCCCGGCAACAGCGGAGGCCCGCTTTGTGACATCGACGGGCGGGTGATTGGCATCAACACGCTCATCAGCGGCAACAACCGGGGCGTTGGCTTTGCCATTCCGATCAACCTGGCGCGGGGAGTCGCGGAGCAACTTCTCACTCGCGGATATGTGAGCCGCCCATGGCTGGGAATTTCGATCGCGAGCCTCGAAGACCTCGCGGAGAGGGCGAGCTTTTTGCAAGGCTTGGAATCAGGAGTTGTCGTTCGAGGCATCGAGCCCGGTGCTCCGGTTCAACAAAGCGACCTCTCGCCTGGCGATGTAATCACCAAGGTTGACGGCAAGCAGGTCGCCCTCGCCTCCGACCTCCAGCGCGAAATCCTTGGAAAAAAAATCGGCCAGCCTGTGGAACTCGAGGTCTGGCGCAACGGCCGCACCCTGCGCCTCGTTGTCCAAACCGGCGAGCATCCCGACAAATTTATTCGCGCCTCGGTGCGAGCGAAGGAACCTCGGCATTCCGATCCCTCCATGCCGGGATTGAGCGTCGAGGAGGTCACTCCGGAATCCCTGCAAACCATGAAAATCCAGCGCAAGGACTCCGGCGGCGTGTTGGTGATGGCAGTCGAGCCCTTCAGTGCCGCCGCAGCCGCCGGGTTGGAAGTGGGGGACATCATCACGGAAGCGGGAGGCAAGCCGATCCTTGGGAAAAAAGATTTCGACCAAGCGATGTCCGAGATGAGTCGTCAGCGCGGAGTGCTGCTGCTCCTCGAGCGCTCGGGTCAAAAGACCTTCGCCATCCTCAAGCCCTGAGTTCCTGTTTAGTTGTTTTGTAGGGCTTGAGCTTCGCGGCAGGATCGCCCAGCATCCCGCGCATGACGAAAAATCCACTCCAGCTCGGCATGATCGGCCTCGGCCGCATGGGCGCCAACATGGTCCTCCGCCTCCTTCGCGACGGTCACAAAGCCACCGTCTTCGACCGCTCCCAATCCGCCATTGATTCCCTCGTGAAGGAAGGCGCCGTCGGCGCCACATCGCTCTCGGATTTTGTTTCCAAACTCGAAGCCCCCCGAGCGATCTGGCTCATGGTTCCTGCGGCGGCCGTGGATTCCACGATCGATGAACTCCTCCCGCTTCTTGAAAAAGGCGACACCATTATCGACGGCGGCAATTCCTATTACATCGACGACATTCGTCGCGCGAAGCACATCGCCCCGCGTGGCATCCACTATGTCGATGTCGGCACGAGCGGCGGCGTTTGGGGACTCGACCGCGGCTACTGCATGATGATCGGCGGCGAAAAAGCCATCGTCGACCACCTCGACCCGATTTTCCACACCCTCGCGCCAGGCATTGGCGACATTCCTCGCACCGTCGGGCGGCCAGAAAACCAAGGCACCGCCGAGTTGGGCTACCTCCATTGCGGAGGCAACGGCGCCGGGCATTTCGTCAAAATGGTCCACAACGGCATCGAATACGGAATCATGGCCGCCTACGCGGAAGGCATGAATGTTTTGAAAAATGCGAACATCGGCAAATCCACCCAAACCGTGGATGCCGAGACGACACCGCTGCGCGATCCCGAGCTTTATCAATTTGATTTCAACCTCACCGACATCTCCGAGGTTTGGCGCCGAGGTAGCGTGGTTGCTAGCTGGCTGCTCGACCTCACAGCGAACTCGTTGGTGAAAGATCCCGAACTTAAAGATTTCGCCGGCCGAGTGAGCGACTCCGGCGAAGGGCGCTGGACGATCAAAGCCGCCATCGACGAAGGCGTTCCTGTCCCCGTTCTCACAACCGCCCTCTACGAGCGCTTTAGCTCACGCGGCGACGCGGAATTCCAAGACAAGCTCCTTTCCGCGATGCGCTTCCAGTTTGGTGGCCACCTTGAGAAAAAGTAGCCTTGGACTGAACCCTAGTTTTTAGGTCTCTCGGGAGAGTTTTGCAGGGAGACTTTGGTGATGGGGAGTTTGAGGGCTCGGGCGGCGGTGCGGAGGAAGCCTTCGGCTGAATCGGTGAGGGTGACTTCCAACTGGCCGTTGTCCTTTTTCGGAGTGGCGAGATGGGATTCGCGGAGAAGATGGCCGACGGAGAGTGCGCAATTTTCTGCGGAGTCCACCAGAGAGACGGTGGGACCTGCGATCCGGGCGATGGCGTTTTTCAGGAGAGGGTAGTGGGTGCAGCCGAGGACGAGGGTGTCGATGCCTTGGGAGAGGAGCGGGTCGAGGTAGCGGCGGAGCATTTGGTCGGTGACGGAATCCTCGATCAGGCCTTCCTCGATGAGGGGAACGAGGAGCGGGCAGGGAGCGCTGTGGATTGTCGCGCCGGGTTCCAGGGCTAAGATGGCTTTCTCGTAAGCGCCGCTGGCGATGGTCGCGCGGGTGCCGATGACGCCGATGGTTTTGTTTTTGGTCGAATCGACGGCGGCTTTGGCTCCGGGAACGACGACGCCGACGACGGGGACTTCGAAGACCTCTTTCATGCGGGGGACGCCGAGGGCCGAGGCGGTGTTGCAGGCGACGACGATCATTTTGGCGCCTCCGGCGAGAAGAAGATTTCCGATCTCGATGCTGTAGCGCTCGACGGTTTCGCGGCTTTTTCCACCGTAGGGAACGCGCGCGGTGTCGCCGATGTAGAGGATGTTTTCGTGAGGGAGGAGGCGGCGCAGGCTGGCGGCGACGGTGAGGCCTCCGATGCCGGAGTCGAAAACGCCGATGGCTTGGTCGTTGGAGGGGCTAGTTGGCATTCGGGGTCGGGGAAGGTTTTTCGGCGGCTTTCTTTTTGATTTCTTCGGCGGCGCGCTGGACGGCTTCGTTCAACGAGGAGGGAACGCCCGTGGCAGAGACGGCGGGGGTGAGGTCGGGAACGGAGGACTTGTCGGTGGCGCTGGCGACGGCGGAGGGTTCTTGGTAGTCGCGGCGGCCGGAGAGGGCGCTGCGGTAGCGGCTGACGCCTTCGAGAATGGCTCTGGCGAAGGCGTCCCGGAATTGGCTCGAGGCGATGAGGCGTCCATCCACCGGGTGGTTCATGAATCCGCCTTCGAGAAGGACGCCGGGGATTTTGATATCGCGAATAACGACGAAGCGGGCGCGCTTGATGCCGCGGTCATAGAGGCGCATTTGGCGAAGCATGGAGGAGTGGAGGGCCGTGGCGAGGGCGATGTTTTCGGGGTCGCGGGCGTGGCCTGGGTGCTGCTTGAGGTCGCTGTAACTGAAATTTTCCTCATCCATTGACGGCACACCGCGCGGGGCAAGGGCGAAGGTCTCGATCCCCGAGGCGCCGCCGCCCAGGCTTTTGTTGAAGTGGACGCTCACAAAAATGGCGTTGGGAAATTGGATGAAAACATCGCGCGATCGGGTGGTGTGGACGGTGTAGCCATTTTGTTCGAGCAGGCGCTTGGCGCGGAGGACGACATCGAGGGCGGCTTCCTTCTCGATGCCGCGGCTGCCTTTTGCTCCGCTGTCATGGCCGCCATGTCCCGCGTCGAGGATGACGGTCCGGATCGGTGCGGCGTTTTTGATGAGGCTGGGGCGCATGACGGGCTCGATGATTTTCGTGACATCCATCGCGGAGATCAGAATCGAGCCGTTCCTTTCCCGGATGGGAAAGCAGAGGACATACTTCACATTGTTGATGAAAATCTCGCGCTTTCCGATCTCGCCTCTCATTTTGCGACCCTTGCCGAGGATTTCAAAAAAACGGCCATTTTTTGTCGGCTTGGGGAGTTGGTAGAAACGGGAGACATCCTCGACGGGAACATGGCGGCGTCCCTCCACCATGATCACCTGCCAAGCGGCGGGCGAGTTGGTGATGGCGAGGAGGAAAACGAGGAGCGGGATAGCCAAGCGAAACATGTTCCATGTTCCGCTACGGAATTTTGATTCGGGCCTGTCCCCTATTGCCGGCATAGCGTCAGTGGCGCGGGCGCATGTGGGGGAAGAGGATGACATCGCGGATGCTCTCGACGCCGGTGAGCATCATGACAAGGCGGTCGATGCCGATTCCAATGCCTCCGGCGGGTGGCATTCCATACTCGAGGGCGGCGAGGAAGTCGTCGTCGAGCTTTTGGGTTTCGCCACCGCTCTGGTGCTCGAGGCGTTCGCGCTGAATGTCGGGGTCGTTCAACTCTGAGTATCCCGGTGAGATTTCCTGGCCGTTGATGACAAGTTCGTAGACATCCACGAGACGGGGGTCGGCGGCGTTTTGCTTGGCGAGGGGGACGAGTTCCTTCGGGCAATGCGTGACGAAAAGGGGATCCATCGTTTTTTCCTCGATGAGCTTTTCGAACACATGCTGGGTGACCTCGAAATCGGCTTGGCAGTGGGTGACCTCGATGCCGTGTTCCTGGCACCAGGCGCGGCGCTCTTCGGGAGAGAAGTCATACCACTTCGGCTCGACGCCGCGGAGGAGGTCTTCGTAGCGGGTGCGGCGCCAGGGGCGGGAGAGATTGATGGTGCGGGTGACATTTCCCTCGGCATTCTTGTGTTCGATGCGCAAGCCGCCGCAGATTTTTTCTGCGAGATGGCAGACCATTTCCTCAACGAGGTCGGCCATTTTCTCGAAGTCCGCGTAAGCCCAGTAGGTCTCGAGCATGGTGAACTCGGGATTGTGGCGGCGGGAGATGCCTTCGTTCCGGAAGTTGCGGTTGAGTTCGAAAATCTTCGTGAAGCCGCCGACGAGGAGGCGCTTGAGATAAAGCTCCGGCGCGATGCGCAGGTAGAGGTCCATTCCGAGCGCGTTGTGGTGCGTCTCGAACGGTTGGGCGGCGGCTCCGCCGGGGATCGATTGCATCATCGGCGTCTCGACCTCGATGAATCCCCGGTCCTCGAGGAACCGCCGGATTTCGCGGACGATCGCGATGCGTTTCTGGAAAACCTCGAGCGACTCACGGTTCGAGACGAGATCGAGGTAGCGCTGGCGGTATTTGATCTCGGTGTCCTGGACGCCGTGCCATTTGTCGGGAAGGGGGCGGAGGGACTTTGAGAGGACGCGGATCGAGGCGGCTTTGATGCTGGGCTCGCCGGTTTTGGTAACGAAGGTCTCGCCCTCGACTCCGAGGAAGTCACCGATGTCGAGGAGGTCGAACGCCACCATCGCCTCGGGGGCGAGTTCTTTGGCGTTGAGATAAACTTGGATTCGGCCGGAGTGGTCCGAGAGGTCGATGAAATGGCTTTTGCCCATGTTGCGATGGGCGGTGATGCGGCCGGCGGTGCGGACTTTTTGTCCCTCGGCAAACGCAGCGCGGATTTCGCCAGGGGCGCCGGTGGTTTCGAATCCGCTGCCGAACGGATCAATGCCGGCGGCGCGGAGGGCTTCGAGTTTCTGCCGGCGAATGGCCAGCAATTCATTGTGGGATTTTTCTTCCATGCGATCTGTGGCGGCGTCCAATTTCTCCCTGAGGGATCAGAGGGCTGGAGGCTGAATTTGGCTGATCATGTAAACAGCGCCGCCGATGGCGAGAAGGCCGATGGCGGCGGCGGCGAGGAGATAGGTCATGGCGCGTGGGTCTGCGGCGTCGCTCGCGATGGGGAGGGGGGAGGAACAGGTAAAGTTCTCGGGACGGCGGCTGGTCACGGTTTCCAGCGATTCGGCTTCCCCGTCATCCACCACCAACTCGCCGGAATCGTTCAGGGATTTGAACTGGGTGACGATGGAGCCCAAGCGAAGTTCGTCATCGTGGTTGAGCGGGGCTTTTTTGATTTGGCCGCCGTTGAGGTAGGTGCCGTTGGTGGAGTCGAGGTCTTGGATAAAAAACGCGTTGTTTTCAAAAAAAATCTCGGCGTGGTGGCTGCTGACGGAGGCGTCCTCGATTTGGAGGGAGTTATCCGGACGACGGCCGATGGTGGTTTTGTCCTCGGGGAGATCGTGGGTGATCTCTTGGCCGTCGGGCATTTGGATCAGGAGTTTCGCCATGGTGTGGAGGGGTGGTTAATTTTGGGACTTGGAGGCGGCCACTTCTTTGGCGAACTCCGCGAAGAAGTAGTCGGCATCGTGAGGGCCTGGGCTGGCCTCGGGGTGGTATTGAACGCTGAAGGCTTGGTATTTGCTGTGGCGCAGGCCGGCGACCGTGCCGTCGTTGAGATTGATGTGTGTGACCTCGACATCGGACGGGAGAGAGGCGGGATCGACCGCGTAGCCGTGGTTCTGCGAGGTGATGGCAATTTTTCCAGTGCGGAGGTCTTTGACGGGCTGGTTCGCGCCGCGATGGCCAAATTTGAGTTTGAAGGTTTTTCCACCAAGGGCGCGGGCGAGGATTTGGTGGCCAAGGCAGATGCCGAAGAGAGGTTTTTTGCCGATGAGTTGGCGGGCGGTTTCACTGGCGTAATCGAGGGCCTCTGGATCCCCGGGGCCGTTCGAGAGGAAAACGCCGTCGGTGCCAAGAGCGAGGATTTCGTCGGCCGAGGTGGTGGCGGGGAGGACGGTGACATCGAACCCCTGACGCCGGAGCGAGCGGAGGATATTTTTTTTCATCCCGAAATCGAGCGCGGCGAGAGTGTGGGTGATGGGCGGGAGTTTTTCGAAGACATTGCCCTTTTCATCGGACTCGCGGGGGTCTTCAGCTCCCCGGCGCAAAACCCATTCGCGGCTGAGTTGGTTGTTGGAATCCCAGGCGTGGGTTTCTTTCGAGGTGACTTCTTTAACGAAATCCACTCCGGCGTAAGCGGCGGCCTTGGCGGTTTCCACGGCCTTGGCGGGGTCGGTGATCTCAGTGGTGAGGCAGGCCCGCATGGAGCCTCTGGTGCGGAGGTGGCGGGTGAGGGCGCGGGTGTCGATGCCCTGGATGCCGGGGATGCCGTGTTTTTTCAAATAGGCATCGAGCGAGGAATCGGAGCGCCAATTGCTCACGACGGGGCTGAGTTCTTCGATGACGAAGCCGCGAACTTGGGGAAGGTCGTTTTCGACATCGAGGCCGTTGACGCCGTAATTGCCGATCTCGGGGTAGGTCATCGCGATAATTTGGCCGCGGTAGGATGGGTCGGTGAGGATTTCCTGATAGCCGGTCATGGAGGTGTTGAAGCACACCTCGCCGGTTGTCGTGCCGGTCGCGCCGAAACTTTCGCCATGAAAAACCCGTCCATCCTCGAGAGCCAGAATCGCTGTCATGCGCGGTTATCTAGCATGGCGGCGGCGAGGTTGAAATGGATTTTGTTTATCCTCCGGCGGCGACTTGGAGGATTTCGACGCGGTCGTTTTCGGCGACGGGAATTTTGGCCCAATCGGCGCGGCGGGTGGCTTGACCGTTGTGCTCGAGGAGGACCATGCGCGGCTCGAGGCCCAGCGCTGTCACGAGGTCGGCGAGGGTTTTCAAATCCACGAAGTCGCGGGGGTCGCCATTGATGTGAATTTTCATCGAGAAGCGGAGAGGATTTCGGCGTCCCAGTCTTTCCACACGGGATCAAGGCCGAGCTTTTGGAGAACGCCTTCGACGGTGCGCGCATCGCGGTCGTCGGAGATGCTGAATTGCTCGGTGGCCGACTCGCCGCCGGTGCCGGGTTGGATTTTTCCGCGCACGGTGAGGTGGAGGGCTTCCTTGCCTTGGCCAGTGTAGCCGCCGGGTTCGGTGTGGCTGCCGGCGCTCATCATGGTGATGCCCAGCGGGGCGATGAGGTCGCGCAGGGCGGCGGGTTCGCGCGTGCTGAGGACGATTCCGACGGCGGGGAAGGTCACTCGCAGGGCGCAGAGGAGCTGGATGAACTCGCGGTCGGGCAGGGGATTTTCCGGCTCAAACTCTCCGGCGCAGGGACGCAGACGCGGGAGGCTGACGGTGAGCTGGGATTTCCAGCAGACGCGCTGGAGATATTCGAGGTGGGCTGCGAGGGCGAGGGCTTCGAATTTCCAGTCGGTGAGGCCGAACAGCGCGCCGATGCCGATGCGGCGGAAGCCTGCCTCGTGGCCTCGATCGGGGCAATCGAGCCGCCAGTCGAAATCCTTCTTTGGCCCGGCGAGGTGCATGCGCGCGTAGGTATCGCGGTGGTAGGTCTCTTGATAAACGACGAGTCCCTCGGAGCCGGCTTGGACGAGCGGTTTGTATTCGGGGGCCTCCATCGGGGCGACCTCGATGGAAAGTGAGGGAACGATGGGGCGCAGGCGCTCGAGGCACATTTCAAGGTAGGGGCCGGAGACGAATTTCGGGTGCTCGCCCGCGACGAGAAGGATGTTTCGGAAACCCTCGGCAACCAAGTGCCGGGCCTCTTTTTCGACTTGATCGATCTCGAGGGTGACGCGCTGGATGGCGTTCTCACGCGAAAAGCCGCAGTAGGTGCAGGAGTTGATGCACTCGTTCGAGAGGTAAAGCGGGGCGAAGAGTCGCATCGTTCGGCCGAAATGGCGACGGGTGGTGGCGGTGGAGCGGGCGGCGAGACTTTGGAGCGAGGCGTCGTCCATTGGCTCCAGCAAAGCCTCGAAAGCCCGCAGGAGCGGGGATTTTTGGCGGAGCGAATTGTCGAATTTTTTGGAAAAACCCATCAGATGATCCGCGCGGAGCGGTTGAGGCATTTATTCGTGGAACCGGGCGACTCGGCAAGAGGCGAATTCGATTGGAGGAAAAAAGCGGCAAAATCTGCCTAATCGTGGGAGTTGGTCTGCTGGGTTTTGCTACGAGAGAAAGATGGCATGTCTGATGCTATGCAAAGAGCACCATGATCGAAGGAATTTACAACAACGCGGCCTCGCTGACGACGCTTGAAAAATGGCAAGCATCTATTACGCAAAATCTTGTTGCGTCAAAAGTCGCTGGTTTTAAGAAGTCCAACTTTGCGATCGAGTCGGACGATAGGGTCAAAACCAGCTACAACCCCGAGCAAAGCGCGGCTCAGCATACGGGGGGATTGCCTGTGCGGACGACCAGTATCAATTTCACGCCTGGCGAGATCGAGCAAACTCAGAAACCGACCGATATCGCGATCGACGGCCCGGGTTTCTTTCAGATCCAAGGTGCTGATGGAAATAACCTTTACACACGGAATGGTGAATTCCAATTCAACAACGAAAACACGCTCGTCACCCGGCATGGTTTGCAGGTCATGGGTGATGGCGGTCCGATCACCATCGATCCGGAGCAGGGTGCGGTGACGGTGGCCAAAGATGGCACGATCAGCCAAGGAAATAACCTCCTCGGTCGGTTGCAACTTTTTAATTTCGAGGATCCACAAGGCCTGACGCGCGTGGAGGGCGGGTATTTTGAAGCTCCGGATGGTGCTAATCCAGAGGCTGTTGAGGATGGGCAAGTGGTGCAGGGAGCCATCGAGTCGAGCAATGTGCTCCCGATGGAGGAATTGGTGAGCCTGATCCAAGTCGCCCGCGCCTATGAGGCCTCCCAGCGCTCGATGCTTTCCCATGATGATTTGATTTCCAAGGCCATTAATTCCCTTGGCTCGACAACTGCTTAACAACCCACTGCTATGATCCATCGAATTCTCCAAGCTGCCTCGAGTGGCATGTATGCCCAGCAGATGAACCTGAACACGATCGCGAACAACCTCGCGAATGTGAACACGACGGGCTTCAAAAAGAACAAAATCGAGTTTCAGGACATGCTCTACCAAAAGAAGCGCATGGCTGGTGCCGAGCAGGGAGCGGGCAATCAAGTCCCTGCGGGAGTCGAGGTCGGTAACGGAACTCAAGTCGCCTCGACGGCAAAAATTTTCACCCAAGGTCAACTCACTCAGACCGGCGAGAAGATGGATATCGCGATTCAGGGCGACGGATTTTTGGAAGTGCAAATGCCCGATGGAACGAATGCCTACACTCGCGATGGCGGGCTCAAAGTTTCGGCCAATGGCAATGTGGTGACCAATGATGGCAACCAGATTCTGAGCGGCTTCGGAACCATTCCGCCCGACGCTCAGGGAGTTTCGATTTCGCCGGAAGGCCAGGTGACGGTGCAGACTCCCGGCGGGTCTCAGAATTTCCAGATTCAGCTCGTGCGTTTTAACAACCCAGCCGGACTCACCGCGATTGGGCAGAATCTTTATCAGGAGACCGAGGCTAGTGGCGCGCCCACTTTGGGAACTCCCGGCCAGGCCGGATTCGGCAGCATCCTGCAAAATTACTTGGAGACCTCGAATGTGAATGTCGCCGAGGAAATGGTGAACATGATTCTCGCGCAGCGCGCCTACGAAGTGAGCGCCAAAGCGATCCAGACTTCAGACCAGCTCCTGGAGATGACTAATAACCTCAAGCGTTAATGAACCGACTCACTGCGATTTTTCTTCCGATAGCGGCGGCGACCTCGTTACAGGCCGCCGAATTGGGGAATATTCTCACGCCTCTGGCATCGTTGCCTGCGAATACAGGCGCGGCCAGTCTGCCAGTCGCCGCCCCGGAGCAAGCACCGCCGCCGGTGGTGACTTCGATGGGCGATTTTACGCTGGGCGACACGCAGATTTTGGATGCTTTGCAGCGCGAGTTGACCGCGAGCTTGGCGCTTCGCGGCGAGCTGAAATTGAGCTTCGTCGAACCTTGGAATCCGATCGAAATCAAGAACGGCAAAGATTGGAGCCTCGTCGTCGATGGGATTCCCAAAAGTGGAATCTCCCAGAATTTCCCTATCCGCTTCAGCGTGATGGCGGGCGGAAAGAAAGTCGGAGTTTGGCAATTCCAGGTGAAGGCGAAACTCATCGAGCCCGTCTGGGTTTCCACGCGCCGTCTCGAACGCGGTGAGTCGATCAACTCCGCTGTCGCCGCGCTTCAGGATTTGGATGTTTTAAATACCAACAAGGAACTCCTGAAGGCCGATGAGAAGTTGGACTATTTTGAAGTCGCGCAGGCTGTCCCTGCCAACCAAGTCCTCTCCCGTTCCGACATCACTCCGCGCCACATCGTGCGTCGTGGCAAGGTCGTCGATGTCGTCGTCAATGAAGGTGGAATCAATATCTCGATGAAAGCCATGGCCCTCGCCGACGGCGGGGTGGGGGAGACCATCATAGTTCGCAACATCGATAGCAAAAAAGACTTCCAAGCCCAAGTGGTGGGCTCGAACACCGTCCAAGTAAAATTTTGAAAACGAAAATGAAATTCACACCCATGATTTTCTCCGTGGCTTGCGTGGCCGCGATCGCCACCGGAGCTTCCCAAGCCCAAGCCAACTCGCTGTGGGTTAAAGCCGGCAATACCGAGCAGAGCATGTTCGCCGACAAAGTCGCCCGCGGGATTGGAGATATCCTGACGATCGTGGTGGATGAAAATACGACCACCGCGCAAGACGCCGACCTGCTCACTCGCGACGAGTATCAAGGTGGTAGCGGCATCGGCATCGCATTCAATCAGTTTTTCAACCAGTTCCTGCAGGCGGCTCCTCGCTTGTTGGGCTTGGCAACGGGTCCCACCAATACGGATGAAGATGGCAATGCAGTCGTCCCTGTCGGAGGCAGTAACAATATCACGATACCTACGCTCGATTTTGCCTCTTCCGGGGAATGGAATGCCGGTGGCCGGACGGCGAACAAGTTGACGGTGTCGAACCGCACGGCAGTGACGGTTGTTGATGTTTTGCCGAATGGAAACTTGGTGGTCGAAGGATCCAAAATCATCCGCACCGGCGTTGAGGACCAATACGCCTACTTGCGCGGAGTGGTTCGCCCGGTCGATATCGAGGCCGATAACACAGTTTCCTCCACTAAAATCGCAGACGCCCAAGTGGAGTTCGTCCCAGCCGGCGAGTTGACCGAAGCCCAAAAGAAAGGCTGGCTCCTGCGCGCTTGGGATAAAGTTAAGCCATTCTAATTACTTGTGAAAAACCTCGTTCTCATTCCCTTAATGGCCCTGGCCGTAGTCGCCCCGTCCTCTGCGCAGGTCAGCGACTCATCGCCGATTACTCTCAATTACAGCGGCGGTTCCCGCATCAAAGACCTCATCGATGTCGAAGGCGCCCGTGACAACCAATTGAACGGCTATGGACTCGTTGTGGGCCTAGCCGGAACTGGTGATAGTAAAATCGACTCAACTTTGCAGACCATCGCGAACGCATTGAAAAATTTCGGCGTCAATGTGCCGATGGATGACATTAAGTCCGGCAATGTCGCGGCCGTCATGGTCACGGCGGAGATTCCCCCCTTTGTTAAACCCGGCACTCGCATCGATGTGACGATTTCCTCGATCGGCGACTCGAAGACCCTCCAAGGCGGCGTCCTGCTCCAAGTCCCCCTGCAAGGTGCTGACAAGACAGTTTATGCCGTAGCTCAAGGGGCGATTGCGGTCGGTGGTTTCCTCGGAGGTCAAGGCGGGCCTGGTGGCGCGACCGTTCAGAAAAACCACCCAACTGTCGCCACCATTCCGAACGGAGCCATTGTGGAACGCGAAATCCCCACTCAAATCGTGAGCAACGGATCCATGAATCTCATGCTCCGTGATGCGGATTTCACCTCCGCCGCCCGCATGGCAGAGGCCATCAACCGTGTTTTCCCAAACACCGCCGTCGCTAGGGATTCGAAGACCATCAATGTCCTGCTTCCGCCAGAATACAGCAACTACGAGGTTAACTTCCTCGCCACGATCGGAAGCATCGAAGTCGAGCCCGATACCGCCGCCCGAGTGGTCATCAACGAGCGCACCGGCGTGATTGTTGCCACCTCGAATGTCCGCGTGTCCAAAGTCGCCGTCAGCCACGGTTCGCTTACCATTTCCGTCGCCTCAAATCTGACGGCCAGTCAGCCCAACGGTTCGTTTTTTGGCAATTCCGCCGGCACGACAGAGGTGCTGAACAGCACGACGACGGATGTGAACGAGCAAAAGGGATCATTCAAACTCGTCGAGGAGGCCCCAACGATCGAGAAGGTCGCCACGGCACTGAATGCTCTAGGTGTGAGCACCCGCGACATGATGTCCATTTTCCAAACCATGAAGCGCGCTGGAGCCCTGCAAGCGGAACTTGTTCTGAACTGATTATGGAAATTTCATCCATCACCCCACAAGCCGGCCTGCTGATGAACCCCGACCTCGGGGCCATTGCTGCCGCCGGAAAAAATTCCCGCCCCGATGGGAAGGATGCAAAAATTGCCGACTCATGCAAAGAGTTCGAGGCCGTGCTCTGGCGCCAAATGCTTGAGAAAGCACTCTCACCCATGCTCCATTCCACGGAGGGTGGCGGAGATAAGACCGGAACCTACAATTATTTCCTGACGAACACGATTGCCGACGAAGTCAGTCAAGGCTCCAACGGAATCTCGTCTGTCCTTTACGCCCAACTCGTTAGCAAAAATCCAAAAACCTCAAATCTATGAACATACAAACCCAATTCCAAGAGATCGTGGCGATGCTTCAGAACGAACTCCAAGAATACGGAGGGCTTTTGCATCTTTTCGATCGCCAGCAAAAGTGCATCGTTCACCAAGACCCAACAGGTTTTCTCGATATCAATGTCGATGTCGACGAGCAGATTGCAAAACTTTCCCACTGCCGCCTTGGCCGCGAGGAACTCGTCCGCCAGACAGCCTTGGCCCTCGGCAAATCGAAGGACATCACTCTCTCCGCGCTGAGTCATAGCTTCGCTCCTGAGCATCAACCGCTTCTGCGCGCATTGATCGATGAAATCAACGACCTGATCACCCGCACCCAGCGCCGGACCCGCCAAAATCGCATGCTTCTTTCCCAGTGCGTGGAGTCGGCACGGCAATTGCTTGCTGTAAGCAACCCCGGAGCGATCCCAGGAACCTACGGGGCCCACGGACAGATCAGAACCCAATACAACACCGACCGATACACCGCCGCTGTCGCCTGAACCGACCAAGGCGGGATTAAGGTCCCGAACAAGGAAGTTTCCATTTTATGGCAGGTCTCATCTCTTCACTGCACAACAGCAGCGCCGCCCTTCGAGTCCACTCGAAAGGCCTAGAAGTCACGGGCAAAAACCTCGCGAATGTCAATAATCGTGGTTACTCCAAGGAGCGCGTCGAAATCGGCGACCGAGGCCAAATCAATACCGGCGTCGCCACCGAAAGCATGGGCGTGGAAGCCATGGGCCTCCGCCAAAACCGCGACGCTCTTCTCGACAAAAGCGTCATGCGGGAGTTGACGACAACAGCGGACTTGGAAGCCGCTAAAAAAGTTCTGACTAGCGCTGAGACGGCTTTGGGTCAATTTCTTGATCGCACGAAAGATTCTACTTCAATCCAAAACGCAATGGGAGCCAGTGGCGGTGCGATTGGGGATGCTCTGACTGATTTCTTTAACGCATGGGAAAGCGTTTCCGTTAAACCCCAAGATGTCGGGGAAAAGCAGTTGCTGATCGAAAAAGCAAAAATCTTGGCAGAAAAACTTAACCAGACAGATAAGCGACTGTCTCAAGTTCAAACCGACGTTGATGCCCAACTTAAAACCGATGTTGTAACAGTTAACCAACTCCTTGACGAGATCGCCAAGACCAACGATTACATCGCGAAGGCAGAATTGTTAAAGCCCTATTCGGCAGTCGATTTGCGCGATCAACGCCAAGCGAAACTGGAGGAGCTCTCCAAATACCTTGATGTTCAGTTTGAAAATATCACCGATGGGTTGGGCCAGATCAAAGTGACTTCCGGCAATGTGACGCTCGTCGATGGGAATGAGGTCGCTGGTCAGTTGGCTTACCAAGACGATTCCACAGTCGCAGGTTTTAGGACCTTCATACTTGGCGGTAATCCTTTTGTTCCTGCCAATGGAAAGCTTGCGGCTCAACTCGAGTCTTCCACAGGGACCGTGCAAAATGCCCGTAACGAAATCGCCACCCTGAAAACGAATCTCAAAAATGAGGTGAATTCGGCATACACTCCGGCCGCATTTTTCGCAGTAGATTCAACAACTGGTTCTATTTCTGTTTCTGCAACATCAATTTCCGCCGGGGCGAATGGAAGTAATCAAATTGCCTTGAATCTAGCGGAACTCGGCACGAAAACGTTCACAGCCTTGGGTTCTTCCACTTTCAACTCCTACTTCAACAAAACAGTCACCACAGTCGCCCAGCAGTTGAACTCCACGAACACTCGCCTAGAGGATCAAAAGCTCAGCGAGGAAATGGCGGTCAATAGCCGGGATCAATACAGCGGGGTTTCCCAAGACGAAGAAATCACCGATATGATGAAATTTCAGCGTAGCTTCCAAGCCTCAGCCCGTCACATCAATGTGATCGATACCCTTTTGGAACAAGTCGTGAACCGCCTCGGAGTAGGCTAATCTAATTAAGCCATGAGAGTTACATTTAACGCATTTCCTGACACGCTCCTCGGCCGTCTTCAGTCCTTGGGCTCGGAGCAAAACAAAGCCTTGACGCAACTCAGCACCGGGCAGCGCATTTCTGCCCCCAGCGATGATGCTCCGGCCATGCAGCGGATTCTCAATCTGCGCACCGAGAAAAAGCAGAATCAGCAGTTCCATCGAAATGCCACCGATGGTCTTGAGAAGAGCAAGGTGTCCTTCTCGTCCCTCGAGCAGATCAAAGATTTGCTGGTGCGCGCCTCGGAACTGGCTGCAGGTGTCAACGGAGCTTCCTCTCCCAACGAATACTTTGCCAAGTCTTCAGAGATCAATCAACTGATTGAGCAGGGTTTGAATGTAGGCAATACCAAGTTACGCGGTTCGTATCTTTTTGCCGCTGATTCTCCAGAAAACCCCGCTTTTACGGCGACAAGGGATTCTCAAAACAAAATCACGGCGATTAATTACGCGGGAAGCCAAAACGACTCGGCGATTCGGATTGGCGAAGACACCGAAATCAAGGTTGGCTCCTCCGTTCCTGAAAACGAAAAAATTGAGACTGTGTTGAATAAACTCATCGCCCTTCGAAATGCGATGGATGCCCCAGCTTCTGCAACAAAGTCTGAAACAGTGATTGGCATGCGAGGACAGGGGACTGACAACCTTGATCAACTAGAAAACGATATTCTCTCGTCAATCTCTCGCGCAGGCACGATCCAATACCGCCTCGAAACCGCAATGCGTGATCTCGAGGTTCGCTATGAGGCCACGGAGCAATTGATTTCCAAAGATGCCGATGTGGATTTTGCCGAGGCTACGGTTCGGCTGAATCGTTCTCAGATGGCATACCAGGCGGCAATTCAGAGTGGAGCGATGATTCAGCGAAATTCTCTGCTCGACTATGTTCGCTGATTTCATCTAAACACGCCCGATGCTCGTTGAAGCCGCCATTTCGGGTCAGCAGGAATTTATTCCGAATGACACGAACAACAAATTTTTCATGCCCGAGGGTCTTATCGGACTTTCGGAGTTTAAAAATTTCGAGTTGATCGTTGATCCAGATACGCTGCCGTTCGTTGTCTTGCGTTCCTACAATGGCGATGAAATCCAGATTCCGGCGCTTGAACCGGTTAATTTTGTCCAGAATTACAAACTCAATATCGGCGATGAGGATGCCGCGACTTTGGAGTTGCGGGGTGAGGATTCGAATCCATTGATCCTGAATGTCGCGACCATCAAGTCGTTCGAGCCCCAAAAGGTGACGCTCAACCTGGCCGCTCCGATCTTGATCAACCGTCGCACACGCATCGGCAAGCAGGTGGTCTTGGTGAATTACCAAGACTACTCGACGCAGCATGTGCTGATCGACGAAACCGTGAGCCACTGACCGAACCATGCTTACGCTTTCACGAAAAATTGGCGAAACCATCCAGATCGGGGACAACATTGTTCTGCTGATCAAGCGGGTGGATGGCGAAGTGGTCCGTATCGGCATTGATGCTCCAAAAAGCATCCCGATCTACCGAGGGGAAATCTACGAGGAAATCAAGGCCCAGAACCTCGAGGCGATCAAGAATCCGCAGACCTCGCTCACCAAGCAAAATCTTGGGAAACTCCGCTTGGCCGCCTCCTTTGCCCGCAATCTTGCCAATCCGCAACCGGCCAGTCCTCCGGAGCCTCCGGCTCAAAATCCCCCGACGGAATAACTCGCCGTCGATGGAGAACTCTCAGGTGATTTGCCAAAATCCCCAGTCTTGATCTTGGGGATTTGAAGTGGAAAAGTCCTGCCATCAGTAAAGACCTCTACAGTTGGGAAAAAGCGAAGCCTGAGCGCAGCGTGCCGCTCTACACCCGCAAAATCGTATGGATGCCAGTCGCCGTGCTGGCAATCGGAGCTTTCGCCGCCTGGGTGGTTTTTGGAATCTTAACGAGCCAATACAAAGACCGCGCCGAGGAGTTCGATCTCAAGCAGGTCACAGAAATGGAAGCCGCCTCCGTGCTCTACGACCGCGAGGGCCGGGAATTCGGAAAAATTTTTATCCAAAATCGGCAACCGGTGAACTACGAGCGTCTCCCACAAGCCCTCGTGGACGCTGTCATTTCGGCCGAAGACAATCGGTTTTACTCCCACACGGGCGTCGACTACATGGGCATCTTTCGAGCGGCGATCACGAACTACCTTCAAGGCCGCATTGCCCAGGGAGCGAGCACCGTCACCCAGCAACTGGCGCGAAATTCCTTCGAACTCCGCGAGCGCACCTACGAGCGCAAACTCATCGAATTGTATCTCGCCTGGCGCATCGAGAGGAATTTCTCGAAGCGGGAAATCATGGGGGCCTACCTCAATCGCGTTTACTTCGGCAGCGGTTTTTACGGCGCCGAGGCTGCCGCGCAGGGGTATTTTGGAAAAAATGCCATCGACCTCACAATCGGACAGTGCGCCACCCTGGCGGGACTTTTAAAAAGCCCGAACGCCCTCTCACCATTTAACAACCCCGAGGGATCGAAAGCCTCGCGCGATATCGTCCTTCAAAAAATGCGCGAACTCGGATTCATCAGCCGAAAGGAATTCGCCGAGGAGACCGAGTCATCGCTAGGCGTCGTGAAGCGCACAAACCCTTTCAAGACTGGCTATGCTCAAGAACTCATCCGCCAGCAGGTCATCAAAGCTCTCGGTTTCGAGCGGGCGATGAACGGGGGCTACCGCATCGACACCACGCTCGACATCGACCTCCAGCGTGCCGCCGAAAAGGCCACGCAGGACATTCTTTTAGAGGTGGAATCCCGCCCTGGCTACAACCACCCCACCTTTGCCGAATACCGCGCTACCACGGCGAAACTGGAGGAAGACATCAACCGCGGAAAAATGTCGGTGAAAATGCCCGAGCCGAAATACCTCCAAAGCGCGACGATCGCGGCTGACAACGCCACCGGCGGCATCCTCGCCCTCGTCGGGGGTCGCGATTTTCGCCACAGCGAATACAATCGCGCTGTGCAAGGAACCCGCGCCGCCGGCACGGCATTCACCCCCTTTGTTTACACCGCCGCTTACGCCGCTGGCGTATTCCCCGGCGAACTCGTCCAAGACGCCTGCATCGATAACCGATATGTCATGGTCGGTGGCGAGACGGGCATTCTCGGCGAGTGGGGAGTGGAAACCGCCGAGAACGAATATGAGGGATCCATCCCCACGCGCGAGGCTCTCCTCAAAGGGAAAAATGCCGCGACCGTCCGACTCGGAATGAAAATCGGCTTGGACAAAGTGATCGAGACCGCCACCGCCGCAGGATTCACCTCGCCGCTCCGCGACTATTCGAACTCCTTTCTCGGCAGTAGCGAGTTCTCCCTCGACGAACTCGTCCTCAGCTACACGATTTTTCCAAACACCGGCCAGCGCCCCGCGAGTCTCCATATCATACAAAACATCAAAGATTCCGACGGCCAATCGATCTTCAGCGCGCCTCGCAAGCGCTACAGTGCCCTCTCCCCGACAGCCACCTACCAAGTCCACTCGATCCTTTCCGAATACATGGAGAAAGGCCAAGGCGCCGCCGCCTTCTCGCAATTCGGCCTACCATCGATTCCGGTCGCTGGAAAATCCGGCACCGCCTACGGCTTCACCGACACCTATTTTGTCGGCTACACGAACCGCGTCACCTGCGGCGTGTGGGTTGGTTTCGACAAGCCCATGAAAATTTTTCGCGGCGCCTTCGGCAAGGATTTGGCCCTGCCGATCTGGTCAAAAATCATGGCTGCCACTTTGAAATCCTTCCCGCCTTCTGCGATCGAGCAACCTCGAGGTCTGAAAACGGTCGAAGTCTGCCGCGCCTCCGGTCTCCTCGCGACCCCGCGCTGCCAGCCCAAATCCTCCTCAAATCCAGCCCCAGCCTCGACGAGCGAATCGGATTCCACCCAACCCCTCAGTGTTTATCAGGAACTCGCCTCCGAAGAACAAATCCCAAAAATTTCCTGCGACATTCATGGAGGCGGCATTCGTTCCTACACCAGAGAATTTGAGCAGGAAGACTGGCCACGCGCCGCTTCCGCCATTGATCTCAGCAAGATTCGTCCCGTCGCCGTCATCTCGCCGGCTTTGACGGGCTACAATGACATCTACCGCTCCGTGAGGCCCGGAGAGGGAAGCGACAATGACGACAGCATTCCCGTCGCCAAGGCAATCCCGGTAAATGTTCCTCCACCCGCCTCCGAAGCCGTGGATGGCTCGCAGTCTTTTCCCGCCGATGTCGAAGTTCGCCGCGCCGAGCCCGTGGACTCCACCGCCGCACCATTCGAAGCCCCCGCCCTGGAAGCCGCCCCGCCCGATCCGATTCAATTTTTCAATTAAACAAAATTACCCCTTGCCAATCACTCCGCGCCGTCTAGTTTGATTTCCTAGATCGCGGGGTGGAGCAGCCCGGTAGCTCGTCAGGCTCATAACCTGAAGGTCAGAGGTTCAAATCCTCTCCCCGCAACCCCCTCCCACTCGGCTCACAAAGAGCCGATTTTTTTTGGAGTTTTCTCAAGGGTTTTATCTGACAAGGAATCGCATTGAGGTTTCTCATCTACGGGGCGAAAATTTCCTTATGAACGCCGAGCCATCCATCTGGCAAAACGCCTCGCCGGGCGATCTCTCCTTTGGTTTTCCTGAGACCCGCTCGGGCGATGTGGAAAAATCCGTAAGAAAATCCGTCGCCGCATTTCCCGCTTGGGCGGGGCTGACACTGGAGAAACGCCGCGAGGCTTTGGAAAAATGTCGCGAGGCCCTTCAGGATCGCTCCGAGCAACTCGCCGTGTTGATTTCTCGCGAAACCGGAAAGCCGCTCCGCGAGGCGCGACTCGAAATGGTCGCGGTGATTGCGAAGTTCGACCTGACCTTTTCGGATGGTGATCGGTATTTACGCGACACGATGATCGATGATGGACCTCATCCCGCCTTGGTCCGCCGCCATCCGCTTGGCCCGGCGGCGGTGATCGCTCCCTACAATTTCCCCATCCACCTCGGCCATGGGGCGACCGTGGCCTATTTGCTCGCGGGGAACACCGTGCTTTTCAAGCCCTCACCGATGGCGGTGAACACAGGCCTCGCCTATGCGCAAGCCATGCAGACCGGATTGCCAGCCGGGGTTTTTGAGGTGGTGCCAGGCTGGGGCGAGACTGGGAAATCACTCTGCGCCCATCCTGCCGTGCGGGCGGTGTGCTTCACAGGTTCCGTGCCGGTGGGGCGGGCCTTGTCCGAAATGCTCGCCCAAGATTATTCCAAATGCCTCGCCCTCGAACTGGGTGGAAAAAACTCAGCCATCATTTGTGGCGATGCCGACATCGCGCTCGCCGCCGAGGCCGTTGCCGACGGGATGTGTCTCACTGCCGGCCAGCGGTGCAATGCGACATCGCGCGTTTTGGTGGATAAAAAAATCGCCGGGCCTTTTCTTGAAAAATTGCTGACCTCGGTGGCCCGATACAGCCCGGGTGATGTTTTGGAGGACACCACGATGCTCGGGCCGTTGATTAGCCTCGCGGCGCACGAGCGCTACGAAAAACTCACCTCACTCGACATCGGAGATTGGATTCTTCCCGGGGGAATTCTTGAGAAAAACTTCCGCGATCAACACGGCTACTGGGTTCTTCCCGCCATCGTCGTTGCCTTGCAATCCTCGGTGCTCGACCGCTCCCCGCTGGCGCAGCAAGAAATCTTCGCTCCCATTCTTGTGGTGGAAATTTATTCGTCGGAGGACGAAGCCATCTCGCGCCATGAAGCGTGGAAGTTCGGTCTCACGGCGAGTGTCTTCACTGCCGACCCAGACCGCTTTCAACGACTCGGCGCTTCCCTGTCCGTGGGCAATCTCTACCAAAACCTCCCCACCACTTTTTCGCCGTCCACACTTCCCTTTGGAGGGTGGGGGAGTTCTGGCAATGGGCGACCCGGCGCCCGCGGCTTTGCACGATTCGGCATCCGCGAGCAGGCGGTGCAGTGGAGGAAAGGTTCCCAATGAAGCGGGGATTTCTGGACAAACTGATCGAGCGGCTTCCGCTGGTGCAGCCCGGGGAGGTTCAAAACTACCTCGTCGAAATCGCGAGAGAGAAGGGGTTCTTGGAAACCATCTTCAATGCCATCCTCGAAGGCGTCATCGTCACCAATCCCGAGGGACGCATCCTTTATCTGAATCGCGCAGCGTGTGGTTTTTTCGGGATCGAGTCCGATGCCAGCGTTGGCAAGCCGCTGGCTGAGGTCGTGCGAGGGATCGATTGGGGCGCCTTGGGCGGCGCTGGCGGCGGTTCGGTGAGCCGCGACTTGGAGGTTTTTTATCCTGAAAATCGGATTTTGAATTTCTATGTCGTTCCTTTGATGTCCGACGAAAAAAATGCGGAGAACCGCGAGGCGGTGGCTCGGGCCATCATTCTGCGCGATATCACCGAGTCCCGGCGAGAGACCGAGGAGACGATTGAGGTGGAGCGTTTCTCCGCCCTCAACATGCTGGCCGCAGGGGTCGCTCACGAGATCGGGAATCCTCTCAATTCTCTAAATATTCACCTGCAACTCATGCAGCGGAATTTAAAGAAACTCCCCCCAAAGACCCGCGCTGCTCTGGATGAATCAGTGAATGTCGCCCGCAGCGAGGTCGCTCGACTCGACAACATCATCACCCAATTCCTCCGCGCAATCCGTCCGCAGGCTCTCGAACTTCAAGCTTCGGACATCAATGCCGTGGTGGATGAGGCTCTGCAATTTCTCGGAGCCGAAATTCAGGAGCGAGACATCCTTTTGGAAAAGCGCCTGAGCCATTCCCTGCCTTTGCTGCAGCTCGACCGCGATCAGTTCAAACAGGCGTTCTACAACATTTGCCGGAATGCCTTTCAGGCTATGAAATCCGGAGGCATCCTTCACATCGAAACCTCGCAGGACGCCGAAAATGTGAAGATCGTTTTTGCCGATACCGGTGGAGGCATCGCGCCCGAGAATATCACGCGAATCTTCGAGCCCTACTTCACCACAAAATCCGACGGCAACGGTCTCGGTCTTCTCATCGTCCGCCGCATCGTGCGTGCCCATGGCGGCGAGGTGATCCTCGAGAGCGCTCCGGGCCGGGGACTTACCGTCACCATCCTTTTGCCCCGGGCCGACCGCCGTGTGCGGTTTCTTCAGCAGGGCGATTTTTCACCAACCGATTTATGACAACAGACGAAACCCAAAACCTCACCCGTATCCATCACGAAGCCCGCTCCGCCTACGAAGCTGGTCGTCAAACATCGGATGGAATCGCCAATCCCGGTGACGCGGAAATTTTGAAAACGATCGGCGTCAGCACCCAATTCCTTTTCGACTGTGTGGATGACTTCTCGCGCTATGGCGAACCCGATTTGAAAACCTTCCTCGCACTTTGCGATATCCGCGCCGGTTATTTCCGAGAGGTGCAGCATGGCGCGCCTCCTTCTCGCACGGTCGGCGAATGCGAATTGCCTCCGAAAACCGAGGAGTTCGATGGGATCGCTTGGCTCCCTCGGATGATTCGGAAAGCTGAGTGCTTCCTGCATGGCTGCCTCTGCCCCGACATCATGTATGGCTGCGCCGGCGACCGGGCTTTTGTGGCTAAGCACCAAGTCTCGCTGCCGGATTTTTTAACCAAGGTGCGAGACACCTACGGCAATCCGACGCGCATGGCGGAATTTCTCCGCTCGGCGAGATAACCACCCATTTTTGCGCATGAACTTTTCCCCGCAACTCGCCTTGCGCCCTCCGGGATTCGATTTATCTTGGCCCGCATGTTCGACCTGACTCGTCGCGAACAGGCTGTGGTGGCGGGTTTCCTTTTCCTTCTGGTCCTCGGACTGGGAGTGAAACATTTGAGGGAAACCCGCGGCTTGCAGCCCCCGGCGACCGAGATCGGTCAAAAATAGCAATGCAAGAAACTGGATTCCAACAAGCCGTCGAAAAAATCTGCCTTCAGGACAAGCGCTACAACCAAGAGGCCTACGCGTTTTTGCGCGATTCTCTCGAGGGGACAATGAAGCGCCGCAAGAAAACCCGCAAAGACACCAGCTCCCATGTCGGCGCCGAGGAATTGCTCGATGGGTTTCGACTCCATGCCCTCGATGAATTCGGCCCGATGTCCCTCATGGTTCTGAATTACTGGGGACTTCGCGCCAGCGAGGATGTCGGAAATATGGTTTTCAACCTCGTGAACGCCGAGGTTTTCGGCAAGACGGACGAAGACACGATCGAGTGTTTCCGCGATGTCTTTGATTTCGCCGAGGTTTTCGTTTCTCCGTTCCGCCCGGAGGGGGAAACATTGAACGCCGATTCCGAGTCGGCGGTCTTTACCGGACTATGATTTTTCGAACCACACTACTTGCTGCCGCGATAACTAGTCTCATGACATCCCAATCCTCTGCCGAACCCGCAAAGGTTCCTGTATTACCCGAATCCCGAGCCGAAGTTTTCACCTACGAAAACGGCCTGACTCTTATCGTCGAGGAGGATCGCAGCGCGCCGGTGGCCAGCGTTCAAGCCTGGTGCGGCACGGGGAGTATCCACGAAGCCGATTGGATGGGAGCGGGGATGTCGCACATTCTCGAGCACATGCTTTTCAAGGGCACCGAAAAGCGGCCGCCCGGCGCGATTGCCAACCAAGTCCAAAAACTCGGCGGCTACATCAATGCCTACACCTCCTTCGACCGCACCGTTTATTGGATCGATATTCCCTCGAACGGCGCTCCGGAGGCCGTCGAAATCCTCGCCGATGTGATGCAAAACGCCACGCTCCCCGAGGAGGAATATACGAAGGAGCAGGAAGTCATCCGTCGCGAGTTCGCCATGGGATTTGACGATCCCGGTCGCCAGTCCTCCGAGCTCATGCTCCGCACCGTTTTTTCCGAAAGCCCATTCCGCCATCCCGTGATCGGTTATCTGGATGTCTACAACAAGCTCACCCGCGACGATGTGCTGCGCTACTACAAGACCCGCTATGTCCCGAATAACCTGACCTTCGTCGTCGTGGGAGATGTGGATGCGAAAAAAATCCGGAACGACCTAGGTGAGATGTTCAAAACCTCGCCGCGCAAAGCCCTCGAGCCCGTTTATGTGGCCTCCGAACCACCCCAACTCGGCCGCCGTGAAATCCACGAGGAATTTCCCACCGAGCTTTCGCGTCTCTCCCTCGCCTGGCGGATTCCCGGCGTGACGCATCCCGATACGCCAGCCTTGGAAATCCTTGGCGAAATCCTCGGCTCGGGAGCGAGTTCCCGACTAAACCGCGAACTCCGCGAACGGAAGGAAATCGTTCACCAAGCCGGCGGCGGGATGTTTTCTCTTCAAACCGAGGGGATTTTCGTGATGCAGGCGGTGAGCGATCCCGCCAAGCGCGAGGAAGCTGAGCGGGAATCCCTCGCCGTTCTCGAGGACTTGAAGAACAATGGCGTCACCGAAGCCGAGTTGGACCGCGCTCGTCGGTCGCTTCTCGCCGGTCAGCTGCAAGGTCTCACCACCATGCGAGGCAAAGCCTCCGACCTCGGATCGAATTGGATGCTCGCGAGAAACCTGAATTTCACGAAGCACTACCTTGACCAGATCGCGAAGGTCACCGCGGAGGATGTCCAGCGCGTCGCCAAAAAATATCTCGGCTCGGAATCGATCAATATTTCCTCGCTCAATCCCGTCGGCTCGATGGCATCCAAATCCTCGGAGTCCACGGCCTCCCAATCTGGCGAGATTCAGAAATTCACTCTGAAGAACGGTCTTCGCCTGCTTGTGCGGGAGGATTCGCGGCTCCCACTGGTGTCTATGAATGCCGTCTTTCGTGGTGGCTTGCTGGCGGAGAATCGATCCACAAATGGAATCACGCGGCTCTATTCTCGCGCCCTTTTGAAGGGAACGAAAAATCGAACGGCCGAGCAAATCGCTGACCAAATCGAAGGGGTGGGTGGTGGCATCGGCTCTGACAGTGCGAACAATTCTTTCAGCGTGGGGCTGGATGTCATGGCTCCCGACTTGGCGCTGGGTGTCGAAATCCTCTCCGATATCTTGCTTCACCCGACATTCCCCGAGAGGGAGGTGGAATTGGAAAGACGCTCTCAAATCGCCGGCATCAAGGCCGATGAGGAACAGGTCACCTCTGTCGCCAGAAATCTCTTGCGCGAAAACCTCTTTGGCTCCCACCCCTACGGCCTCCGCAATCTGGGATCCTCCGACTCTGTGGCTGGGATCAAATCCGAGCAATTGCGTGAATTCCACAAGACCTATGCGTGTGCCCGCAACGGCGTCATTTCCGTCTTCGGCGATGTGAAGGCCGAGGAAGTGAAGGCGCTTTTTGAAAAATATTTTTCCGAAATGCCCGAGGGGAAGCTGGCGTTTGAAAATGTCGATCGGCCGGCTGTGCCTGCAGGCATTCCTCCCGCCTCCGCCTATCTCGACAAAAAACAAGCGGTCCTGATGATCGGTTATCAAGGCGCCTCGGTGGATGATCCCAACCGCATCGCGCTCGAAGTTATCAGCGAGGCCTCCAGCGATTTGGGCTCCCGTTTTTTCAACCGAATCCGCGAGCAAATGGGTCTGGCTTACTTTGTCGGAGCGGCTCAGTTCAACGGTCTCGCGCCCGGGGCGTTTCTTTTCTACCTCGGCACTGATCCTAAAAAACTCGACGCCGTAACTTTGGAAATGCGTTCCGAGATCGCTGATCTCGCCAAGTCTGGACTCACCGCCGAGGAACTCGAGCGCGCGCGTGCCAAGATGATTGGCGCGGAAGTCATCCGCAATCAAAGCAACAGTGCCCTTGCGGGAGTCGTGGCCGCCGATGAATTGATGGGGCTCGGCTACGAGGCTCACAAAAGCCGCAAGGAGCAGATTGAAAAAATCACCCTCGACGATACCCGCCGCGTCGCCGCAAAGTATTTTCATACCGATTCCAGCGTGGAGGCTGCCGTCATGCCGCCTCCAGACAAGGATCCCAAACCCGCAGCCAACTGAGACAAAACACCATGCCAGAAGTCCAACAATCCACCCACTCCGGCGAGATGGCCCAGAGGTTCATCGAACTGGTCATGATGCAGGCCCAGCAAACCGCCATGTTCCTCGGTCAACTTCCCGGGCCCGATGGTCAAAAGCTCGAGCCGAATTTGCCTTACGCAAGAATGTTCATCGATCAAATCGAAATGCTGCAGGAGAAAACGCGCGGGAATTTGAGCCAGGAGGAAACGCAGGTTCTCAATAGTGTGCTTTCCGATCTCCGGCTCGCCTTTGTGCAAATCTCCAAATCCGTGCCCGACGCCCACGAAGCCCCACAGCCCGTCTCCCAGCCGGAAGCCGAGCCCAAGGTCGAGTCCGCCTCCCTCGATTCAGAGCCCGAGTCCCGCAAGCGTTTCACCAAAAGCTACGGCTCCTGAGTGGGGGAATCCCTCCCGCTGCTTGAAATCGCGACCCTAGCCGTCGGGGCCTGTCTGGCTGGGGCGATGAACGCGATTGCTGGTGGTGGCACGATTATTACTTTCCCCCTCTTGATCGCCTTCGGGATGCCGGCGATCCAAGCCAATGCCACGAGCACGGTGGCTCTCACGGTGGGAATTTTTGGTTCGGTTTATGGCTACCGCCAAAACCTCCCCGCTGCCAAACCGTGGATGAAACTCTTTGGGCCAGTGAGCCTCGTCGGTGGGTTGTTTGGCGCCTGGCTTCTAACCGTTACGAGCGAGAAGTTTTTTAACGACCTGGTTCCCTTTCTCATCCTCTTTGCGACCGTGTTGTTTCTCCTTGGAAATGTTCTGAATCGCCTCGCGGGTTTCGATGCCTTGGAGATGACGACCCATTCCGCGAAAAGGTTCACAGCGGCGGCGGCCCAGTTTGCCGTGGCGGTTTACGGGGGCTATTTTGGCGCGGGAATTGGAATCCTGATGCTGG
Organism: Verrucomicrobiota bacterium; assembly: GCA_026398255.1. Taxonomy (GTDB): domain Bacteria; phylum Verrucomicrobiota; class Verrucomicrobiia; order Chthoniobacterales; family Terrimicrobiaceae; genus UBA967. Next base: position 110,183 of record JAPLTG010000032.1, read on the forward strand.
CGAGCTTTGCGCTCATTGGACTCAAAAACATTCATGAGATGAATGCCATCAAGACCGTTCTGGGCGGCCTGATCAATGTGGTGGCGGCTGTCTATCTTGTCTGGGCCGGCCTAGTCCAGTGGCCCGAAGCGATCGTGATGATGATTGGATCGACGATTGGCTACTACGGAGGGGCGGCACTTACCCAAAAAATTTCCCAAGCCCAAGTGCGTCTTCTGATCGCCGGAATCGGCTTGGCTCTATCGGCCGTGTTTTTCTGGCGTCAATTCTGCTGAGCGCCGTTTCGGTGCCTACGCGAAGCCATTCAACCGCGAGGCGGGCGGTTCGCTGTAGATTGATTTTGAAATGTGCCGAGCCTGACGGATTCGCTGCCGTGCAAGATTCATCTCTTCCAACTCAGAGCGCATTTCTTCGGTGACTCGGTCGGCTTCCGCTCGATTCGCTTCGCGGAGGGCATCGGCTGCAGCGAGGCGCTTGCGAAGGGCTGTTGCGCGAGGCTCGGGTAGCTCAATGCGTTCCACAATTTCCGAGATGGCGACAATCAAGTCTCCTTGGGCGGGGAGGAGTTCCAAGAGGTTGTCTGCCTCTTTTCTTCTGATGAAAAAAATCTCCCGGCGAAGGTTCTCCTCGAATGCGGTGAGGAGGGTGTTCAACCGCTGCTCGTCCGGAGGGAGAGCTGGTGGAGCCGGCTTGCGAATCAGCATTGGGCACCGAGGCCTTGGGAGATCCCGGCTTCGGTTGCCTGAGCGGCAGATTGCTGGAGCAGCATTTGCGACCAGGCATCACGGATGTCTTGCATGAACACAGCTACAACCTTGATTTTTTCCGGGCTCTTTTCCCTGTTCGCCTCGGTCAGGTGTGTCTGCATGAAATCATAGAGGCGGTAGAGATTTTCAGAAAACGCCCCTCCCTTTTCCATGTTCAAGGTTGCTTGGAGCTCCGTAATGATAGCTTGGGCACGAAGGATGTTATTATGAATTTGCTCATTCCTGCGCGCAAAGTGTTCCTCTTGAAAACCGAGTTCAGCAGCCGCCATAAAGCGCAGCGCTCCATCATATAACATCAATACCAATTCGCCAGGGGACGCGGTTGTGGTTGCGGTCTTGCGATAGATGTTGAGTTTGCTGTTCGGTTTCAAAACAGATTAGGAAATGGTGCCGTCTGTGAGCGCTGAATTGACAAACAGCGTTGCGATTCCATTAAGCACATTGAGCTGTGGATAGTCTGGATCGGAATTCCATTCAAGTCCTTTTTGGACTTCTTGGGGACGAGCATCTTGTTGGGTAGATGTCCACTCGCGGACCATTTCCCGATGGGGCGCTTCCAAGGTATCGGAGAGCGTCTTCTTGGGCGGGAGGTCCGTTTTACCGGTGGAGATCACCGACTCACGGATTGGAACCTCACTGGCTCCGACCTGAGGTGCGGACATCGTGCTTTTGGCAGTGACCGCATTCACCTCCGGCCAAACAGGTGAGGTTGGTGGCGCGATAGGTTGTATGTTGTTCATGGTATTTTACTAGTTGGTTAGTGGTTTCTGATGTCTGGGAAACTTATTCACATTCTATAGTTCTTTAATCGTAAAAAAATCGCGTGGCTTTAGGGAAAAATTATTTGGAATTTCCGCTGAAGGTTTTGGCAAGGTAGGACGACTGTTGCTGGAAGGAGGACTGGGCTCTTTCCATGGCGATGAAGGAGGATTCCAAGAGGGAGCGTTGGGAATCCAGGCGGCGCTCGAACTCGGCGATCTGCTTGTCGAGGCTTTTGTTTTGGCTGGAGATGCTGTCGGCTTGGACCTTGAAGGTGCCGGGGGTCGTGCTGGAGTCGTTGACGAGGCGGTCCATCATCGCATCCAAGCGGTCGACAAGTCCCTCGGTGTCCGTCGTGAAGTAATCAACCAAATCGTCTGTATTGGAGGCCAATCGGGTGTCGAGCAGAGCGGAATTGGTGATCGAGATCGTGTTTTCGATTCCCGCGAAGTTGACACCGAGATCTGAGAGACGCTTGACCGTGCCAGTCAATTCCGCACCGCTCTGGTCTTTTCCGGTTGAGTAAAGCATCCGACGAAGTTCACGGGAGATCGACGCTAATTCGCGGCTACCTGACAGAACCGCAGATGTAACCTTGGTTCCGTCCACTGTGACTTTGGTGTATTTATCGATCGCGTTTTGAACGGCGTTGTATTTCTCGATGAAGGTATTCAGCGCGGCTTTCGTGGAGGCGGCGTCGCCGGATACAGTGACAGTTTCTGTTCCAAGGCTATTTGCGGTGACGCTCAATCCGGTGATGCCATGAGCTGATTCATCCAGGGTGTTGCTTCGGCTAGTAATAGTGCCGCCACCGTTTATCTTAAATTCGGCATCTTTTCCTCGGTCATTGTCATCCATGGGAACTAACAGCCCCATGGCGGCAGCCAGTCCCCCGGCTCCCATTCCATCTGTAACAGTAATTCCGACATTGCCAGTGGACTTGTTCGTCAGAAGAAATTTTCCTGCAGAAAAGTCATAGGTGGCGGTGACTCCAGCCGTAGAACTGTTAATTTTGTTCAACAGCGACTGAAGGCTGTCTGTCGCGGAATCATAAGTAATTTCGGTGCCATTGATCGTCACGGAATCATCCACGCCGGTTCCAGCCCAGCCTGAGAGATTGGCTGAGTCAATCGATCCGCTTAATCTTGGAGAGGAAAGGGTTGCTGAGCTCTCAACCGGACTGGTGCCGCTCGAGAGCCGCATGGCTTGCAGAAAATTGCTTGTGTCGTTGGAAGCCCCCAAAGAAATGGATCCGCCGGCCCCTTTTATTAGGTCGATTTGATCCGTGACGGCGTTATAGGAAGCGGTAATGCTTCCGCCAGTCTGGGCAGTGATTTCAGCCATGACATCGTCCAATGTATCCGATGTGGCAATAGTGACTTGAGCCCCATCGACCGTGAAAGTTCCGGCTGTAATTGTTCTTCCGACAGGAAGAGTGGACAAGGTGGTTCCTGCGGTGAGTTGGGTGGCAATGCCTCCAGCGCCCGTGAGTTTGGAGGCTGTTGCTTTGGAAACAAAATTAAACTCATAGGTTCCCGAGGGGGCATCGGTATCTGCGGTAGCCGACCAAGTGGTGGTGGAACTGGCAAAAGCGGCGGATTTTTTTTGAAAACCTTCTGCGGAATTGAGTGAGGTGAGGCTGGATTTGAAGGAAGAAACGAGCCCCTTGATGTCATTGAGAGCGGTATTTTTTGCCGAGAGTTGCGATTTCTCAGTGCGCATCCGGTTCTGCGGTGCGCGGCTGACTTCAATGAGTTGGTCGACGATGGATTTCCAATCGAAACCCGAGGCCAATCCTGATAGTGCTAATCCCATAAGGAGAGAGTCGGCAGGATTTTTGGGGACTTGAGAAGTTTTTTCGAAAATTTTTCTCTCATTTCAATCTTGGTTTAACGGCAGATATTTGCGGAAAAAGTCGGCACGGGTTTGCTTTTTGGGGTCGCTCGGGGTGCGTATGAAGGGTATGGCTGTTGATTTTAGAAGCTCTAAATCTTTGGGATTCTTAAGAAGTTCAGGCGAAATCGTGAGTTCGCGCAGGTTGCGGAATAATGGCAATGATCGAATATCTTCAAGTTGGCAACCTCCAACATCCAGCGAAACAAGCGTCGGGGTGGTGCTGGCAAAATTCAACGACTGAGTTTTCGTATTTGCCAATCCTAAATGAGTAAGTCGCAATGCGGGCCTCGGTAGTGGGGGTTGAGCTGAAAGGGTTGATCCGCTCAGGTCGAGACGGGTGAGTTTTGTGAAGTTAAGGAGGCTTTGATAATCAACTTGCTGGGCGTTGCGGATAGTGAGTGATGCGGTTTGCGAAGCGATGGAGGAGAGGTTTTTCGCGTTCCCCTCCAACGTGATCTCAAGATCCTTTGTTTGGCCTGCGGATTTTACGATGGGGGGAGTGTTGAGGTCGTTATCCACGAGGAGTTCAAGAGCTATCTCGTTATTGGAGGCGTCTCGTTTCATTGGGGAGGTGGAGGGGGCGATGGAGACGGACATCTGGGGTTTTGATGTGAAGAACGAGATGGCATCCGCTGTCGCGAGGGAAAGACCAAACTGGTCGCGAATCTGCCTCAGCGGATCGGCAAGCGCTGGGCCGTCTTTTCCAAAAACCGGTCTCGTTTGTGAATTTTGCATGGCAAAATCTCTCAATCGCGTAGCCGGTTCGACAAGTGGCCTGACTTCGAGTGCTTTCTTGAAACACTCTGCGGCGGATTTGAATTCCAGCGCGGCCAGTCTCAAGTAGCCCAGCAGCATCCACCCCCGGGCGGATTGGCGAGGTGCCTTCATCATAACGCTGACGGTGTCGTCGATTCGTTTCTCCAAAAGGTCCAAAGCTTTTCGGGGCATGCTCAGAGCCATGAGGTTGGCTTGGGAGAAATCCTGTTTGAAGCCCGCTTCGATGCTTTCGAGTTCCTTTTGAATGTCCAAAATGTTCACGGGTTGCGTAGAGGTCGGGGCTTGTTGCAATCCGGTCGCGAGGAGCGGGGGAGGTGGTGCGGTATTTCGGGCTGCCTCGAGTTGTTTCTCCAAATTCCGAGCTCGGGCTTCGGCGGCTGCGCGCTCCGCTTTTTCAACGACGATACTGGCATTTGCGACTTCCAGTGCGATTCGATTTTCTTCGTGCTGGAGCGCCGCTAATTTCTCTTTTTCCTCTTTTTCACGAATGAGCGTTTTGAGTTCCTGCTCGCTCATCTCAGCCAGCTTTCGCCCCTCCAGCGTCTGGGCGTAAAGCGAGTCCTTCTTCTCGATTTCGTTAAGTCTTTCCTGGGCGAGATTTTTATTATGTTCAGAAATCTTCAACTGACTCGCGAGGCCCCAGACGGCTCCCATCACAATCATCAGGATCAAAGCCAAAGCGCTCGCGGCAACGATGCTGGCGGCCCGGTTGCGCTGAATCAATTTTCGGAAAACCTCGAGGGCGGTGACCGGTCGTGCGGAAATCGTTTCGCCTTTGAGATAGCGATCCATGTCCGCAAGCAGGGCCGCGACGCCGCGATAGCGATCGGCGGGATTTTGCCGCAGGCATTTGAGAATGATGAGCTCGAGGTCGGGATCGACCTGCGGATTGATCGACCGGGGGCGGGGAGCCTCGTGGGTCTGGAGGGTTTGGATGTCCACCAAAAGCGTCCCGGTCGCGGCGAAATGGCGTTTTCCGGTGACCATCTGAAAGAGAATCGTTCCGAGGGAATAGACATCCGCACGGGCGTCAACCGACTTGCTCGAGGCCGCCTGCTCGGGGGCCATATTTTCGACCGTTCCCAAAACATTTCCGCTCAGGGAAAGGGAGGATTCCGCCTCGGCGGAGCTAAGCTTCGCAAGGCCGAAATCAGCCACGAGGGGCTCACCATCGGAACGAAGGAGGATATTTCCGGGCTTCAAATCCCGGTGGAGCACGCCGTGGGTATGGGCGAATTCCACAGCGGAGCAGACCTTCAAGAAAATCGCCACCGCCTGCTCTACGGGCAGTTGCATGGTTTCGTGTCGGTGGGCCCCCGGTTTTTCCTCTTTCGGAGCTGCTTGGGGCTTGTCGCTGGTGGATTCCCTCGCGGCTCGGGCGGCTTTGATGATCGAGGAGAGGTCTTCTTTTCCATCTGTGGACTTCACGCCAGAGTAGAGGATGTCCGCGAGCGAGAGGCCATCGACAAACTCCATCACGATGTAATGGCTGCCCTCGTGCTCGTTCATCTCGTAGATGCGGCAAATATTCCGGTGCTGCAGGCGGCCCATCACCTCCGCTTCTCGGCGAAAGCGCTTCACGGATTCCGGGGAGGTGGCTTGGGGCGCGTTCAGCGTTTTGATGGCCACAATATTTCCGTAAATGTCGTGGGCTCTCCACACGCGGCCCATGCCGCCATGGCCGATCACCGAGAGGAGGCGGTATTTTCCAAGACGGTGAACGAATCCCTGGTCTGGCACGCGATCCAGACTGAGTTGCACATGCTGGGTGACACCTCCGAGGCGGATCGCCCGGAGGACCGTCACGGGCTCTTTCATAGAGCCAGACTGGAACCTCCAGAGATAGTCGAAAACAAAAACGGCCTTCTGCCAGTCTTCGGAGACTCCAGGCCCAAAAAGCCAGACGCCCCGTTGATTCGAGCCGTCGATGGCTTGGATGCTCCCGGCATGCGAGGCATAAGGGCCCAGATCGGGATCGACCTCGCGCGTGGTTCGGACGGAAGACCAGCCTTCGGGGAGGTTTTGCAGAAGGCTCACCATGCTGTCTTCGGTCACCAAAACCTCGCCCGGCAAGGCCAGTGCGGAGAGGCGCTCGGCGAGATCCACGCAGCGGCCTTCTGCCGAGTAATTCATCGAGCGGTAGCCCCCAAAGGTCCCGATCACCGCGTCCCCGGTGGCAATCGCCCAGCCCAGAGGCGGCATTTCGCGGCCATCGGCAAAAAGAGAATTCTGCAGTCTTGCCGCGCAGGAGACTTGCTCAAAAGCCGCTTCCAGCGCGCGCAGGGCGTGATCTGCGTAGTGGCGAGGTGCTCCGGAAAGCCCGGCCACACCCCCGGGGCAGGGCGGCATGATCGTGCAACCCTTGGCGATGAGACCTTCGGAGAGTTCCTCGATGAAAGCATTCGTCAAAATCCGCTGGTCCCATGGAGTCAGCGCCCCTGTGGTTTTTGCATCGGTCTGCAAGCGGGCCCGGCAAATCGTGACATTCCGAAGGTCGGGATGCCGGAGTGTGCGCAACTCCTCTTCGTCGAGATCATCCACCGGCGTGCCGCTCGCGCTGCGAAGGATTTCTTCCAATTTCTCGCCGTGCGTCACCTCATCAAGAACGATATCGAGCACGCCGAGTTCCCTTGCTGTTTTGACCTCGAAAACCCGACCCTCCGAATCTGTGACGAGCGCATTCGGCTGCAAATGCTCTCCGATTTGGGTGAAACATTCCGAGACTTCGCCCGAGGTGATTTTTGCCAAATCCCCCAAGGCGCACCCTTCGATCTCTTCGCGAGGCTTTCCGGCGTATCGGCAGAAGGCTTGGTTCGCATAAAGCGCTACTCCGCTCTGCGAAATCCTAAGCACCATGGAGCGAAAGTGTGTCATTCTGTGAGGGAGAAGGGAGCGGGGGGAACGCGTGCCTGACGAGGCTACTTGCTATATTTTTTCAAAATCCGCGCGTCCACAAACGACTTCACGCACAAGGCGAGAAACACGAGGCAAACCACGCCCATCGCGATCGACATGATGGAGGCAATGTTATCTTTGGCGGGTCCGGACATGACTGCACCGAGTTTAGGCAGTCCCCTGACAAGCCCACCGCCGGTTCCAAGTAGACCAACCAGCGCGGCGATGTGCATCACATGCTTCCGGGCATTGTGGAATTTCGCCCCGATGATTCCGCATAGCAAAATCAGGGTTCCAAAACCTGCAGGGATGAGAGCGGTGACGCTTTTGGCACCAGTCAAAAAATAAGCTCCGATTCCCATGGCTTCCAGGATCAGACCAAAAACAATTGCAAGTGTAGGCATGGCTCGGAGGTTTGCTAGAGCGATGCCGGAACGCAAGTGCGAATCCGGCATCGCCATGTTTAGGTTTTTAAAGAATCACCTGAGGGATTCGAATTAGAAATGGATCGCGTGGCCTTGGCTGGCGTGGGCGGCTTCATGGACGGCCTCGCTCAGCGTGGGGTGCGCGTGGATTGTCGCGATGATTTCCTCGTAGGTGGCCTCCATGGTGATCGCGAGGCCGAGCTCGGCGATCATCTCGGTGGCGTCGGCTCCGATGATGTGGGCGCCGAGGATTTCGCCATGCTTCTCGCCGACGAGAAGTTTGACGAATCCCTCGCTCTCGCCGACGGCAAGGGCTTTGCCGCTGGCCATGAACGGGAATTTGCCGACCTTGAATTTGAGGCCTTTTTCCTTCGCGGCGCGTTCGGTGAGGCCGACGCTGGCGACTTGCGGTTGGCAATAGGTGCAGCCGGGGAAGACGGAAACTTTCTTGGGCTTGGCTCCAGCGAACATCCCTTCGACGCACTGGACGGCTTCGTAGCTGGCGACATGCGCGAGCCACGGCGGCCCAATGATGTCTCCAGCGCCGTAGATGCCTTTGACGCTGGTTTCGTAGCGGTCGTCGGTTTTGAGGTAACCCTTGGCATCGGTCTCGAGCTTCACGCCTTTTGGCATGAGGGGCGAAACGCCGATGGCCACGAGCGCGATGTCGGCTTCGAGGACTTCGTTGGCCTTGCCGCTGACGGTGAGGCGAACGCCTTTATTGGTCGTCTCGGCTTTGTCCACCTTGGTTTCGGTAAGGATTTTGATGCCTTGCTTGGCGAGAGATTTTTCGAGCGCCTGGCTGACCTCGGTGTCCTCCACGGGGAGGATGTTTGGCATCATTTCGACGATGGTGACTTTCGTGCCAAAGGCGTTGAAGAAATAGGCGAACTCCACGCCGATGGCTCCCGCGCCGATGATGATGATTTCCTTCGGCTGCTTTTCCAAAACCATGGCCTGGCGGCTGCCGATGACGCTTTTTCCGTTGTAGGGGAAGCCCGGCATCTCACGGCTGACGACGCCGGTGGCGATGAGGATCTTCGCGGCTTTGTGCTCGGACTTTTTGCCGTCGTTGCCGGTGACTACGACAGTGCCCGCCTGCGGGATTTCGGCCTCGCCGCGGAGGTAGTCCACCTTGTTTTTCTTAAAGAGCATTTCGATGCCGCCTGCGAGGCGGTCGGCCACCTTGCGGCTGCGGCCGATGACTTTGTCCCACTCATAGGTGAGCCCCTCGACCTTCAGGCCGAAGTCGCCGGCGTGGTGCTTGATCGTCTGGTAGACCTCGGCGTTTTTGAGGAGCGACTTGGTGGGGATGCAACCCCAGTTCAAGCAAGTGCCGCCGGCGCGGTCCATTTCGACCACTGCCACTTTTTTGCCGAGTTGCCCTGCGCGAATTGCCGCGACATAGCCAGCCGGCCCGCCGCCCACCACAATCATATCGTATTCAGCCATAGTTTTTGAAAAATTGAGCGCGTAGTCTGTGTCGTTTCGCCGGTCGATGCAAACCCAATGCGCGCTTTTTCGCAATTGACTTGCATGATGGAGGGCGGCGAGTTTGCCGCAGTGAAAATCTTGTTTTTCCTGATGGCGATGCTGGCTGGTGCCAGCGTGCGTGCTGGTGCAGAGCCGATCCGCGTGGCGTCGTTGAGCACGGTCATGGCTGATCTGGCGCGGGACATTGGCGGCGATCGGGTCGAGGTGGTCGAGATTGTGAAGCCGGGAATGGACCCGCATATTTTCGAGCCGTCGCCGGGTGATTACAAAACCATCGCCAACTCGCGACTCCTTCTGGCGAGCGGTCTCGGATTCGAGGGTTACCTCGACAAGCTCCGCCCTGTTCTCGAAAAAAGCGGTGTCCGGCTCGTGGTCGGGGGCGAAGTGGTGAAACCCATCGAGGGAGCGTGTGAGGGGCATGACCATTCGGAGGATCACCACCACCACGGCACAGCCGATCCGCACTGGTGGCAGAGCGTTTCGAATGTCCAACTCGTCGCGCGCCAGATTCGCGACGCCTTGATTGCGACTGATCCGGAAGGGCAGGGGACCTACGAAAAAAATGCCGCCAAGCTCGATGCGCGGCTCGAGGATTTGGGTAAATGGGTCCGACTGCAAATCGTCCAGCTCCCCAAGAAAAACCGTGTGCTCGTCACCTCGCACGATGCACTCGGATATTTCGCGAAGGATTACGGGTTCGAGATTTTGCCGGTGCAGGGAATCTCGACCTCCGACCAACCGTCATCGCAAAAAGTCCGCGACCTCATCGGTCGCATTCAAGAGCGGGGCGTGAAAGCGATCTTCGCCGAGAGCATCGAAAATCCCAAGGTCCTCGGCCAGATCACGGCCGAGACGGGCGCCAAGCCGGGAGGTATGATTTATGCCGACGGCCTGGGTTCGGGCGAGACCGGAACCTACGATGGCATGATGCGCCACAATGTGACGACGATCGTGGAGGCCTTGAAATAATCGATGCGCGGGTCTCCCATTCTGCGTCTCGTTTTGGTGGCTGGTGCGCTGATTTTGCTCGCGCTGCCGGTGTGGCAATTGACCCTCCAAACCCCTTCGCCGATTCCCGCCAAGCCCGCTGCTGTGGCCGAGGATTTGGCGGACTACCGGGTGATTCTCAAATCCTCAGGCACGGCTCGGTTGCAAGCCATGGTGGCAAACCAACCCACGGTCTCCTCGGCAAGCGGGGTGGAAAATTTCGAGGCGGTTTTTTCGATGAGTGCGAATGAGCCCGAGGACATCGCGGTTTTTGCGGATTTTGTGGACCGCACTCGATCTTCCGCACTCCGTGTGTCGGTGGAAAAAGGTGGCGAGGTTTTAGTCGAAAAAACCTTCTGGGGCACGGGAGTCGTCGAAGATGTGGTGGAGATTCCAACGAAATGAACCACCAACTTGTCCTCAAAGATGTGACCGTGAGTTACAGCCGGATTCCGGCGGTGCATCACCTGAGCGCCTCGGTGCGTTGCGGCTCCTGCGTGGCGCTTCTCGGCCCAAACGGAGCAGGCAAGACCACCCTTCTCAAAGCCATCGCCGGCCTGCTTCCGCTCGAGACCGGGGCTATCCGGTTCGAGGGGCATGAGCTTGGCACGAAGCCCTCGCGCACCATCGCCTATGTGCCGCAACGCGAGGCTGTGGACTGGGATTTTCCCATCACCGTGCGCGGGTTGGTGGAAATGGGTCGTTACCCCTCGCTGGGAAACTGGGGCCGCTTTGGTGCCAAAGACCATGAGGCGGTGGAGGAGGCGCTTCATGTTTGTGACCTCGAAGATCTCGCCGACCGCCAGATTTCCGCCCTCTCGGGAGGTCAACAGCAACGGGCCTTCCTCGCTCGCGCTTGGGCGCAGCATGCCGAAATTTATCTCCTCGACGAGCCATTCACCGGCCTCGATCGCAATGCCACTGAGGCGTTCGCCGCAGCTATGCGTCGGCTCCGGGACGCGGGCAAACTCGTCATCGCCTCGCACCACGACCTCAAAAGCGTCGAGGCGCTTTTCGACCAAATCCTCCTCATCAACGGGGAACTCGTCGCGTGTGGTCCGACCGCCGAGGCCTTCACCACCCAAAACCTCGACCGCGCCTACGGCATGCACATTTTCAGCGGCCACGCTCATCACCACCACGAACACGCATGAACTGGCTGCTCGAACCTTTCCAATACGAATTCATGCAACGCGCCCTGCTGGCCTGCGTGCTGGTAGGATTTACCAACGGATTTCTCGGCGCGTTTGTGGTGGTGCGCCGCCTCGCCTTGATGGCCGACGCGCTCTCGCACTCACTTCTACCGGGGTTGGCTCTGGCGGCGATTGTGGTCGGCCTCTCGCCTGCCGGGTTGTTGCTCGGGGGTCTGCTCGCGGCGGCTTTTGTCGCGCTCGGTGGGCACCTCATTTCGCGGAGTTCGCGCATCAAGGAGGAAACGGCGATCGCCGCTCTCTACATCATCGCCTTTGCCTTCGGCATCGCGATTATCAAATACGCGGGCGTCAAAGTGAGCCTCGACCATTTCCTCTTCGGCAACATTCTCGGAGTCGGCGACAGCGACCTCTGGACCTCGTATGGCATTACCTGCGCGGTGTTATTGCCCCTGGTCGCCCTGCAGCGTTCTCTTCTCCTCGCCATCTTCGAATCTTCGGTCGCCAAGGCGCTCGGCGTTCCTGTGGGGCTGCTTCTCGGGATGCTGATTCTTTTGATCGTGCTGGCGATGGTTTCCTCCCTGCAGGCGGTCGGGGTGTTGCTCTCGCTGGGGCTTTTGATTTTGCCTGCTGCCACGATTTATCTACTGAGTGATTCGTTCGACAGCATGCTCTGGGGCGGCGCGGCCCTGGGAACGCTCGGCTCGATCATCGGCTTGCTGGTTTCCTTTTGGGCAAATATCCCCTCCGGCCCGGCTATCGTGCTGGTGCTCGGATTAGTTTTTGTGGCCGCGTATCTATTCGGTCCTCGCTACGGGATTATCCCTCGCTCGCTCAAACGCCGCCACCTTCACGAGGAGTCCCTCGAGAGGTGGCAGAAATAAAAAGCGTCAGGGCAAAAACAGGAACAGAATCACGCAGATGGCCGTCGGGATGGCCGCACCGAGGAAGAGCTTGAAGGCATCCACGCCGTTCGTTCCGAAGTAGGATTGGAGGATGGACTGGCCTGCGGGGTTCGGGGCGTTGGCGATGACGGTAAGACCTCCGCCCGCCACCGCGCCTTGCATGACGGCGTATTTTGCCGCGTCGCTAAAGTCCGGCACGAGGGAGGCCAGATAAGTGAGCGCGGCGTTGTCGTTGAAAGAAGTGAGAAAGGTCGAGCCGAGCATGAGTTGGACCGGGTTCAGGCTTGTCAGCACGGGCTGAATCCACCAAGTCTGCAATCCTCCATGGACGACGAGGCCGGCGAGGAATAAGCCCACCATCACGGGACCGCGCAAGTTGATGACATCCTGGTTGCGCTCGGTGGCCGCCACATAGGCGAGGAAGAGAAGGAAGCCAAAGACTACGATCACCGCGTAGTGGCCGGCATAAACCACAAAGGCGATGAACAGCAAGTGGGCGAGAATCACCGAAAACGGCATCGGGGCTTTGGGCTGGAGCTCGTCTTGGGCGCTTCGGCGCATACGGAGCAATTCTTTCCGGAAAACAAAAAAGAACAGCGTGTTGGTGACGAGGATCGACAGGGCTGATTTCCAGCCAAAATGCATCAACATGAAGGGGGTGTCCCAGCCCCACTTGCCGGCAACCATCACCACTGGCGGAGCCGCGAAGTGCGTGAGCGTGCCGCCGATCGAGACATTCACAAAGAGAATTCCCAGCGTGGCGTAACGAAGTGCCATCGAGGGCTGGAGCGTGTAGAATTTCGCCGCGAGAAGCATCGCGCAAATCGTCATCGCTGCGGGTTCGGTGATGAACGAGCCCATGAGCGGGCCGACGGTGAGGATGGCGAACCACCAAGCGGCGGGCGAGCCCGAGCCAATATTGGCGACCTGCTTCAGACCGCTTTCCGCGAAATGCATGATTGGGCGAGAACTGGCGATCGCCATGATCACCACCACGAAAATCGGTTCGGTAAAGTTGACGCCGTTGATGTAGTGCTTAGCCACCTCGGGGCCTTTCATGGTCACGATCGCCACAGTGAGGGGGATTAGCCAAATCCCGAAGACCGCCTCGACCTCGCCGAGGAAATGGAAAAGAACAGAGAAAAACTTTTTCCGGTCCACTTTGGAGAAATAAGAAGCCGACTCGGGACCGTTCGGTGCCTTTTGCTGCAGTAGTGCCTCGTGCTCGTGGGCGAACTTGTGGCCGATCGCGAGGAATTTCGAAGCCGCGAAAGTGTGGATGATCGCCAGGAAGAAAATAACCGTCGCCACGAGATTGAAAGGATCCGCCTGAATGCGGCCCAGAAGCTTTTGGCCAAGTGAGGTTACTCCATGGTCCGCGTAGTCCCCGAGTGGAATGGGGAACGCGGTTTGGGGTTCGTGCGCGGAATTCGCCGCAAAAGCCCCGGAAGTGCAGGCGACGAGCACAAAAAGTGGAAGGAACCAACGCAAGCTTGGGAAGAAGATAGATTTCATCAAGCGGCGGGTTTAGCGGAAAACCCAGCTTCGGCAAATCTTGATCGAAAATTCCTCCGGAGGGATATTCCGGCAAATGTTTACCGGACTTGTCGAGGAATTGGGTTGTTTGGAATGGCTGCGCCGTGGCGAAGGCGAGGCCCGGCTTGCGGTCCAAGCGCCCGCGATTTCCCCTGGAGTGCGGATCGGCGACAGCATCGCGGTGAATGGTTGCTGCCTGACGGTTACCGTCGCGCAGGACGGGCTCTTGGTTTTTGACTTGCTGGAAGAGACCCTGAAAAAAACCAACCTCGGCGCGCTTAAGCCCGGCTCCGGCGTGAACCTCGAGCGATCCTTGGCGGTCGGCGGCCGATTGGGGGGGCATTTCGTGCAGGGTCATGTGGACACGACGATCGCCCTCTGTCGCACCGAAAAACACGGAGGCGATCTTCGCTTGGATTTCGAATTGCCCGCCGCGTTCGCCGGATACCTGGCCTACAAAGGCTCCGTGGCGATCAACGGCGTCAGCCTCACCGTCGCCGAAGTCGGCGAGGATTCTTTCACCGTGTGGATCATCCCCCACACCGCCACGGCCACGAATCTCGGCGCTCTCCACGACGGCGAGCAAGCAAACCTCGAATGCGACATGCTCGCCAAATACACCGCGCGCTTACTGCAAGTCGCCGGCCGCACAGGCTGAGTTCTTCCAAGATCTTTTCCTTTTTTGCGAGAGGCCCAAGTTGTAACCGCGAATCTGCTCGTTGACTGCGATCCGGAAAAAGCTTCACGATAGCGCGCGAGAGGTTGACTTCTTCCTGATAGGGTGGACTTCGAGGTGGCAACCTCCTGCTTGACCCAAGACTGGAGCGCCTCACACACCGCATCGTCCCGTTCCCATTACGCCGAACGCCGCCGTATCAGTAGAAATGCTGCGGCACCCCGTCCACTGGCGACTCTTAGTCACTATCGCGCTGTCGCGATAGAACGCATCCTATCAAAAACAATACGAGATCGCTCTCGGGAGACGGGATCAGCACGAAAACATCCTTCGACCGCCTCGATGCTCATATAAGGGTCCTCGGCTCTACGATCAGGGGCGCGTGATGAAAGGCGCCTGCACGCCCGCTCCCAAGTCCCTTTTCGTGGCGGTCGTTACGGCTTCGTGAAACCACTCGCTGGCCATCCCGAATATCGCAGCCTCCGTCGGCATGACATCCACGGTGACTCCTTCCACAAGCCATCGGCATATCGGCGCACCTGCTCTCGTATCGTGGCGTCGGATAGATACAGGGACTTCAAACTGGAGAATCATCCAGCAAATCCCGAGGCATAGGGCCAGATGGTTCCTTAAGGAGTTTTGGTTTTTCTTTGAACGGGGGAGTTTTTGCCGAGTCTAAATGATTAGTAGTTTCCTCCTCAATCGCCCAGGCGTTGGAGGGGTGACCGCTCCAAGTTTTTTACCCCAACCCGAACTCATTTTCTTGATGAAATAGATCAGCTCAAAATCTCAACCAAAAATCCACTGGAGGACATGGCTATGATCACAAGCGCACTAAAAACCGTTTCTGCTACGGGATTGGGTCTGACGATGGCGCTTATTCCGCAGGTGGAGGTTGAGCCAAGGGTTTTGATTGTTGGAAAGCCGGGGCCGGTTGCTTCGGGATACTTTAAGCTCGGTGCCAATAAAGATCCTGCGGGTCGTGAAATTTCGGTTAATAGCCGGCATCTCATTCTTGATGGGAAACCTTGGTTTCCGGTGATCGGGGAGTTTCATTTTTCCAGGCACCCGCAATCGGAATGGCGCGAGTCTTTGATCAAAATGCGGGATGGGGGAATCCGGGTCGTTTCCACTTATGTCTTCTGGAATCATCATGAGGAAATCGAGGGCGTTTGGGATTGGGATGGGCGTAAAAATCTCCGCAGTTTTCTCGAGACCTGCAGGGAGTTGGGCTTGATGGCCTTGGTGCGAATCGGGCCTTGGTGCAATGGCGAGGCGCGATTTGGAGGATTTCCGGACTGGATCGAGAAAAGCCAAAAGTGGTCACCGCCGGAGCGTTGGGGGTTGAGGCCGGAGCATCCGGAATACCTCGCCTCGGTGCAGCGACTCTATCATCAGATCGGCCTGCAAATGCAGGGTCACCTTTGGAAGGATGGCGGGCCGGTGGTCGGGATCCAACTCGACAACGAGTATTCGGGCCCTTCGAAATATCTGATGTTTCTCAAAAAACTCGCGATCGAGTCTGGCATGGATGTGCCGCTTTTTACGAAGACGGGTTGGCCTCGGATGGTCGATCCGATGCCGGAGGGCGAGGTGATCCCTTTTTATGGGGCGTATGCGGAGGCGGCTTGGGAGGGATCAACGGAGGTTTCCGCCGACATCGCCTACAATTACCTTTTCCGGGCTCAGCGAATTGATGAATCCATTGCCAGCGATGTGAATACGGTCTCCGGCGCGGAGGATTCCGAAAGCCGGGATCGGTATCCCTTTCTGACTGCGGAGACAGGCAGTGGAATGTTCGTTTCGTATCACCGCCGGAGTCGTCTGGACCCGCGAGATTCGGCAACGCTCGCTCTCTGCCAGATCGGCAGCGGCTGTGCGGGGATCGGCTATTACATGTATCACGGCGGCGAGAATCCGGACGGCAAGCTCACGACCCTGCAAAAATCCACCGTCAACGGCGATGTGTTTGATATCGCGGTTAAATCCTACGATTTCCAAGCTCCGATCGGGCAGTTTGGACAAATTCGGCCCCACTATCATTGGCTCAGGAGGTTGAATTTATTCCTTGAGGATTTCGGCGGGGATTTGGCGCAGATGCCTGCATTCCTGCCAGCGAGTAACTCGGTTAATCCAACCAATACCTCGGACTTGCGGTGGAGCGTGCGGTCGGATGGCCAATCGGGGGTGGTGTTTGTGAACAATTATCAACGCCTCCAGTCAATGCCTGAACATCGGCAGGTTCGATTCGAGGTTCGGCTTCCCAATGGGATGCGCGCCACCTTCCCGGAATCTCCCGTCACCATCCCGGCCGATGCGTTTTTCTTCTGGCCGTTCCACTGGGATTTGAACGGCATTCGACTCCTCCATGCAACGGCCCAACCACTCCTCAAAGAAGAGGATGGTGAGGGGGGAATGACCGTGGTTTTCGCCGAAACTCCCCGGGTGACTGCAGAGTTTGTCTTTGATCCAGCCACTTTGAAAAATTCTTCCGAGACGGAAAAACCAGTCGTGATCAAGCCGGGCATCTCGCAACCCATCGAATTGATTGGGGCGGATGGACGCGTGTTGAGGGTCGTCCTTTTAAGCGAAAAAGATTCACTCTTGCTGCAACGCAAAACCAAAACCTCGAAGCTGGAGTTTGAAGAATTTCCTCAAATGAGATCCACCCCAGTCACTCTGGAGCTCGTTGAGAACATCGGCATGCTCCGTGATTGGCGCTCGTCGAATCCGGAATTCCAATTGCCCGTTGCGCCGGCTGATTCGGATTTTCAAGAGGCCTCGGTGTGGAGGCTCCGATTGCCCGAGGGCTTGGATATGAAAGGCAATCCGATCTTGCGAATTCACTACCAGGGTGATGTGGCCCGACTGCTGTTGAATGGGCGATTGATTAATGACAACTTCTACAACGGCGAGGTCTTCGAGATAGGGCTTCGGAGGTTCGCGCCTGAAATCCTCACTGGCGAACTGAAACTCCAAATCCTCCCCTTGCAGGAGGCGATGCCGGTTTATTTCGAGCCGGGGGCTAAGCCTCGTTTCAACGCAGAAGGTATCGCACTCAAAATCGAGCGCGTGGAGATTGTGGAACGAGTGAGCGAGCAGCTTGCTAACTTGGCTGCCAAAAAAATAGCGGATTGACCTCAGGAAAACTTGGATCCGAGCAATGGGAATGTTTTCCAAAAAAGACGGGCGCGCGCAAAGAGCGACCTGACGAACTCGTTGGGTATACCAATCCGAAGAATGGGGCTGAGAATTGCCGGTAGGACGGCATGGTTTTTTTCGAAGGGCTACGACTCGAGTTGGAGAGTGATCGTGGTGGTATCGCTGACTTCGGAAGGGCCGAAGTATTGGATGGCGCCGGGAAACGCGTAGGAGGTTTCCTTGGCCCAAGTGGCTCGGTGTTTTTCAAATTCGCGGAAAGCGGGGCTGTCGAGTTCGACGAGGGCTTTTTTAATAACGGGAACCATTTTGCCGTGGCGGCGTTCCATGTTCATCATCTGGGCCATGGGGACTCCGCCCGCCTGCCATTGCGCGGCGGGCTTGGTGAGGCCGCGGACGGAGCAGATGTAGCCGGTGAGTTTTTCCCGGATGAGAAGCGCGGCGGTGAAACCGAGTGTGTAGCAGTAGTCGGCATCGAAATTCGACGGAAACGCACAGCGTCCCTCGTAGCCGAAGTAGTGGGGCAGGGGAGCGAAACTGCCTTTATAAGTGCCGGCCGACTTGAGGTCGTTCAGGCGGGCTTCCACAAGGTCGATGAGGAGGCGCTGGGTATCGATGCGGGCGACCTGGACATTGCCGTGCGGGTCGCGGTCGAGGATGAGTTGGTTGGCGATGTCGTCGGGGAGGGATTTGTAGAGGCTGGCAGAGGGGGCGGTGAGTTTTTCGGCGACGAAGGCGCGCTTGGCGGGGAGGTCGGCCAAGGCGTTGAAGGCATCGCCGTGGTGGGCGAGTGTTTCGTTGAGTTCGCCGATGAGGACTCCCATTTCGGGAACGAATTCGATCAAACCTTCGGGAATGAGGACGGTTCCGAATTTTTCGCCGTTGGCGGCGCGTTGGGCGACGGTGTTGGCGATGTCATCGACGATGTTTTTGAGGGTGAGTTGGCGCTGGGCGACTTCCTCGGAAATGAGCGTGATGTTTGGGTGAGTCTGGAGAGCGCACTCGAGACCGATGTGCGAAGCCGAGCGGCCCATGAGCTTGATGAAGTGCCAGTATTTTCGCGCCGAGATGGCATCGCGCTGAATGTTTCCGATGAGGTCGGAGTAGACTTTGCAGGCGGTGTCGAAGCCAAAGCTGGTCTCGATGTGTTCGCCTTTGAGGTCGCCATCGATGGTCTTGGGAACGCCGACAATCGTGAGCGGGGCTTGGCGGGAGGCGGCGAATTCAGCGAGTTTGGAGGCGTTCGAATTCGAGTCATCACCGCCGATGACGACCAGCGCGGTGAGGTTGCGGGATTTGGCGGTCTCGAGGGCCTTCAGGAAATCCTGTTCGGATTCCAGCTTGGTG
Organism: Verrucomicrobiota bacterium; assembly: GCA_026398255.1. Classification (GTDB taxonomy): domain Bacteria; phylum Verrucomicrobiota; class Verrucomicrobiia; order Chthoniobacterales; family Terrimicrobiaceae; genus UBA967. The sequence continues at coordinate 128,957 of JAPLTG010000032.1, forward strand.
CGGCCGGAGCCGATGATGTCGAAGCCGCCGGTGTTTCGGTAGCTTTCCAGAAGCTTGGCATCGATCTCCGTGCCGTTATTGGTGAGAAGGCCTTCTGGGCCATTGCGGAATCCAATGAGGGAGCTTTCGGGGTGGATTTGTTTAATGGCATCGAAGATTCCCGCGATCACATTGTGTCCACCAGGCGCTGGGCCACCAGAGAGGATCACGCCGACAACGATAGGAGCTGGCTTTGCCGCCTCCGTGCCTGAAGAGAAGCTCACGGCGGGCAGGTGGAATGTGTTTGGGAAAAGACTTTGGATTTCGGCGTCCGTGTTGGAGGGGAGAGAGGTTTTGTTGGCTGTGGAGTGGACGGACAGCGAGGCGGGAAGTTTGGGTTGATAAGCAGCGCGGGCTTTGGCGAGCGAGGTTTGATGCAACATGGTTGGGATGGGTTGGTTGATTTTTTAGGAAACTAAAAGCGAGGGGTGGCTTGCAGGAAGCCTTGAATTATTTGGACGGTGCGATGGGTGGCGCTGCGGTGGATTTCAAGACAGGCTGCTGCGGAATGGACCATTGACTGGCGGAGTTCGGGAGAGCGGAGGAGTTCATCCAAGGCGGATTCCAGTGATTCCGCGTCGCGCACTTCCATGGCTCCCTCGGCTTTTAAAAAGGAGGAAACGAGTGATGCGAAATTCTGCATGTTCGGTCCAAAAACAACTGGCACTCCTGCTGCAACTGCCTCGGCGGGATTTTGCCCGCCCTCTGCCAGAAGGCTTTTTCCGATAAAGACGACGCAGGCGCATCGATACCAATTTGCCAACTCGCCGGTTGTGTCGACGAGCAGGAGGTCGGGCTTTTCATTAGGACTCGGATCGGTTCTTCGGGCCACTTTAAGGCCTCTCTGTTGAAGTTGCGCGGCGACATCGTTGGATCTTTCCTGATGGCGCGGGACGATGATCAAAAACAAGTTTGGGTGAGCTTTTCGGAGATTTTGGTAAACCTCCGAAACAAGGAGTTCCTCGCCATCGAAAGTGCTCCCGGCAACGATCGTTGGGCTTCCTCTCGTAACTCCCAGTGTTTCGAGAACAGGCCAAAAATCCCGCGCAGGTCGAGGGGCTGCTGCTGCATCGTCGAATTTGATACTGCCTGTGACTTGGAGCTTGGAGGGTTCCACTCCTAAGGAAATCCAGCGTTCCTTGTCGCTGGGCTCTTGAAGGCAAAGGGTGCTGATTTGGTTGAAAATCGGGGCAGCAATCCAACGGAGCTTTTGATAGCGGGCTTCGGAACGGCGTGAAAGCCGGGCATTCACCAGCACGACCGGACAATCGATTCTCTTGGCTTCGCACACGCAATTCGGCCAGACCTCCGCCTCGACAAGGATCAAAACCCGCGGGCGGATCAATCGCATGGCCCGCCGGGCGACCGGGTAGAAATCCACGGGATTGTAGATAGGCTCAAGCCATGAGGTCTTGCGTGTGGCGGCGAGTTTGAAGCCGGTGGAGGTGGTCGTGGAGAGGACGAACTCCAAAGAGGAATCGGATTCGCGAAGGGCTTGGATGAGCTTCATCGCGATGTTCACCTCGCCGACGCTCACCGCATGAATCCAAATGCGGGCGGTGCCGGCGATTTTTCGCTCCACGCCCTCGGAGTAAATAGCGAAGCGTTGCCAGAATTTGTGGCGGTATTTTCCGCGCCGAATCATTCGAAGAAGGAATCCCGGGAGCAGCAGGACCAGAACGACAGGGAAGAGAAGATTATATAGGAGACGAATCCAGAAAATCATCGTGCGGCGAGGTAGAGAATTTCGCTGCCGCCGTAGCGACGGGACTTCACGAGATCGAAGAGCGAGTCAGGGGAAATTTTTGTGTTGGCATTTTTTTCCAAAACAAAAAGCCCTCCGGGCTTGAGGGCGGCGGCGAGTTTGGCGGATGTCACGAGTGCGGCGGCGTGGTCTGTGTCATCTGGCTTTTTTGAATAGGGAGGGTCAGCGAAAATGAGGTCGTAGCTCGCCTCATTCGCATAGAGATCTAGGAATCGGTAGGCATCGACGGTCTGGATATTTCCGTCCACCCCAGCCATGCGAAGGTTTTCCTGAATGCATCGGGAGCAGGAGGTGTTGCTATCCACAAAAACGGCTTTGGCTGCTCCACGACTCAGCGCCTCGATTCCCATAGCTCCAGAGCCCGCGAAGAGATCAAGAACGCTTGCGTCGGGAACAAGGTCGCCAAGGCTCGAAAAAATCGCCGCCCGCACGCGGTCCATCGTGGGACGCAACCCGTCGAGGGGGGCTTTGAGGGGGCGTCCGCCCGCGCTGCCGGCAATAATCCGCATTCGAAAATCAGGGGGCGGAATTCGCCTCGGAAGCGGGTTTGTTTTTCTGTTTCTGCGGAGTGCGAAGAAGGTTTTTCAGAAGCCCTCCCACATCCTGGCCAATCCGTAGCCCGACCATTTTATCAAGCAAGTCGCTCTTCGGGCGGTCGAGCGATCCGGTGATCGAGAATGGCATGTGTGTGTAGCCTTCTGTTTCGGAGGGCTGGAAATTTTTCCCAAGGAGGCCGCGAGTTTCCTTGCGGAGTTTATCGTTCACATGGAGACGGGCATTCATGTCGAGGTCGCCGTTGAATCCGGCGGTTCCCGTGGCATCGATCATGAGATTCTCCGAGGTGAGTTGAAGCTCCTCAACGGTCACACGGCTGTCGCGAATGGAGAAAACGGCCTCGGCATTTTTGAGTGCCAGCATCCGCAATTCGTCCACGCGGAGGAGTTCACCGAGTTGGCGGATCAATTCGATGGGTTCCATGCGGGCTTCGAGCAAATTCACTTCGGCGGTGCCGTGGAAGCTCTCAGGTTTTCCAGCCATTCCTTCGAGGGCGATTTTGGCATTGAGCAAGCCTTGAGCGCCGTTGGCATTGACCCCGGAGTCGGCGATGAGTTTTTGGATCGAGGCATTGGCGACTTGGCCGGTGAATCCAAAGGTGTTGTCAGGCAGCCATTCCAACTGCCCGGTCAGAGGTCCATCGGCCAAGGTCGCTTGAATGTCCGGAAGACTCAAATGTCCCGAGTCCCATTCGAATTTCCCCGAAAAATCGCGACTATTGATCGAGCTCCAAAGCGCTGCGCGGGCGATCCGGTAGCTTCCCTTGAATTGTTTTTTCACATGGTGGCCCGCACTCACAAACACGCCCTCGATTTGGAGGATTTTTTTCCCGTTCGTGTTGAAAAAAGCCGCCCGGCCGTTTTGAACATGGAATGATTGAATTTGTGCCGGAGGCATCTGCTGGCGGGGCTTGAGCGGGGAGGAAGGTAGTTGAGTTTGAACAAGACCGGAGGCATCGCCTGGAAGGTGATCCGAGGGAAGGGCGGTCAAGACTGGTGATTCGTTTGCCGGCACGGGTTCAGGTGGCTCGGCTTGGGGTTTATTTTGGGGCTCAGTCTGGCGAATCGCGAGGGTGGGGGAGATGAAGGAGAGGTTTTTTACGACCAAACGACCTTGGGCCAATGCGAAAAGGTCGAGACGGAGGTGGATTTTTTGAACTTCCAGAATGGGAAACTTGAAGCCGCTGGGGCCGGGAATTGTCAGGCCCGAAATCGTCATGCCGGACCAGGGCGTGTAGTAAGTCTGACGAATCTGAGCTGGGGCTCCGACTTCTCGCGAAATCGTATCGCGAAGTCGCGTTTGCACGGCTCCGGATTGAAGGTAGATATTGACGAATAAAACTGCGGCGGCCCACAAAATGAGGAGTCCGCCAACTCCGATCAGAATTGGCTTGGCAATTGGATGCACGGCGTGAAGCTACGACCTTTTCCGAGAAAGTGAAGTGTGAATAAGACGCTCGTTATCCTAAATCCAGCGGCCCGCAGTGATAAAGCGGCCCGCTTTCAAAAGCAGATTCGCGATCTCTCGGCAGACTTCGTTTTGCACACGACTTCCGAATTCGGTGAAGCACGCCGTGTCGCGTCTCAAGGAGTGGTTGACGGGTTTGAAACGATCGTCGCCGCGGGTGGTGACGGCACCATTAATGAGGTGGTGAATGGCTTAGGCGGCTCGACCGTCCGACTAGGCATCCTGCCCGTGGGCACCGTGAATGTTTTGGCTCAGGAAATCGGCTTGCCGCAGGGAAACCTGCGAGAAGCTTGGAGGATCATCGAACAGGGTAAATCCATCGCCCTCGATCTCCCGATGGCCAATGGCCAATATTTCATCCAACTCGCCGGCGTGGGCCTGGACGCGGAAGTCGTTCGTCGCACCACCACGGATTTGAAAAAGACCTTCGGACCGCTGAGCTACATTTTGTCGTTGATCCAAATCGCCTCGGCGCGCCCACCCAAGCTCACGCTTGAAACGGAAGGTTGGCCGCCGCGCGAGGGATGCTTTGCTTTGATTGGAAATGGCCGACTTTACGGCGGTCCGTTCCCGCTTTTTAAACGGGCGAGTTCGAGTGACGGACTTCTCGATGTCGTGGTTTTTAAAAACCAAAGCCACTGGGATGTCGTCCGCTACTTTCAAGCGATCGCCTTCGGAAAACACGAGGAGTTGCCCGATGTGGAATATTTTCAGACGCCCTCGCTCCGAGTGAGTGGACCTGAGGGGGTGCCGGTCGAGTTGGACGGCGAGTTGGCGGGGGCAGTGCCTTGTGAGTTCCGCATTTCGCCGACGAAGCTGAATGTGATTGCTCCGGTTTAGACCCGCCGCATGAGCGTGTCGCGAAGGAACCGGCGGTCGTCGCGCTCGGGGTAATCAAGCGTGAAGTGCAGGCCGCGGCTTTCTTTGCGACTCAGCGCGCAATCCACCACCAGCGAGGCGACGGTGACAAGGTTGCGGAGTTCCAGGAGGTCGGTGGTGACTTTGAAATTCCAGTAAAACTCCTGCACCTCGGCGTGGAGATTCCGCAGCCGTGTCGCAGCGCGTTGGAGTCGCTTGTCCGTGCGGACGATCCCGACATAGTCCCACATGAGTCGACGCACTTCTTCCCAGTTGTGGGAGATCACCACGAGTTCGTCGACATCCTGGACCTGGCCGGAACGCCATTCAGGAAGAGAAATTTCAACCCGCTCGCGCTTGCCTCGTGTGGATTTTTCAAAGGCCCGATGCGCCGCAACAAGCCCCTCAAGCAGGGAATTGCTGGCGAGTCGGTTTGCCCCATGGAGCCCGGTGCAAGCGACCTCGCCGATTGCGAATAGCCCGCGAATCGATGTCTCTCCATTCACATCGGCTTTCACGCCGCCGCATTGGTAATGGGCTGCAGGAACGACCGGAATCGGGGATTTTGTGATATCGAGACCTGCCTGCAGACAGGTCTCATAAATCGTCGGGAAGCGAGACCGAATAAAGTCTGCCGGCTTGTGTGTGATATCGAGGTAAACGCATTTGGCGCCGCTGCGTTTCATCTCGGCATCGATCGCGCGAGCTACGATGTCGCGAGGAGCCAGTTCCTTTTGCGGGTTGTGATGCTCCATGAAACGCTGTCCGCGTTCGTTGATGAGAATGCCGCCTTCACCGCGAACGGCCTCGGAAATCAGGAAGGATTTGATCGAAGGGTGGTAGAGGCAAGTGGGATGGAATTGGACGAATTCCATATTCGCAATCACCGCCCCGGCACGCCAAGCCATGGCAACGCCATCGCCGGTCGCGACATCGGGGTTCGTCGTATAGAGATACACTTTTCCACATCCCCCCGTGGCGGCCACGGTCACATCGGAGCGCAGGGTTTCTACGATGCCGGTGGCCTCATTGAGCACATAGACACCGAGGCAACTATTCTCCATGGCGTAGCCGAGTTTGCCGGTGGTGATGAAATCGACCGCCATGTGGTTTTCCATCACTTCGATTCGGGGATGCTCGGCGATGCGCTCGAGGAGTCGGGTTTCAATCTCGCGCCCGGTGGCATCGCGGGCATGCAGGATGCGGCGTTTCGTGTGTCCACCTTCCCGGCCGAGATCAGGCTCCATCGTGCCGTTACCATTTTCCCTTTGATCAAAATGAACTCCAAGTCCCGTAAGCTCGGCAATCCGTGTGGGACCTTCGGTGACAATCGAGCGGACGACATCCTCGTGGCAAAGCCCTGCTCCTGCAGCAAGCGTGTCGCGAACATGGAGGTCGAACGAATCCTCGCCGGTCATCACGCAAGCGACGCCGCCTTGAGCCCAGGCGGTGTTTGAGTCCGACGAAGAGCGTTTTGTGACGATGGCGACGGATCCTTTCTGCGCGGCTTTCAGAGCGAAGGACAAACCCGCAATACCACTGCCAAGGACGATAAAATCAAATTCCCTCATGGCATCGCGGGGAGCGGAATGTTGTCGATCAATCTCGCTTTTCCGAGAAATACGGCGGCAGCCAAGCGGCCTTCCGTGCGGCGTTGGCGCAAGGGTTGAAGGGTTTGAGCATCGATGGCTTCGATGTAATCAATGCGAGTGCCGGGGATTTTGATAATGAGCTTCACGGCCTCCGAGACCACTTTGGCAGGCGTGGGTTTTTGGGAAGCTGACTGCAGTGCGGCATAGATTTGAGGGGCGAGTTGGCGTTCGGCCTCGGTCAAATAGGCATTGCGTGAACTTGCTGCGAGGCCATCGGGTTCGCGCACCGTGGGGGAGGGGATGATCTCCAGATCGAAGTCCAAGTCGCGGACCATCCGACGAATGATAGCCAACTGCTGCCAGTCCTTTTCGCCAAAGATCGCATGGGTGGGCGCGACGATATGGAAAAGTTTGCTGACAATGGTGCAGACGCCGGAAAAGTGACCGGCACGGGAACGGCCGCACAGGACCGATGAAAGGGATGTTTCGTTAATCAAAACGCTCGCGTCGGCGGGATACATCTCGGTGATGCTCGGTAGAAAAACCGCGTCAGCACCGGCATCCCGGCAGGTTTTTAAGTCATTTCTCAAGGGCCTAGGATACGCTGAGAAATCCTCCTTCGGGCCAAATTGCGTGGGGTTCACAAAAATCGACACAAGAACCATGCCGTCCTTTCCTGCAATTCGTCGAGCCATACGAATCAATGCCGCATGGCCGTGATGAAGTGCTCCCATGGTCGGAACGAAAACGACTCGTCCCTTAAGTAAACGACGGCATTTTCTGACCTGCGAAATGCTCTTGAGTGTCTTCAAGGAGTCTGGGGAATTTTCAACGGCTCGGCGGCCCGAAATGCCTTAATTTTCGGGCGTCGCAGCAGGAGTTTCTACAGGAGCTTCGGAAGTCGCAGCTGGTGTGGCTGCTGGAACCTCGACAGGAGCAATAGCAGTGACTTCAGGCGTGCTCGCTGGAGTTTCTGCGGGTGTCGCGGCGGGTGCTTCTGTTGGGGTTGAGGCAGGAGTTTCTTGAGGTTTTTCCAATGCATTTTGGAGGCCCATCGCTGGAGTGGAATCTTCGGCGTTCTTGATGGGCGTGGCCTCGGGAATGGGTTCGCTCAAGAGTTTCTTTTGAATCTCGGTTTTACCGCCCTGCATCTTGGCGGTCAGGATGGAGAGCAGAAGGGTGATTCCGAAAAAACCGATGGCCATCCAGGTCGTGAATCGTGCGAGGACATTGGTAGTCTGCGAGCCGAAGACATTGTCTGTAATTCCCCCGCCAAACGCGGATCCGAGACCCTCGCTGCGCGGTCTTTGCATAAGGACCACCAGCACGAGCATTAAGCAAACGATGACATGCAAAGTCACCAAAATAGGCATTAAAATCGACATAAAAGAACGCGAAGGAGTAGTGAGCTGGGTCCCCCAAGTAAAGCTCTGATTCGATATGGAAAGGCGTTGAAACGAACTGACAAATCCGAACGTGACGATTACTTGATTCGGGATGTCCGATAATAAATACGGTGCCACTCTGGCCGAGGTTTTCGCCAATGCCGCTCGTCGCTACGACGGAATGCCCGCTTTTTGCAAAAAGGACGGGTCTGGTGGTTTTCAGCCGATTTCCTTCCGTCAACTTTACGAAAAAGGCCTCGATCTCGCGACCTCCCTCATCGCCCTGGGTTTGGAAGCGAGGGAGCATGTGGCGATCATTGCCGACAATCGACTCGAGTGGATCATTTGCGACTACGGAATTCTTTTGGCAGGTGCGGCGGATGTTCCTCGCGGAACGGATGTCACCGATGCGGAGATGGTCTATATCCTCACGCACTCGGACGCCCGCGTGGTCTTTGTAGAAAACATGACGATTCTCCGTCGTGTTTTAGAGCTTCGTCCTCAACTTCCGCACATCAGCGAGATCATTCTCATGGCACCTGCTGTGGAGGCTCCGGAAGGTGTGCGGCATTTGGAAAATCTCCTTGCGGATGGCGCGGCGCGGCGTGCTTCCGGATTCGATCCCGCCTTGGAGCGTGCTCGGGCTATCAAGCCGGACGACCTTTTCACGATTATTTACACATCGGGCACGACGGGGACTCCGAAGGGGGTTCAGCTCACGCACGCGAATATGTGCTCCCAGATCGAAAACCTCCCGCTTGAGCTTCGTCCTGGAGACCGTGCGTTGGCGATCCTGCCGATTTGGCACAGCTACGAGCGCGTTTTCGAGATGCTTTGTATTTCCCGAGGCGTTGCGACGCACTACACGAATTTGAGATCCGTGGCGGAGGATTTGAAACTGGTGAAGCCCACGGTCATGGCTTCGGCACCGAGGCTTTGGGAGAACCTCTATTTAAAAATCCTCGCGAATGTGAAATCCGCCCCACCGGTGCGCCAGGCCTTGTTTCATCTCGCCTACGGAGCCACGCGAAATGTGAAGCGGGCTGAGAGATTCTTTCTCGGACAGCAACTCGACATGCATGGCCGGAAGTGCGGGGAAAGCCTTCGCTTGGCCGTTCAACACGCCGGGCTTTGGTTGATTTCCATTGTTCCGGCGAAGCTTCTCGATGGCCTCGTTCTGAAAAAACTCCGCGCCATCGTCGGGGGAGAATTTCGAGGAACCATTTCCGGAGGCGGGGCGCTTCAGCCGCATGTGGATGAGTTTTTCAACTTCATTGGCATCCCGGTGCTCGAAGGTTACGGCATGACGGAAACCTCTCCCGTGCTGGCCGTGCGGACTTGGAGCAATCTCGTGATCGGAACCGTTGGTCCGTTTTTCCCACACACCAACATTCGGATCGTCGATCTTGGCACAGGCGCGATTCTTTATCCGGATTCCACTCGTCCATTGGGAGGCCGTGGGCTTCGCGGGGAAATCCATGTGAAGGGCCCGCAAGTCATGCGCGGTTACTACAAAAACCCCGAGGCGACGGCGCTGGTATTGCGCGATGGATGGATGAATACCGGAGACATCGGGATGGTGACGGCCAATGATTGTTTGAAAATTCTCGGCCGTTCGAAGGACACGATTGTTCTGCTGAATGGGGAAAACATCGAGCCTGTGCCCATCGAGTCCCGACTCGTCGAGTCCGCGCTGGTGGATCAATGCATGGTGGTCGGTCAGGATCAGAAAGCTCTCGGTGTTTTGATTGTTCCTTCGTTCGAGCATTTCCGCCAAGCCGGAGTGAATGCCACGAGCGCCGCAGAACTTCAGGCCAATGCCGAAGCGAGGCAGTTGATGGAGGCGGACATTCGACAACTCATCAACCACGAGCGGGGCTTCAAATCCTTCGAGCGGATTTCTGATTTTCGTTTCGTGCCGAAGCCCTTTGAAGTCGGTGAGGAGATGACGAATACCTTCAAACTCAAACGCCATGTCATCACGGAGAAGTATCGTCCGCTGATCGAGTCGATGTATTCTTAAAGAAATAAGCCGATGAAGAATCTGGCTTGGAAAAACGCCCGTTTCCTTAAAAATCCTCTCCCGATGAAAATGATGATTCCAGTTGTTGTGCTGGTTTTTGCTTTCCACCTATCCGGTTGCCAGTCGCTCCGAAAGCCAGTCATACCGGATGTCCCTGCGGGAATGCGCGCGGCCGATTTGGCTTTGATTAACGAACGCATCAAGGCCACGCCGAATTCCCTCGTGATCTTCCATCAGGAGTTGGCGGCAGCGCCGATTGATCCTCTCCGCTCAGGTGTCATCGTGGATCTCGATCGCCAGCGTGCTTATGTTTATTCGGCGAATCAACTCGTGGCGGCGACCCGCATTGCCAGTGGAAAGCGGAACTTTCGCACATCCACCGGCGACTTCCGGATTGGCCAAAAAAATCCCAAGCACGCTTCGAATCTCTACGGAAAATTAAAGAACACCGAGACCGGCGAGAATTTGCCTGGCGAGATCGACACGCGGACGACACCGGTTCTGGAGGGAATGGTCTTTCTAGGGGCACCGATGCCACACTTCATGAGGTTCCACACTCTCGATGGAAAAGCCTCGGCCATTGGATTCCACCAAGGCCATGTGCCCAGCAGGCCGGCCTCCCACGGTTGCATTCGGCTTCCCTCTGGCTCTGCGAAGTCGCTCTACAAGCTACTGCCTAGCGGAACGCCGGTTTTCATTTACGGAGATCAATACGGCATTCCGGCGCGTCCATTGCCCGAGATTCAAGAAAACCCGGAGCCTCCGCGCAAGAAACGCAAACGCTGAAGCGTCTCAGGTGGGCCGGGCGGGTTGCTGCTGCGTGAGGCAATGAAAAGCTCCAAGCCCCCAGATTAATTCCCGGCAATCGATGGGTAGGATCCGCCGCGTGGGGAACGCTTCGTGCAATGCCGAGACAGCCCAAGCGTCATTCGCATCCCCGTAAACCGGTAGAAGCACGGCGGTGTTGGCGATGTAGAAATTGGCATAACTCGCGGGTAGGCGCTGACCCTCGCGCTCAATGCGGGGAGGCATCGGGAGGGTGAGCACATGGAGCGGCTCCCCACTTGGCAGCCTCATCACATGGAGTCGGTCGAGATTTCGTTGGAGCGGTTCGTAATTCGGATCGTTTTCGTCTTCTTCGACGGCGGTGATCACCGTGCTCGGACCGATGAAACGGGTGATGTCATCGACATGGCCATCCGTGTCGTCGCCCTCGATACCGTCTCCCAACCAAAGGATGGAGGTCACACCCAAAGTCTCGCGAAGTTTTTTCTCAATCGCGGCGCGGTCTTTCGAGGGATTCCGGTTGGGATTCAGAAGGCAGCTTTCCGTTGTAATGATCGTTCCGGCCCCATTCCCATCAATCGAGCCGCCCTCGAGGATGAAATGCGATTGGTCAAAAACCGGGATTCCCAGTGATGCGGCGACGGCGGAGGGAACGGCGTTGTCCTCGTCGAATGGGGAAAGTTTGTAACCCCAAGCATTGAATCCAAAATTCAGTGCCGCTACTTGGGGTTCCTTCTCGCGAACCACAAAGATGGGCCCGTGGTCGCGGCACCAAGGCTCGTCGGTCGGGATGTGAAAAAACTCCAAACGCTCCGGCGGGCATTTTTTCAAAAGCCGACGGACTGTTTTTTCCTGCTCCGCGTTCTTTACATTGATGCGGACGATCTCCGAAGTCGCGAGCGCCTCGGCCATGGCCACAAAAGTCGGGAGAACCCGCTCGTAGGAGCCAGGAAAGCTGTTGCAACCTGGCTGCGGCCACGAAATCCAGGTCGCCTCATGGGGCTCCCATTCGGCTGGTAAGCGATATCCTTTTTCAGATGGGGTCTTCTGACTCATGCACGATCAGCATTCCCGCGAAGCTGGTCATCGAACAAGGCGAATCGGCGAAAAAAAATTTACGAATGGTGAAATAAAAGTTGCGTTGTCATTTTCTGTCGAATGGCCGTTGGATTCGAATGAGGCGGGAATCTGCCTCTTGCAAATTTTCCGAGGAATTAGGGTTGCTTTCCTGCAGATCAGTGACCATTCTCCGCCTCCATTTTTTTTGATTTATGAGCCAGCATCCCAGTCTCAAAGGCAAAGGCGCCATCAAGACCAAGCGTAGTGTTTTGAAGCGTTTCGAGCGCGTCGATCTTCTCCGCAAACGCGGACAATTCCAAGAGGGCCAGCGCGTCATTGGCCTGCCTAAAACCAAGCCAGAGGAATAATCCTCCGCCGCGACCCATGCGGCTAAACCGTTTTCTTGCTGCTGCGGGCCTAGGCTCGCGGCGCTCTTGTGATCAGTTGATCTCAGCCGGCTCGGTTGTGATCAATGGTCATCGAATCGATAAACTCGCCACAACTGTTGGCCCAGACGACGATGTCAGGGTCCATGGACGCCAAGTTCGGGTGGCCTTGCCCGTCACGCTGGTTCTTAACAAGCCCCGTGGCTATGTCGTAACCCGCTCCGACGAACGTGGTCGCCGCACGATTTACGAATTGCTCGATCAAGGGCATGCGAATCTTTTTCATGTTGGTCGCTTAGATAAGGAGAGCGAGGGATTGCTTTTGATGACCAATGATGGGGCTCTTTCCCAAAAACTCCTTCATCCCTCGCACGGCGTGGAGAAGGAATACGAGGTGGAACTCGACAAGACCTTCAATCCTGAATTGAGCGCGAAACTCATCCGTGGTGTCCACATTGAAGGAGGGCGCGGGCGTTTCGAGTTGGTGCGCATTGCGGGTCCGAAAATCCTTCGAGTAGTCCTTAAACAAGGCATCAAACGCCAAATCCGTCTCATGCTTTACCGCCTCGGCTATGAGGTCAAAACCCTCCGCCGAATTCGCATGGGAACAATTACGGATTTTAAACTTCCACCCGGTGCGTGGCGCCCTCTCTCCGTGAAGGAAATCGATCAACTCTCGAAAGCGGCCACGACAACTCCTCGCTCCTCCGAGCATGCCCGGAAGAAAGCTCGATGAAGTGTTCATGCGTCTCGCCATTCGCGAGGCGCGAAAGGGTCTTGGAAAAACCCTCCCGAATCCCGCTGTCGGCGCGGTTTTGGTTCGCAATGACCAACTCATTTCGAAGGGGTGGCACCGCGCCGCCGGATCTGCCCACGCCGAGATCGAGGCGCTGAGGAAAGCCCCCAAACCAGCGGGCTGCACCCTTTATGTCACGCTCGAGCCGTGCTCCACACATGGCCGGACCCCGCCTTGCACTCAGGCGATTATCGAGGCGGGAATTTCCCGAGTCGTTTATGGCGCGACGGATCCCAACCCCTCCCACGCCGGGCGCGCCAAAAAAATCCTGCAAAAAGCCGGGATCGAAGTTTCGTCCGGCGTGCTGGCCGAGGAGTGTTCCGCGATCAATGCCGCTTGGAACAAATGGATCGCCACGGGCCTGCCATTTGTAACCGCAAAAGTTGGAATGAGCCTGGATGGTCGCATTGCATCATTTCCCGGAAGACGATGGATTACTTCCGAAGCCGCCCGCGCCGATGCGATGAAACTTCGCGCTCGCTGCGACGCGATCCTTGTCGGTGCTGAAACTGTCCGCGTCGACAATCCCAGCCTCACGATTCGTGGTATCGCAAAAGCGACTCAACCTTGGCGCGTGATTTGGTCACGTTCGGGAATCCTGCCGCTGAATTCCACAATCCTCACCGATGAGTTCCGCGAGCGAACCTTGGTTTTTACTGGCAAAACCCTGAAGTCGATCTTGCGAGATTTGGCCAAGCGCGGAGTTCATCATGTTCTGATCGAGGGTGGGGGACGCACTCACGGGGAGGCTTTCAAAAAGGGTTTGGTGGACCGAATCGTTTTCTATGTCGCCCCGGTTCTTTTGGGGGGCGATGTGGCGTCCATCGGAGGAATTGGGGAAATGAATATCTCCCTGGCGAATCCCAGTTACAAAAAGATTGGCCCCGATCTCCGAATCGAAGCCGAGGTTTTGCCCGTGTCTTAAAGCCCCGTCGGGTGGTCGATGAATTGCCAAGGGAGCGCCAGTTTCCGCGCCAGAATTTCTGCGATCGCCTTCACGCCAAAAGTCTCCGTGGCGTAGTGCCCAGCATAAAATAAATTCACCCGCAATTCCTCAGCCAGTGTGTAGGACCAATGCGGCCCCTCGCCGGTGATGAAGGTATCGATCCCCGCCGCCGCAGCCTTGGCAATTTCTGCGCCAGCCCCACCGGTCACAATCCCGATTCGACGTGCAAGGACGGGGCCCCCGGGGGCGAGATGCACATTGCCTCCGACGGCCCGCTCCAAGTGGTCGCGCAAGACCTCGCGGCTGACCTCAGCTTCGAAACGGAGTCCGATTTTTTGACCGAATGCCTCATGAAATGCTTCGCCATTCTCGAGCCCGATCGCTGCCGCAAGCAGGGCGTTGTTGCCGAGGCTTGGGTGGAGATCCAACGGCAAGTGCGCGCTGTAAATAGCCATGTCGGCTTCCATGAGAAGACGGGTTTTTCGATAGTTCGCGCCGGTGACTCGCTGAGGGCCGTTCCAAAAAAGTCCGTGATGAACGATGAGAAAATCCACCTGCGCTTCGGCGGCTTCCTTGATCACGGCTTCCGTGGCGTCCACCGCCGCGCCGATCCGCGAGATGGATCCGGAGTTTTCGACTTGGAGGCCGTTCATAGCTTGCGGGTAGTCGTTGATTTCCGGGACGCGGAGAAGATCGTCGAGATACTGAGCTGCTTCGTTGAGGTGCATGGGCGAACCCTACCGCCACCCTCGCGGTGATGAAGCAGAAATTGATCGCATCACTGCCTGTTGCGGAATCTGTGAGGTTATTGGTAGCCTCCGACCCGACATGCCGAACTACGATTTTGAATGTGAAAAATGCGGAAAGACCTTCGAGGCTTTCCAGTCGATGAAGGATAAAGCCTTCGAGACCTGCCCGGAATCCGCCTGCCAAATGGAGACTTGGGGGCACGGGAAAGTGAAGCGCCTCCTAGGCACTGGGGCCGGATTGATTTTCAAGGGATCTGGATTCTACATCACGGATTACCGGAGTGAGGGCTACAAGCAGGCCGCTAAAAAAGATGGCGGCGATTCCAGTAGCTCCGCGACAAAGTCGGAATCCAAGCCCGCCGAATCCAAGCCAGCGGAGTCCAAACCTGCCCCGAAAGTGGAATCCAAACCCGCGACAACATGAAAATCTGCAGCGCTTGCTCGACGGAGAATGATGACACGAGGGTCTTCTGTTCGAACTGCGCCAAGCGTCTTCCTCCGGCGATATCGGCGTCCAAGCCCGCTTTGCCGGCGAGTGCCTCTGACTCAGTAGGCACCAGTGCCCCCCAGATTTTCTCCCATCAGACCAAGAAACCCGCAGCCAAACTCCGCCAGGCCGGAACCCCGTTTTCCACAATCCTCTTTCGTTTTCTTTTTCTCATCGCTCTTGGAGCCCTGGGTCTCGGGATTTATCTGGCGATCCAGCCCCCCTCTTCCTCTCTGCCGAATTCCGCTCCGGCCGCGTCCAGTGAGGAAATCGCCCAAACGCTGACATTTCTCCGAACCGCATCCAAATCCTCGGGTGGAGCCTGGCAGATGGACGCAAACGGCATCAATCGTTTCCTCGCAGCAACGGTTCAATTGCGCACGAGAGACAATCCGCTCGGGGTCAAAATCCAGTTCAAACGCTGCTATACCGCACTGAACGATGGCCGATTGGATTTCATCATGCAGGTCGCGGTTTATGATCGACCCTTGGATTTCCGCATCGCCTTGGCCCCTGATTCTCAAAATGGAAAACTGAGCATCCGAGTGGTCAATGCCGCGATTGGTCAATTGCCCATCCCGGGACCAGTCGCCCAATTCCTCCTGCCCCTCTGGAGTCCCTGCTTTGATTCCCTCAGTTCCGCTCTCGAGCTATTTCAGGGGGCAAAATCCGCAGAAGTCACCTCCAAGCGGATCGTCGTCCGATGGCCCGAAACCTCCTCGCGCTAACAGTCGTTTTTTTGGTCATCACCGGCGCCGGGCTTTTCGGGCAACAACCGCTGGCGCGATCCCTTCAAATTAAGGGATTCGTCATCTACTCGCCGGACCGGCAAACCCGATCCCTTCTGGCGCGACACGCTCAGACAGCGGCCAAGGAATGGGAGGAAATCACCGGGGATAAAGTGATCTCTTCGACGCCGATCATCATTGTGGATAAGACCCGCGCGGCAAAACCTCGCGGCGCGAAGGGCGCGTCATGTCATTTGTTCGAAATCGAGGACGGAAGATTGAAAGTCCAAATCGATGTTCTGGATGATTGGGCCATGAAGCCCGGCTACTTTGAGGCCGAGGTCATTCGCGCTCTGGCCCTCCAAGCCATGCACCGCAAAAACCCGCCGAAGACCGGAAAAACCTATGCGCAGCCTCCCGGTTGGCTTGTGGAGGGGATTGGGGAACAAATCCGTCGTCGCGGCGGAACGGTTCCCGATGGCGTGCATGCGGCATTGATCCAAAGCGAGCGCCCACCAGCATTGGGCGATTTCTTGCAGCAGAAAACCGACCGACTCGATGCCACCTCGCTGCTCCTATATCGCGCCCAATCCTTGGCATTGCTGAAGGCCCTATCGGATTCCAAAAACTCGAAGCCACAATTCCTCGCGTATCTCGAAAATCCTGACCGCATGAACTCTGATCCTGCGAAAATTTTGGAGGCATTTCCAAATGCTGCTCCCGATGTTTCCTCGCTCAATAAAATCTGGACCCTCTCTTTGGCGAGAAGCTCGATGCCGCCGAGGTTGGCGTCGCTCTCCGTTGCCAAAACCGACGAGGAACTCACCGAAATTCTCGCCCTTGAAGTTCCCGCTGATCCGAAAAAGAAGAACTCCACCGCCACCAGTGGCCCGATGGCTCTACCGCTTGCTGCCCGAGATCAGGGGGGCGCCTTCCTCATGCGTCAACGCTCGGTGGACTTGCTGAATCTCGAATTCCGCGCGCATCCGCTTCTCGGGCCCATCGTGGAGGAATATCGAAACATCGCCATGCTCCTTTCCGTCAAACCGAAATCGAATGTAGGTCATCGCATCGAGGAAATAGAAAAAATCCGCGTTCTTCTCGTGGAGCGTCACAAGGCGATTTCGGATTACATGAATTGGTTCGAGGCCACTCAAGTCGATGAATCGAATTCCTCCCTCGCCGAGGAGACCCGCCCTGATCCTGTCCCTCCGCGCCGGGATCCAATCACTTTGCACATGGATGCCATCGAGCGCCGGGGTTGGTAATCCCGTCCTTGCGCGCCACGAGGCCATTCCCCCATGATCACAGGCATGGATTATCTCGAGCGTGCCCGGCGCGTCTTTGAAACCGAAATCACCGAAGTCTCCTCCGTCGCGGCCCGTCTCGACGAGCGCTTCATTCAAGCCGTCGATCTGATCAAGGCCGCCGTCGAGCGCCGCAACAAGGTGGTCGTTCTCGGTGTCGGAAAGTCCGGCCATATCGGAGACAAAATCGCGGCGACTCTGACCAGCACCGGATCCACGGCCGTTGTCCTGAATTCTCTGAATGCACTCCATGGCGATCTCGGCATCGTTGCGGAGGGCGATGTGGTTCTCGCGCTCAGCCAGAGTGGGGAAACCCAAGAACTCCTTTCCATTTTGCCGGCGATTGTCCGTTTCGGTCTGCCTGTGATTGCCATTACGGGAAACACCAACTCCACCCTCGCGAAATCGGCAGCGGTGGTTCTGGATGTCTCTGTCACCCAAGAAGCCTGCCCTCTCAATCTCGCTCCGACCTCGAGCACCACGGCCATGTTGGTTTTGGGGGACGCGCTGGCGATGGTGCTGCTCGAAGCCCGGGGATTTCAAAAAGAGGATTTCGCCAAGTTCCATCCCGGTGGCAGCCTCGGCCGCTCCCTGCTTCTCAAGGTCCATCAAATCATGCGTCCCGTTGCGGATTTGGCGATCATCTCACCGGACGCCTCGGTTTTGGAAGCCATTCAAGCCATGACCTCCCACCGCGCTGGTGCTGCCGTGATTGTTCACCAAGACGGCTCGCTCGCCGGTATTTTTACCCACGGCGACTTCGCACGTCACTTTCCAGAGGATCCGCACATCGGCTCCCGTCCCGTCGGAGATTTCATGACGCTCCAGCCGATCACGATCCAAGGCGACAAGTTGGCGGCCGAGGTTCTTCAAATCCTCGAGCGCCATCGCATCGATGACCTAGTGGTGTTGGACGCCAACAAGCATCCGATAGGCGTGGTGGATTCTCAGGATTTGACGCGTTTGAAGGTTCTTTGATTCTCGCATTCCATAAACCCTACGGCGTTTTGTCGCAGTTCACCCCGGATGGCAGTCCCAACCGGCCTCTCGCCGATTTCGATTTCCCAAAAAATGTCTACCCAATCGGGAGGTTGGATGCTGACTCGGAGGGATTGCTGCTGCTATCTGATGAGGGGCATTTAAACAAACGCCTCCTCGATCCCGAGAACCATGTCCCGAAAACCTATCTCGTCCTGGTTGAGCGTTTGCCTGATGAAAAAGCTCTTATGTCTTTGAGCACCGGCGTGGTCATTGAAGGCCGCAAAACCCTCCCTGCGGAAGCTCGCCTGCTCGATCCTCAACCCTCCCTTCCTCCCCGCGACCCCCCGGTTCGCGTTCGCAAAACGGTCGAAGATTTCTGGATCGAACTCCGACTCCGCGAAGGGCGAAACCGGCAAGTCCGCCGCATGACGGCCGCAGTGGGTCATCCCACGCTCCGATTGATTCGATCCGCCATCGGCACCTTGGAGTTGGCCCACCTGCCAATTGGTCAGTGGCGCGAGGTTTCCTCCGAGGAACGCAGGCTGCTTTTGGAGTCCGGGTTTTAGCGGGGTTTACGCCGTGCCCCGAGGCCGTTAGCTTGCTCGGCAATGACCTTCGCCACACAGTTGACGGTATTCCGGATTCTGATGATTCCGGTGTTCGTGCTGTTTTGCGTTTACTACGGCGAAAGCGTTTCGCAGGCCCGCCCTGAGGAATGGCTCCGCCTCACGGCCATCGGAGTTTTTATTCTGGCTTCGATCACGGATGCCCTAGACGGCTACATCGCCCGCCATTGGAATCAAAGGAGTCGCCTCGGCGCGGTGCTCGATCCCATCGCGGACAAGGGGCTTCTCCTCACGGCCATTATCACGCTGAGTCTGAGCAACTGGAACCAGGCCTTTCCCCTTTGGTTTCCCATCATTGTTATCGCTCGCGACGCCGTGATTCTCTCCGGTTGCGGCGTTTTGTATCTCCTCGATCAGCATTTGGAGGTGAAGCCTAGCTGGACTGGAAAAACCGCGACCGCCCTGCAAATGCTCGCCATCGCCTGGCTGATGCTCCAGATTCCATTTTATCTCGTCACAGTTTATGTCGCGGGTCTGTTCACGCTCGTTAGCGGCATTGACTATCTCTACCGCGGGCTGGATCAGCTCCGGCACCATTCCAATCCAAGTTAAATAAAACCATGCGCCATGTCGCAATCATCGGCCGACCGAATGTCGGCAAATCCGCTCTCTTCAACCGCCTCGCTGGGCGACGCATTTCTATTGTCCATGATCAGCCAGGCGTGACCCGCGACCGCATCGGAGCGATTTGCAAACTCGGACAAGCGCCCTTTGAAATCACCGACACAGGCGGCATTGGCTCTGAGCCAGATCCGGATTTTGCCGAGAGCACCCGCGACGGCGCTTTCATCGCGATGGAAAGTTCCGATGCGATTTTGTTCGTTGTGGATTCGATCGATGGATTGACCCCACTCGACGGCGAGTTGGCGACAACCATCCGTGCCTGTGCGAAACCGGTGATCCTTGTCGTGAATAAAGTGGATACCGAGGGCCATGAACCTCGCTTTTACGACTTCGCCCGGTTGGGATTCGAGCACAGTTGCTCCGTCAGCGCCGCGCACGGGCGTGGGATCGGCCAGCTTGTGGATCTCATCGATTTTCTCGTTCCTCCCGAGGAGGAGACCGACGAAGCCAGCGCAGAAATCATCCCGAAACTTGCCTTGGTCGGTCGCCCGAATGTCGGCAAATCCTCGTTGGTGAATTCCATCGTGAAGGACAAGCGCAGCACCGTCAGCGAAATCGCCGGCACCACACGCGATACGGTCGATGTCCTAGCCGAGCGTGAAGGCCAGACCTACCTTCTTCTCGACACCGCCGGCATCCGCCACCGCTCCAGGCACAATACCTCGGTCGAAGTATTCAGCGTGATGCGTTCCGAGCAAACGATCCGCCGCGCGGACATCAACATTCTTGTGATCGACGCCACCAGTGGCGTAACAACCCAAGACAAAAAAATCGCCGGCCTGATCCAAGAGGCCAAAAAGCCCGCCATCATCGCTCTGAATAAATGGGACCTCGTGGCAAAGGGCCGGGAAAAAGACCCGGAACTTCTCCGCGAGCACACCGAGCGCATCCGTGCCGAGTTGTTCTTTTTGAGCTACGCCCCAGTCGTTATCCTTTCGGCTCTCACGGGCACCAATGTGAAACGCCTTTTCACCATGGTTGAAAAGGTCCGTCAGCACTCCACGCGCCGAGCCGGAACGGGGGAACTCAACCGCGTCCTGAAAGCGGCCATGGAACGCCAAGCGCCGCCGACCCGTGGCAATCGGCGTTTCAAAGTCCTCTACGCCGCCCAAGCCAAGGAAAGCTCACGCTCTCCGGTTCAAGCGCCGCTTTTTGTCATGTTCGTGAACGATCCCAAACTGATTCCTGACAGCTATGTGAACTACCTCTGTGCTCGGATACGCGACAAATGGGAGTTCCCCGGTCTGCCTATCCTCATGCGTCTCCGTGGTCGCGAGGGTGCGCCTACCGAGGTTGCCTGATGTCCAAGGAGGGCTCTGCTTGTCAGAGCCGCATCGGCGTGTCTGCGGTTTTTGCTCCGGTCCTGACAAGCAGGACCCTCCTCGATTTTCTTCAATTCGATGATTCTTCGCGCAGGGAGATTTCGGGGCAGTAAATGGTAGCGGGTTCGCGGCTCCACCAGGCTTTTTCACCCGTTGTGGTAAAGGAGTAATCGTCCGAGATCGCGCGGAGGAATTTGGGCGGTTTTTCGGGGAATGGATTTTTCTCCAGCAAAGCCAAAACCTCCGGCGAGCCTTGCAGGAGGCGGATCAGGAAGGATTGGAACCAGGGTGTGGTTTCGACACGACCGAGGGAGGCGAACCACATTTGCCAGTCCAAGCGAGGTTGGTAGGGCGCGACAATAGGCGGCGGCTGATCCACCGGTCCGGGTTTGTAGAGGAATTCGTAGGTGTGCCAGTCGTGGCCGTCTCTGCTGCCTTGAACAAGGATTTCACGGCGGTGCGTGGTCATGACGGCAAACAAGCCGTAGCTGTTGACCGTGCGGAAGGGGGCGATGTGGGAGTAGAGCGCCGCGAGAGGTTCGAGGGATGCGGGCATGGAGCGGAAGGCCGAGGCGAGTGGAATCACCGAGAGAATCAGGATCGCCGCGAGAACAGGTCGGCGAATGGCTTTGGGAAAAAACACGGCGGGCGTGGTTTTTTGATGGAGAAATTTCGGCCAGCACCGGTCATCGAGGAGTAAGAGGCAGAGCGCCGCGGAGAGGAAATTAAAGAACGCGTAGTTGCCGGTGAGGGCGATTCCCGCCTGCAACGCGAGGGCAGACCAAGCCGCAATCAGCCGGGGATTTCTTGGGAGGAAAAAGGCTAAGGGCAGGAGGAGTTCGATGAAGAACATCGAGCCGCAGAGAGTGGTGAGAATCTCGGGAGGGAGTTGGTGGGCGAACCACGCCAGAGGATTTGGCAGGGGTTGCGTGAGGAAATGGAAATCGAGCGCGCGTAGTTTCGGCCAATTGACATCGCCGCTCGTGAGCTTCACGACGCCGGAGGAGAACATCAACTTGAACAGCAGCGCCACCACGGCGAAGCGGGCCAGTCGCGGAGGCTCGACGGGAGTCGCATTCGGCCAAAGGCGCCAGGGGGCGAGGAAGATCGCGAGAAATCCGGTCTCGATCAGGAGCGAGTCCCATTGAAAGCCGTAAAAATCCTGCCCGGCCACGCACAGCGAGAGCATCACCGCCCACAGGGTGAAAAAGCAGAGCGGTTGTAAAATTCCAAGTAGTGCAGCGAGTGAGGCGGCAATGCCGATGTCGGTTAGAAGGTGCAGAGTTGCGAGATCGGGAGACAACCAGGCCAGCGAGGGACGCACCCAAAACGCGCCATCGCCCAACTGGTTCTCGACCGCTTCGAAAAAGGGTCCGACCGGGAGGATGCCATTCGGTCCGTTGAGCCCAGCGGCTTGGTGGCGGTAGGAGACCAGCGCGATGAGGAAAATCACGGCGAGGGCGCGAAGGAAGATCGTATTGGCGATGGCGAACGAGGGGCGTTGAACCGAGGCGCCCCAGAGCCAGCGGGTGAGCTTGGAAAAGAATCCCCGGTGGGTGGCCACGGCGGCGTAGGATTTTTCAAACAGCCCCGCGAGCATTTGGCTCTGGCGATAGGCGAACATTCCGCACTTTGCCGCGAGGCTGTGTGGCGCGGTGAGTTCCAGCACGGCCTCGGCTGCCGAAATCCTCGATCCGTCGGGGCGGATCAGTTGCACCGCGCGGTCGAATTCCTCGGGCGGGATTTCTGGAAAATCCGCTGCGGCTTCGCTGGAAGGGCGGTATTCCACGGCGTCTCCCGTCAATTCCCGCCAGCGCTCGATCCACTGACGACAGAATCCACAGGATCCGTCGAACACCACCACCGGGCGTTTCATTTTTTCAGAAGCTTGGTCAAAGCGGCGGCGGGGTTTTCGACCGTTTGCGCCGTGATGGTCAGTGAGCGAATTCGGGTCGAGGGTAGGCGGAATTTCAAATCGCGGAAGGTTCGCTCCAAGACGGTCATCAAGCCGCGCGCGCCGGTTTCCTCATTGCGGGCGAGGGCGGCGAGTTTGCGAAGGGCGTCGGGTTCGAAGCGGAGCTTGATGCCGTAGGCGGAGAAGGACCGCTCGTATTGGTGGATCAGGCTGCTCTCGCTTTTTCCGAGGACTTGGTAGAGGTCGTCCTCATCGAGCGCGTGGCAGGCGGCGCGGACGGGGAGGCGGCCGATGAATTCCGGCTCGAGCCCGAAGCGGATGAAATCGCTGGTGTTCGACTGCCCGAGCGCCTTGGCGGTCGCCATCGTGGATTGCCCGAGGCGCGAGGTGACGATTTCGTCGAGACCCACAAACGCCCCGCTGGCGATGAAAAGAATGTGCTTCGTGGAGATGCTGTCGGGCATTCCCGGCGTGTTGCCCCGTGCGGCGGACATGGCGGATTGGAGTTGGCCGGTGACATCGTTGGGCGAGAGCACGGGCACATCGCCGTCCTCCATGATTTTGAGAAGATTGGTTTGGACCCCGCGGCCCGAGACATCGCGTCCGCTTTCGGGGCGGGAGGCGAGCTTGTCCACCTCGTCGAGATAAACGATGCCATGCGAGGCGCGGTTCACATCGCCACCAGCGCGGCGGATCAGGTCGCGCACGAGGTCATCCACATCGCCGCCGACATAGCCGGTTTCACTGAACTTCGTGGCATCGGCTTTGACAAACGGCACACCGATGAGGTCCGCCGCCGAGCGGATGAGGTGGGTTTTGCCGACGCCGGTGGGTCCCAGCAGAAGGACATTCTGTTTTTGGTAGAATGGAGCCTCGTGGCCTTCCAAGGAGAGGCGGACATGCTGGAAGTGGTCGCAGAGCGCGACGGAGAGGACTTTTTTCGCTTCCTTCTGGCCGATGACAAAACGGTCGAGGTGGCGGGCGATGTCGGCGGGTTTGAGCGAAAAGGAAAACTCGAGCGAGGCTTTGGGCGGGCGGCGCACCGAGGCTTTTGAAAAGGCAGTCTCGCGGTGCTTGCGGAGTTTTTTGGGAATGCCCGCCGTGACGGGTCCGAGGTCGTTGGGTTTCTTCATGTCAGAATTTTTTTCGAGGATATCAGGATTTGTAGCGCACCCATCGTTGATCTGGAAAAAACGGGCCGGCCTTGGTGTGAAGGCGCATGTGGTCCAGCGCTCCTATCGAGAGGAAGTATGTTCGATAGTCCACGGCTGTCACCGTATTGGTTTTGGGGTCAAAATATTTCCGAGCGTCCTGAAGACGCCATGAGCCTCCAGCCAATTCTATATTGCGCCATTTCAAATCCCCTTCGATCCATCCGGCACGACCCATCGCCTCTGGGAGAGCAATAATCCGCCCGGCTAGCTCTAAGCCGTGGCGTTCTACTTGGACGATGCATCCAGTGAATTGGTCGCCCGTGCGGAGCCATCGACCCTCTGGGGATTCGTTGGCAGGAAATAGAAAAAACAAAAAGTCCATCGGCTATTCGATCTGACCTTATTGGTGAAGGAGGGGATGCGGCAAGCGGTCCATTTTCATGCTTTTGCCGTTGAGTGTTCGTTTTGTGATTTATGGCTTTCGATTTGAGCCATCATCTGAATCATGGTCCCCGTCATGAACATCACTGAGCAATCCCCTTGGCAATCCCTCGAATCCCAACGCGAATCCCTCCCGCACTTGCGCGAGCTTTTCGCCTCCGATCCCGACCGCGCGTCGAAGTTCCAACTCGAAGCCGCCGGTCTCTTTTTTGACTACTCGAAAAACCTGATCACCGAAAAAACGATTGCCGACCTCGTCTCGCTCGCGAACTCCGCCGGGCTCCGCGAGCGCATCGACGCGATGTTCCGTGGCGACAAGATCAACATCACCGAGAACCGAGCCGTGCTTCACACCGCGCTCCGCGCCCCTCGCTCCGCCTCGATCAAGGTGGATGGCGTCGATGTCGTTCCCGAAGTCCATGCCGTGCTGGACAAAATGGCCGCATTTGCCAATCGCGTCCGCTCCGGGGAATGGAAGGGCCACACCGGCAAACCCATCAAAAACATCGTCAATGTCGGCATCGGCGGCTCCGACCTCGGCCCCGTCATGGCCTATGAGGCACTGCGCCACTACACCGACCGCTCGCTGACTTTCCGCTTCGTCTCGAATGTGGACGGCACGGATTTCGCCGAGGCCACGCATGACCTCGACCCGTCCGAAACGCTATTCATCATTTCCTCAAAAACCTTCACGACCCTCGAGACCATGACCAACGCCGAGACCGCTCGTGATTGGTCCCTCGCCGGACTCGGTGGCGACAAGGCCGCCGTTGCGAAGCATTTCGTCGCCGTTTCCACAAACGCCGCCAAAGTCTCGGAGTTCGGCATCGATACCGCGAACATGTTCGGTTTCTGGGATTGGGTGGGGGGACGCTACTCGATGGATTCCGCCATCGGCCTCTCGAACATGATCGCCCTCGGCCCCGACAACTTTCGCGAACTCCTCGCTGGATTTCACGAGATGGACGAGCATTTCCGCACCGCTCCGTTCGAGAAAAACCTCCCCGTCCTCCACGGCCTGCTCGCCGTTTGGTATAACGACTTCTTCGGCGCGCAGACCGTCGCCGTCCTGCCCTACGAGCAATACCTCAAGCGCTTCCCCGCCTACCTCCAGCAGCTCACGATGGAAAGCAACGGCAAGTCCGTGAAGCTCGACGGCGCCCGCGTGGACACCGACACCGGCCCGATCTATTGGGGCGAGCCCGGCACGAACGGCCAGCATAGTTTCTACCAACTCATCCACCAAGGCACGCGTGTGATCCCCTGCGACTTCATCGCGTTCGCAAAATCCCTCAACCCGCTCGGCCGTCACCAGGATTTGCTCATGTCGAATGTCTTCGCGCAAACCGAGGCCCTCGCCTTCGGCAAAACCCTCGCGCAAGTCGAGGCCGAAGGCACCGCGCCGGCCATCGCACCGCACCGCGTGTTCGACGGCAACCGCCCCTCGAATGTCCTCATGGCCGAAAAACTCACCCCCGCCACCCTCGGCCGCCTCGTCTCCTTCTACGAAATGAGCGTCTTTACGCAAAGCGTGCTATGGAATATCAACCCCTTCGACCAATGGGGAGTCGAACTTGGCAAAGCCCTCGCCCAAAGCATCATCCCAGAACTCGAATCCGTCGGAGAGCCTGACCTAAAACACGACAGCAGCACGAATTCGCTGATTCGTAGGTATCGCAAGATGAAGGCTTAATCTCCGCTCAATTGTCATTTTTTACCCGCCAAAGCAGAAATCCAGAATGAAAAGCAACATACCCGATTTCAAAGCCTCTTTATTTTTCGAGACATTATGCATAATATCATTACTATTAACTGGTTGCGCGACACATTCAGAACTTAAGCAATATTACGAACCGGAAATGGCTGGTCTTGCTCACAAGCCTGTTTCCCCATCGTTTGTGCGAATTGTTGATGGAGAATGGAAATATGAAGAAGGAATTAAGCTAACCCAGAAGCTTTCTCAAGAGGGATATTGGTATCTAGGAACTCTTGAATTTGTAGGACCAATGCAATCAGCCGATTCAATACGCAAGTTTGCCGCAAGCGTGGGTGGGGACCTTGTTATACGGCTAACAAAATTTGCCGGAATGAAATCTGGGTCAAGAATGGTTATTGGTAGCTATACGCCCGGCTCTGTAGTTACATCTACAGCTTCGGCATATGGGAGCGCATATTCTAATGGGAGTGGCGTCTTGAATAGTCCCTATGGAACATCCTATCTAAACACTTCTGGAAGTGCAAATGCTTATGGATCAGGGACCGCTACAACTTATATTCCTGGCCAGACCACATATGTCAACGAAAACTACAATTATCCGTCTTATACACAGCGTTACAGCATTATGCAGTCTGAGGGGATGTTTCGAAAAAATGCTACAAACTTCCAAAAATATAGCGCTGCAGTTGGAAAACCAATTCCAGATGCTGACTTGCCATGGTTTATCGACCAAATGGTTAAGTCTGGGAAGGCACGTGTTTTTAACAAAAAACCAGAGTAATGAGTTGAAGGGGGCAGGCGTAATTTATTGAAGCAAGGACTTC
Organism: Verrucomicrobiota bacterium; assembly: GCA_026398255.1. Lineage (GTDB taxonomy): Bacteria > Verrucomicrobiota > Verrucomicrobiia > Chthoniobacterales > Terrimicrobiaceae > UBA967. Next base: position 155,489 of record JAPLTG010000032.1, read on the forward strand.
CACAATATTGCACACTTGAGGTTGATTTAGATCGGATAAAAGTATTTGCAACTTGCGAGTAGCACTTTAGTATCACTCCATGCGAACCGAACTCGTGACGACTTTAAAGCGCAAGGCGACCGACCTTATTTCCCAGCTTTCTGCTGACCAAGAACCGGTGCTGATTACCCAGCATGGCCTCCCGGCTGCCTATCTTGTGGATGTAAATATGTTTGAGGCGATGGAAAGCAGGTTGTCGCTTCTTGAAGGGATTGCTCGCGGGGAAAAAGCCATTCTCGAAAATCGTGTTCTTTCCCATGAGGAAGCAAAACAGAGGATGGCGCGGTGGCTCGCATAATTTGGACCGAGCCGGCTCTCCAAGACCTGGATCAGATCGCGGACTATATTTCACTTGATAAACCGACGGCAGCGAATCGCTTCGTTCAGCGAGTATTTCAAAGGGTCGAGCAACTTGCGTCCCATCCCAAGAACGGCTCAATCCCCAACGAGTTGAATGGAACCCCCTATCGCCAACTCGTCATCCCTCCCGTTCGCATTTTTTATCGGGAGCAGGATGACACGGTCTTCATCATTTACATCATGCGGGGAGAGAGGTTTTTTCGGAGTAACGATTTACTCGAAAGAGATTCCGGTTAGGCCGAAAAAACCTGATAGGCGATAACACCTGCGTTTCCACCCTCTCCGTGGCTTCGTGCCTTCGTGAGAGACCTTCCCCTCTCAAACTCTTTTAGCCCGGGAGGTTTTTCAGCAGTTCGGCGTTGGTTGGGTATTTGCGGATGAAGAAGAGCAGGCGCTCGATGGCTTCGATGGGCTTGTGCCCGGCCAGGCCGCGGCGGATGACTCCGATTTTGTGGAGGTCTTCTTCGGGGATGAGCAATTCCTCACGGCGGGTGCCGGATTGGAAAATGTCGATCGCCGGGTAGATGCGCTGGTCGCTGATCTTGCGGTCGAGGACGATTTCCATGTTTCCGGTGCCTTTGAACTCTTGGAAAATCAACTCGTCCATGCGGCTGTTCGTCTCGATGAGCGCGGTCGCCATGATCGTGAGCGAACCGGCTTCCTCGGTGTTGCGCGCGGAGGCGAAGAGTTTGCGGGGAATCTCGAGAGCACGAGCATCCACACCGCCGGACATGGTGCGTCCACCGCCTCCTTGGGCGTTGTTGAACGCACGGCCGATGCGGGTGAGGGAGTCCATGAGCACGAAGACATCTTTGCCCATTTCCACCAGGCGCTTGGCGCGCTCGATGCAGAGCTGGGCAATGCGGGTGTGGGTTTTGATGTCCGAGTCGTTCGAGCTGGCCAAGAGTTCGGCTGTGGGAACGGTGCGGCGGATTTCGGTGACTTCTTCGGGGCGCTCGTCCACAAGGAGGATGAGGAGTTTGATCTCGGGGTGATTTTTCACCACGGCGTCGGCGATGTGCTGCAAGAGCGTCGTCTTGCCGGTGCGGGGCGGCGCGACGATGAGGCCGCGCTGGCCTTTTCCAACGGGAGAAACGAGGTCGATCACGCGGGTGGTGAAGCGCTCCGGAACAGTCTCCAGCTTGATGCGCTTGTTGGGGTTCACAACCATCAACTCCTCAAAGACGGGGAGGTTTTGGAATTTCTCGGGATCCTCGCCCTCGATCTCGGTGAGGCGGAACATCTGCGGGCCACGGTTGCCACGGCGGGTCTCGCCCTTGATCCACATGCCATCGCGGAGGCCGTATTTGCGGACGAGTTCGGGAGTGACGAAAATGTCGTTGTTCGACTGGGTGTAATTTCGGCGAGCTTCGCGCAGGAAGCCGAAGCCTTTACCTGAAACCTCAACGATGCCGTCTGCGTAGGTGGGCGGTGGCGGCGGGGGGGGAGGCGTGGCGGGAGCCGCTGGAGGGACGGGAACAGCAGCAGGTGCGGCCGGAGCGGCGGGAACCTCGGTCTTCGCGACTGGGCCGGGATCGGGCGCGGTGCCGTTCGAGGCAGGCTCGGCGGGTGTCTCCTGATTTTCGATGGGAAGTTCGGTTTGCACGGAATCGCCATTTTTGGACTGGCGGCGGGTGCGGCCGATGCGCGGGGTGCGCGTGCGGCGGCGTGGTTTTTCCGTGGACTCGGCAGCGTCAACGGCTGGTGCCGCCTCGGTGCCCGTGTTGGGTTGGTCTTCGGTCATGATAAAAATAATCCGTTCAGGATTTCTCCGGCGCTCTGGTTTCCCTGGCCGGTGGTGTAAAAAATCTTCTTTTGAAAAACGCCTGTCTGGTATTCGCAGTTTCCCTGAATGGCAGGGGCCTGTTCGACGAACGCTGAGACAGAGTGTCAATCGGGGCGGCGCGTGCGGAGGGGTGTTTCTGCTATGCGCACCGCAGGAATGGGGAGGAATAAAGGGAGTCGCGGAGGGAATGTCAACGCGGAATTTTGCAGGAGTTCTAATGCCGCAAGAGATCCAGCCAGCGCTTGCCATCGCGGCGATGGCTTCCCATGATGCCGAGGCTTTATGGAAGCGATTATTGATTTATTGCAGAAGAACGCCCTCATGCCGCGCGAGGAGATGGCCAAATTGCTTGGCATGTCGCGCCCCGATCTCGACGCCGCTATCGCGCGCCTTGAGGCCGATGGGGTGATTCTTGGTTATCAGGCGGTGGTCAATCACGAGAAGTGGGACACCGAAAATGTCACGGCTGTGATCGAGGTGAAAATCACACCGGAGCGCGATGGGGGATTCGACCGCATCGCCTCGCGCATTGCCCGCTTCGATGAGGTGCAGAGTTGCTATCTGGTGAGTGGTGGTTACGACCTGCTCATTATCGTCGAGGCGCGGAATCTCCGGGCTGCTGCGTCGTTTGTGGCTGAGAAGCTAAGCACGATTGATGCGGTGCAATCCACTGCCACGCATTTCCGGCTGAAGACCTATAAAGAAAACGGCACTTTCCATCTTTTTGAGCCCACCTCGGAGCGGCTCTCCGTGTCGCCGTGAGTATCGCCATCGCCGACCACATTCGTGACATCCCGCGCTCGGGCATTCGCGACTTTTTCGAAATCGTCCAGTCGATGGATGATGTCATTTCGCTGGGCATCGGGGAGCCGGATTTCGCAACGCCCTGGCACATTCGCGAGGCGGCGATTTTTGCTTTGGAGCGTGGACGCACTGGATACACATCAAATCTCGGGCTCCCTCGTCTTCGACGCACGATCTCCGACTATGTGCGGCGGCATTTTCAGATTTCCTATGAACCTCTCACCGAAATCCTCGTTTCGGTCGGCGTCTCCGAAGCGATCGATCTGGCCCTTAGGGCGTTGTTGAATCCCGGCGACGAGGTGCTCTACCACGAGCCGTGCTATGTCTCCTACTCGCCGACGATTGTGATGGCGCGCGGAGTGCCGAAGGCGATCACCACGCGAGCCGAAGATGGATTTGCCCTGCGCGCCGAGGATTTGGAAAAAAACATCACGCCGCGAACAAAGGTGCTGATGCTGAATTTCCCGACGAATCCCACGGGAGCCACGATGGAGTCTTCGGAGTTGGAAAAAATCGCCGCCGTTTGCATTCGTCACAACCTGGTGGTTTTGACCGACGAAATTTACAGCGAGTTGACCTATGACGGAGCTGGGCACACGAGCATCGCTGTGTTTCCCGGGATGAAAGAGCGGACGGTTTTTCTTCATGGATTGTCGAAAGCTTTTGCGATGACGGGTTGGCGGATCGGCTTCGCTTGTGCTCCCACCGCGCTCATTGAGGCGATGATGAAAATTCACCAGTATTCCATCCTTTGCGCCTCGATCATGGGTCAGGATGCGGCCGTGGAGGCTCTGGAGCGAGGTCAGGACAGTGTGGAACGGATGCGTCGCGAATACGAGCGGCGTCGGAATTTCATCGTTTCCTCGCTAAACGAAATGGGTCTCCCATGCCGCAGTCCGCGCGGAGCCTTTTATGTTTTCCCAGAGATCACCTCGACCGGTCTGACCAGTCGCGATTTCTCGCTTCGCTTGTTGAAAGAGAAAAATGTGGCGGTCGTCCCCGGGCCCGCGTTCGGGAGTGGAGGCGAGGGCCATGTGCGCTGCAGTTTCGCCACGGCCTACGACCAAATCAAAATCGCCATGGAGCGAATGGCGGAGTTCTCCCGAGAACTTCGCGGTGGCGGCTAGTTTTTCACAATAGGCTTCTTGCCCTCTCTGCGGGGGTGCCATTAACTGCATGGTCTAAGCGCCCAACCGCGCTGATTTTATCTTTGTGGACTTCTCGAAACGCGAACATTTCATCAACCGGGAGCTGAGCTGGTTGGAATTCAACCAGCGTGTGCTTGATCAGGCTTTCGACGCCGCAAATCCGTTGCTGGAGCGCCTGAAGTTTCTTGCGATTGTGAGTTCGAACCTTGACGAATTTTTCGAAGTCCGCGTGGCTGGTCTCAAGCAGCAGAAGCAAAACAATTCCTCCGAAGTCGGCCCCGATGGGCTTTCCGCCAGCGACGCCTTGGCCCGGATCAGCAAACGCACGCGTCGGATGGTGGACGACCAATATCGCTGTTGGACCGAGCAAATTTATCCGCAGCTTCACGAGCAGGGCATCCGTTTTCACACCTACCCTGATGTGCCGGAGGACGAGCGGGCCTATTTTGAGAAATTTTTCCGCGAGACGATCTATCCAGTTCTCACGCCGCTGGCCGTGGATCCAGCGCATCCGTTCCCTCAACTGCTCAACAAAAGTCTGAATGTGATCGTGGAGTTGGAGGGGGAGGGGATCAGCACCGACATCGCCGTCGTCCAAGCCCCTCGAATCCTGCCGCGCGTCGTGCCTTTTTCAAAAAGTCCGGACGGCAATGACTATGTTTTTCTCGGGAATATTATTCAGGAACACGCTGGTCTGCTTTTTCGCGGAGTGCATGTGAAGGCGACGCACCTCTTCCGAGTGACGCGCAATAGCAACCTGTATGTGGACGAGGAAGAATCCAGCAATCTGCTCCACGCGATCGAGGAGGAGCTTCGTAAAGTCAATCGTGGGGCGGCTGTGCGGCTCGAGGTGAAAAAAGACATCCCCGATCGTGTGCTCAAGCGCCTGCTCGATATCTTCAATCTCGAGGAGGAGGATGTCTTCCGAATCGATGGTCCTCTGAATCTCTCCCGCCTCATGCCGGTGGCGTTGCAGATCGACCGCCCGGACCTCCGCTTCAAGCGCTTTGTGCCTTGCCAAGTGGTGTCTCTCGATACCGAGTCGGATCTCTTTTTCCATGTTCGGCGTGGCGACATTCTCCTGCACCATCCCTACGATAGTTTCCAGACGGTGGTAGATTTTCTTTCGCAGGCCGCCGAGGACCCTCAGGTGCTCGCGATCAAACAAACGCTCTATCGCACGAGTTCCGACTCACCGATCGTCCAGGCCCTCATCACGGCTGCCCGCAACGGCAAGCAGGTGACGGCGGTGATCGAATTGAAGGCCCGCTTTGACGAGGCCGCGAATATTCATTGGGCCCGTATCATGCGCGAGGCCGGTGTGGATGTGGTCTATGGCGTCACCGGCTTGAAAACCCACGCAAAGGCGATGCTGATCATTCGGAGCGAGGGCGATAAAATTCGCCGCTACGCGCACATGGGAACGGGAAATTACCATCCTTCGACGGCGAAAATTTACACCGACCTGAGCCTGCTCACTTGCCGTGAGGAATTGACGACCGAGCTTGCGGAGACATTCAACTGCCTTACCGGCGTCTCGCGTTTTCCAGAGATGAAGGAACTCATGGTCGCCCCGTGGTCGCTCTATGAGGGCTTCCAGGAATTGATCGAAAACGAGATCGGGCAGGCTTGGGCGGGGCGCTCCAGTGGCATCTTCGCGAAGCTCAACTCCCTCGTGGAGCCTGGAATTATCGAAGCGCTCTATCGCGCCTCCGCTGCGGGTGTCCCTATTCGACTTCTCGTTCGTGGCATGTGTGCGCTCAAGACCGGCATCCCCGGAGTGAGTGAAAACATCGAGGTCCGCAGCATCGTCGGGCGATTTTTGGAGCACAGCCGGATTTTCCGATTTGAGAATGGCGGTTGCCCTCGGGTTTATCTCGGCAGTCCGGATTGGATGCCTCGAAATCTCTTTCGCCGCGTGGAAACGGTATTCCCGATTGCCGCGCCGAGCATGGTGAAGCATGTCGAAGAGATTCTCGAGTGGTTCTGGCGCGACAATGTGAAAGCTCAAGTCATGCAACTCGACGGGTCCTATGCCTTCCGTCAACGCGCTGAAGGCGAGCCATCCTTCGATGCGCAGGCGGAGTTCCTTGCCGATTCCCAACGCCGCCGGAAGAGTCACCCTGTCGCGAAAGATCGTTAAAGCGGCGCCAATATTATGGGGGCATGACTTGGTAAACGAAGACTTTGCTTTGCTCCGTCGGGTGGCTAAATTCTGCCGATGCTTGGCCTAAAAGTCGCGCGTTTATGGTTGCTGGTTGCGGCTTTGTGCACCACTTCGATTCGCGCAGAAAATCCGTTTCTCCATGCAGGTGGGACATTTGATCCCTTCCTGTTGGCCCTTCAGCCTGCAGTGCAAATGAGCGCACTCCCGCCATGGGTGAGTGGCGCTCCCAAAGTCGATCCTGCCACAGCGACAGTGACTGTGACGATTCATCCCGATTGGGTTAGTTCCGGCGTGGAAATGTTGGTTGCGACCGTGGTTTTCACGGACAATGGCGACGGGGGACCTGCCTTGGAGTGGGAATCAGATGATGCCAAGGTCTCCACGATTTCCTATGGCCTGGGAGAAATTGGAAAAGCCGTCGGGTTGAATTCGCGCACGGTTCTGCTCCCTCAAACCCTCACTCGCGAGGGCGGCAAACTCCTCCTCTCCTACTTTGGAAAATTTGATTCGCTTCTGAGTTTGGCGATCCGGCCGGCAAGGGAGGATTCCCTCGCAGTCATCGGCGAGCGTCAATCTCCGGTCCTCATCGATGGAAATTTGCAAGTTTTCGAGGATGGCGAAGTCAACGGAACCCGCCCGATTCCTCTGGCTGGCGATATCCGAAACGGCTCGGTCATCGAAGCCGAACTCTCCGCCCGTGTTGAAGAACTCGAGGAGCCTTTGGAGTTCATCATTCCCATCCAGGGAAAACCCGAGGCCGGGATGTTGCGATTGGAATCCCTCGGTTTGGACCCCGAAGCGAAAATCGAAGTTTCCGTGAATGGGCATGATCTCGGCACCGTGAATTTCCCCTCCTTCCAACTCGACGATCCCTCGCTGGTGACGGATTGGAACGGCAATCTCATTCTGGCAGGCTGGCGGAAAGGCTCCCTATTCATCGCCGCGCGTCACCTGATTGAAGGTGAAAACTCCATCGCGCTCACTCTCAAGCGGTCCAGCGCGGAGACCGGGCGCGAGGTGTTTCTCCGAAATTCGGGAATCCATCTTCGCTTCGGCACTCCAGCATGGCCTCAGGAGGGCGCCAGCCAACCTATGGAAACAAAAATCGACGGCCTTATGACCGAGCCGGATTTCTCTCTTGGCGAACCGGCCTTGCCGGATTTTCCAGCAACCGAGTCCGTGACGCCCTGATTTTTCAGCCCACCTGATGTTCTCATTTCGGAGTCTTCTCATTGGTTTATTTGTCAGCCTGATTCTGGTCTCCACCGGATCGGTGACCTGGCTTAGCCACTCCGGAACGAACTTGGCGATTCGCGAGTTGGCGATCGGGCAAATCAACGCTTCGCTGGACTCCGCCAGCAATCAGGTCAGGGAATTTTTCGATCCGGCGAGCCGTATTCTTTCCACGCTCTCCGAGAATCTCCAATTTGGTGCTCTTGTGGCGGCTGATCCCGTAATGCTGGCAACCAAAATCGCCCGCCTCTTGCCATTTGAGCGGGGAATTTCCTGGATCAGTTTCGGATATTCCGACGGCCGATTTGCCGGAGCGCAAAATGGGCAGGAGCACCAATCCATCCATGTCTCCTCCACCGATTTCGGCGGGCCCCTTGTCGAGTATCGCCTCAATCGCGAAGGCCTGCCACTTCAGCCCCCGAAGCCAGTGCGCGACGAGCGCTTTGATGCGAGGAGCCGCCCTTGGTTTGTCGCAGCGGAGGATTCCAATGCGATCTGCTGGACGGAGCCGTATGAGTTCTATGGCGGCGGTCGTGGCGTTGCGGCTTCACTCGCGGTGAGGAATTGGCTCGGAGATTTGATCGGAGTTTTCAGCGTCGATTTTTTGCTGAGCGATATTTCGGCCTATTTGACCCGGATACAGAAGGTCACCCAGTCGGGGATTGTCATTTTTCTGGAAGACGGGAAGTTGCTCGCCGCCTCCGAGGAAATGGCGGATGCAACCTATCTCTGGGAAATCCAGAAAATCGCTGTCGAGAATGCGTCCAAGCTCGTCGAAAGCGGAGCGAGTGTGGTTAAGGAAATCCAGAGCGATGGCGAGGCCTACATCGTCGGAATGCAGGCCACAAAAATTGTCGGGGGCGTTCATGGCATCAGTGCGGTTGTGTTGAACCGCCAGAAAACTTTCGGAGCGATTGAGCAAACTCTCCGCATCAGCACCTATACCGCCGGATTTGCGATCGTTCTATCCCTGGTCGTCGCCATCATGCTGGCGCGCCGGATCGCGAATCCCCTCCGCCTCGTGACGCAAGAACTTCGCCGAATCGAGCGCTTCGAGTTGGCTCCTGTGGCATTGCCCCGTTCCTCAATTCGTGAGGTTCAAATTCTTTCTGAGGCTGTGACTCGCATGCGAGACAGCCTCCAATCCTTCTCGCATTATGTGCCTGTCGATATTGTTCGCGACCTTTTGCAAAGCGGTTCGGTTGCGACCCCAGGTGGTCTCCGCCAAAAAGTGAGCGTCTTGTTTTGCGATGTCGAAGGCTTCACCGGTTACGCAGAAAAAGTTTCGCCGGAGGTTTCCGTGAAAACGCTCACCGAGTATTTCGAAATCTTCGGTCGGGCGATTCACAATCACGGCGGGGTGATTGATAAATTTCTAGGTGACGGAATGATGGCCCTTTTCAACGCTCCGTCGGCACTCGATCACCATCCTGCCGAGGCCTGTCGCGCGGCTCTCCAAGCCAGACGCGGCTTGGCGGGGCTCATGCCGTTGGATGGTAATTTTGTGCCCCGGGTCCGAGTGGGAATCCACACCTGCGAAGCGCTCGTGGGAAATGTCGGGACGGCTGAGCGATTCAGCTACACCGCGATCGGTGACGGCGTGAATCTTTGCAGCCGATTGGAAGGGCTGAATAAAGTTTATGGGACTTGGATCATCGCCAGTTCCGCCACAGCCCAAGCTGCTGCAGGCGGGGGATTTCTCTGGAGACTTCTCGACCGCGTTGCCGTCGTGGGACGCGAGGAGCCCTTGGAGATTTATGAACTCATGGGCTTCGCCACCGAGGCGAATGCAGATCAGCAAATGATCTCCAGAAATTACCAGGAGGCTCTGGATTTCTATTTCCGCAGGGAATTCACAAAGGCTGCCTCACTTTTTGAGACTTTGGTTGCGATCGACCCTCCCTCGCGTGTCATGCTTCAGCGTATTCGTTCTATGGATGTGATCCCTCCGAATCTGGATTGGAACGGGGTTTTCAAACCTTCCACAAAGTGACTCATCTCCTTTTTTGATCATTCCAAATGAGTATTGGCATCATTGATTCTCAACACGCGGCCGAGGTGAATCTTAGTTCCTCGGAAGTTGCCCGCTACGCCCGACACTTGTCTCTTCCCGGTGTCGGATTGGATGGTCAGAAACGGCTCAAAGCCTCCCGCGTTCTCTGCATTGGTGCTGGTGGCCTAGGGTCTCCCGCCAGTCTCTATCTCGCCGCCGCCGGAGTCGGCACGCTGGGCGTGGTCGACTTTGATGTGGTCGATCCCTCCAACCTCCAACGCCAAATCCTCCATGGAACTGGCGATGTTGGACGAAAGAAAATCGACAGTGCTCGCGACCGCCTCCAGGAGGCGAATCCTCATGTCTGCGTCGCACTTCACGATGCGCGGTTCGATTCCTCCACGGCGATGTCGATCGTCGAATCCTACGATCTGGTGATTGATGGAACCGATAATTTTCCGACCCGCTACCTGAGCAATGATGTCTGTGTGTTTTTGAAAAAACCTCTCGTTTACGGCGCGATTTCGCGTTTCGAGGGGCAGTGCACGGTCTTCGCACCACACCTTGGCGCTCCCTGCTACCGGTGCCTTTATCCCGAACCTCCCCTTCCAAGAATGGTCGCGAATTGCTCGGAGGCCGGTGTTTTTGGCGTGCTTCCTGGAATCATCGGGGTGCTCCAAGCCATCGAAGCGATCAAACTTCTCGTCGGCACCGGGGACCCTCTTCTCGGCCGCCTGATTCATTTTGATGCCCTCAAAGCGAAGTTTCGTGAATTCCAGCTCCAAAGAGACCCCGATTGTCCTGTATGCTCAGCTTCGCCCAAAATCACAGAGCCCATCGACTACGAGGGGTTCTGTTCGCACCCTATAAATTCTCAAACCATGTCCACCAACATTCCCGAAATCACTGTTGAAGATCTCAAGGCCCGTTTTAACCGAAACGACCGCTTCGTTCTTTTGGATGTGCGCGAACCTTTCGAGTGGGAGATTGCCAAAATTCCCGGTGCAATTTTGATTCCGCTTGGCGATCTGCCAACCCGCCTCGGCGAGCTCAACGCTTCAGATGACATCGTGGTCCAATGCAAATCGGGAGGCCGCAGCGCGAATGCCGTTCAATTCCTGCAGGACCACGGGTTTTCGAAGGTCTGCAATCTCGTGGGGGGAATTCATGCTTGGTCCGATCGAATTGATCCGACCGTTCCGAGATACTGAGAAAAAATGCACGCCAACGAATACAGCGAAATCCTGGTTTGCCCGACCACGCGGCAAAAACTTCGCCTCGCCACCGACCGTGAGATTGAGGCCCTACATCACCGTGAGGGGCTCGAAAAAATCCAATCCGCATGGATTCGAGCAGACCGGGCCGTTGCCTATCCTGTGATCCGGGGGATCCCGCTCTTGGTTGCCGCCAATGCCATTCCCCTCCGCAAATCGCCCCCAGCGAAAGACTCTTCCAATCCATGACTGAACTCGAACGCATCCGCCACTCCGCTGCCCATGTCCTCGCCACGGCTATTCTGAAAATCTGGCCTGAGGCCCAATTTGCCGCCGGTCCGCCAGTCGAGAATGGCTTCTATTACGATGTCGAATTGCCTCACCGCATCTCGCCCGAGGATTTCGCAAGGATCGAGGAGGAGATGAAAAAAGAGATCAAGGCGAACCATGTTTTTGAGCGGGTGGAAATCTCCCGCGCCGACGCGATCGCCATGGCCGAGTGTGGGGAACTAGCCGCCCTCGCCACGCGGGGCACGCCCTCGAAATTCAAGCTCGATATCGTCCAAAACATCCCCGAGGGCGAAACGATCACTCTGTTCCGTAACGGCGAATTCACCGATCTCTGCGCAGGGCCTCATGTGATGCGCACCGGCAACATCGGAGCGTTCAAACTCACGCACGTCGCCAGCGCCTACTACAAAGGCGACGAGCGCAACCCCCAACTCCAGCGCATCTACGGCACCGCCTTTAAAAATAAGACTGCGATGGAGGAATACTTCACGATGCTCGAAGAGGCCAAAAAACGGGACCATCGCAAGATCGGTGCCGAGATGGGCCTCTATGCCATCGATTCCGAATATGTCGGGCCCGGAATGCCGCTCTGGTTGCCGAAGGGCACCGTGCTTGTGGAGGAACTCGAGAAACTCGCCAAGGAGACCGAATTCGCCGGCGGTTATGTGCGGGTTCGCACCCCGCATCTCGCCAAAGAGAAAATGTATAAAACCTCCGGCCACCTTCCTTACTACGCCGAGAGCATGTTTCCGCCGATGGAGTTGAAGGAAAGCGGCGAAGGTGAGGGGAGTGAGGCCGAGCGCTATTACCTCAAGGCGATGAATTGCCCGCATCACCATCGGATTTTTGCCGCCGAGCCGCGCAGCTACCGAGACCTCCCGCTTCGTTTGGCGGAATACGGTTGCTGCTACCGCTATGAGCAATCGGGGGAGCTTTTCGGTCTCATGCGCGTGCGTTCCCTCAACATGAACGACGCGCACATCTATTGCACCGAGGAGCAATTCGCAGAGGAATTCCGCGCGGTGAATGAGATGTATCTCCAATACTTCAAAGTCTTCGGACTCGAGAAATATCAGATGCGATTCTCGACCCATGACCCCGAAAAGCTCGGTCAAAAATTCGTGGATGAACCGGAGCTATGGAAAAAAACCGAGGATATGGTCCGTCGCGTGCTGGTCGAGAGCGGTATCAATTTCATCGAGGTGCCAAACGAGGCCGCGTTTTATGGACCCAAGATCGATGTTCAGGTGTGGAGTGCGATCGGACGAGAGTTCACCATCGCCACGAACCAGGTGGACTTCGCCGTGCCCGCCAAATTTGGCCTCCATTACCGCGATCGCGACAATACGGAGAAGACTCCTCTCTGCATCCACCGTGCTCCGCTGGGAACGCACGAGCGATTCATTGGCTTCCTCATCGAGCATTACGCCGGAAACTTCCCGCTCTGGCTCGCGCCGGAGCAAGTCCGTGTGATCACTCTCAATGACGATCCCGCCTTGCTCGACTACGCAACCCCGATCCTCTCAAAACTTCGCGCCGGCATGGTTCGTGCCGAGGCGGATTTCGGGTCGGAACCTGTGAAGGCTAAAATCGCCGCTGCAGAAAAAGCCCGCGTTCACACGATGCTCGTCATTGGCCATCGTGATGTGGAAAACGGTCAGGTCAGCGTGCGACTTCACGGTCAGGGAAATGTTGGTGCCAAGCTCGCATCCGAAGTTGTCGCCGACATCATGGAAAAAATCCGTCTCCGCGCCTGAGGGGGCGATCAGCGCGAGGAGGGCTTCTGAGCCTTCCCGCCGGGAAGGAGTTGGATTTTCGGAATGATTTTCGGTCGCCAATGGGGATCGGAGATCGTCCCGTCGGAGTGGTATTCCAGCAGCTTGCTGACTGGGAAAAATACCAAGCCGGGAATTCCCTGAGCGTTGATTCGCATGCTCATGTCGAGACCGCCGGTGAGGAAGTAAATGTCGCCATATCCAAGCATTGAAAATCCAGTCCCCGCGATTTCGATATTGGGCGTGCTGACTTTTTTGTGAGCAACCGTGAAGTCGGCGGTGGCGAATCGAGCGGTGTTGTAAACGACGCCGGGAATAATGCTCCCGAGGATCGCCGAGAAGGGTCCGAAAACAGGAATCGCAAAAACATTTCCATCCTCGATCCGGAGTTTTCCACTTCCCACCATGTTTTCCTCGTCGCCCATGCGGGCCTCGAATCCGTATTCGCCGCTGATCACGCCCTTTGAGTCGTCGTAGTCGAAATAAAGATTGGTGAGCTTCGCGAAATTCACACGGGAAAGTGTGGCGTTCGTGCTGAAGACACGATTTGTGGGGTCCAAAGAAACAATGGCCTTCACGCCAACTTCCCCACCGAAAAGTTCCGCTTCATGGATGTTCGCCACGACCTTATTCGCGATCACATCGACTTTGGCCTTGGTATTTCCAAAGGTAAGTGTTTTTCCGAGGAGTTCGTAGTTCATCCCGCCAGGCGCCGAGATGTTGATTTTTAGGTCGTTTTTCAAGGGATCCTTCATATGGACCTTGCCTTCGACCTTCACTTGGGGAGCGCTGCGGAACCGGTAGGGGCGAATGGTTTCAGCAATTCGAGGGTCGATCCACATCAGCACATCCACGGGGACCAAAGTGGAAACGATATCTTTCAATCGAACCTCCTTGCGGCCGACATCGTAGTCGAACGAGCCGGTGCCGCGTCCTTTGCCTGTGTTGATGATCAGGTTTTTGTAGGTCAGGCATTCATCGGCGATCACGACATCGGCGACTCCCGAGTCGATCCATGCGCCGCGGTTGGCGGTGCGGCCGAGCTTGAGGTGGGCATTTCCCGAGATCGAGGGAAAGTCCAACCGCGCCCCGCGCAGCGAAGCGGAGATCTGCGGTAGATCCTCGAATTCCATATTCACCAGAAACGCCCGGGTGTTCTTGTCAAAGAGGTCGGCAAGATCACTCGGGGGAATCGTCGTGTGGGCATTCAGCCTGTAATCTCCCGGGCCTGCCCAGAGGATTGCCGAAAGCTCTCCGCGCTTGGCCGTGGCATGGATGTCGCGTGCGTAAAAGAGTCCATTCTTCCAAGAGAAGTGGAGCCCAAGATCGGCAAGTTCCAGTTTTCCAAATTCAAATTTGGGGGCAAAAAACTCTCCTGTGGCCGTGATTCTGACGGGGTCGGTGAGGGTATTGCCTTTGATATCGATGCTCAGGCGTGGCGCTGAGGGGAATTTCAACTTGGACATCGCCCCTCCGTCTCCCGCGATGGATGTCAGCAACGGCTTGATGCTGAGGCTCGAAAGGAGGGAGGCGTTGAGGTTGCCATGGGTTTTGTCCCATTCCGCCGAAACCTGCAAAGCCCCCTTCGCGTCGTTGATTCGAAAAACAGGGATGCGCAGACGGTGGTCTGTGTATTTTCCGCGAATTTCCACGCTTTGGATTTCGAGGTCTTGGTTTCGAATCACCGGAGAGGTGAGTTCGAAACTTGGAATTTGGAACTCCGAGGGATTGGCGGCATCGATTTCAAAGTGCGCACTAAGAAGAGGCAGACCCGATGGAAACGAGGATTTCCTCAGGGCGGCTAGAATTTTTTCAAGGAGTTCTTTTGGCAACAACGGCCCTTTGGCGGGATCGGCTACGGGCGGCTTGAATTCGAGCGGATTCAGAATCTCACCGGTCAACCGGATGCGCAGGCACTCTACCGTGGCGTCGAGTTGGCTCACGCGAAGCCGGTCACCGAGAACGATGATGCTCGCAAAAATCTCCCTCACCTCAAAGCGTGGGGAGTTTTCCTCTTGGGCAAGTGGAATGGAGGCGTCGGCTCTCACCAGCGTGAGGGTATCGACAACAATCTGGCGGTTCATCAGGGCGCTGAGATTGAGCGAAATCTCGAATCGATTGATTTTCGCCAGCAGGCGGTCGGGATTGTCCTTTTGGCGAAGGGAGACATTTGTTGCAACCAAGCCGTTGAAGGGATCGAGGAGGAGTTTGCCGATGCGAACTTCGAGAGCCGGCGTGCTCAAGGCCTGCTCCAAAGCCTCCCTCGCGCCGAAGCCGATACCGGTCGTGCGAAGAATGTAGAGGGAGAGGGGAACTCCCGCAAAAACGAGGACTATCCCGAGGCGGACCGCGAATTGAAAAAGATGGTAGATGGCTGGATGAACCCTCATCGGCAAGGTCACATAAGATGCAGGGGATCGATATCCACAGCGACAAAAACATCCTCGGGCATCGGCAAGGCATCCAAAACGCCGCGTGCCAATCGAGCGAGTCGCATCGAGGAGGACCCACGAAGCGAGACTTGAAAGCGATAGTAGGTCTTGGCTTTTTCGAGCGGGGCGGGAACTCCCTCGCCGACGAGAATTCCCTCCGGGGCGGCGGCTTTGAGTTTTCTCGAAAGCGTGATGGCGGAAAACTCGACCCGTTCGAGCATCGTTCCCCGGAGTGTGATCATGGCCATCTTGCCGAAGGGCGGGTAGCCGAAGCTTCGGCGAAATTCCATTTCCTGCTCCATGAAGCCCTCGAAGTCATGGTGACGGGCGAATTGAATCGAGGGGCTGAACGGCGTGAAGGTTTGAACATACACCTCGCCTTCCATCTCACCGCGCCCGGCGCGTCCAGCGACTTGGGTGAGGAGTTGGAATGTTCGCTCGCCTGCCCGGAAGTCGGGGATGTGAAGGCCGAGGTCGGCGTTGACGATGCCGACGAGAGTGACATTTGGAAAATGCAGGCCCTTGGCGATCATTTGGGTGCCAACGAGAATGTCGATGCGACCTTCTTTGAAGGCCCCGAGGGTCTCTCGGTAGGCCTCTTTGCGAGTCATCGAATCGGCATCCATGCGGGCGATTCGAGCTTTTGGAAAAATCCGCTGGAGAGCCTCCTCGACTTTTTGAGTGCCAGTGCCCGCATGGCGAATTCGGGGATCCGAGCATTTGGGGCAGGACTTGGGGGCGCGTTGGTTGTGGCCGCAGATGTGGCAGACGAGTCGTTCCGCCGCACGGTGGTAAGTGAGCGAGACACTGCAGTTGTTGCATTCGCAGACATGGCCGCAGGCTTCACAGATCATCGAGGTGGAAAATCCCCGGCGGTTCAGAAAAAGGATTGTTTGCTCGCCCTTCTGGATTCTCCCCTCGATCGCTTCGCGCAGAGGTTTGGACAAAATTCCGCCTCCTGGATCATTGCGGGCAGGACGCCGGAGATCGACCACACGCACGACGGGCATGCTTTTGTCATCGACTCGCTGGTTGAGTCGCACGAGTCGGTATTTTCCAGATTGGGCATTGTGCCAACTCTCGAGCGAGGGGGTGGCGCTG
Organism: Verrucomicrobiota bacterium; assembly: GCA_026398255.1. Lineage (GTDB taxonomy): Bacteria > Verrucomicrobiota > Verrucomicrobiia > Chthoniobacterales > Terrimicrobiaceae > UBA967. The sequence goes on from JAPLTG010000032.1 coordinate 171,832, forward strand.
CCGAGGATGACGGCGGCTTTTTCCCGACTGGCGCGCAGGACGGCCATGTCGCGGGCATTGTAGCGGGGGGCTTCGTCCTGCTTGTAGGACGACTCGTGCTCTTCATCGATGATGATCACGCCGGGATTTTCCACTGGCGCGAAAATCGAACTTCTCGCACCGATCACCACTCGGGCATGGCCGGTGTGGATTTTGTGCCACTCGTCGTGGCGCTCCCCCTCCGAAAGGTGGCTGTGCAGAACGGCGATTCGGTCTTGGATGTCGGCAAAGCGGGATTTGAAGCGTTCCACGGTTTGAGGAGTCAGGGCGATTTCAGGAACGAGAACCAAGGCGGTTTTGCCTGCATCCAGCGAGTGCCGGATAGCGCGGAGGTAGATTTCCGTTTTTCCCGACCCGGTCACCCCAAAGAGCAAAATGGGTCGGCTGGGATTCGTCATTTCCTCAACGACGACTTTCATGGCCGCTTCCTGCTCTGTGTTGAGCGTCAACTCGGCGCCAGACACATATTGCTCCGCATGGGGATTCCGAGCCACCACCGAGGCTTCGATCGCGACGAAACCATGTTTTTCCAGTGTTCGAAAAACAGCCTCACTGACTCCTGAAAGATTGGCGGCCTTGGTGACGGCGAGAGGTTTTCCGGCATCGATCAATACCCGCAAGGCATCGGCCTGCCTCGGCGCGCGGATGGCGATTTTCTCAAGCTCCGATTCGGTGAATTCCCGGGCGAGGCGGACTGTGTTTTGTTTTTTTGCAGTGACGCGTCCATCCCTCACGGCCACTGGCAGGACGCTGCAGACGGCTGTTTCCAATGGACAGCAGTAGTAGTCGGCCATCCAGTAAGCCAGCTCGAGCAAGGCTGGGCGGATCATCGGGCGCTCGTCCATGAGATCCGTGATGTCTTTGACGCTGGTGAATTCACACGCATCGAGCAATTCGATAACGGTTCCAGCGAGCAGGCGGGTGCGGACGGGGATTTTGACACGGGAGCCGACGGCGATTTTCGAACTCATCGCCTCCGGCACCCGGTAATCCAGTATTTTTCCAGCCGCCTGATCAGGCAGCACACGCGCAAACATGCGAGGACTATTCCCCTCATCGGGCGTGGCCTCAAGCCCCGTCGCAGGGCTTGACTGTGATTCATGCGACTCGGATAAATGCGGGTCCATGACTGCAATTGAGATCTTTGGACGCCTGTCCGTTCCTCGTGCGACGGGAATTTTAAACTGGCTCTACGAAAACGACCGAGAAGCTTACCGCAGCTGCGCTGGCATGCTCGCCACGCGACGCAAGTTGCGTCCGGTCTTTGTGGAGCGCAAACCCCGCGATGAGCGGAATCTTTGGATCCGCGAGGCCCTGACCAAGTCATCCAACGCCGATCTCACTCTCGAGACTCTGCAAATTTGGGTTCTTGGAAAAAACGAACGCTTGGTTTGTGATTTTCTGGATGCGCTTGGGATCAAGCACGACGGAAAAGGGCTGATCGACGAATTGCCCGCCGAGCCAGACGCAAAGATGGTTTCGGCGGCTGTCGATGCCATCCTGGCCAAATACTCGCCCGAGGATGTCTGGATTTATCTCCATCTCTTCGCCGGGATGGATACGGCGTGGCCTCATCTCAAGGGTCTTCTCATAACTCATCCGGCCTTTGCTCCCGAAGCTCTCGCGGCCTGATTCATGAGTCCGTTTTCCGAATCCCTGCGCGATGCCTTGGTGGTTTTCGAGTCTCTTCGTCCTCTCGAACCCAAAGTCGTGGAAGCCGCTGATCTGGTTCTCGCGTGCCTGAAGTCGGGTCGAAAGTTGCTCCTCTGCGGCAATGGCGGCAGCGCGGCGGACAGTTCACACATCGCTACGGAATTTACCTGCCGTTTTCAAGACGACCGCCGCCCCTATCCAGCCATCTCGCTGGTGTCTGACGGTGGACTGCTCACTGCGATCGGGAACGACTATGTTTTTCAGGACATCTTCGCGCGTCAGGTCCAAGCCTTCGGAAAAGCCGGCGATGTTCTCATCGCGCTCTCAACGAGCGGAAAATCGCGGAATGTTCTTTCAGCAATCGAGGAGGCGAAACGGCTCGGGGTTAAAAGCATCGTCCTTCTCGGCAAGGGCGGGGGATTCACTAAAGGCGCCGGCGATATCGAACTTCTCGTTCAAGGCACCGTGACGGCGAGGATTCAGGAAGCTCACAAATTCCTCCTTCACGCGATTTGTGAACTGGTTGAGCCCGGCCTCGAAAAGGCATGACCATTCTTCTCGCGGTTTTCGCCGCCGTGCTGGGTGCGGTGACGGGATCGTTTTTGAATGCCTGCATCCATCGGATGCCACGAGGGGTGAGCCTGCTGAATCCGAAAAGATCGTTCTGCCCCGCCTGCGAAAAAACCATCCCGTGGTATGAAAACCTCCCTGTGGTGAGCTGGGTTTTTCTTCGTGGCAAATGCTCGGGATGCGGCGCAACGATTTCCTTCCGATACCCGCTGGTCGAGCTTTTGACTGCTGGCCTCTTTTTGGCGCTCTGGCTGAAATTCGGTTTTCCCCTGGGAATGGCCTATTTCGCCTTCGCCGCGCTTCTGCTGGCGGCGACTTTCATCGACTTCGAGCATTTCATTATTCCTGATGAAATCACGCTCGGAGGTTCTGCGTTGGGAGTTTTTCTGTGCGCGGTGATTCCTGAGCTGATGGGCACTTCATCTCGAATGGTCGCCATGGGTTGGTCGATTTTCGGGGCGCTCGCGGGGTTTGCTGCCGTTTTTCTGATCGTGGAATTGGGGAAGATCGCCTTCGGTCGCATTCGCCACCGGTTTGCAGAGCCTGAGCCATTTCGCTGGGTGTGTGATGGCGAATCTGTAACTTTTTCCATCACTGGAGAAACGCTGGATTGGCGGGATGTTTTTTCTCGCAAGAAGGACAAACTGGTTGTGGCTCTTGAAGGCCCTGCGTTGCTCGACGGAGAGACGATTTCCCCGCGTCGGCTGGAGTTTTTTTATGACCGTGTCTTGTTGGATGGTCAGCCGCGAAGTTTGGAAACCATCTCGCACATCGAGGGGCAAATGTCCTCCGTTGTCATTCCCCGCGAGGCGATGGGTTTCGGGGATGTGAAATTCATGGCGTGTATCGGGGCGTTCCTCGGTTGGCAGGGGGCGCTATTCGCGCTCTTTGCTGGATCGATCGTCGGTTCCCTCGCCGGGGTGGCCGGGCTGTTTCTCGCGAAGGACCGGGCTGGTGTGCGCTTGCCCTTCGGGCCGTTCTTGGCGATAGGGGCTTTGATTTGGCTCTTTGGAGGCGCGCTGGTTTTTGATTGGTATTTACGGCTTATCGCCGGTTTTGTGGGTTCGTTTTTTTGAGTCCCACTGCGTCCCAAGCTGTGTAGTTTGAACCTGTATGCCCAAGCCGCCGAAATTGCCCTTTCCTCAACTCGTCCGTGCCTTCTGGCGTCCTTATTTGAGGTTGCTTTCCTACATGCTTCCCTACCGGAAACGGTTTTTCCTCGGCATCGCCTGCGGGGTCGTTGGGGGAATGCTCAACGGCGTCATCCCGCTAGTTATCCAAAAAGCCGGTGAGCCGCTGATGGGCGGCGCGCTGAAATTTCCGGATAAATCGGCTCTTTTCAGCGGTGGAGTCTCAAATGATGGCCCGGGAATCGAGAGTGTTATTTGGATCAGCCTTCTGATCCCGCTTGTGATGGTGGCCCGTGGAATTTTTTCTTACCTGAATGTCTACTCGCTCGCGTGGGTGAGTCTCCGGGTGCTACGCGACATTCGCTCCGAACTTTTCGCCCACTTGATGTCGCAGTCGCTGGATTTCTTCAGCCGTGAAAAGGCAGGGAAACTCATGTCTCGTGTGATGAGCGATACCCGTGTCGCCCAAAATGCCCTCACTTCGGTCTCCGGCGACATCATTAAAGACCCCATTGCGGTTCTGACAGGCGTCGCCGTCCTGGTCGCGATTGATTGGAAATTCAGTCTCACGACGCTCGTCCTCTTCCCGATTTGCATTATTCCCGTGGTGGTTTTCGGTCGAAAAGTCCGCCAAGCCGGCAAAGCCGAGGAGAGCGAGGCGGCGCAGATGTCCGTCATCCTTCAAGAAACCTTCGCCGGGGTGCGTGTGATCAAGAGTTTCGCCCGCGAGGATTATCAAACCGCGCAATTCTCGAAGTCCAGTGACACGCAATGCCGGAATAGTATGCGTGTGCGCCGGAGTTCGGACATCGTTCAACCGCTGATCGAATCCGTGTCAGCTCTCGGGGTCGTTTTGGCGATGGTCTATGTTTATAACTACGGGATCGGCTTCGCCAAATTTGCCGCCCTCTGCGCGGGAATTTTTCTCCTCTACAACCCGGTGAAAAACCTGAGCCGGATTCCCATGCTCATTCAAAAATGCATGGTTTCGGCCAACAATATCTTCGAGTTGATGGAGACCAAGTCGACCATCGCCGACCTGCCCACCGCCCGCCCCCTTGAGGAATGCAAGGGATCGATCGAACTTCAGAATGTGAGCTTCGGTTACGGCTCCGAGAAACTCGCCCTTCGCGAGGCTTCGCTCCACATCGAGCCGGGGAAAAAATATGCGCTGGTGGGTGCCAGTGGTGCCGGAAAGAGCACGATCCACTCGCTCATTCTTCGCTTCTACGATCCGCAGTCAGGCGTTGTGAAAATCGATGGACGCGATGTGCGCGAGATCACCCAGCATTCCCTGCGTGGCCACATCGGCACCGTCACTCAAGAGACATTTCTTTTCCACGACACGATTGCCGAGAACATCCGTTACGGAAATCTCGACGCCACCCGCGAGCAAATCGAGTCCGCCGCCAAGTTTGCCTACGCCCATGATTTCATCCTCGCCCAGCCGAATGGCTACGAGACGATCGTTGGCGACAAAGGCTGTATGCTCTCCGGCGGTCAGCAACAGCGCCTCGCCATCGCCCGCGCCATTCTCAAAGGCGCCCCGATTCTTCTGCTCGACGAGGCGACTTCCGCGCTCGACTCCGAATCCGAACGCATGATCCAAGATGCCATCGAGAGGCTTTCGGAGGGCCGCACGGTTGTCGCCATCGCCCATCGACTTTCCACCATTCTCAAATCGGATTGCATCGTGGTGATGGATCACGGCCGGATTGTGGACACGGGAACTCATGCGGAGTTGCTGGAGAAATCCGAACTTTACCGCAGCCTCTACGAACTGCAGTTCCACCACGGGGATCTCGTGTGAGCCGCCTGCAACCATGGATGATTCCCAGCCACCTCGCGCCTGGGGATACGAAAAGCCTCGAGGGCGATTGGTCGGAGATCGAACTCCATCGCATCGCCAACGCGACGGATCCTTTTTTTGAAATGGCCTTCGGGGCTCTTTGGGACGAGTTCGGATTCAAGGGAGAAATGGAACAAGCCGATGTGATTGCCGACCGCTTGAATTGGCACCCGCTGGAACCCCGCAACGGGGCGGCATTGCGATACGCTCTCGTTCTCCTGACTCACCACGGCGAGTTTGTCGCGGTGCGAGACCATACGGTGATTGTGATGAGTGAACACCCTGGTGCGGTGGTTCACATGTCGCACAATCTGGTGGCCAAAGATTGGCGCCGCTCTGGGATCGCGGGCTGGTCGAGGGCTCTGCCGATTTCGACCGCTCTCGAGTGTCTCGCGGATTTGAATTACCCGGTTGGCTCGCCGATCACCTTGGTTGGCGAGATGGAGGCGTTGGACAATTCACAGCCCGATACCCAAATTCGCCTCACCGCCTACGAGAAGGCTGGATTCAAAATGGTCGATCCCGCTCGCGTGAATTACCTCCAACCGGATTTCCGCCATCCTGTGGAGATCGACAAAACTTTTGGCCCAATGCCCGTGCCGCTTTGCCTGATGCTGCGACGCGTGGGGCATGAACTTGATACCACGATGGGTGGCGACGAATTGCTTCGGGTGGTTCATGCCCTTTACCGCATGTATGGAGTGGGATTCCGCGAGTCGGATATGAAAGTCGTGATGGACTCGCTGGCAGGTTACCCGGCCTCGAGTGACACCATCGATCTCCTGCCTCCGACGCTCGCATGAAAATATTCCACCACCCCGGATTTGCCGCTCCATTGGGCGAGCACATCATGCCGATTTCAAAGTTCGCTCTCGTGGCGGACCGGATTCGCGAGGTTTTGCCGGATGTCGCGATCAACCCTCCTGCGCCGATCTCCGAAGAGGATTTGGCGAGGGTTCATTCGCCGGAATACATCGCAGCAATCAAGACGGGGAAACCTCGCGAACTCGCCGAGTCCCAGAAATTCCCATGGTCACCCGAGCTTTTCCCGAGCGTTTGTCTGACCAATGGCGGGGTTCTCGCCGCAGCCCATTTGGCTTTGGAGGAAGGGACATCCGCCGCTCTGGCGAGCGGGTTTCACCATTCCTGCTCGGACCACGGCGAGGGCTTTTGCACTTTCAATGGATTGGTCGTTGCTCTCGAAGCTTTGAGGGCCGAGGGGAAAATTCGCACGGCAGCTGTTCTGGATTTGGATCTGCACTATGGAAATGGCACGGCCTCGTTGGCGGGGAGTCGTCCATGGCTTCGCGCCTTGTCGATTTACGGGAACGACTACTGGCGCAATGCCTGTTACCGCGATGTGCGGGAACGGCACCATGAGGATGGGACGAATCATTTTTCCGTTCCCTTGATTCCCTCCGGCGGGAGTGATCGTCGCGTTTTAATGGATGCCTTGGATCAAAACCTCGGTTGGCTTTTGGAGGGGGGACGCCCGGACATTTTGCTTTATCAGGCCGGGGCGGATCCGCTGAGGGATGATCCCTACTCGCCCTTGGATTTGAGTCATGAGGATTTGATGGAGCGGGACCGAATCGTTTTTGAATTCTCCAAGGCCAATGCTTTGCCGGTGGCGTGGGTTCTGGCGGGGGGATACTCGAAGGACATCCGCAAGGTGGTGGATGTGCATGTGAACACCGCGCGCGTCTGGCGCGAGGTTTTGGGCTGATCAGGCTCCGACGCCTGTCAAGCGAGCGAGCGCATCGCGACGGGTGGTCTGGATTTCCTTTTCCACAGCGTCGCGGGCGGCCTGGCGCGCTTCGAGTTCTTTCATGCGGGCGGCCTTGAGTTCGTCGCGGCGGGCCTTCAAGGCGATGACTTCTTGGAGGGCCTGACTGATCGTCTCCTCGAGTTTTTGGGACTCTGGGGATTCAGGATTTCGAGCGAACTCGGGAGCGAGAGGTTTTACGGCGTCTCCGATCCAGCGGATGTAGCACTCGGTGCGATGGAATTCCGCCATGTTGTCAGCCAAGGCGACATCACTGGCTGCGATGGCTTTTAAGTAATCAACCGCCTCGGTGGTTGTCGGTGTCAGAACCGCGACTTGGTAACGATTTGAGGAGGAGGGGGAGGTTGATGGCTCGGTGGGAGTTCCCGAAGAATGGGATTCGGCGCTGTCTGCGGGAGGTTCGATAGCGATGGCTTTCGCGACTTTAATGGTTTCTTGAGGTGTAGGAGTTGGCGATGGGGTGGTCGCAATCTGAGGGACTTGGTCTTTGGCTTGAACCGTGACAATTGCTGATGGGACGCGAGGTTTTGGCGAAGGAGTGGGCTGAGAGACTAAAACAGGAGCCGTTTCCTCAACGGTTGCAGGCGTTGGCTCAGGCGTTGGCTCAGGCGTTGGCTCGGGCGTTGGCTCGGGCGTGTTGGAGCGGGCGTTGGAGCGGGCGTTGGAGCGGGCGTTGGAGCGGGCGTTGGAGCGGGCGTTGGAGCGGGCGTTGGCTCAGGCGTTGGCTCAGGCGTTGGCTCAGGCGTTGGCTCAGGCGTTGGCTCAGGCGTTGGAGCGGGTTTGGCTAATGCGATTTCGAGAGGTTGCTGGTTTGGGGATAGGTTTGTTTCTGCCTCCAGAGAGGGGGGGGCGGGTTTGAAGTTTTCGGTAAAAATCGGAGGGGTGGGAGTGGGTTGAGCTGGGGTTCTGGTGTAGGGCCTTGGGGTGGGTTCTTCTTCGGGGAGGCCGAGATCGCGCATCAAATCGGTGGTGTTGTCTTCGGCGGCCTCTTCGGGGATTTCGAGGATGTCTGGGTGGCTGGCACTCCCGAGGAGTTCGTTCCCAGCAGGGTCGAGGTTCATCTCGGGCAGGGGGGTATCGAAATCGATTCTCTGGATTTCATCCAAAAGCTCGCTGGCGGAGGATTTCTTTTTTTTCTTTGAGACGCGGTGGTAGCGGGGGTCGTCCCATTGGCCCAGGAAGCGGCTGGGATCATGAAAGAGCGGCGGGACTTTTTCCGGAGTGTATCGGCGTGGATCACTGATCGCGCGGCGCAAGATGTCCCCCGAAACGCGGAGGGGAGAGCCGGCATCGGTCTTGCGAAGAGATTTCCCGAGGAACGGCACGATTCGCGCGGCAAGTCCCTTGAAGGGGTTTTTCACATTCACCTTGGGGTTTTCCGCGCGGAATTTTTGAACGGCATAAAAACTCCCACCGGTGAGGACATCGCTGAGATTGTAGCGACTGGGGGGGACACTTCCGCGTGAGGCGGTTCCTGAGATCGGGCTGTATTGGCGTGGGGGGAGGCTGTCGAGAAGCGCTGGAAAATCCAAGCCGGTCGAGTCATTTCCTTGCTGGGCCAGGTGATGATAGAGGTCGTCGATTCGTCCCGCGTAGGGGCGAAGAAATATCCCGTCAGCGGCGAGGTTCCCGCCGACATCGGCGAGGTAAATTCGGTTTGCGAGATCGACCGTGGCGGCGCTGGCCGGAGCGGCTTGGAATTTTTGCCGCTGGTCCTCAAGAGCCGAGGCTGAAGCGGGGGGCAATGGAACGATCCATGTCGGCAAATCGCGATCGAGGGCGATGGGACGCGCGTCCATACCGATCAAGGAGTCGATATTACGAAAATTTCCGCCGACGAGTTGTGATCCATTGAAAACCAAGGAATCAGCTGGGGGAAGTCGATCGGCCATGGCGTTTTGGCGGGGGAGATCGGGGTTTTGAACCAGAAAAATCCGAGCCAATTCCTCGAGGCCTGAGGAGTCCAGCCCCGCAGGAAAAAGTCGATTGAACCGCGAGAGGAGAACAATCGAGAGTGCGGCGCGTGTGGTTTGGTCTCGTTCCGCCGGGGCGAGGTTTCTGGCGCTATCGGCCAAGGCCACGGCGGTTTGTTCGAGCGATTGGGGCGAGATCGCGGGGGAGGAATTGGTTTCCGAAGCGGCGCGGGCCAGCGGAGAAGCCAACAGAATCAGCGCGGCACAGAGGGTGCGGCGCATGATTCTCAATAGTTGCACTGAAGCGTGATTTTTTCCCCGCAACGGCAAGTGACGACGATGTGGCCCACGCGGCCTTCGGCATCGGGGACGATCTCCACTTGAGGTCCCATAACGCTGGCATCGGCGGAGAGAGAGGAAGTGTCCAAGGAGTGATCGTGGGATTCAGAGTCCCCCGATTGGGATTCATCGAGGGAAAGGCTCGAAGAAATGGGCGGAAAGCTGGATGGGAGCGAGATGCTGGGGCCGTTGCTATGGGAAGAGGTGACGGCGGGACGGCCTTGGAGAAAATCCTTCATCGTTTTGCGGAAAATTAATTCGTGGCAGGCATGGGTGCCGAATTTGGCGAGGCGCTTGGGGTTGGCGCCGGGTTGGGGAATTGCGTGAGAGAGAGGCTCACGGTCATGCGATTGTTGTCCTCGGAATCCGCCGGAACATTTGGCAGGGGTTCGGTATCGCCCAAGCCAGAGACGCGCTGGGTTTTGGAAGGGGCCATTGCGTAGTATTCCATGGTTCGACGCACGGCATTCGAGCGGTCGGAGCTGAGTTCCCACGGGGTATAGTTGTTATTCGGCCCCAGATCGAGACCTCTTGCGGTGTGGCCTTCCAGGAAGACCTTGAAGTTATAGCGCTCAACCAACCAAGCCAGGTTTTGGAAGACTTGGGTGCCCCAATCGGTGAGTTCGGTGGTGTTGTTTTTAAAGACCGGTTTCTGGGCTCGGTTGTAGATATTCATCCTCAAACCGTCCGAGGTGACCTGGATATCGATAGGTTCTTTTTCATCCTCCTTGATATTCAGAAGTCGGGTGAAATCCTTGGCAATGGCTTTGAGGAATCCTTGGTTCTCGCGGGTGACTGCATCCTGTATGCTGGCATCTTTTTGAGTAGGCGTGGAAGAATTTTCCATGAAACCCGAGCTTTGTTTGGGCGCCTTCTTCTCTTCTTTTTTCCGCTCCGCGTAACCGGGGTCTTTAAAATAAAGCGCTACTTGAGCCAGAATTTCTGGCTTATCCTGGGCAGCTGCAATCCAAAGCACCATGAAGAGCGCCATCATTGAGGTTACAAAGTCGGCGTAAGCTACCTTCCAAGCTCCGCCGTGGTGTTCGTCTTTCTTTTTAGCCATGGCTGAGAACTAGGATCCGGCGCCGAGGCCTTTGCACATTTCTTCAACCTCATCGGCCGTAGGCTGAAACGCTGGATCAATCATGCGGCGGCCGACTTCGACGGCCATCATGGGGGCCATGCCGCCAGTGAATCCGATGACGGCTTTCATAATGACAGCATAATATTGTAACTCATAGGAGTTGTTGAGTTTGATTTTAGAACCTAGGGGGTTGATAAAGCCATAAGCTCCCAGCACGCCGAGGAATGTTCCAACGAGTGCAGCGGCCACCTTTTTGCCCACCATGGCAGCACCTTGGTCGATGATGGACATAGTATTAATAATGCCCATCACAGCAGCCACGATACCGATGCCAGGAAGTGAGTCGCCCACAAGTTGAAGCAAGTGGACTGGATGCGCAAAATCGTCGGCTTTCGCTTCGAGGTCAGCCTCAAGCATCGAGGCCAATTGCTCGGGTTTGAGTCGGCCGTCGATGATTGGCTTGAGGCTGTTCAAGAGAAAATCGAGGCGGTCTTTTTCACCCACAAAAGAAGGGTATTTTGACATGATGGGACTGTCCTTCGGAGACATAACGTCGTCTTCGATCGCAATCAAACCACCGCGGCGTGCCTTTGTGAACAATTCGTAGAGAAGTTTCAAAACATCGGCGTAGTCGGAGTTCGGAACGACTTGGGTTCTTAGCGCCAGCTGAATTTTGTGAACCGTGTGTTTGAGAAGATTCACGGGGGCGGCGATAACCATCAACCCCAACGAAATACCAATAATAATAACATATTCGGCGATTGCAGGGACGAAAAGCAGTTGAAGCTTTCCTCCGGCCATCATAAAGCCACCGAGTGTGGCACCAATAACGATGAGATATCCAATAATGAGAATCATGGGTGTGGGTGTGGTTTGTTTTTAGTTGAGAGTCGAGGCTATTTGTTGGACGCGGTGCGAATGTAGTTTTTGAGGCTAAGCACGGCTTGGGTGTGGATTTGGCAGATGCGGGATTCGGTGACTCCGAAAACATTCGCAATCTCAGCGAGGCGGAGGTTTTCGAAGTAATACATGGCCAAAATTTTTCTCTGCATTTCGGGGAGTTGTTGAAGGCGGTCGACGACGAGTTTGATGAGTTCGTTCTTCATCGCCAGATCGCTTGCGGATGGTTGTTTCTCGTCGGGCACGACATCGTGCATGTTCGCGTCGTCTTCCTCGCCAGCGACGGCATCGAGTTCGACATAGCTGAGCGGACGAAGCTCATCAAGCATAGCGGAGTATTCCTCACTGGAGACTCCGAGTTCCGAGGCGACCTCGGCTTCAGTGGCCGGGCGGCCCTCTCTTTGCTCGATGCCTGCGATGATCTCGGTCACTTTTTTGGCCTTCACACGAAGCGAGCGGCTCAACCAATCCACACGCCGCAACTCGTCCAGCACGGCTCCACGAATGCGCATCGTGGCATAACTCGCAAAAGTCACCCCCAAAGTGGGGTCGAACCGGCGGAGCGCATGAATCAAACCCATCAAACCCACGCTGTAGAGGTCCTCGACATCGACGGTGGGCGGCAAACTGGCCCGCATGCGGTCCACGACAGAACGCACGAGAGGCATGTGGTTTTTGAGATTTTGCTCCTCAGTGAGCGTTTCGCCATAGGCACGCCATGCGGCGGACATTTTTCGAGAATCCGCTTGGGGGGGCTTCATAGGTGGATCGGCGACTTCGGACATGGGTTAAGCGGCAGGCTTGGGTTCGCCTTCGGGATCAGCCGAGGCGGAGTCCGCTTGAGCTTGAGCGGCTTCCTTGGCGGCCAATTCCTCATCGCGGAGGCGGGTCTTTTCGGCGACGATCTGCTTGGCGCAAAGCTCCGCAGCGTAACGCAACGCCCGAAAGAGAAAGGCCACCAAAAGGCAACCGATCGTGGCATTGAAGACCGAATCGGCCAAATCTTTGCCAGCAAGAAAGCTCACGGCAAGCGTGAGGAGAAAGCCGATAAAGCCTCCGATGAGCGTGAAGTATTGCATGGGCGACGGGTGGGTGTGCGAATGCGGTATATTTGCGATACACAGCAATTTTTGCGCCAAATAAATTCAACTTTATAAATATTACCAAATAAAGGCGAGAGATACTCTAAAAGAGAATCATGAATACGCGTGCTTTTCGTTTTCAGCGGAGAATTGGTCTTCAGAGGCATTATCTCACAGGAGAGTTTGGCAAAAAGTGCCGCTGGGAGTTCACATATGGAGCCAGAGGGTGGCGGATGGGGGATTTCCGAAAAAGTCAGGCGGCGGGTGGATTTTTTGGAAAGAAGCTGCCGGCGCGAGACGCAGCGCCTCCGTTGCCAAGTGATCGGCATCCCATTCAGAGAAGTTGGTCGAAAGCAAAATCGCGGCTCCTGGGCGGGCGAGGCTCAAAGTGTCGGCAAGGAGCGCGGGGAAGTCGCGCTCGATCCGGAATGTTTTGCCCGATCCTCCGCGGCCGAAAGTCGGGGGATCGAGAATGATGGCGTCAAAAGCCTCTCCGCGCTTGGCGAGGCGACGGAGGTAGGTCGGCACATCCTCCGCGACGAAGCGGTGATGTTCGAGGGGCAGGGCGTTGAGTTCAAAATTTCGGCGAGCGCGTTGGAGGAAGGATTTCGAAATATCCACACTGATGGTCTCCGCGCCAACACTGGCTGGGGCGACCGAGAAGGCGCCGGTGTGGGCGAAGGTATTCAGGACACGCTTGGGATGGAGTTTGCGGAGATAAGCTCGATTGGCGCGCTGATCGCAGAAAAGGCCGGGGTTGTAGCCGGATTGGAAATCGACTTTGAACTGAAGTCCGTTCTCCACGACGACCTCCCGAGGAGGGACAGAAGGATCGCCCTCCAGCAAAACCGGGGTGTCTTTTTCGCCGGGTGATCGGACGAGTTGACGGCAAAAAACGCGCGATGGGGACCAAGTCGATTGATCCGTCCAGGCTCGGAGTTCCGCGAGAATTTGGGTGGATGGGATTTCTGGTCGGTGGGAGATGAGCGCGGTCGAACCGTAGCGTTCGACCCAAAATCCCGGCCCAGCAGCGAGGCGGAACGCTGTGGTGGACTCCGACTCGAAGGCTGCGGCGAGGTTTTGCTCGAGCCAGCAGGCGGCACTCATTCGGTTTTCACGGAGGGAGGAATTGGGCAATCAATCGTATCGGCCATGGCGCGGAGGAGTTCGAACTGGGTGTCGTTCACCACGCCGTCGTGCATGACCACAGCGCCGCAGGCCGCGAGGAATTGCTTTTTTACAGGGAGTGCCGCTCCCTCAAAACGATCCAGTGCCTTGTCGAAATCCACGAGATTCACGGATGGCGCGCGGGACATGGGAAATGCCGCGGCGGATTTTCCAAGAGCCGCCAATCCGGCTTGGAATGCAGCTTCGTGGCCGTCGGCGTCGGCGTTGGCGAGAGCTGACAGCAAAATCCCGGCGTCGGGGAGCAATGGAACGAGGGACTTGAATTGCACGCGGCCGCGGCCGGGTTTTTCGAAAAAGGCATCGAGGTGCCGGACGAGGAGTTTCTGGAGCGTGTATTCGAAGAGGTGAATCTGGCCGTCGGCCTCGACGAGTTTTTTCACGGTGGTGCGGAAAGTTTGATAATCCTCGCGCGACATTCCTCGCAGGGCGGGAATCGAGAGATCGACCAGTGCGAGTTTTTGGACGGAACTCAGCGGGCCACATCGATCGATCATATCCAAAACCTCGCCGCGCATCGCAGGATCGAGGCTTTGGGTGGCTTGCTCAGCACCTGCCATCAACAATCCATAAACCAGCGCGCAGCCGCTCTGGATGCTGTGCGACGCCTCGATCGAGACTTCGGGAAGACTCGAGAGCATCGAGGCGGCGGCGTCCAGACTGGCATTTCCCGGAAGGGGTGGGGGCGTGGATTCGGAGAGTTCGAGGTCCGGCGCGATTTGGGCGATGCGCTCTTTAATCGGCGGGTGGGTCGCGAAGAGGTTGAACCACGACTCGGCGAGGCCGTTTCCAAAAAACATGTGGCTCGCTTCCTGGGCTCGGGGATGGCGGAGGCGCGAGGTGAGGTTTCCGATTTTAACCAGGGCGCCGGCGATGCCGTGCGGGCTGCGGGTGAATTGCACAGCGGAGGCGTCAGCGAGGAATTCGCGTTGGCGGCTGACGGCGGCCTGGATGAGCTTTGAGAAGAAAACTCCAATCCATCCGACGAGATACAAAACTGCGCCGGCCCCGAGGAGTAGTGCCACGATCGAGCCGCTGTTTTTGTTGTCGCTGGACCGGCTCCTGGGCGAAGAGGCGGCGATACGCACGAGGACTCCGCCGAGGACGGCGAGGAAGAGGATTCCATTCAGTAGCCCCATCAAGCGGATGTTGAGCCGCATGTCGCCATTGAGGATATGGCTGAACTCGTGAGCGACCACGCCCTGCAACTCATCGCGGGTAAGATTTTCGATACAGCCGCGAGTGACTCCGATAGCGGCATCGGTCGTTCCCCAGCCAGCGGCGAAGGCGTTGATCGAGTCTTCTTCGAGAATGTAAACGGAGGGAACAGGAGCTCCGGAAGCGAGGGACATTTCCTCGACCACATTGCACAGGCGGCGTTCGGACGGATCGATGGTGGCGGGATCAACGGGCGATCCGCCGAGCATTTCGGCAACGGCTTTTCCGCCTTTCGCGAGCTGGACGATTTTCACCAAACTCCCGATGCCGACCGAGATCACGACGCCAGCGGCGGTGACTCCGAGAAGTCCCCAGTCATCGTAGGCTTGGCCGAAAATCGCACAGAATCCGAAGTGCAGCGCGGCAATGATCCCAAGAACCGCGAGCAGGAAATAAACCACGAGCCACTTCGTGCGGCGCCGGGCGAGTTCCTGTTTTTCGAAAAAATCCATGCGCCTTGTCAGGTCACAGGCGGTCAGGAGGATTTCTGCCCAAGGTTAGCGCGACCAGTCGAGCGCGCCTTTTTTGATCGCGTAGACATAGCCGAAAAGCAGGATCAACACGAAGCTCAACATGCTCCAGAGGATGATGGTGCCGGATTCCGCGATGAAATCTTGATACACAACCGCCCAGGGATACATGAAGACGATTTCGATATCGAAAAGGATGAACAGCATCGCCACGAGGTAGAATTTCACGCTGAAGCGAGGCTGGCCGGCCATCTCGGGCACCATGCCGCACTCGTAGACCGAGTCTTTCGTTGGGTTCCGCTTGCCGGTTCGACCGAGGACGATATTGGCAATCATGGCCACGGTGGCGAATCCCACCGCGATGATCACATGAAGCAAAACGGGCGTGTAGTCTTGAAGCATGGCGCGGAGACTAGTGGTTTGTGCTTCGCGCCGCAATTTGTAAAATGCTACCCATGAGCCTTCGTATTGCCGTCATCGCAGACACCCACGGCCACTTGCCGGAGAAAATCCTGCCCCACCTCGCGAAGGCCGATGAAATCTGGCATCTCGGGGATTTTTGCGATTTAAAATGTTTGAGCGCCTGTCTCGCGATCGGGCGTCCATTTTACGCCGTGCTCGGCAACAACGACCTCGGCCTCGACCTGCCTGAGAAGCTCACTCTCGAGCAACACGGCCGGAGTTTCTGTCTCATCCATATTCCTCCTCGCCACCTGCCAGCGTGTGATTTTTTGCTTCACGGCCACACCCATGTGCCGCGCGACGAGCGGGTGGGGGACTGCCGGATTCTGAATCCCGGCTCGGTCGGAAAAGCCAACAAGGGCTCGCCGGCGAGTTGGGCTTGGCTGGAGATCGGCGCTCGCGGGGTGCGCTGGAAAATCAATCTGCTTTGAGCGGAAGCCCGCCCTTGACCGAAAAAAACATCACAATATTGTGATGATATGAAGACCGCCACCATTCGCGATTTGCGTTACGATTTTCCCAAGCTCGAGGCGTGGCTCGCCGGGGGCGAGGAGATTCTCATTACAAAACATTCCAAGCCGGTTGCGAAAATCTCGCTTCCGACCACTGAGGTGGCCGACAATCTCCCGCCGCATCCGGATTACGCCGCACGCCGGAAGCGGATTTGGGGTGACCGGGTTTTTACTCGGGAGGAAGTCGAGGAGATGCGGGCTTTTGAAACCGGAGAACCGTGATCGCTTATCCTGACACGAGTTTTCTTTGTTCGCTCTACCGGGAGCAGGAGCATTCACCATTAGCCGACGACTATCGTGATGCCATGACCGAGCCACTTTATTTTACGCGGCTGCTGGAATTCGAATTTCTGCAATCCATCGAGCTGCAAGTCTGGCTTCACGCGGCAGATCGGAAAAAGGGTTATCCTCGCCATATCGCCGACCAAATGATCGCCGACTGGCAGGCTGATGTTGCAGCAGGTTTGAATCGAGTGGTTCCTTTCGATATGGATGCCGTGCTGGGTTTGGCGTCCACCTACTCGCGGCAAAAAACAGCGAAGGGCGGTCATCGCACCCTCGACATTCTTCATGTGGCGACGGCGGTGCATCTACGCGCCAGTGAATTTCTAACCTTCGACGGCCGTCAGAAAAAAATCGCCCGCCACGCGGGGCTGAAGGTTCCTTTCTAAAAATCGCCGTCAGCTTTCGAGCAGATCGGGACGGCGTTTTTTAGTCCCTTCCAGAGCGGCCTCGCGGCGCCATTTTTCAATCGCCGCGTGATTTCCTCCGAGCAAAACCTCGGGAACTTTCCAACTTTTGTAGTCGGCTGGTCGCGTGTAGTGCGGGTGATCGAGAATCCCATCCGCAAAAGAATCCTGCTGCGCGGAGTCGTCGTCGCCAAGCACTCCCGG
Source organism: Verrucomicrobiota bacterium (assembly GCA_026398255.1). GTDB lineage: Bacteria > Verrucomicrobiota > Verrucomicrobiia > Chthoniobacterales > Terrimicrobiaceae > UBA967. The sequence goes on from JAPLTG010000032.1 coordinate 188,917, forward strand.
GATCAGGCGAACCACGGCGTCGGTCACGACCAGCGCGGGCAGAACGCCGCTGGTGAGCACATAGTCTCCGATGGAAATTTCATCATCCACCAAGTGGTCTGAGACGCGTTGATCGATGCCTTCGTAGTGCCCGCAGAGGAGAATCAAATTCTTTTCCTGAGCAAGTTCACGGGCGATGGCATCGGAAAATTTCCGCCCCTGCGGAGTCATCAAAATCACCTTCGATTCCGGCGAACGAATCTGTGTCAGCGCCAGATCGATCGGCTCGATTTTCATCACCATTCCCGGCCCGCCGCCGTAGGGCGCGTCGTCCACCGTGCGGTGGCGGTCACTCGTCCAATCGCGCAAATCCACCGCCTCGAGCTGGGCGAGGTTTTTCTCCTGCGCCCTCTTCAGAATGCTCTCGGAAAGCACGCTTCGGCAGACTTCGGGAAAAATAGTGAGGATTTGGATTTTCAAGCGGACCTGCTTTAATCCGCCGCCGTGGCCAAGTCCAGAATCAGCAAAAAAACCTCGCACCCCTCGCGCGGTTCGAAGCCGCTCGCTCGCGAAAGCCGCCACAAGCGCCATGTCCTGTGGGTCTCCCTGTTTAAGATCGGCTTCGTCACATTCCTCCTCTGGGCTGCGGTGGCAGGCGTCTACTACCTCTGGGCGCTTAATCTCGACCTGCGCCGCATCCACGAGATGAGCGAGCGCTCGGTCGTTTATGATTATCAGGGAAAATACTACTCACGCCTTGCCGGCGAGAACCGCGAGGTCGTGCCGTTCGACAAAGTCTCGAACCATTTCGTCAACGCCCTCATCAGCCGTGAGGACACTCGGTTCTACAGCCATCACGGCGTCGATCCGATCGGCGTCGCCCGCGCCGTTGTGCGCAACCTCATGCTTGGCGGCTTCCGTGAGGGCGCCAGCACGCTGACACAGCAGCTTGCCAGAAACAGTTTTCCTCTCGGTGGAAAAAATCTCCACCGCAAGATCATCGAGGCCGCTCTGGCATTCCGCATCGAGACCGAGTTGACCAAAGAGGAAATCCTCGAGGCCTATGTGAACCGCATCTACTTCGGCTCGGGAACCTATGGTGTCGAGGCGGCGAGCCAGATTTATTTTGGCAAGCCAGCTTCGAAACTAAACCTCCAAGAGTCCGCGACGCTCGCCGGGTTGATCCGAAGCCCGAACCGCTTTTCTCCTCTCAACAACCCCGAGGGCTCGATCCGCGAGCGCAACACCGTCCTCGGCCGCATGCTCGAACTTGGCTTCATCACCCAATCCGAACACGACGAGTCCGCCGCGAGTCCGCTCGTCGCCATGCCCCGCACCAAAACCTCCCCGGAAGACAACTGGGCGATGGATGCCATTCTTCGCGAGCTCGAACTCGTCCTCGATGACGGTCAGATGGATGGCGGGGGATTGAAAATTTACACCACCATCGACGGCCCGCTCCAACGCGCCGCCGAGGAATCCGTTGCCGCGCGGTTAGTCCAAGCCGAAGCCTTGCCGGGCTACCCGCACAAGCCTGCGGCGGATTTTAACGAATCCGTTCTCGATGCCGAAAAATCCGCGCCGTATTTGCAAGCTGCCGCGATTGCTTTGGAAAACCAATCCGGCGGAGTCCGTGCGATCGTCGGGGGGCGCGACTTCTCGAAGAGCAAATTCCAGCGCGCGTTGTTCGGAAAACGCCAAGCGGGCTCGGTCATCAAATCCTTCGTTTTCGCCAGCGCCTTCGAGGCGGGACTTTCTCCGAACGAATCTGTCTCCGACGACCGCATTCAGTCGGGCGAAATCCCGCGAAAGTTCGGATCCTACGATCCCGGAAATTCCGACGGCGAGTATCGTGGACTCCAGCCCGCCGGCGTCGGCTTGATCGATTCGCGCAACACAATGACCGTCCGCATCGGCATGCGCGCTGGGCTCGACCGCATCGCCAACATGATTCAGCGCGCCGGCATCGCCGAGGATCCGCCGAGGTTTCCCGCCCTCTGCCTCGGGGCATTTGAGACGAGCCTGAAAGACATCACTTCGGCCTACACCGCCTTTGCCACCGGCGGAGTGAAGTTGCAGCCCTACATCATCGACCGTGTTTTGGATTCCTCCGGCAATGTCCTCTACAAATCCACTCGCGGAAGGATTCCTGTCATCAATCCCGCCGCCGCGCAAATGACCGCCTCGCTCCTCGAGCAAGTCGTGACGCAAGGCACCGCCACTCGCGCCAGCACCCTTGGGCTTCGCGGCTACGGTGCGGGAAAAACTGGAACGACGAATAATTACCTCGATGCCTGGTTTGTCGGTTTCGACAAAAACCTTACCTGCGGCGTGTGGGTCGGCTTCGACAAGCCCCGCCCCATTATGAAAGGCGGCTACGGCGGCGCGCTCGCCCTGCCGATCTGGGTCGATATTATCGAAGCCTCGAAGCGCGGCTCGTAGCAAAAAACTCGCTTGGGATTTCAAAAACCTTGAACCCGAGAACAGGGACGATATTTTCGCCGGCTCGCGTGAATAACAGACCGACCACTTCGCACAAGCCGACCCACGAATGCGGAGTGTTCGCGGCGTTTAATCATCCCGACGCCGCGATGCTGACCTACTACGGACTCTTTGCTCTTCAACACCGCGGCCAGGAAAGCGCAGGCATCGTCGCAGGGGGAGGGGACGGCAAGCCATTCCGCACCCACAAAGGCATGGGCCTCGTCCCGCAGGTCTTCCAACCCGGCGACCTTGAAAAACTCCAGGGCAACCGCGCGATCGGCCATGTCCGCTACTCGACCACCGGCTCGAGCAATCTCAAAAATGCCCAGCCCTTCCTCGTTGATACCGCCCGCGGCCAGCTCGCGATCGCTCACAACGGAAATCTCGTCAATGCCGCCTCGCTTCGCTCCGAACTTGAAGAGCGCGGGTCTATTTTTCAAACCACGGTCGATAGCGAGATCGTCCTGCACCTTTTGGCCCAACCTCCAGGCGACGGGGGAGGTCTTGCTTCGCTTCGCCGGCTTGAGGGCGCCTTTTCCATCGTGCTCATGGGCGAGAACGAAATTATTGGCTTCCGCGACCCGCACGGCTTTCGCCCCCTCTGCCTCGGAAAACTCGACGGCGGCTATGTGCTGGCCTCGGAGAGTTGCGCGTTTGATTTGATCCATGCCGAATTCGTCCGCGAACTCGAGCCGGGCGAGGTTTTGATCATTGATGAAAACGGACTCCGGAGCGAGTGGCCCTTCCGCCGCGAACGCAAGGCATTGTGCGTCTTTGAGTATGTGTATTTCGCTCGGCCAGATAGCAATATCGACGGCCGCAATGTCAGCAAGGCCCGGGTTGAAATGGGACGCGAACTCGCGCGATTGCATCCCGTCGAGGCCGACCTCGTCGTTCCCGTGCCGGATTCCGGGATTTTCGCCGCGCTGGGCTTTTCCGAGGAGAGCGGGATTCCATATTACCCCGCTTTCGTTCGCAACCACTACATCGGCAGGACTTTCATTCAGCCGACTCAAATGATCCGCGACTTCAATGTCCGCGTGAAGCTCAACCTCATCCGCTCCGCCGTCGAGGGCAAGCGCATCGTCGTGGTGGACGACTCGATCGTCCGTGGCACCACCGCCCGCTCACGAGTCGTCAACCTTCGCGAGAACGGCGCGACCGAGGTCCACATGCGCATCAGTTGCCCGCCGCACAAGAACGCCTGTTACTACGGAATCGATTTTCCCGACCCCCAAAAACTCCTCGCCAACCAGTGCACCGCCGCCGAGATTTGCAAATACCTCGGCGCCGATTCCATCGGATACCTCAGCGCCGAGGGAATGGTTCGCGCAACGGGTCGACCCCAAAACGAATTCTGCCTCGCGTGTTTTAACGGAGACTACCCAGTTCCTTACGACGATAAGTTCGATAAACTCATCATGGAGCAGCGCCAAGGCAAGGCCCGCCTCCTCGAAGAACCCACCAACCGATTGTTTTGAAAAAGCCCAAAAAAGCCTACGCCGCCGCCGGAGTTGATGTGGACCTCGGCAACCAAGTCAAAAAAGGAATCCACGCCCTCGTCAGCGCCACCCACGGCCCCGAGGTTTTGGGCAAAATCGGCGGCTTCGGCGGCCTCTTCCGCCCGAACTTCCGAGGCATGAAAGACCCCGTGCTCGTTTCGAGCGTGGACGGCGTTGGCACCAAGCTCAAAATCGCCTTCGCCACCAACCGCCACGACACGATCGGCCAAGATCTCGTCAACCATTGCATCAACGACATCGCCGTCATCGGCGCCCGGCCCTTGTTTTTCCTCGACTACATCGGCGGTGAAAAACTCGATCCCGTCGTCTTCAAGCAAATCCTCAAAGGCTTCGCCAAAGCCTGCCAAGAGGGAGGCTGTGCCCTGATCGGCGGCGAAACCGCCCAGATGCCCGGCATGTATCAAAAAGGCGAATACGATGTCGCCGGCACAATTGTCGGCGTCGTGGATCGACCCAAACTCCTCGATGGCTCAAAAATCCGCCCCGGCGATGTCATCATCGGTCTCCGGGGCCACGGCCTCCACACCAACGGCTACTCGCTCGCCCGCAAGGTGCTCCTCGAAAAAATGCGCCTCCCGTTGGACAAGCCCGCCCCCGGCATGAAACTCCCCCTCGGCCGCGAATTGTTGAAGGTCCACCCGAATTACCAACCCCTCATGGCCTCCCTCCCGGCAGGCAGCCTCCACGGCGCTGCCCACATCACCGGCGGCGGCCTCCTCGACAATCTCCCCCGCGTCCTCCCGAAAACCTGCCGAGCCGCCATCCGCAAAGATTCCTGGCAAGTCCCCGAACTCTTCCGCCTCATCCAGAAAGGCGGCAAAATCCCCGAAGACGAAATGTATCAAGTCTTCAACATGGGCATCGGCATGACCCTCATCGTCCCTCGCGCCAAATCCAAAGAAGTCCTCGCCCAAACCAAAGGCCTCCTCATCGGCGAAATCACCGAAGGCCCCGGCGATGTCGTGTTAGTCTAAAGACCCTCCATGGGAACGCCGACGCCCTCGTCGGCCAGAGTAAAACCGGAATCTCACACGAAGTCGCAGAGCCACGAAGTGGAGGATTAGGACCCGCAAATCGACGCGAATAAGGGATGAGGGGCAAAGGCAATTTATCCAATATTGCATCGAACTTCTCTCTCCCGGTTCAAATTACCCGCGCACAGCAATTTTTTCCCACCCGAAGCCAATCAGTCGCTCCATTCGGCAAAATTTACCCGCCCTTTAGAAAAAAATTTCAGATTTGACCACAGAGGACACAGAGAGCACAGAGAGTAGGTCTATGTAGGGCAGGCGTCCCGCCTGCCATCGAAAGAGTTACGCCGCAATCGGGACGCCTGCGCTACATTCCAGAAGCTCAAAAAACGATCGCTATTGGCGATATGATTTGTGTTTCTCTCTTGTCCAAAGCCGATCAATCTACTGCAACCCACTCCATCTCTGTGCTCTCTGTGTCCTTTGACTCGCTCGCTCCCGCTCGTCTCGCCCTTCGGGCCAACTTGCGTTGGTCTATCTCAAAGGCTCCCGCCTTTTCGATTTTGGTCAATCCTTCCGTTCTTCTCCCCTTGGCAATCCAAGTTGGCACGGAGTTTGCTCTACAACTTTCGCAGTGAAACCTGACCCAGGATAGGGTCACAACCCAAATATATCATTATGATCTCGATCAATGTTAACCCCGCAGCCAGCGGTGCAGGCCTCAACCTCGGAAAAGCCAACGAAGCCCTCCAAAAGAGTCTCTCCCGACTCTCCAGCGGACGCCGCATCGTAACCTCCAGCGACGACGCCGGCGGCCTCGCCGTCTCCATGAAAATGGCAGCTGCCCAAAAGCGCACCGAAGCTACGGCTATCAACCTCCGCAACATGGTTTCTTTCTTGGATACACAAGATGGAGCCTTCAAGGTTGCTGATAAAGTGGTTAGCCGCATGTCGGAACTTGCTGCTCTCTCTCGCGATGTGTCTAAAAACTCGGGAGATATTGAGAATTACGACAAGGAATTCTCCAACCTCAAGTTGCAAATGATGAGTTTGGCAACAGAGAAGTTTAATGGTGTGCCACTATTCGATGCATCCACAGAAGTTGGCAAAGTTTTTACTGTCCCTACGTCCGAAGATGGGTCTCAAACTACATCTGTTACCCAAGCCGGACTCGCATCCGATCCTATGATTAAAATGATGAACGAGGGATTTCATACATTTGAGATTGAAGGAAATAAGTTTATAACACCATTTAGTTCAGATATTACCGCATCGACCGGCTTCACGGCTTATCAAATTCCTGGTGGTGTTCTGTCCCCTGTTGAGTTAACGGGAACTTTTGATACCACTGGAACGCCTTCTTTGACTGTCCAAGTTACAGGTATTATGACTGTTGCAGGGACCCCTCCAATTCCATCCCAGTCTACGATAACATCTACCGGTGGTAGCGTTGCTATTTCAAGAGCTTCAACTTCTGTTCTTGATGCCACAGATATCGATGATTTTGTCCAAATTGAAAATTCTAGTGGCCAAACAGTTCGGAATACAACCCTAAACTATTCAAATTCTGACGAATATGCATTCCTCACTCAAGAGGCTCTTCAGCAGCTTGCCGATATGCGAGCACAAAATGGTGCAGAAATGAGTCGTATCAACTTTGCTCAAGATCTCTTGAACATCAACGCTGTCAACCTTGAAGCCGCGAACAGCCGCATCATGGATGTGGATGTCGCTGCCGAGAGCAGTCAACTCGCCCGCTTCCAGATTCTGCAGCAAGCCGGCACGGCGATGCTCGCCCAAGCGAACACTAGCCAGCAAAGCCTCGTCCGCCTGCTCCAAGGCTAATCGAAGCAAAAATCAAACTCAAAACCTGGAAGCCCGCCACCCGGCGGGCTTCTTTCTTTTAAAAGCATTAAAGGGCGAGAAAAGGGGCACGCCCTCAAATGTTTCCAAATCTTCCGGTTTGAATCTAGAGTTTTTGCCCTGATTTTCCCGTGACATACACAGATTCACAAAGACTGCTGGAAGCGCCAAAAGCGTTAGCATCGTTAACTATACTTGACAAACCCAAAATTATCAAGTATTTATGCCCATATGAAACGACAATTGAACTTCCTGACGCGATTTTGGAGCGAACAAAGGTGGCGGCTGCGCATCGCCGCACCTCGATGAAAAATTTGGTGATTCAAGGGCTTGAGATGGTTCTTCAAAATGAAGTGGTTCCTGCCCAGCCTGCTGAGGCGTTGGCTCGGCTCCGTGGAGGTTACCACTTGGGAGGCCGCCCAATGACCCGCGAGGAGATTCATGTCCGGTGATCGTTTTTTGGATACGAATATTCTTCTTTACGCCTACGATCTGGATGCACTTGCTAAACGGTCTGGCGCGATGGCAATCGTCGAGGAGGCGTGGCGCCAGCCTGAGCGCATAGCCCTGAGCGTGCGGGTGCTGCAAGAATTTCATGTCAATTTTGTTCGAAGTGGTCGCCCGGTTGCTGAGGCGACATTGATTGTTGGAGATTTTAGTTCATGGATTGTCATAGAAAATTCTCTAACTCTGTTTCAGCGGGGGCTATGGCTTCAGTCTCGGTGGCAAATTTCGCTCTGGGATGCCATGATCTTGGCGGCAGCCGAAAGTAGTGGTGCCCGCGAACTACTCTCAGAAGATCTCAACCATGGCCAGAAATATGGCCTAGTTTCTGTTATTAATCCATTTATCGCATAGATATATCAAAAGGGTCGGTCTCGCGCATTCACATATTTCGCAAGCCTTCTGGTGTGCATGTAGTGTTTTGATCCCCTTACACCGTTGCAGTCCGAAATTTACAACATTTGCTAGGAGCGCCAACGTCCCCGTTGGCATCGATGATCCAACTCCCGCCGAGGCGCACCTCAGCGTTCCCATTTTCGAAAAAATGATTTTGTTTGTTGGGGGCGTGCTTGAAACTTTGTGCGTCGGGGATGAACGATGCGAATGGCAGAGAGGGATTCGATGATGCTGGCACAAGTCTTGCTGTGGTGAGTGCAAATGAACACTCTTGCCGCTCTCGACCACTACAATTCGCTCTGCGATGAACTGGATAGCTTCATGCATGAGGAAAATTCCCAACTCCGGTTCCAACCGGCGGATGGGAATCAGTTATTGGAGCGCAAGCGGGGGATTCTTGAGAAGTTGGAGGGGGCTTTGCAGATGCTTCGGGTGGCAGGTCCGGTTCGGACGGCAGAGCATTCGGCGTCTTGCGAAACCCGCAAGCGGGTGATGGCAAAAATCCTGAAACTTCTTCTTCTCAGCCGCGAGAGCGAGCAGTTGCTTTTGAAACACTCGGTGATGACGGCACCTCGCATGGAGCAGCCCAAAGCCAATCCAGCGCGGCTCGCGACTACTTATAAGACCCGGAAAACTCCGGCGAAGGGCACTTCGCAAGCGGAAGGTTCCTGGGTCGTTTGGTAAATCCCGCGCCCTTGCGGCGGCGGAGGTTTGTGGTTTAATCCGGAAGTTCCATGGCTCAAAAATCGCTTCCGATCACTCCTGGTCAAAAATACAAATTTGTCGTCAAGTCGGCTGAAGAAGCCGCTGCGATCATTCGCGACAAGCTCGGAGAAATGGCGCAGGTCATTTCGGTCCGTCAGGTCGAGGGGGAGGGGTTGGCCCGTTTCCTGAAATCCCCGAAGCTCGAAATCATCGCACAGGTCCCGGTGACTCCCGCCGAAAACACCGAGGCAAAAGTTTCCTCTGAGGCCCCGGCCGATTCTGCCGACCTGGGCGAGGAGTTGGAATCCCCGCAACGCCGCAAAGCCGTTCGCTCTCGCAAGCCTCGCGCGACTTCACCATCTGCCGAGCCGCGCCGTGAAGAGACGGATTATGTTTCCGAGACTTTGGTCCGCGCGATGTTCAACAATCTCCCCACGGGCAGGCTGTGGACGATTTTGTCCAAGGCGGGCATCCCGACGGAATTTCTTGCCCAGATCGGCGAGCAACCCGAAACCCGCGGCCTGAATGACCAACCTCTCCAGACGGCGATTTCGCGCTTTGCGTTGTTGATGCGCGACCGCGCGCCGGGCCGCTCCCTTTCGCTTTCAAACCGCGTGGTGTTCTTTGGTTCGCCGGGCTCGGGATCGACCACCGCGCTTTGCAAGCAGCTATCCTCCGATGTTTTTCTGCGCGGTCGCCAGGCTTGTGTGATGAAGCTGGATGCCGACGAGCCGAATTCGAGCGAGGGTTTGGCGATGTTTTGCGAGGCGCTGGGCGTTCCGCTCCTCCGCACCACCGCCGAACTCCGCAAAATCCCCGAAGAGGCGGCGGTGTATTTTGACATGCCTGGCATGGTCCTGACGGGAAAAAATATCCGGCATATTCAGAAAATTTTCGATGAGCTCGGCATTTCGTCCCGCGTATTGGTGGTGAATGCCGCCTACGAGCGCCAACTCATCCAAGAGGCCTACACCCGCGCCAGCGCCATCGGGGCCACCCATGTCGTCTTCACGCATGTGGACGAGATTCCGCGTTGCGGCAAACTTTGGGAGTTCGTGCTCGATGACGGCTTGGTGCCGCTCTTTGCCAGCACGGGCCAAAACATCGCGAGCGATTTCGACCGTCACATCATTGACTTACTGGTGCGGAGAACGCTCACCGCCGGTGACGAGTAAAGGGGAGTAAAGGGGCATGATTTCAAATCTATTTCGAGTTTCACTTTGCGCGCTGGTGGCACTTCTCGCCTTGGTGGGATGTGATGATCCGCCGCAGATCATCGGGCCGAAAATTGAGACGCCGCCCTCATCGCCCACGCCGCCGTTGGTTCTGAATATTGGTGTGTATTTGCCTTTGCAGGGCGAAATGGCTGCGAGCGGCGACTCGATGCTAAATGGCCTGATCATCGCCGCCGAGCAGGCGAATGCCTCGGGCGGAGTCCTCGGGCGCCCGGTGCGGCTTGTCGTGCGTGACACAAAATCCCAACCCGACCGCGTGGCAAAAGCCGTCACCGACCTCATCACGGAGGATAATGTTTCCTGCTTGATCGGCGGGCTCACAGGTAGCGGATCCGAGGCTTCGGCTATCGCGGCAGAATATCAAATTCCGCTGATAGCGCCCGGATCTACGATGCCGGGGGTTCCGTCCAGCGAGCCTTGGACGATTCGTTTGTGCTACACGGATTTTCTTTCCGGCCGTGTGATGGCGAAATTCGCCGACTCTCTCGATGCCACCCATGCGGTCGTTCTCTACGACCCCGGGATCGATTATGCGAAGGCGTTAGCCATGGCTTTTGGAAAAGCCTTCAAGTCGAAGAGGGGCAACAAAATTGTCGGCGAGCCTTTTCAGACGGGCACCACCGACTTCAGTGAGCACATTCAGGAGATCCAAAAGATCCGGCCCGATGTCGTTTTCCTGCCTGCCGATGCGCGTCTCGCTGCGGCGATTTTGGTGCAAGCCCGCGCGGCAGGGCTCGAGACCCCATTCCTCGGCACCGCGACTTGGGATACCGAGGAATTCCTGAATGACTCCGGTGAGGCGTCGAGGAATTGCTACATGCCGGGTCGTTACGCCCCGAGTGCGGAGACCGAATCAGCCCGCGCCTTTTTGTCAGGCTACTTGGAGAAATACAAAAAATCCCCGACCGCCATGGCGGCTCTCGGATACGACTCCCTGCGCGTCTTTCTGGATGCCTACAAGAAAACCCAAGGCCAGGGCGGCGAGCCGCTGCGCGTGGCACTCACGGAAACGATGAATTTCGAGGGTGCCACCGGCCCGATCACTTTCGAGCCCGCGCTGGCGATCTCCAAGGCGGTTCCGATCTTGAAAGTCAAAGACGGCGACTTCGCGTTTGTCGAAACCCTCGTTCCTTAGAAGGGCTCTTTTTCCTTGGAGGGATGGGCTTGGGTTTTTAGAGTCACCGGCCTTATGAAACCCGCCATTCGCGTAGCCGTCACCGGTGCAGCCGGTCAAATCTCTTACTCTCTTCTACCCCGCATCGCCTCCGGCGCCATGTTCGGCCCCGATCAACCGGTGATCCTCCAGCTTCTTGAAGTGCCTGTGGAAAAAGCTATGAAAGCCCTCGAGGGCGTGGCGATGGAACTCGACGACTGCGCTTTCCCGCTCTTGCAAGGCATGGTGCTTGCCGACGACGCGAAGGTTGGTTTCAAAGATGCCAACTGGTGCCTGCTCGTCGGAGCCAAGCCCCGCGGCCCCGGCATGGAGCGCGCCGACCTCCTCAAGGACAACGGCAAAATTTTCACCACCCAAGGCCGTATCATCGATGAAGTCGCTGCCGAGAACGCCCGCGTCGCTGTGGTCGGAAATCCCGCCAACACGAACGCCATGATCGCCGCCAGCATGGCCCGCCGCCTAACGCCCGACCGCTTCACCGCCATGGTCCGCCTCGACCAAAATCGCGCCCAGACCATGCTCGCCAAGAAAGCCGGCGTCGCGACCACTGAGGTCTCGGAGATTTTCATTTTCGGCAACCACAGTCCGACGATGTTCCCGGCTTTCAGCCACGCCAAAATCCAAGGTCAAGCCGCCGAGAAATTGGTCAACGACCGCGCCTGGCTCGAAGGGGAATTCTGCGAGAAAGTCGGCAAGCGCGGAGCGGCGATCATCGCCGCCCGAGGCGCTTCATCAGCCACTTCGGCCGCGAACGCCCTCATCGACCATGTCCGTGATCTCGTGACTCCTGGCAAAATCCACTCGGTCGCCGTGAAGTCCGAAGGCCGCTACGGATTTGATCCGAATGTCTGGGCTGGTATGCCGGTCAAGACCACTTCTCCTGGTGCATTTGAGGTCATCACGGGCATCGAGATGGACGACTTCGCGAACTCGAAAATTGCCGCGACGAACAAGGAACTCGTCGAAGAGCGCTCCTTCGTTGCCGAAATGCTCGGCTGAGGAAACTTCGCCGCTACATTTCCTTCTCAAGCCGCTCGCCAAGCCACTGCTTGATCATGCTCTGGTAATTGAGATATCGAGAGCGGGCGAGCCGTTTGATTCGGGCGAGCATCTTGGGATCGAAGCGCAGCGTTACCGTCATGGACTCGCGGTTGTCGGTTTTTAACACCGAGGAATTCATCAGCCGCGGGTCGAGGCTCGTTTCGCTCCAAAACTCGCGCTCGAGTTCGGGCGTCTCGAAGTGGGGGATATCCCGCCAGTTTTTAATCACACGCATCGGTTAGATCGAAGCCTCCTGGGTTTTGCGTTCGAGAAACACAATCTCCTCCTCCGTGGCGGGCCTGGAAAAAATGACTCGGTGGCTTTTGCCATCTGTCCAGAAAACGGAAAACAGCGCCTTGCCCGCAACAGATCGCCCTAGGCAAAAATAGCGAGCCTCGCGGCCAGGCTCCAACTCGGTGTCTGGAAAAATCCGCAGGCTGAAAGGATCTTCAAACGATTCCTCGATCTCGCCGGAGGAAAGTTCATGCGGCTCAGGAAAGCCGCCTGTCCAGTCGAACTCCATCAGGCGTTCGGCGCGGGTTGGATCAATTCGATTTCGTAGCCCTCGGGCGCATCGATGAAGCCGATCACCGAACCCTTCGAGGTTTTCGTCGGACCGTCGCTGAATGGATATCCCAGAGCGGCGGAGTGTTTGGCGAAAGCCTCGATGTCATCCACCTCGAAAGCCAGATGCGTGAGATCCGGGCCGACCACCACCGGTCCACTGCCGTCATATTTGCAAATCTCAATCTCCTGCTCGGTCCCCGGAGCTTGGAAGAAAACCAACTCGGAGCCTCGTCCGCTTTTGCTGCGGCGGGTTTCTTGAAGGCCGAGGACATCGCGGTAGAAGGCCACGGTTTTGTCGAGGTCGCTGACACGATAGCGGGTATGGAGGAGTCTTTTGATCATGGGATTTCGAAGGGAGTTTATCCCTGTTTGAAATTCCCCCCGCAAGCCCCGATCGGTCCGGTCGTCTACAAACCACTCGGATAAGTTTCCTCCACCTCGCCAGCCTCCCAATCGACCGTGCGCTCGAGGGGTTCGACAGCACGCGTTTCATCGATATGGAAAATCCCGTCGAATTGCTCCGGTAGCGAGGCAGCGAAGTAGTGGCTCTGCCGCTCCGTCTCGGGATGGTAAACGACCCCAATCGCCCGCTCGAGTCGCATGGGTCGCAGATGCTCGGCCACGGAGGGATGCTCGTGGAAATCCAACCAGAAATTTCCAAGGCCCGTTTGGTGCATGAGCATTTCGTAGCTCCTGGAAATCGCCGGGCGGATCGCTTTGTGTTCGGCAGGTCCGTCCCATTCGGATGCTGCGGTGACAGTTCCTGTAAAGGTGGTGAAGCCGATCAGGACGGCCTCGTCGCCGAAATGCTCACGACAAAGTTGCCCGATATTGAATTCGCCATGGCGACCCATCTGAGTCGCGAGCGCATTTCCCACATGGGAATTGTGGGCCCAGACGACCACTCGCGAGTTTTCATGGATGCGGTTCATGTGGGTCATGAGGGCGAGGAGGGTATCCATCATGTGCCGGTCGCGGAGGTTCCAAGACTTCACATCTCCCCGCAGCATCGTGCGGTAGTAATTCTCCGAATTGGCGACCACCATGGCGTTCTGCTCGGCGTGAAAAAAATCATCTTCCGCCTCTTCGCCGTCGAGTTGCAGGTAGGAGCCTTTTTTTCGGCGAAGCTCGGCGAGGGAGGCAACGACTTCCTCCTCGCAGCTGTGGGCGACCCCTGTGCCGGTGAAAAGCCCATATCGCCTCGAGTCCCCACCGAAATGCTCGAAGCAGGAATACCTCTTCGCAAAGCTGTGAGCGGTGGCGGGGTCATGTTTTTCAAGATACCCGAGCACCTCCTTGATCGACTCGTTCAAGCTGTAGAGATCGAGCCCGTGGAATCCGACCTTCGCCCGGTTGTTTGAAAGCGAGTCGTTGTAATCCCGGAGCCAACCGACGAAATCCAGCACATCGGAATTCCGCCACATCCATTGGGGAAATCTCTTAAAGCCCCCGAGCGCATCGATCGCCGACTCGTCCTTCCCAATTCCTCGCGCGAATTGGTTCACACGCCACGAATCCGGCCAGTCCGCCTCGACCGCCACGGCGTTGAATCCGAGCTCCGTAATCAGCCGCTGGGTGATCGCCGAGCGAATGGAATAAAACTCATGCGTGCCGTGGGTTGATTCCCCGATCAGGACGAGCCTTGCATTCCGGCAACGCTCAAGCAGGGCATCGTAATCCGCCGATCCTCCGGTCAATGGCTGTGCGGCTTGGCGAATGGCTTGGATTTCCTCGTTCATAGTGCTCCCACTGGCTCGATTTTCGCTCCCATTTGAACGAGTTCGTAGATCGTGTCGTCGTCCATTTGGGCGAAATCCTCGTAGAATTGCCCCACGCCGTAGAAATCCGGAGGCAGGACCACGGCGATAAATTCATCCACTAGGGGTTCAATTTCCCATTTTGCCGAAGGCGGTGCGGCAGGAGTGGCCACGATGATTTTTTGCACATGCTGGGCACGGAGAAGTTGGATTGCCACTCGCATGGTGGATCCCGTCGCAATCCCATCATCGATGAGAATGACAATCCGACCTTCGACTTGAATCGGAGACCTGTTTCCTCGGTAGATCGCCTCGCGGCGCATGAGTTCCAGCGCCTCGCGCCGCTCCACAGCCTCGAGAGTCTCGGGAAGGATGCGGAGGCTTTCGATCACACTTCGATTGAGAAAACGAATCCCGCCGCTGGCGATCGCCCCCATGGCGAGTTCCTCGTGATTGGGCACGCCGAGTTTTCGGACGATCAAGACGTCGAGCGGGAGGCCCAGTTCCTGAGCCACTTCGTAGGCCACAGGTACTCCTCCTCGAGGCAGGGCGAGGACGACGGCATTCGGGTGGTTTGTGTATTTGGAGAGTTTGTCGGCGAGGATTCGGCCGGCATCTTTTCGGTCTTTGAATCGAGCATTCATGCGTGGTGGATGGCAGGATGTGTGAGGGATTCGCTGGCTTGGGAGAGATGAACTTCGAACCAACGGGCGGCGAGATTGGCGACTTTTTCCAGGGCGCCCGGCTCTTCGAAAAGGTGGGTCGCGCCGGGGATGATCGCCATTTTGCGAATGCAGGTGAGGTGTTCGTAGGCGTCGCGGTTGAGTTGGAGAACGGCTTCGTCCTGCTCGCCGACAATCAGCAGGGTGGGGGCCTCGACTTCGGAGAGGTGTTCGTAAACCAAATCTGGCCGCCCGCCTCGGGAGACGACGGCGCTGATCTCGTCACCCAGAATGGCGGAGGCCCAGAGAGCCGCCGCGCCGCCGGTGCTGGCACCAAAGAAACCAAGCCGAGAATGGTTCGATCGCGGATGGCTCCTGACCCAATGAGTCGCCGCGATCAATCGGTCGGTAAGAAAATCAATATCGAAGCGGTAGCGACCATCAGCCAAATCATCGGATTCCTCATCATTTGTGAGGAGGTCCAGCAACACCGTTCCGAGCCCTGCCTCGACCAATTTGGAAGCCACAAATTGGTTCCTCTTGCTGTGTCGACTACTCCCGCTCCCATGCGCGAAGAGAACGATCCCTTCGGCCTCGGCGGGCATGACCCAAGTGGCTTCGAGTTCCTTGGAATCGACCGGAATCTGAATGATTCCCGAAAAGCCGTCCTCGGCCTCGTGAAGTCGCGTTTGTTTTTTTGAGAGAAGTTTAACCATGGTGGAGTTTGTTTTTTTCGGGCTCGGCACAAGGGCTCGAATCCTTGCGGCAGGGAACTCCACACGGCGTGCCGCCTCAATGGGGTGATCGCCCCTCGAGTCGGCAAAAAATCAGCGGTTCAGGGAGAAATTCACCGGCACCTCGACGCTTCCGGCGGAGGGAATTCCCGCGACGGTGCGGGGTTGGAAGCGCCAGGATTTGACGGCGCGGAGAGCGGATTGATCGAGGACGCCGAAGCCCGAACTTTGGGCGATGGTGGTGGAGATCGGGCGGCCTTCGGCGGAGACTTCGACTCGCACGAGCACACGGCCTTCCCAGCCGTTGCGCCGGGCGAGGTCGGGGTAACTCGGCGGAGTGTTTTGAATCACAACCGGCTTGGGGATGTTCACGGCGGCGGCGGGCTTGGGCTTGGCGGCGCGTGGTTCGGGTTTCGGGGTCGGCTTGGGAGTTGGGGTGGCTTGGGGTGTTGGAACAGGGGTGGGGGCCGGAGTTGGCTCGGCGATTTCAGGGCTTTTTTCGGCGGTGACGATTTCTTCTGGCGTGGGCTCGGGAATTGGCTGGGGCGGGGGAGGAATTGGTTCTGGCGTGGGCTCGGGAGTGGGTGGGATTTCTTCGATGAGGAGGATTTCCGTGGTGGAGGCCTGAACAAGATCGACGCGGGCGGGTTCGATTTTGGCCAGGCGGGTGTGGACGAACCACGCGTGCAGAAGCGCGGAGAGACCCAGGAGGGCGAGAAAGAGAATGGTGGAGCCGGACCTCAAGGGTTCGAGGCGGGGTCGTGGACGAGATGGAACTGGCTCGCTCCGGCGTTCCTCGCACGGCTGATGAGTTTCAAGAACACGCCGTAGTCGAGCGAAGTGTCGCCCCGGAAATGCACGGTGGTGGTGGCGTTTTGATCCAGCGCAGCACGGAGGGCGGTTTCAAACTCGGACTCGGTGATAGGGTTTTCTGAAATCGCAATTCCTCCCGCTTGATCGAGCGAGACGACGACCTTGGCGGTCTCGGAGGGGGCTCCGGTGGCGGCTTTCGGCAGGGTGAGCGGGACCGCCGGTGGGGCGAAGCTCGAGGTGAGCATGAAAAAAATCAGTAGCAAAAAAACGACATCGATCAACGGGGCCATGTCGATCGAGAGGGTGGGGCGTTTGGGTCGGGTGAACATGGGTCAGGCGACGGTGGGGTAGTCGTCCTTGAGCGGTTGCAGGGGCCCGATCTGGAATCCAGCCACCGGGCATTCGCGTCCGCAGCCCGGTTGCAGGGCGTCGTCGAGCGCGGTGATGGCAAGTTCCATGCGGCGGGCGATTTTGTCGGCGTGGCTCTCGAAGGCGTGGTAGGCGGCCATGCACGGAATAGCGACGACGAGGCCAAAGACGGTCGTGAGCAAAGCCTCCCAGATGCCGCCGGCGAGGTCCGAGGGTTTGGGTGCGCCGTCGATCGATTCGATTTGGGCGAAGGCGACGACCATGCCGGTCACAGTGCCGAGCAGGCCGACGAGCGGTGCGAGATGCGAAATCGCGGCGAGAATGCGCAGGCGTTTCTCCACTCGCTCGAGAACCAGAGCGCCTTCGCGTTTCACATTGTCGACGCGAACCTTCGCGGGACGGCTGAGGTTTTCGAGATAGACCTCCACAACACGCGCGACGGGGTGGCGGTTTTTGCGGGCCATGGCGAGCGCTTGATCGACGCGTCCGGCTTCAATCTCGGCTAGCACGCGCTTGAGCCATTCGTCAGGACCGAAGCCGTAGGAAAGGTAGGTCGCCAGACGATCCAGAATCACGGCGACTCCGACGACCGAAAATCCGAGCAGGACCCACATCAGCGAGCCCCCTTTTATCATGTAATCCATCAAGGTTTGCATGGTGGTGATTTTCTCGATTTGGGATGAATTGTCAGCTAGAAAATAAGACCTAGTCTCAAAACGATGCTTGCATATGAGACCTCGTCTCACTAAAAAGCATGCTTTCATGAAACTCAACTCTCTGACAATTCGTGCAGCGAAACTCGCCGTGATCATGATGGCGGCGGGGCATTCGGCCAGTCCCTTGGCTGCCCAAGAAGCGGTGCAGCAACTCGAGGAGGTTCAAGTGCGCGCCGACTACGACCGTGCGGTCGATGGCGTTTTTCTCCCGGATGTGCAGGGAACGAAAATCCACGCTGGCAAAAAAACCTCGAACATCGATCTGGAGCAAATTCCGGAAATCAGCATGGACAATTACCGGCAGGTGATCGCGAAGACGCCGGGGTTGATTTTGGCCGAGGAAAACACGCCGCTGCTGAGCATCGGGTATCGTGGCTACGACCCACACCGGACTCAGTATTTCCAAGTCCTCGAGGATGGCATCCCAATCCACGCCGACATGATTGGCTATCCCGAGGCCTACTACACGCCGCCGCTGGATGCCGTGGAGAGCGTGGAAATCGTCCGTGGCGGTGCGGCGCTCATGTATGGCCCGCAGCCGGCGGGGGCGATCAACTTCGTGATGAAAAAGCCACCGCTCGACACGCCATTCACCATCGAATCCACGAACATCCTCGGCAGTTTCGACATGTATTCGAACTTCACCTCGTTCGGCGGCACGGTCGGGAAATTCGGCTACTACGGCTACTACGACCACCAGCAAACACAGGGCTTCCGCGAGGCGAATAGCGACTTTTTCCTGAACGCCTGGGGCGGCACTTTCGCGCTGGATGCCACCGGGCCGTTCCGCACTTACCTGAATATCACCGCGTATGACGAAACGCACGGCGAGCCCGGCGGCCTCACGCTGGAGGATGGACCGAATGCCGTGAACTACGAGACCGACCGTTACGGCACCTCGCGCTTCCACGACCGCATGCGCGTGAGTCGCTACGCCACCTCGCTCATCAACGAGTGGGACATTTCCGAGACGACGCTGGCGACCTTCCGCACTTGGTGGAATTACTACCTGCGCTTCAGCCGGCGCCAGAACGGCGGCGGCTTCGGCACGCTGCCCACCGGCCCGAAGTCCCAGACGAACGAAATCCAGAACCAGCAATTCTACAACTTCGGCTTCGAGCCCCGCCTGAGCCACAACTGGGAATGGCTCGACAATACCCACACGCTCTCCGGCGGCATGATGTTCTACTACGACTGGTCGCCCCGCACCGACCAGACCGGCAACTCGCCGACCGCCATGAGCGGCACGACCATCAACCAAAGCAACCGCGAGAGCGTTTACTACAGCCTCTTCGCCGAAAATCTCTTCCAGTTCGGCAACCTCTCGATCACGCCCGGCTTTCGCCTCGAGAACATTTGGCAAAGCGTGCGCGAACTCGTGAACACCTCGTCCTTCCAAACCGGAAACCCCCTGCAGGACGAGACGAACTACAACTTCGCCCCGCTCTTCGGCCTCGGCGTCGAGTATGACTTCACGCCCGAAGTCGCCATTTACGCCAATGTCTCGCAGGCCTACCGTCCGCCGATCTTCACCCAGGCCGTCCCGACCTCGGCAAACACACAGGTCGCCGGAAACCTCGAAGAATCCACTATCGTCAACTACGAGGTGGGCTTCCAAGGCGAGCCAACCTCTTGGCTCACTTGGGATACCAGTTTCTTCCTGATCGATAACTCCGACCAGATCGGCACCCGTGCGGTGGACCAAGGCCAGATCACGACGATCATCGAAAACGCCGGACGCTCAGTCGTGTATGGCTGGGACCTCTACACCGAGTTGGACTTCATCGGCCTCGCGGACGCCACATGGAATAAAGAAGTCGCCACCAAATCGGGCGCCAAAAAATCGGGATCCTGGGTGGACCGCTACGGTTCGCTCTCGGCCTTCACCGCCCTCACACTGCAAAGCGGTGAATTCATCAACGGTCCGAATCAGGGAAACACTCCGCAATACCTCTCCGACTACATCCTCCGTCTCGGCCTCACCTACAACTGGCGCGACCGCGTGAAGCTCGCCCTGCTCGGCAACTTCGTCGGCGACTCAAACGCCTCCGACAACAACGCTTCGAACCGCTTTATCCCCGCCTACAGCGTGTGGGATCTGACCGCCGAGGCCAAAGTCTGGCGCGACACGGTGAGTGTCATCGCCGGCGTGAACAACCTCTTCGGCGCCGACTACTACGCCCGCATCCGAGCCGACGGCATCGACCCCGCCGCCCCAACAAATTGGTATGCGGGCATCAAGGTAGAGTTCTAATCTTCGAGGCCTGAGCTGTCTTTTTAATCTGTGATGAACCGAATCCTTCGCTCCATTTTTTTACTCGTGGCTCTCCTCTCGGGAGTGGCGACCACGATGGGTGGAAACCCGCTCCCTGAGTCCATCGTCGTGGCCCTCAAGCCAGACAAGAACCCCGACCAAATGCTCAAAGAGCGGGAGGCGCTGGCCCAATCCCTCTCGAAAATCCTCGGCCGCCCTGTGCGGGTGATCGTTCCTTTGTCGGCGACGGTTATCATCGAGGGACTGGCTAATGGCTCCATCGATCTAGGCTGGCTCAGCGCGACCGACATGGTTCACGCCCGCAAAGCCGATGCTGCCGAACTCCTTCTTGTTGGAGAAATCGACGGACGCCGCGACTACTCGAGTCTCTGGCTTTGCTTGAAAGAAAAACCCTACGAATCCCTTGAGCAACTCCGTGGAAAACCCGTCGCGTTTGCCAGTCCCACCAGCACTTCCGGCCACCTCATTCCCAGGCTGGACCTCAAAAAGCGGGGACTTATCGCGAAAGAGCCCGTCGAGTTTTTTGGCGCGGGCAATGTATGGTTCGGCACCGGCTACATGAGCGGCGTCGAGAGGGTTCTTTCCGGAGAAGCCGAGGCGGCGGCCGTCAGTGATTATGTTTTCGAGAAAGACAAGCACATGACGCCCGAGCAAAAAAACCGCCTTCGCATCCTCGCGCGACAAGGCCCTGTGCCCACTCATACGCTCGCTGTTTCCGCGCGACTCGATCAAGCCGCCCGCGAAAAACTCCGTAATGCCTTGCTCGAATTCACCTCCGCCGATCCGAAGCTCTGCCAGACGGTTTTCACCTCGCCCCTTGTCCCTACGAAGGCCGACGAGCACCTCCAACCGATCGTCGAAGCGCTGGCCATCATCCCTCAGGAATGACCCAGCTCTGTATCAATAGGCTGAATGTGGAGCGCGAGGGTCGCCCTGTGTTGCTCGGCCTCGACTTGAATCTTCCTCGGGGAACATTTCTCGCGGTCGAGGGTCGCTCGGGGGTTGGAAAAACTAGCCTGCTTTCCTGTCTTGCTGGAATGCTGGAACCCGCTCAGGGCCACATTTCCTATCGTGGATCACAAGGCCATGAACATTCGCCACGACAATTTCGCCGACACATCGGGTGTGTTTTTCAACATCTGGCCCTCACGCCGAATGCCAGCGTGAAAACTAATGTCCTCTGCGGTCTTTTGTCCCGCCACTCGGCCTGGCGCACGCTTTTTGGATTTCCCCGCTCCGAGCAGGCACTCGCCCAAGAACTCCTTGCGCAACTGGGCCTCGAGCCCCTGGCGGATCAGCCGGTATCCCGGATTTCCGGCGGGGAGAGGCAACGAACTGCCGTGGCGAGAGCGATCATTTCCCAGCCCGAATTCCTGCTCGCGGATGAGCCGGTTTCGAACCTCAACCCCGAACTCGCCCGCCATGTCCTTCGACTCTTGCGGACGCTCTGTGATGACAAGGGGTGCACTGTCATCTGCGCCTTGCATGATCCCGAGCTGAGCGAGGAGTTCTCGGACCTCCGCCTTCGCCTCGGTGGCGCCTCTGATTGGGAACTCACACCAACCCAGACGAAGTGAAACTCCCCCGCCTCGATGCGCCCCGCGTGGCGTCCCTTCTGCTCCTTTTGGCGGTTCTCTTTTCCCTGCCAGTCATCCAGTCCTCGGGGCGCGAACTCGACTACGCCGCGAATCTCAGCCGTTTTCTCTCTCGCTTCTGGCCTCCGGATTTTTCGATTCTGCCCACCATTTTCCCATCGCTCGTCGAGACCTTCCAAATCGCAGTTCTCGGCACGGTCCTCGCCTGCCTCGTCGGTATTCCCGTTGCCGCCGCCGCCTCTAAAAATATCGCCCCCCGTGCCCTGGTGCTCGTTGTCCGCCTGCTGCTGAATGGCATTCGTTCCATCCCTGGCTTGATTTGGGCACTCATCGCCGTCGCGGTTTTGGGTGCCAATGCCGGGGCGGGCGTGACAGCACTCGCGATTTACTCGCTAGGGTATCTGGGGAAATTCTTTAGCGACGCCTTCGAGAGTGCCGACCCCGCAGTGAGCGAGGCCCTGCGTGCCGGTGGCGCCTCGCGCATTCAAGCTTTCCAATACGGCATCTGGCCCCACGCGGCCCCTCTGGCTTGGAGTCACACCCTGTGGATGCTCGAATACAATATTCGCTCGGCCTCCATCGTTGGATATGTCGGCGCCGGAGGGATCGGGGCTTGGCTTCACACCTACCAGGAATTCTATCAGTGGGACAAATTCTCGGCCGTTCTAGCCTGCATTCTCGTGGCCGTGATCCTGCTCGACATCGGCGGATCCCACCTCCGAAGAACCCTCGCTCCCACCGCGCCTTGAGGGCATTTGGGGCTATCGCACAAGCGCGCATCTCCGAAGAAAAAATAAAAGATCCGACTAATCCGTCCGATCCTACAGATCTAAAAAACATGCTCAAAACCATCGTAATAATCAAATTCTAGAACCTAATAAAGAACGCTATAAAGTTAGTTTTTACTTATTGGTAAACGGCGCGGTTTTGCTTGAAAACCGAGGATTTCGCTGTCTTTTCGCACCCCAAAACCACCCGCTGCCGACCCAAACTTCAGCCACCCCTGGATTGCATCCACCGCAGCCAATCGTTTTGAAACACCACGGGCACGGACTCCTGCTGGCAAACCCGAATCGTATGGCCCGTTCCGCCGGCCATCGGGTCGGAGGGATCAATAAAAAAGATCCCGCACACCGGCTTGGGAAATTCCTCCGAGTGGCCAAGCACCTTCATCGAATCTCGCAGGAGATAGGTCGCCTTGGCCGCAAGCGCGCCGCCATCTTTCCATCGGCTCAAAAGCCTTTCCACCTTCGGGCTGGCCGCCGCCGTCTTTTTGATGACTTCGGCGACTTGCTCCGGCGACAAATCATCCGGCGATGAGAAAGCAACGGCCGGATTGCGGCTTTTCTTACGATGCGAGGCATAGGGCGCCACGATTTGCAACCGCCCCGCATCCACCCTCGCCACGCCATCAGAAAATGCCTGATCCGCCCCCTCCGCATTTCCAGATCGAAAACGCAGGGCCGGAAATCTCCGCGCCAAAAACTCCCCGAAATCCCTCGCTGCCATCGTATCCGCCTCCGAAATCCCCCTCCGTCCCTCCAGCAAAACAACCGCGTTTGGAGACCCGACCACCATGATTTCAAAGTCCTGAATGTTCATTTCAAATACCGATCATGAGCCGGAATTTGTGGAGCATGGTTTTTTAGATCGGTCGGCTAGGACGGATTAGTCGGATCTTTTTTTCTTCAGAGATGCACGCTTGGGCGATCTCGAGGTGGCCGGAGTTCGGGCGAGCTTTGTGCGTGTGGGGCTTCATTTCGGCAGGCGGTCCGAGAATTCAGGGCGATAGAACCAATCCGACCAATACGCCCAGCCGGCCTTGGTCATTTCCACCGGCGAGTCGATCCAACCGCCTTTACCATCAGGTCGGCGGATGCGGTAGGCGTCCTTCCACATGACGCTCGTGCCTTCGGGGACATAAAGGAAGAGGTAGGGCTGGTCGTCGTAGATGGTGCGCTGGAGGTCGGCGGCCATTTGGATGATTTTCTCGCGGTTGTATTCCTGGCGGATCTCGTCGAGCAGGCGGTCGGCCTTGGGGTTTTTGTAGCCCACGACATTGAGCTGCTCGGGATTCGCTTGGGAGGAGTGCCAGATCTGGAATTGGTCGTAACTGTTGCCGAGCGACCAGCCGAGCACCATGGCGTCAAAGTCGCGCTTGTTGATGTGGTTTTTTAAAAACACGGCCCACTCGTAGAGTTCGACCTTCACCTCGATGCCGAGTTTTTTCAGGCCGTCCTGCGCGAGCGTGGCGATGTCGCGGCGGACTTCGTTTCCGTTGTTGGTGATAAGGGTGAAGGAAAATCGTTCGCCGTTCTTCTCGAGGATTCCGTCGGCTCCGGGCTTCCAGCCAGCTTCGGCGAGGAGTTGGCGGGCCTTTTCGAGATCATGGGCGAGGGGAGTGATTGAGGGATCGAAAAACCACATCTGGGGCGTGAAGATGCCGGTGCTCTGGAGGCCGTGCCCGTAAAGAATGTAGCGCACCATCGAGGGCACATCGACGGCGTGGGCCAGGGCGCGGCGGACGAGGGGATCCTGAAACAGCGGGCGCTGGAGGTTCCAGCCGATGTAGGTGTAGCTGCTCGTCGGGCTCGTGAAGACCTCGAAGCGTGGATCGCCGACGAACGCCGTAACGGTCCAGGGTTCGGCGCTCCAAAAATCCACCTGCCGCGTCTCGAAGGCGAGACGAAGCGTGAGTTGGTCGGGCATGAAGCGGTAAACGATCCCGTCGAGCCAAGGCCCTGGCGCATCGAAGTAATCGGGGTTTTTCTCCACGCGGAGGAATTCATTTGTGCGCCACTCGGCGAACTTGAACGCACCGGTGCCGATGGGGGTGCGGTTGAAATTTCGCACCCACCAGTCCTGAGGTTTTCCCTCGAGCAGGTGCGCGGGCAAAAGCGGGATCATCCAGCTCTCCAAGGCGGGAGAGTAGGGCTTGCGGTAAACGACCCGGAAGGTGTGCTCGTCGGGCGTTTCTACCCGCAGGATCAAATCGAAGTCCGGCTTGCGCGGGGAGGCAGTCGCATCGTCCATGATCGCGGCATAGGTGAACGCCGCATCGCGCGAGGTTAATGCTGCGCCGTCGTGCCAGCGCACATCGTCACGAAGCGAGAACACCACCTCGGGCTCGGCGAGGAATTCCACAGGCTCGACGACCGTCACACTCCCGCCGCCATTGGCTGCGAGCCATGACTCAATTTGAGGCTTCAGAGCCGGATCTGCGCTGATTTCCAAGGCCGCGCCGCTCTCGACCCATTCACGGAGAATCGAGTCTGAGGAGAGCGATTGCCTCAAGGCGGGGAGGAGTTCTCGGGTGTTGTTTTTAGTTTCAATCCGAAGGTTGGCGAGGGGAGCGAGGGTGGAGGCTTCAAAGAGGGCCCGGATTTTTTTACTGGCATCGAGACCCGGCTCGCGGAGTTGCAATATCAACTCCCGTCCGCGCGTCGTGACTCTCTCTAGACTCCAGGCGGGCCAGTCTTTTTTGGCGTTCTGGAGAATCGCCGCCGCCGCTTCGGTGGTTGGGGCGTCGCGAAAGACAAAAGTGGTCGTCTGGTGAAGCGTCCAGGATTTAGCCAAATCACCGATAATTTCGAGGTCGGGGCTGTATTTGAGGAGGCCATTAAAAATCGAGCCCGTTACCTGCGAGGAGGCGCTGTCAGCCTGCTGGATGGGATTCAGCGTGGACGGCTCGCCAAGCAAGCCCAGCGACATCTCGTTTTTCTTGTCCGCTGAAAGGCGCGAGGCGTTCCAATACGACAAGCCGAACAAAAGCAGCAGGGCAACAGGCAGACCATATATGAACCAGCGGGCAATTCGCATCGATGAATGCAGTGACTGGCACTATGGCGGCGTTCTTCGGAAAAATCCATTGCCTTCGGCGACGCATCGACCGGATGGTGACGGCATGAATGAGCCGATTTCATTTGAGTCGATTGCCATGGAACGCGTCTGGGGTGGCACCAGCTTGGCGCGATTCGGGAAAAAACTCCCGCCCGGTGCGCCGATTGGGGAAGTCTGGGAGATGGTCGATCGCGAGGATGCGCAGAGCGTCGTGACTAGCAGGGAGTTTGAAGGAAAAACCCTGAACGACCTCTGGCGCCATCAACGCGAGGAGGTTTTCGGTTCGGCCTACATCACACATCGCTCGAAGAGATTTCCGATTTTGGTGAAACTCCTCGACGCCGCCGACAAACTCTCCGTCCAAGTGCACCCGCCGACCCACAAAGCTCAGGAACTTGGCGGCGAGCCGAAGACCGAGGTTTGGTATTTCTTAGACTGCACGGGAGACGCGAATATTTACGCGGGGCTCAAAAAGGGGATCACGCGTGAGGTATTTCAAAAACTCCTCGAAACCGGCGGGGTGGAAACCGCTCTTCACGAAATTCCAGTCCGCGCCGGGGAGAGTATCTTCATTCCCAGTGGCCGCCTCCACGCGATTGGCGCCGGAAATGTGATCATCGAAATCCAGCAGAACAGCGACACGACCTACCGGGTGTTCGACTGGAACCGCACCGGCCTCGACGGCAAGGCCCGTGCGCTCCACATCGCCGAATCCCTGGCCTCGATCGACTTTGAGGATTTCGAGCCCGTCGTAAAACCCTCCGTCGATCCCCTCGTGGCGGACTGCGAGTTTTTCCATGTCGAAAAAATCTCCCTCTCGACGAGCCGTGATCTTCGCCCCCAATCAGCCTTCGCCCTAGCTGTCTCGTTGGATCACCCCGTAACCTGTGGCGGCCGCACCTTAGCCCCCGCCGAGTTTTTCCTGATTCCAGCCTGTGGAAGCGGGATGAATGTTTCGCCAACAGCAGCGGAGACCCATCTGCTCGTCTGCACCTTGCCGACTAAAAGTTAAAATTCCGCTTGAAAACACGGAGACGAAAGGTTTCTATCTCTCACTCGTTTTTCGAGTCCTGAGTAGCTCAGTGGTAGAGCGGTCGGCTGTTAACCGATTGGTCGTAGGTTCGAGTCCTACCTCAGGAGCCACTTCCCCTTTTCTCTCCCACCAAAAATCACCGCTCGCTTGAAGCACGAGGGTGTATCCGCTTTTTACCAGCAGGGAAATTGGCGCAATAGAACTCTGCGCCCGCACGAGCGAGTCGGCGGGGCTCCTGGCAGGATCGCGAGGTGGGAGGATTACTTCCCGACGGCGGCTTTGACGATTTCGGAGAAGCCGTGGGCTTCGAGGCTGGCACCGCCGACGAGGGCGCCGTCGATGTCGGGCTGGCTGAGGAGGACGGCTGCATTGGCGGGTTTCACGCTGCCGCCGTATTGAATTCGGACTTTGTTCGCGGTTTCCGCATCGGAGATTTCTGCGAGAACTTTGCGGACATGGGCGTGGGCATCCTGGGCCTGCTCCGGGGTGGCATTGCGGCCGGTGCCGATAGCCCAGACGGGTTCATAGGCGATGACGATGCTGGAGATTTTTTCGGCAGGCACGCCGGCCAGACTGCCGCGGAGTTGGGTGGTGAGAATTTCGGTTTCGCGACCTGCATCGCGCTCTTCGAGGGTCTCGCCGACACAGACGATCGGCTTGAGACCACAGGCGAGGGCGGTGTGGACTTTTTTGTTAATCAGCGCGTCGGTCTCGCCGAAAATCTGGCGGCGTTCGCTGTGGCCCAGAATCACGAAGCGGACGAAAAGCTCGCGCAGCATGGCGGGGCTGATCTCGCCGGTGAAGGCTCCCGACATTTCGAAATACATATTCTGCGCGCCGAGGCTGATTTTTTGGGAGCCACCGAGGAGTTCCGAGAGTTTGGCGATGGCGGTGAAGGGCGGGGCAATCACGATTTCGACTCCGTTCACGGCTTCGACATTGGTGCGGAAGCTCTCGAGGTAGCTGACCGTTTCGGCGACGGTCATGTTCATCTTCCAGTTGGCGGCGATAATTTTTTTGCGCATGGGTTTTAAAATCAGGTCGGATTTGTTAGCCGCTGCTGCCCACTTCGGCAATACCGATCAAGATGGGCCTCTTGATTTTCGGCGCAGGCCGTGAAGAATCTCCCACATGTGGAACTGGCATCCTTGCGTTCTCCTCCTCGCCATGGCTTTTCTTCCCGTGGTTGATGTCCGTGCAGACGATTCGATCCGCTTAGTTCAAAAAAAACTCCAAGCTCTGGGTTATTACAATGGCAAGGTGGACGGGGCCTCAGGCAGCATGACGAACGCCGCAATTCGGCGGTTCCAACTCGCCCAAAATCTTAAGGTCACCGGCGAACTCAACCATCAAACCCTCGCCAAGCTCGGTGTGGATCGCCCGGCGCCTGCTCCAGATTACAACGCCATCGGGCGCTTTTTTGCTGGTGGTCCGTTCGCACGAGCCGAGGCGAATTCGCAGGTCGAAACCCTGCGCCAAATTCAGCAAATTCTCGCCGCTGGCGGATTCTACGCCGGCCCGCACAACGGAATGCCCAGCCCCACATTTGTTGCTGCTTTGAAGGAGTGGCAAGTCGCCCAAGGAATCAGCCCCAGCGGCCGCATGGACTCCTCCACAGCCACCAAAATGGCGCTGCACTAAATCGCAACTAAAGTCATCATTCTGACTCATCAGATTTCCGCGCTTTTGCCTATGACTCCCTTCACTTTGCCAACCGACTACCCACGCGTGCGGTGTGTGCACAGCTTTGCCGAATTGGTGGGCACGCCATTCCACTCCGGCGTCAATGCCATTTGCTGGGAACGCACCCTCCCCGGTGACTTTGCCGAGGTAGTCGCAGCGCTGGGTGAGGGCGATGGCGAGCCGATCATGGCTCTGGACGCAGAGCGGTTGCGTGCGCTTCGCCTCAGCCATGCAGGCCGCACGGCCGTTGAGCAGATGCTTGCCGACTGGCAACTCCTGCGCGATCAGGCCCTCGATCCGGCACTAAACTGCATCTATGGCTACCCGTGCGATGAGGACCCCGGCGTGGTGGCGACAGATGTCTTTTCGTTTCACGCCGATAGCGCGCCCTTCGAAGCTTCGACCTATCTTTGCACCTACTACGGTCCACCGAGCGAGGGTCTCCGCCACGAGGATTCCTGTAAACGAATCGATCTCCCTGAAACTCGGGAGGCTCTGCTCGCGGCTTTTGGTGGAGGGGAGGGACCCGGCTTTCGCGAGTTTCTGGCCGAGCATTGCTACGACCTGCATTACGCCCCGACTCCTGAAGCTCAGCCTTTTTCCTTCGGCCTTTTCAATCTTTGGCGCCTTGCCACTGACTACCCGGACAGCCCCGTCCCGCCGTGCGTGCATCGCGCTCCACTGACCCAGCCCGGAGATTCCCCGCGCCTGCTGTTGATCAGTTAAGGCATGAGCCACTTAAGGGGACTCATCTGCGAGCCACCGTCGGATCAGCGCTTCCATTTCAGAAATAAAAAAACGCGGCCGGAGCCGCGTTTTTTGGGGTGCCGCCGGGTGGGTTGCCCGGCGGTGGTTGTCTTCGATTTTTACTTAGTGATGGCTTCGAGGGTTTCGTCCACCGCTGTTTTTGGAAGCGGGAAGTAACCGTCTTTCACCACGACCTCCTGGCCTTCTTTGGAGATCACGAATTTGAGGAATTCGCTGGTGAGTGAATCGAGCGTGGCGTCGGGCTTTTTGTTAATGTAAACATAGAGGAAGCGGGCGAGGGGATACTCGCCGTTTACGCAATTTTCGTAGCTGGGCTCAACGAATTTGTCGGTTTCCTCGCCAAGGGCGACGGTGTGGACATCAGAGGTTTTGTAGCCAATGCCGGAGTAACCGATCGCGCCTAGGTCGCTGGCGATGCCTTGCACAACGGCGGACGAGCCGGGTTGCTCCTTCACCGTGGGTTTGAAGTCGCCTTTCTGGAGCGCCTCGTCCTTGAAGAATCCGTAGGTGCCCGAGGCGCTGTTGCGGCCGTAGATCGAGAATGGCTTTTTGGCCCAATCGCCGGTGAGGCCGACTTGGCCCCAGTTCGCGATGTCTTCCGAACCGCTCTTGCGCGAGCTGGAAAAAATTCCGTCTACTTGTGCCATCGTGAGGCCTTTGATCGGATTGTCCTTGTTCACGAACACCGCGAGAGCATCAACTGCGACGGGGATTTCCGTTGGCTTGTAGCCGAATTTTTTCTCGAAGGCATCGATCTCCGCGCTCTTCATCGGGCGGCTCATTGGCCCAAGCTGGGCAGTGCCCTCGATCAAGGCTGGAGGCGCGGTGGACGAGCCCTTGCCTTCGACCTGGATATTCACATTCGGGTAGGCTTTTTTGAAACCCTCGGCCCAAAGTGTCATGAGGTTGTTCAGCGTGTCCGACCCGATCGAGTTCAGGTTTCCGCTGATGCCGCTGACCGGTGCGTAAACGGGGATGGCAGGATCCACCTGGACTTTCTCAGCCCGCGCGGAGGCGGCGAGGAAGGCCAAAGTGGACAGGAGAAGGATGGTTTTTTTCATTCAGCCGCTCTCCATAAATTCGAAAGCGGCATAAGGCGAGGACGAACATAAATGTTACAAATCTGTAACAAAACTTTTCTAGATTGCAGGCACGGTAGCGCCTCCAAATTTTCGGGTGATGATTCGATTTGCGACATTTTTAGCCTGTTTTCTAGCTGTCCATTTTTGCCTGGCGGAGGCTCCTCTAGGAAAAACGGAATACCAAGCGGGAGTGGAGCTTTTGAAGGCTGGTGATGAGGTTTCGGCTTTTGATCAATTCAAAAAAGCCATGGGCTCGGGGTATCCGGATGCCTTCAGTGCGGCCGGTTTTTTTTATGCAAACGGACGGGGCGGTGTTGATAAGGATGAAGCCAAAGCTCTCGATTTTTTTTTGGGTTCGCAGGCAGCCCAAGTAAATTTGGCTAGGTTTTATTTGGAGGGGCGTGGCGTGGAGGCCGATAGAGAGAAAGGTCTCGCTTTGATGGAGTCTGCTGCTTCTACGGGGTCAGAAGATGCCCATGCATCTCTCGCAGAGATTTATTTTCTGGGTCTCTACGATCCGGAGTCCAAGCCCAATTTTGAAAAAGCCCTTCCACATGTGGAAGCGAGTGCGAATGGTGGTAACCCTTCAGCAACCAATATGCTGGGGGTGATGTATCGTGAGGGACATGCTGTGGAGGTGGATCCAAAAAAAGCAGAGGAGCTGTTTCGCCAGGCAGCGCGGAAAGGAAATTTCAAGGCGCAAAGCAATCTTGGGCATTTGCTCGATCCTTCATCAAAAAAACGCTCGCGCCGACTTGAGGCGGTGGCTTGGTTGTCTCTTGCTGCCGATCAAGGGGAGCCGCTTGCCGTATACAAAATGAATGAGTTGCGCGTTTACTTGCCTTCCAAGGAACTTGAGGCAGCCAATCAGTTGGCCGAAAAACTCAGAGCGGAAATCGCCGCTGATTGAGCTTTTCAAGGCCAGGCTACTGATTTGTTTTCCAGTCTGTTCTGGCGTCTTCCGCAGAGAGATTCAAGGCTTCGAGGTAGGCTTCTTGCCCAAACAGGGCCTGATAGCGTTCGTCGGACTTTGATCTGGCGTTTTCCCAGGCGTCCTCGGGAGTAAGCCCTTTGCGCGATTCCGTTCCATACTCCTCCTGAAATTCTTTTTCGAGCGATAGGAGTAATTCTTTCACCCCTTCGCTGTCTTCTGGGTTGCCTTCATCCATAAATGCCGCTGGTAGCTTGGCTCCTTGCGGGATCGAAATTTGGAGTTCCGCATCTGAGGAGTGAATATCCGATTTTTGGATGGGTCCCGAAGGTTGCTCTAAAGGTTTCGCATTATTTTTTTCAGAAAATCCGAAGTCGCTTTGGCGTTTTTTTATTTTCGTTTCGTATTCTTGGTAAGAATTTAAAGAAAGATTATTGCTTGAGGGGACGAGTAAAAAGACTGCGAATCCCAAGACGATTATCGCAAGTGCCAAATAGGTTCTTTTTCTGATTAGAAGCATAGGGGCAGACCGCTTGCCATTATTCGAATTTTGAAATCAACAATGGCACTTTTGAGATTAAAAAATCAACCAGCTTTAACGAAAAAAAAAGACTGGCACTGCAAGGCAGTGCCAGTCCGATTTTAAACTATTGAATTGTATTATTTGGGGGCAATTACGCTTCCATCTGTGGTGCGGGTCACTTTGAAGGAAGAATCATTCGCGACACCGGCAGATCCCAGATTGGAAGGAATAGTTGATACGAGCTTGTCGTAAACAACTTTATTATTTCCTGTTAAGGTGCCTTTGGTGAAAAGATTTTCAAAATTCCAAGCAGAGTATTTGCCAAGGCGAATCTTGTTACGATCGGCTTCGGAGAAAGATCCCGCTGCAACACCTTCCAACTTCTCGCCATTGTAGGAAAGCACGCGGCCGCCGGTGCCGGAATTGTAGGCGGTAATTGCATCGGATGTGCCCAACCAGCTAACGATGTTAAAATCTCCGGAAGAAGGAAGCCTCATCCAGGTGGCGATTGTTCCACCGCTCTGGTAACCACCGTTTCCGATTACTGCTTTCTTTGCAAAATCAGTTGAAAGAACATAACCAGGGTAGGTGGTCGAATTCGCAGTGATTGGTGCTAATACTGGAGTCGCGAGATCTGTGATGCTGGTAGTTGCGTTGATCACATATTGTTTCACAGCGTTCGCCGCTCCATGACCGACCTCCGATAAGAAGGCAACTCGCGTTCCTGAACCATCATTTCTTCCTGTTACATATATCGTTCCGTTGGAGGTCGTGTTACCGGTCAGCATCGACTCGGGAATTGTTCCGTTGGAGAGAAGACGGCGCAGTTGAAGGTTGGTGATATTTGTGATCTCTGCCTCGGCTCCTTTATTGATGACTGGAGCAAAAGCGATCACGCCAACAGGTCCTCCGCCCAGTTTAGGAGATTTATAGGGTGTGTTCAATTGAGCAACATCGGAGAAAGCCATGACGGCTGTTCTTAGGCCTGTGGTTGTCGCAGTGACATTAGCAGTCACCCCTGTGCCTACCGATGCTTCTGGAATAAAGGTGTCGGGTGTGGCTTTGGAGCTGGCCAATGAGCGAACGCCTTCCACAGAACCTGTCCAGCTTACGCGAATAACAGTTGTGCCTGTAATGCCGGGAAATGTTCCCTTGTAGGTTGCGCGGCTGGCGCTGGTGGGCGTGCTGGCGTGATTGTGGGAGTAATTCCAGGTCGTGCCGAGAGCGCCAGATTCAGTGAATGCTGCCACGATTGAGTTATGAGCCGCAGAGCGAAACGCAGTCGCTCCTACGATATCAATCGTTGTTTGAGCCTGGGCGGTGAGGCCAAGCCCGAGGGCCGCCGCGCCGATCAGCAGTGATTTGGTTTGGATTTTAAACATGAGATGTCTTGGAATTGATTTATGGATTTGTGATGCGCCACACGGTGAATCCGAGTGATTGCGGTCCGAAAATCGCGGGGGCGGTAACGATCTGCGAGGGGTTTAGTGTCACAATTTCGTAACACTATACTATTTTAGAAATGCTCGATCTGCCTTGTTGAGCGGCTCTGGCAAAGGCCTGAGCGTTTTTAGCCTGCGTCCTGCTCTTCCTCTTCTGCAGAGTCACCGCCGCCGTAGCCGAGGACTTCCACGGTGATTAGTGATGGTTTTTCCTCGGTTGTCTCAGGGCGTTCCTGAGCCTGATTGGCCATGCTCTGCGCGGCGGAGGAAGAGGCTGCAGTGCTGCTCGACGCGGACGGGGCAACCGAGACCGGGGCTGCTGCTGCGGGTGCCGAGGAAGGGACGCCGGCTGAGGTTCCGCCAGTGGAAATGTTATCGGCATTGATCACGGAGACGGCAGCGATATTCAAGTTTCCTGTGCTTTGGATGCCGGCGTCTCCCGCATCCACGGTTCCTTCGGGAGCGAGGAGGTAGACATTGCCAGGTTCGACATCCTCGACAGCGGCGAGAACGCCGATGCCACCGCCTGTGGCTAGGCCGCCGAGGTCGGTTTTCACATCCGCGCTGGGTGAGTCGATGACGACACGGGTGGGAGGAGCTGTGACGACGGTTTTAGGGGATGTGCCCGCAGCGATGTCGCCCGTGGTGGACCAGATCGTCATATCGCCTCCGCGAAGCGTGAAGATACGGGCGCGACCGATATCCACATCGCCATCTGTGAGAATAGAGACTCCGCCACCAAACTCCGTGACGATGCCCGGTGGCGTAAGAGGATTTCCAAAAATGTCCGAGGCCATGGTGAGGCCGCCGCGCGGAGCAGCCAAAGCGATCGAACCCCCGCTCACAGTCCGGATGTCACGCGAGCGGGTGAAAATGTCGCCTGTCCCATCGAGTGCCGCAAAGACAGTCTCCACGGCCTCCAAAGCGGGTTCGTAGCTGGAAGTCTCTGGATACGCTTCGCCTGTGGCCGCGATAATGGAATACAGGGTTTGCAAACCAGCGATCGCGATGTGCTCTGGATCGTCAGAGAGCGGTTCCACTATTGAGCCGCTCGGGGCGATGGCTTCGAGATTCTCAAAATCCAAATTGCTACCAGCGAGGCCGAGAGCCGGAGCGCCCCCCGCCCCACCTATGCAGCGAAATGATCGAGGCGCCTTCAAATGGCAGGTTGGGATTGCGGGAATTGCCGATGCTGATGATGCCCGTGCCGGTGCCATCGGACAGATTTTCTCCCGTGCCGAGATCCAGATTCGCGCCAGCCAAGACCTCAAGGAATCCCGGGCCTGAAATCTGGATGTCACCGGCAAGCGCAGTCACTGCTTTGTTATTCGCTGTGATGCGTGGTGCATCGAGAACGACATTTCCGGCGAGAATGTTCGATGCCTCGGTGCGAAGTGTCGCTGCTTCGTTGTAGGGGATGATGTCGCCTGCCGCCGAGACGATGGAGATATCGTTGGCATCAAGATTCTGGAGGTAAAATGCCACATCGGAGATCGAACCTCCGCTGGTGATTTTTGAGAACTTGGGCGCGTAGAGGACGAGGCCGGAGATATCGCCGTTGCCTGTGTAAACTCGGACGGGTTCGGTGTCGCCCGCATGGAGTAGCGAGTCTCCATGTCGAAGCCTCTTCAGATCGATAGCCGCATCGTTGCCAGCATAGGAGCCGGTTTCGCCAAGGGCTTTGTCGATGTTTGCGAGGAAGTTTGCGGAGGACTCGTAAAGGACGCCCGATTCACCTGCATATCCGTAGTAGCTGAGAGGAGCGGTTGTTCCTGGTATTGCGGCGGGATTGGCGTCCGAGAGGTTGATAGTCGAGGAAATCCACCCCATGAGCGAGTAGAGATTGCCCGCTTCGTCCTGAAACTCCGTTTTGCCTGCAGGTTGAAGGCCATTAACCGATTCCGCCGCGACGATTTCAAGATTCCCACGCGAGGCAGGAGAAAGGATTAGGGATCCAATAGTGTTCACACTTCCAGCAAAGGCACCAACTTTCAGCGTCGGAGGAATGAGATTCATCACACTGCCGAAGCCCTCGAGCGTGGATTCCGAGAGTCGTGTCCAAGGCTGCGAGTTTGAAGAATAAATATCCGCGCCTTCGACATTGAAGAGGTTCTGCTGCTGGATCCAAGCGGTGAGGATCGGTTTTGCTCCGAACTCCAAGGGCAGGATTGTGGATGACCGGAAGGTGACATCGCCGCCGAGCGACTTCACATCCACGCTGGAGTCTGGAGAGAAGGTGCTGAAGTAGGATTTATACCAGAACTTGTTTCCCAACCCAGCCGGCATGAGGAAGGCGTTGGCGATTGGGCCGAGCAGGATGTCTTGTTTTGCGGAAACCTCGAACGAACCCTTGCCAACAAAGAGAGCCGTGGGCAGCCAGGTTTCTGGCAGGAAAATTTCCGGCTCGGTGCTGGTCAACAAAGACTCGCTGTAGGCACCGAGTGCTCCCAATAGTCCCAAAGAGGGCGAGCGGGCCGCATTCGTCTTCACCTCGCCACCGGCCTGCAAGATGCCTTGTCCACGCTCGGCGTAGTAGAGGCCTCCATCAATATTTCTGCCGGCTTCGATCTTCAAATCGCCACCACCGAACTCGATGAGATTTGCTAAGTCGGGTGCTAGATTTTCCTCGGCACCAATTCCAGCCATGCGGGCATTGGTGGGGGAGACTGCATCGGCATTGACGATGTCGTTTTTCGCGACAAGCGCGATGTCACCGCCAGCGAGGGTTCCAAAGCCTTGGAAGAAGTTGCTGTAATCGATCCACCAAGCGGTGGAAGCGGAGGAGTCCACGATTGTATCGCCATTACTGTCTTGGAATTCGATCGCACCGAATTTGCCTGTCGCGGGATCGACATGGCCGCGGCGATACAGCCAGTTAGAAGTGAACTGGTGGCTGGAATCCGGAATGATCGAGATGTTGTCTTCGGAGTCTGTGAACTGAGTCACCCTGGCAATGTCGTTACCCGCGAAAATTTGAAGGTTGCCACCTGCCATGGCCCACTGAGGTGTAAATGCTTGAGAAGGGCGGCCCATAGATCCCTGCTCAGGATGCGAGGTTGGGTCGAAAGCCACAATCGGTGTGGAAAAATCCCCGTCTGCAAGAACCCTCGTTGCATCGGGAACCGCAACGCCTGCCGTGTAGATGGTGGCAAATTGGTTCCGGAGCTGGACATCCCGTCCGGCATTGACCTCGATATCCCCGGTGCCGGTGCGAACGACCTCATAGCGTGTTCCCTTGTCTTTGAGGAGACCTGTTCCCTCGGTAATGACATTGCCCTCTTCGTCGTAGGTTCCCTCATCGATTTCGGTGAGGTTGATGCGGAGATGGTTTGCCGTGGTTGCATATTGTCCAGCACCAGCATCAACTTGCGGAACATCGGGGTTTGTATCGGGGTTGTTTGAGTTCGCAACGGCTGGATAAAACTCTCCTACAACCACAGAGCCTTTGCCTTCCTCTAGGAGGTCTTCGGATAAGATGGATTTCGCGTTGGCCGAAGCCAAATCCGATCCTGCAGTGATTGTGTAGCTCCAGGATTGGAAGTTGGTCGGAAGGTTCGAATTGATCGTCTGGAGTTGTGCCAACCATAGTCGCGAGTGGCCGTTTTCCTCGAAGCTCAAGTTGTTGGTGTAGATAGCCGGGTCTTCCGCGCCAGGCTGGACCGAAACAAAACCGTCGCTGAGGGAGTTGTTAAAAACGATGTCTCCCGAGGCGCGTAGGGTGAGAAGGCCCGGAGCGTTTTTGCTGCCGTAACGCATTGCGGAGAGATCCCAATCGGCGGCGCTTTTGCCTTCGATATCGTCCGAGCCCGTGGGATTCGCGAGGCCGAGAGTCAGGTCGCCTGTCCTATTGATGATTTCAAAACCTGGCGCAACCACGGTTTGGGCGGAGAGGTCATCACTTCTGCCAGCGAGCAAGCGGGATTGGATAGTGGCTTCGTTGGTCATGAAGCTCTGGGCGTCTGCGTGGATGGCATCGCGCAGGGCGATATTCATTACTCCCCCCAGTGCCGTTCGGTCGAATAGACGGTAACCCTCGAAAATAATGGCCGATGCCCCCTCGATCGTGCCGGCGAGAGGATCGATCAAAAGATCAGTGTTGCCATCGTTCCTCGGAGCGCGGAGATGGAGTCTGCCTTGGAATTTACCCAGCGAGGCGCTGCTGCCGGTATCAAGGTAGCCACCAGCGACATAGTCATCTACGCCAAGAAGAATTTGGGATCCGGCTCGAATGGAAAGCAGTGCCGTAGGATCGATGGCGCCATTGATTTGCGAACCGGCAAACAGCTCAACCATCCCACCTTTGCCTGCGGAGTTGAAATTTTCCCCCTCCACGGAAAGGAGGGCCGATTCCGCGAGTGTCAGGCTGCCAGAGGCTGCCAGCGAAATTGTTCCGCCGGTTTTTCCGGACGCGTCGATCCCTGCAGAAACCCTAATGGATCCGGCATCCGTGCTAAGTCGGAACTCTCTTGATGTGACTTGCTGATCCACCAAAACATCGCCGGATCGAACGCGAAGGCTTCTCAGCTCATTAAAGCCGCCATCTTCCAGAGGGGTGTTGATCTCCGCAAAATCACCGGTCGTTCCGACATCAAGAATGAACGATCCTCCTTTGAATCCTGTCGCCGATTGGCCGAGCAGGGTTCCTTGATTGGTGAACGATCCAGCGCTTGCGGTGATCTCCAGAGTTCCCGCGCGACCCCCGTCATCATCTCCCTTGACCGAGAGACTCGATCCTTCGGTGAGCAGGATGTCGCCGTTGTCCGAAGTGATGCGGATGTTACCTGCGTCAGCAAACTTTACGACATCGTAGAAGGTTCGTGAGCTGCCGGCCACGCTCAAAGCCGAGCTGATGGTGACATCCCCGTTCTTGGCGCGGATATCGAGTTCGCCGCTCGGAAGTGTGATTTCGGAGCCAATGGTGACGGAGCTACCGAAGAGGGAGAGTTTGGCGCCGAGTTCGCTGGCCACATCGCCCGCTGCCTCGGAGTAATTGATATTGAGGCTGCCATCGGACTCGATGAGGTAATCGGAGAGCCGGAATGAGGCGATGGTGGGCGTGAGAAAATCCAAGTCACCAGTTCCACGCAGTGTGCCGCTATTGGTTATGATCGTTCCCTTCTCGGACTCAAATCGGGCAAGATCGTAGCCCGCGACAGTGAACTCTCCCTTGCCAAGTCGAAGGTGATTCGATTGGAAGGAAATCTGTCCCGCCCGGGAGGTCTCGGCAGGCGCAGCGACCGCATTCGGGTTCGAGAGCAGCAGGTTTTTTGCTTTAACCGCAACCTCACCGCCGTTGCCGAGAATGCCGCCGGATTCAAGCGAGAGGGTGGTGAGATTTTCCGAACCAAGTATTCCCGAGCCAGCGATTGTGAGGGAAGAATAGGCTTTGAGGGTTAGTGAATCGGATTGGTTTAACAGGTCTAAAAAACCGCCGCCGAGTCGGAGAATATCGGCATTGTCGGGTTCGGTTCCCTCGAGATCCACGAGCAGGGTTCCTGAACCAATCGAAATCCGGCGTGAGTCGATGAGTGCTGATTCAGAAATCAAAGCGCGACGGGAAGAGTCCAGCGAGATCGAACCTCCGGAGAGCGCGACATCGTCTCCGATGGTGAGAGAGGCTTCATTTTCCTCAATGCTGCCAGTTCTGCTTAGGCTGGAGGAGTTATTGGCGTCCACACGAACGAAAGCACTCGAGCCCTCTGTCGTGAGGTCGCGGGGTGCGGAGGAGGGGTTCTTAGTTTGGATAGAGCTACCCGCGCCAAGGGTGAGACTGTTTTTTGCTGCAAGAATAATGTCGCTGCCTTCCAGAACAGCCCCGTCCAGCAAGAGGGAATCGGCTTTGACATCCACCCGTGTGCCGGAAGCGGTTCTTACGCGTTGGCCACCTACCAGCAAGCTTTCCGCTTTCCAGGAATTCAGAATGGCGGCATTCAGGAAAACCTCCGAGGCCGCCTCTGGATCATTGCCAATCGTGATTCCCGCCAGGCTGCTAATGTC
The DNA here is from genome assembly GCA_026398255.1 of Verrucomicrobiota bacterium. Taxonomy (GTDB): domain Bacteria; phylum Verrucomicrobiota; class Verrucomicrobiia; order Chthoniobacterales; family Terrimicrobiaceae; genus UBA967. Next base: position 227,579 of record JAPLTG010000032.1, read on the forward strand.
GATCGCTGCGCCCTTGCCCCCGGCGGAAGCGGTTTGCACCTGACCGAGAAGGGAAAGGGTGCTTTCGCCGTGGATGGAAAGTGAGCCGGAGTCCATCGGCAATGGTTGATTAACGCTGGTGCGCGCAGCGGCAGCGGCGGATTTAATGAAATCATTCGCAGAGTAAACGGCATATTCCGCGCGATTCGCCAAAACATCGGGAGAGAGGATTTCGTAGCTGCTCCGCATTGGTGTCGCTTGATCCGGCTTCGTGAAGAAATTCGAACGATAACCGGAGGCGAAGGACGCTCCCTCGGCATTTACGAATCCTGCAGATTTGGATGAGGTCGGCGTAACAAGTCGCGCACCCGGCAGCAAAGCGTAGCGTCGCGGCAGCAGGGTGTAAGTGCCCGCCGGAAGGCCATAACCACTGTCGAGAGTGATTCGGTCACCAATTTTCAAGCCCGAGGTGTAGCCAATGTCTCCTCCCAGAGAACTGGCGTAGTCGCTGGAATTGAAGAGCGCGTAGGGCGCAAGAGGAGCTTTGAACCCAGGAATGACGGCGAAAGACTCGGGCACTTCCACCCAATAGGCCGTGCGACCCGGAGTCGGGATGCTCCCGTTAAAATCCTGAGGACTTAGGGCCATTCGTGCCGAGTATTGCCGTGCATTGTGTGAAACCAGATCACCCGCCGAGTAGTCCGCTCCCGAGTTCCATGCCACCGGGCTGCCAAGAATATCCACGCTGCCACCGGTTCCGGAGACCCAGCGGTAGGCCATCAAATCCCCGCCGCCGCGAAGGTCGATAAGCGAGCCAGCCTCTTGATTGATTCCCTGTCCGGAGACAGTGATTGTCTTTTCAGGCATGCCGGTTGAGGTAACATTCACGCCCCGAGGATCGACCCAGGTATTTCCGTCAGGGCTTATTCCAAATGGGATTACAACTCCTTGGCCGGTTGCGGGATCAATGGCCGAGACTGATGTGGTGCTGCCAGCAAGAAGGTTGATTTCAGAGGCAACCGGAGTGGCCGTTTCCGCACCTGCGACTTGGTTCACCGGGCCGTCGATATCCTCGGTCGCTGTGTTCAAGTCAGAGCCATCCCATCCCAGAGTGATCGAGCCGAATGGTGCGCGCAGGGTTCCGCCTTGGGAAATATTGGTTGCAAAAATGCGCAAGTTGCCTCCTGCGGAAAGAGGAACTCCGGCGAGCCCTGATTGGGTAATTGCCACGCTGCCTATGGCGTCATCCGTGTCATAGGCAAAGATGTCGAACTTCCCAAGAGTGGTGGGATAAACTTGGGCGGACTCCAGCGTAATGCTTCCTGCTACGCTCAAAGTTCCGCTGCCCCGGATATCGCCATTATTCGCCGTGATATGGAGTGATCCTGTATCCATCATAACCAATGTGCCGACATCCACATGACTGGCTCTAAGCGAAAGGCTTCCCGGCCCGGTAGTTGGCGTTACAGACAGTTTGCCACTCGCATCGTTGAAGGGGCTGAAGGTTTCGGAAGGATGGAGTGGGGGGCGGAACTCCTGACCGATCGCAATATAGGGAGCAGAAATGGAAACCTGATCGTCGGTCTGAACAATCCCACCTGCCGCAATGCGAACATAGCCATCCGCTTGGATGTTCACAGGGCCGATGAATTTGACATTTCCGCCGTGCGGAATCGTAGCCGAGGGGAAATACTCGTAACCCAAATCCAACGCGGAAAAGCCTCCCGACTTGAATCGATCGATGGCAAAAAAACCACCCCCGGTAATTTCGGAGCCCTCCGAATCCAATACGCTGGATCCAACACCCAAATTCGTATTTTCCGCTCCGATCAAATTGCCGGATTGTTGCACCGAAAGGGTGATATCCGCCCCCGATTGCAGGTTGAATGCATCCGAGGAGACCACCAACAAACCGCCAACGGCTGTCGGGCCTCCGGATTTTCCAAGCAGTGTCGCATCCGAAAGCAGGAGCTGGGAGCCGAGAAGCCTGATCGTGCCGCCGTTGCTGTCCACTCCAACGCGCACGGATTGTTGGCCCCAAGGCTTTGTAACCAAACCATGCCGGTGCGAGGGTCTCTGCGCGGTATTCAGAGAGGAGGGGTGAATGTCCAATTCATTTGAAATGCCTGACACATCGAGGACAGCTCCGGATTCCGCTACGATGTTGCCAGCCAAACGGATCGAGCCACCTCCGAGAACTTCTCCCATGTTTCTCCCGAAGGAATCAGGCATTTCCCGCGTCGCTCCACGGGCAAGCAAACGGGCTGTTGGGGCGATATAGACAGTGGTGAGTGCCGATGTTGAGGAGGCCGCCTGCTGGGCGGCGAGAGGAAATCTGCTTCCGCCCTCGATGGAGATGCTCCCGGCGGGAGTTTCGATGGAACCGAAAACAGAAACAGTCTGCCCCTTCAGTGAGACAGCACCGCCAATGTCGGTTTTGATTTTGGCACCTGCACCAAGGACAATCGAACCGATCGCTTCCACCTCTTCATCCGTGAAGGAATCATCCACACCAAGTGCGGTAAGTGAAAGTCCCGCCGCAGAGCGAATACCCTCGGGAAGCAGCATTTTGACAAGTCCCAAGCCGCTATTCAGAACATGCGGCCGGACGACTACAGATTCAGTGATGGGTTCGATGGTGGTTCCAGGCAGAACATGGAGAGCAGGCTCATCCGATCCCGGTTGCCCAATCGCGCGGATGGAGAAATTGGAAAAGCCACCTTTTTGGAAAAAGCCAGGGCTTAAATCGAGTGTGGTGCCGCCACGATCCGTTGTCGCTCCAAGTCTCGCACGCATCGCTTGAAGAGTGAGGGAGCCGCCGGTGCTCGAGGAATAGGCCTCGAGGATGGATGGCAGCCCCAAAGTCCCCCCGACTGATGTGCTCAAAAGAGGATCCTTGCCAGCCAACAGTGAAATCGAGCCGCCTTTTCCCTTAGTGTATTTACCCCTGCCATTCATCGCTACCCCGCCCGATGCGCGGATGGCAGTTTCTGAACCGGCAAAGATCGAAAATCCCTCCAACTTCACACTGCCGCCGTCGATGGCCCGTCGCGAGTTGTGTGCCAAGGCGGAGGTGAGTCGCTCATCTGAAATGGTTCCAGCAACATTCAATTCCACTCCTGGCCCAATACGAATGATACCAGTGCCCTCGACGACCTCTGGTGCTGGTTGTCCCACCAATTCCTCGGTGGCAGTTTGCTCGGCATAGAGGAATGGCGAGTAGTTATAGGCCGTAGCAGATAGCGAACCTCCGGGAATCAAGACGGAGGAAAGAATCGAAATATTAGTGGCCTGGAGCGTCAGAGAGCCGCCAGCGGCCATTTTAACCGGCTCCCCCGCGACCTGTATCGTGCCTCCTTTGTTTTCGAGTGTGACATGGCCAAAGCCTCCTTCTTCTTCCTCAAGAATTGATGACGGAATCGTGAGTGTTTGCCCCATCTCCAAACCGGGGATGCTGACTCCCGCACCAGTGCCAAGAACCAGCGCAGGTGGAGCAGAGATTTGATCCAAATAAACTGTGCCTGTCGGAGTTTCGACCGGTTTCTGATTGCGAAAACGAAGAGCCAAAGAAGAGTGCCCAGCGGGTGTGTTGAGTTGTTTCGGCCCAGTAACTGTTCGACCGCTCAATTCTCCCGAGATGTCAACGGCTGGGGCGGCGATATCGATGGAGCCGCCCGAAGCGCCAGCAATGTATTCTTTTTCGGTGTAAGCACCCGTTGGAGCCAACGCATGGCGATAGGTTTTGGGGTTTCCCCATTTGGCCGAGACTTTTTCGGAGCCTCCGGTGTGGATTCCATCGTAAACAACATCCGGAGTCGCATCTGCGATGTTGATCAAATTGCCATTTCGTAGAAGCCGCGTCGTTTGAATCAATCCGCCTTCGTTCCGGGTGTAGCCGCCGGATACATTCAATTCGGCGCCGGATGCCACAGCTACCGATTCACCGGCTTGGATGGCAATCGTGCCGCCCCGTATTGTGAGTTGGGCGGCGTTTCTTTCGATGATATTTGCCAAGCCGTTAGCATCGCCCAGAGGTGTTCCCATCCAAAAACGCCCTCCGTAAACACCTGTTTTGCGGAGATCGATTCGGAGGTTCTTTCCACGCAGATCGCTGTCCCTTTGTAATGGGGAATCCGCCAGTTCGTTTCCACGCAACTGGACATCCATGACATGATGCGAAAGAGGCACAAAAACATCCGGAGTTCCCGAGACATCAAGAATTGCGCCAGATGAGAAGTTTACTGTGCCACCAGTGTAAATAAATGGCGTGCGGAGCGCGGATTGGAGGGTCTCTTCAATTTCGCCATCTGCGTTGAAGATCGTGCGATTCAAACTTTCGTCATCCTTGTAGCTCCATGTGCCCGCGCGAATTCCGACATCGCCGGAAGGAGCAAGCAGAGTGGATCCGGCAGAAAAAGATATGGCATTTCCTTGAAAATTGATTTGCGAGTTTTGAGAGAGTTTTGTGCCGGGAATCGACTTGGTAGAGGCATAGTCCGGAAGGATGCGGGTGAGGCTTTTAGAACCCATCACGACTTCGCCAGCAAACTGGTTGATAAACATCGGAGCGCCATCGCCAAGAGTTCCTGAATTGTCAAAATTCGGGTTGGCTACAGCCCCGTAGTTGGCGAGGAGATCAATCCGACCGTTCAAGTTTACGGAAGTCGTGCTTTCCAAAACACCGCTTTGCTCAATCCTTTTTCCCGCAACAACAATCGAGCCGGTTGGAGATTCAATGATCCCAGAATTTTGAACAGTTCCCGCGTAGGGATCGACGCCATCGAGATCAACTGCACCCACCCATACATCTAGTCCTCGTAGGCTAGGGTCGGAGCCGTCGTGTTCACGCATTCCTACCTGCAAACCGGCGGCGAGGATGGTTTGGCCGGCGGGGGTGGAGATTTCGCCTTCGTTGCGGACATTGGCTCCGACGAGCATGATGCGGCCGCCGTTGCCGCCGGTGAGTTCGGGGCTTGATATTTTTGCCCCGCGCTCGACGACAATATCGCCCAAAACCTCGGGGACATCTGTGGGAGTGAAGGTTGGTGTGCCGTCGGAACCTCCGGGGACTTCCAAGGCACTGAAAAGAAACTGGGCGTCTTTGTTGTTGAGGAGGCCGTTGGTGATGAGGTTGTCGTTGATCGGGAGGGTGGAGGCAACGAGGGCGCGGGTGTTGATTTGGGAGCCGGCGCCGAAGACGATACCGTTTTGGTTGATGATGTAGACTTGGCCCTGGGCGTTGATTTTTCCACGAATTTCGGAGGGTTTGGCGGTGGGGTCGAAGACTTTGTTAAAGGCGATCCATTTGCCGGAATCGGCTCCGCCGGCGGATTGGTCGAAATTGACGGTGGTTTGGCTGCCGACATTGAAGGTTTCCCAGTGGAGGAGGGCTTGGGAGGCGGTTTGGGTGATGTTGACATTGTTGCCGGAGGCGGTGGGGGCGTTGGCGCCTTGCCACTTGGCGTTGGCGCCGGTGAGGACTTTGAGGCCGCCTTCGGCGAGTCCATTGGGGATGGTGCCAGCTCCGGCGGCGGCGCGGGCGGCGGCTTGGAGGGCTCGCATGTCGTTGACGGCCTTTGTGGTGCGGGCGAGGCGGTCTTGGGCGCGGACCTTGGCGGCTTGGGCGGCTTCGGCTCCCGCGTTGGCGCGGGCCTCGGCGTTGCGGGGGGCGTTTTTCGCGGAGGCTCCGCCGCGAAGGATGTCGCCTGCGTAGAGTGAGGAGGGGGCGCCGAGGGCCATGGCGGCGAGGAGGAGTGCGGAGACTCCGGCTCGGAAGCGGTGGAGGCGGGCCAGCGGCTGGAAGGCGCGGATACGGTGGCGTGATGGTCTGCGAAACTCGGACATGCGGCGAATCCCCTTAAAATCGGCAACTGGTGGCCGGTATGGAGGGGCGGTTTTGTGAAAAAACTGTCGCTTGCAATCTCACTTTTTCGTGTCTGTTGAGAGAAGGCCGGGGAGGGCGATTTCGTTAATGGTCACGGGTGACTTGGCTTGGAGGCGCTCGAGGTAGGCTTGGCGGTTGAGGGCGGCGCGTTCCTGGCGAAGGGCGGCAGTGAGTTGGGGACGGACTTCCTCGAGGGTGGCGGTGCGGGGTTCGCGGACATCGAGGATTTTTACGAAATAAAATCCGTCACCGAGTTCGATCGGGCCAGCAATGGAATCCTTGACCGCGCCGGTGAGCGCTTGGCGGATGGCGGGCTGGATGGATTCCTCGGCGAGCCAACCGACTTCTCCGCCCTTGGCGGCGCTGCGGGGTTCGTTGCTGTTGGATTTCGCAAGCGCGGCGAAGTCGCCCGATTTGACCTGCTTGGCGAGGGCATCGGCTTTGGACTTGGCTTTCGCCTTGTCGTCGGCAGAGGCGATGAAGATTTGGGCGAGGCGATATTCGCGGGGAAGGCGCAGGGAGTCTTTGCGGGATTCGTAGAGAGCGGTGATTTCCTCGTCGCCGGGATAGTTGGCGGGAACGGCGGTGACAGATTCGAGGAAACTCTCGGCGATCGCGGCGTCGCGCACGCGGGCGAGCAGGGCCTGGGTCTCCGGGTTTTTCTGCCAGTCGGCGGCTTTGGCTTCGTCGAGGAGTTGGCGCTGGAGAAGGACGGCGCGGACGGCGCGGCTGAGGGCAGCGGGGTTTTGGAGGAGGGCGTCGCGCTCGGAGGGCGAGACTTTGGCGAGGTAGGGTTGGACCTGCGAGGCGGTGATGTCCTTGTCCCCGGCGCGGGCGATGACGGGGTCGGCGGCTTGCAAGGGGAGGGCGGCGAGGAGGGTGAGGATGGCGGTGCGTGCTAGCATGGGATTAGTTTTCTGGTTTCAGCGGAGAGGAATCTCCTCAGTGTTCTCTGTGTCCTCTGTGGTTAATTCTGCTTTGGCTGATCGGCGGGGATGCGGGCGTCGGTGATTTGGTCAGCGAAGTCCTGGACGAGGCTTTGGAATTTCACGCGCTGGGCGGCTGTGAAGGGTTCGCGGGCGAGGATGGCGTCGCCGAGGCCGAATTTCTCGTAGCGTTCGAGCGTGGCCATCGAGGCCTTATACATCTCGATGTTTTTGAATTGCTGGTCCTGGACCTTGCGCTCGAGGCCGAGCGATTTGGCCTCGAGTTCGCGGCGTTGCATTTCGCGTTTCACGGCGAGCTTGCCGATCTCATCGTAGGATTTTTTCCATTTGGCGAGGGTGGCTTCCTGCTCGGCAATCGTGGCCTCGCGCTCGGCGAGGTTTTTTTTGAGGCCCGAGATGAGGTTGGTCGAGGTGTTGCGCTCGTCGGCGAGTTCCTTGGCGAGGGATTTGGATTTTTCCTCGAACTCCTGCGCCTTGGCCTCGGCGGCGTATTGAGAGGCCTGGGCTGCGGCGAGCTGGTTTTGGGCGTCGCGCAGTTTGAGCATGGTGTTTTTGAGGGCCTCGCGGAATTTCTCGGTGGGGTCCTCCTCGGCGGCGTGGAGGGAGGTGGCGGCTAGGAGCAGGATGAGGGCTGTTTTTTTCATGTGGCGTCAGAACTTCGAGTTGATCTCGGCATAGATGATGTTGGTGTTGTATTGGGGGCCGGCGATGCTGTCCGAGCCCATCCAGCGCAGGCCGAGGTAGACATTTTCCGAGAGGGAGTAGAACCCGCCGATGGTGAAGCCTTGCATGTTCGTGCCGCCACCGCCGAAGTCGGAGTCGGTGAAGCCGTCGACCACCGCGTCAGAGCCGATCCAGCGGTAGCCGGTGTAGAGGAGCCAGTCGCCGCGTTTCTTGAGGGCCGGGGTGCCGACGCGCAGATCGACATACCAACCGTAGGCGTCGCCTTCGAAGCCGCCGATGTCTGTGAGTTCGTTGGCATCCACAGGGCCGCGGTTGTTGACGGCGATGGCTTCGATATCGCCGTCGTTGAAGGCAAGGTTCTGGACGAACTCGCCGACGAGCGAGACGCGGACGGGTTCGAAGCCGTCGTAGTCGAGTTGGGAAGTGAGGGCGAGTTCGGTGAACTTCGTGGCGAGGCCGTAGTATTGCCACTGGTTGGTGGCGCCGTAGTCGTTACTGGCATCAGGCACGATATCGCGGATGGCCATGTAGGTATTGCCCTTCTGAGCGAAGGAGGGACGGCTGTTATCCGTGTCGCTCGCGTCGTTGACGGTGAGCGGGGTGTAAGGCGTCGAGAGTTGGCCCTCGATGTTGTGGAACCAGTAAATGGCGGCGCCGGTTTTCCAAGTCCAGTCGTCCGCAAATTCCCATTCGAAGCCGGTCTGGGCGGCGAAGAGGTATTTGTCGTAGCTGGCGAATTTCTCGGGCTGGTTCGAGGAGAAATTGAAGTCGGTGTTGTAAACAACGAATGCGCCGCCGGTCAGGTAGGGCTGGAAGGTTTCGGTGACATCGGCCTTGAGGGTGAAGGCGGTGCCGTCGAAGCCGAGGTCGTCATCCCAAGTGAGGCGGGTCGAGAAGAACGGATTGTCGAAACGGCCGACCCAGGCAGTGAGGCCGAGGATTTCCTCGTATTCGAAGTCGTAGCGCAGGAAGGCGCGGTCGAGCCAGATGGCATATTTGGCGAAATTGCCGCCCTGGTTTTGGGTGGCGGAGTTCGCAACGCCCATGCCTTGGTTGGTGGAGACGGGGGTGTTGTTGTTGCCGGTGGCGATGCGGAAGCCGCTGGTGAAATTTTCGCCCATGTCGAAGTCGAGGGCGAAGCGCATGCGCAACAGGTATTGGTTGCGGTTCTCATTAACATTGAGCTGGGGCGCGAATTGGTTGCCGGTGGTGTCGAAGGGAGTGCTGGTGTTGATCGCGTTGAAATTCGGGAACGCGCCAGTGGCATCGTTGCCGTTCGGGAAGTAGGTGCCGGCGTAGCGGAAGCGCAGGTCGAAGGTCGGGTCGGCTTTTTCCACCCAAGGGGGGAGTTTGAAAGTGTTCGCGATCTTTGCGCCAACACGGTCGGTGGCGAGTTCGAGTTTGATCTCTTCTTTGATCTGCTGCCTGACTGGCTCTGGGATGTGGGTCACACGGATGTCGGAGGGCGAGGCGGGATTCGGATCGGTGGCGGGCGTGCTGCTGGCGACGACCTGAACGGCGGCGGCCTCGGCGATGGCGACCATTTCGGTCTGGGATTGCGCGCGGACGGCCATGGCCTCGGCCTCGGCTTGGCGGATCATCTCGCTGGCTTCGTCCTTGGTAAGGATTCCGCGCTCAACGAGTTTGTTGATGAGGTTGATCGTGACATTGCCGGTGGGGGTGTGGGTTGCCGGGCCCGAGCCGAGCGGGGGTTCGGTCTCAGCGGGAACGGGAGCCTTCGACTCGGAGGGGAGGGGAGCGATGCCTTGGGTCTCCTGCATGGAGACTTCGGATTCGCCCTTGTCGGCGTTGAGCGGCATGGGCGGGCGGTCGGCGGTGGGCTGGGATTTTTCAGGCTCTGGCGCGGCGGGTGCTGGAGTTGGCGCAGGGGCGGGTGCGTTTTTTTCCTCAGCGGCAGTCGGAGCGATGCCCTGGGTCTCTTGCATGGAGACTTCGGATTCGCCCTTGTCGGCATTGAGCGGCATGGGCGGGCGGTCTTTCGCCGGTGTGGGAGCGGGTTCGGCGGCGGCGTATTCGAAGACGATTTGTTTTTTCGAACCCTCCTGCGATTGGGAGACGGTGTAGTCTTGGGCGATGGCCGCGGCGGGAATCAGGAGATAGGCGAGGGCGCGGAGGATGGTGGTTTTTTTTGGGACGAGCATGGGATCAGTTGGGTCGAGTGGCTTTCAGTCGCATGACAATGGGCATCGGCATGCCGTCTGGTGGGGGCGCTTGGAATTGCAAGCCGGTCAAAATCTCCTCGCGGATGGCGGCATCGCGCGCGGAGTCGCCGGAGGAGCCAGTGAGCGTGGCGCGGGTAACGCGGCCCGAGGCGTCGAGCCAAATGCGGGCGGTGATATTCATCGAGGCGGATTTTGTTTTTGTGTGGGAGCGGAGGGCCTGAACGACGCTGGTTTGGACCTTTGCGGCGTAGGCGCCGTATTTGGAGCCTTTCTTGCCGCCGCCGCCCTTGCCGCCGATGAGGCCACCGCCGCCGCCTTTGGCGAGACCAAAGGCGTCGGGGCCGTTGCCTTCGATGTTGGTGCCCATGGGAGCTGGTTCCGGATCGGCAGCTTGCGGTTCGGGTTCAGCGGCCTCCTCGGGTTGGAAGTTTTCCTCCTGTTGCTCGGTCTCGGGTGGTTGCTCCTTGGGCGGCGGAGGAGGTGGTGGTGGCGGGGGAGGAGGCGGTGGTGGCGGAAGGCTGATACTGACGACTGGGGAGGATTTCTTCTTCGGGGGCTGCGTTGGCGACATGAAAAACCAAACGGCGATGGCGACCAAGACGCCGACACCGACCAAGATGGCCATTTTGTTTTTCTGGAAAAAGGAGGGCTGGGCCTCGTTGTCCTCGAAGTCGGGCATGGGAAATTTACTTCGGCGGTTGGGTGGCCAGACCGATCTGGGTGATGCCGACGCGACCAATGACATCGAGCACATTCATGACCATCTGGTATTGCGTGGAGCTGTCGCCGCGCACGACGACGGGAAATTCCGGAAACTGGGCCTTGTGGGCGTTGAGCTTCGCCTCGAGCTCCTCGAGACTGACGGGGACGGTGTCGAGGAAAACCTTGCCCTCATTGTTTACGGTGATCGCCTTGCTTTTGGGGCCGCCAATGGCTGGGGCTTTGCTGCCTTTCGGGAGGTCGACTTTGGTGCCCTGAACGCCCGCCGTTGTCATGATGATGAAAATCAGGAGCAGCACGAGGTAGAGGTCTACCATCGGGGTCACATTGATGTCGTCGAAGGATTTGTCGTCGCCGGCGTCCATAGTTGATTATTTGCGTTTGATGAGGCCGTCCATGATGGCGGCGTTCTCATCGCCTTTGGTTTCCTCGTAGCGGGCGGCCTCCTCTGGGGTGCGGATTTGGCGAATGGGAACCGTAAGGGCCGAATCTCCAGGTGTGGGGTAGAATTCGGCGACTTTGGCGACGAACTCGTCGATGAACACCTGCATGGCTGAGACGGTGTGTTTGATGCTGGTATTTAGGAAGCTATACATGAAAAGCGCAGGAATCGCGACCAGCAGGCCGACTGTCGTGGCGAGGAGCGCACTGGCGATACCGGGAGCGATCGAGTTCACATCCACCTCGCCGGATTTTGCGATGATGGCGAAGGTGATCATAACACCTACGACGGTTCCAAGCAGACCGACATAGGGGCCGCCGGCGATGCTGGTGGTGAGGTAAACAAGGCCGTTGCCCAGGCGGTGTTGTTCGTGCACGAGGGCGGCATCCAACGAGGCGCGGATGGCTTGGATCGAGCGGGCGGAGAGGCCTTGGCCCTTGTTTTTTCCAAAGCCGAGGCGGTGGCGGATTTCCTCCGAGCCGACATGGTAGATGTGGTAGAGGGGTGAGTCGGCGAGGAGGGTGAGGCCTTTTTTGCCAATCTTGCCGCCGAAGGTTTTTGAGGATTCGGGGTTGTCGAGATCCATCGCCGTGAGGTCAGTAGCGACATCCTTCCAGAGGCGCTGGAATTCATCGTTGCCTTTTTTGATTTTGCCGAGATTGATGAATTTGACGACGGCAACGGTCCATCCAGCAAACATCATGATCACGCAGACGCCGATAGCGATCCAGCCGTCGAACATCATGTTCTTGGCGATATCGCCGAAGAGCATGACATGCTCCATCGCGCCGCTGTGGCCACCGCCGCCACCGCCTTCGGCGGCTTGGGTGTTGATCAACTTTGTGCTGGCGTCGTTGCCGGCCTGACCTGTGTAGGAAAGCTGAATCCAGCCTGGCGAGCGGGCGGTTTTGGCGAGAACGAATTCATCCATTTCCCCGACGAGGCCGTTTTTTCCGGCGGCGTCGGCTCCGAGCGTGGCCTCGGCGGAGAGGGCTGGCATGGCGGCGGAAATGGAGGAGTATTCCTTGCCGTCCACGAAGAGTTTGGTGGCCGTGCCGTCCGAGACGACGGTGAGGTGTTTCCAGACATTCGGGGCGAGGGCCTCGCCTGGGGTGGACTTTAAGGAACCGATGGAAATGGTCGGCGAGCCGTTCTGAAATTCCAGGGCGAAGCGGTCGGCGCCCGTGCCCCAATCGAAGAGGACGCCTTTGGGATTGATCGTGGCTTGTTTGAGCCAGACGGAGAGGGTGAAAGGCTCACCCGCATTGGTTTTGAAGGTGTCCGAGGCGGGGATTTTGATGGCGGTGTTGCCAAGAAGTCGCATGCCAGGGCCGATGAGAGCACCCTCGGAGAGCGTGCCGCCGGAGGAGGCGGTGTTTTTGTTTTTCGTGCCGTCGGAGGGAGTGGGCGCGCCGAAGTTGTAGGCGAGGATCGTAGTGTCGTCATAGGCGGCCTTCGGATCAGCGGCCTCATCGGCGGTGATCTCGGGGTTGCCGCTGTAGAGCCAGAATTTCGCCTGAGCCTTGTTTTGAACATTCGGAACACTGATCCAGACGAAGGCCTCGCCCATCAGGGGATCCCATTTTTCCACGCGGTGCTCGTAGGTGGTTTTGTCATCCTCGGAGACGAATCGGAGGTCGGTGCCGTCTTCCTTGGCGAGGGAGAAGTCGAAGTTGCCGGAGTGGAGGCGGAGGAGGACGAGGGCGTCGCCAGCATTGTCGCCGATCTCGAATCCGGTGGCGGAGGTGTCGAGAACGACTGGCGTGCGGGCGGTCCAGGATTTGTTCCACCAAGCGCTGGCATCGGTGGCGCCGAGGGCCAAGAGGCTGGCCGAGGCGAGGAGGAGTTTGACGAGTCGTGAGGTTTTCATGGTGTGGATCAAAGCTCCGCGGAGATGCGGAAGGTGAAGAGCGGGGAACCTGCTTTGCAGGGTTCCTGGGTGATTTGGGGAACTCCGATGAGGAATTCGCCATTGATGTGGCCGACGAGACGGAGGCTGGTGCCCACGCCGTAGCTCCAGAGGGTGAAAGTGGATTCCTGCTCGGGGAGGGGATCGGCAAGGGCCGCATAGCCGCCATCGACGAAGACGAAAAACCGCCATTCGTTGCCCTCGGGCAGCCAGCCCAGGAGCGAAGGGGTTTGGAATTGGAGCGTGCCGCTGATCGCGTTGTCGCCGACAACGGTGGACTCAAGGTAACCGCGCACGGTGTTGAGTCCGCCGAGGCTGAATTGCTCGGTGTCCACGAGCGGATTGGCTGTCGCCTGGCCCTGAACGGCGCCGAGGAGTTGGAAATCCCAGGGGAGTTTTTGGGTGTGGTCGATCCCGCCCCGGAAGTAGAAAAAGTTCGCGCTGGAGTTGTAGCGGCGATTGTCGAAATCAATCGCCTCCTGCTCGCTGGTGCCTCGGAAGGAAAAGGTCACGCCGCCCGAGAATCCGGTCTCGTAATGTTTTCCGGCCGAGCTGGCGTTGTAATTGATGCTGAAAGGCCAGTATTGGAGCGGCGAGGAGATGGTCTGATTGCCGACCACGAGGTCCTGCGCGAAGTCCTTGTAGTCGATCCCGAGGCTGGCGGAGTGGAAGAAGCCTTTTTTCGACGGCAGGTTGAAAAGCAGGCGCCCGCCGTAGATTTCGCCGTTTCCGAGCGAGTCGGTGCCACCGAGGGTCGAGACTTCGCTGTTCTGGCGCGTGGCTTGGAGCATGAGCGAGGCCCAATCGATTGCCTCGGTGCGCGCGATGTAATACCCGGAGTAAACCAACGCATCACTCGGGCGCTGCGGGGCGACTTGAAAAGCCGCGCCGATCGTGTGGCCGCGCTGCCAGAGGTTGTCGTAGCGCACGGCGGCATCCAAACGAAGCGGGGTGGTGTTCGCGCTGTAGCGGTTGTTGAGTTCGATCGACCCGTGAAGCGGAAACTTGTCCTTCACCGCAAGCTCCACATCCACGGTGTCGGGTTCGACGCCTGGGGCGAGGGACGGGGTGATTTGGAGGTCGCCGCTTTGGTTGAGGGCGATGATGTCGCGCTGGACATCATTGAGATTCGGCACGCTCCCCTCTGTCAGCGCGGGGGCGAGTCGTTTGATTTTTTCGATATCAAAAAACCTCGAGCCTTTGACCCGCAAACGGCCAACTGTCGCCTCGGTGACCTTCAGCACGATGACGCCGGAGTTGACGCTTTGCGGTGGAATCGCGACCGAGACGGTTTGATAACCCTCTTCGTGATATGCTTTTTCGAGGGCGGTCCGGGCGTTTTCGACATCCTCGGGCGTCCGGCCTTTGCCAAGATGGCCGTAGACCGCCTTGTCCACCGCGTCGCGCGGGAGGGTCTTCGAGCCGATGATCCGGTATTCGCGGATGAGGAAAGTCTCACTCGGCGGGGCATCCTGAAAAGGCGGGGGCTCCTCGAAGGCGGTCTGGGGGCTATTCCCCATGGCAGCGGAGGCCGCCGAGAGCAAAATGGCAAAAACCACCCATTGGGCCAAAGCCCCGCCCGACCGCTGGAATGCCAGTTTTTTTCTCATCCGGAAAAGAGCGGGTCAGAAGAGAGAAGAGGCTGGGTATCGGCAAACGCTCGATTGTTACAAAACCGTCACACTTGATCTTTTTGCGCCTATCAGGGCAATCTTGGCACCGACAAGCCCGATCAAGACAGAAAGCACCCCATGCAAACAGACAAGTCATACAAATAAAACATATAATGAATAAAAAATCCCTACTTAAAAACCTCAAAGCGCCGACCGCGCTTTGCCTCGCTGGCCTCATCGCCGGCCACGCCATGGCGCAAACCTCGGGCCCGCGTCCGGTCCCGGCTCAAGGCCCCGCGGAGCCGAGCTCCGGCTACTTTTTCACCGGAACGACCGGCACGGCTAGTGGTCGCCAATCTAGTCCGGCCACGACCCCGGGCGAGAGCCACACCGAAAAATGGTGGAATGGCAAAGGTCTCCTCCAAGGCAGCGGCAACCTGATTTTTGACGGCCGCAAATCGCTTGAGGAGCGCGGGCTCAAATTCACCGGAAATTACCAAGGCGCGTTTTTCGGCGTCATCGCCAGCGAGAAAGGTTCGCGCGGTTTCTGGGACCAGCAGATCAATTTCGGCTCGGAGCTGAATTTCGGGAAACTTCTCGATATCGAGATGCTCGAGGGCACAACAGCTTTCGGCAACTTCCGCTACCGCGATTCCTGGCCGCAATCGAATCCAAACGAATTCGTCGAGGCGAATTCGATGTTCAATCCTTCGAATTGGCAGTCCGGAACGCAATTTCGCGTGACGAGTTTCGGTTTGGAGATCGGCACGGAAAACCTGCTTCCGATCGAGGACATGGTGACTCTGCGGGCCGGTTGGCTCCAGCCTCAGCGCGAGTTTATCGAGCAACCGCTCTCGAAGCTCTTCCTTAACAATGCCGTGAACAGCGCCAAGGGCGTGGGTGGAAATATCCCCTTCAGCTCAAGCTTCACTACCTGGGGCGGCACGCTGAAAATCAACCTCCACGAAACCGTCTATCTTAAGAACGGGCTCTTCATGTCCTACCCCGAGGCCACCTCTTCGACGAACCACGGCCTTGCCTACCAAGGTTTCGCGCCGAATACAGATCTTAATGGTCTTTTCTACATGGGCGAACTCGGCTTCACCCCGAAGATCAGCGAGGTGAAACTCGAGGGCAAATACGCCTTCGGCGGTTATTTCTACGGCACGCCGGAAAATCAGACCCGCACCTGGAGCAATAATTATGTCGACGGCCGCTATGGCTTCTATTTCCAGGCTGACCAAATGCTCTACCGTGAGCCCTCCGCTCCCGCCAAATCCACTGCGGCCTCTGATGGCAAGACATTCAAAGAGGTCGTCTCGACGGAAAAACCCAAGCTCTCCAAGCAAGGCCTGAGCACCTTCAACCTCATCACGATGGCCCCCGGCTATGCCCGCTCTAACAACTACCCGTTCTACTTCCAGACGGGCTTGGTTTACACGGGCCTCATTCCTGGCCGCGACGCGGATCTCACCATGATCTCCCTCGGCTACGGGGCGTATCAGGGCGATGTTTACAATCCCTCGCGCTCCTACACCGCCGTGCTCGAAGGCGGCTACCGTTTCCAACTGAACGGCTGGTCCTATGTGCAGCCGTTCATCCAATACTTCTCGCGCCCGAACGGCACCGAGGAAGTGGCGAATGCCGCCGTGCTCGGTTTCCTGACCGGGCTCGTATTTTAAGTAAAACTAATCCGTCTCTTTGAAATCAAAGAGCGGTTGTAAGAAACTGGGCGGCTCCGATGTGGTGGGGCCGCCCGGACGTTTTTATTAGGGTGGGGGGCATGAGCCCGTGCTGGAAAGACGGCCAAGATTGAACTCACAAAGCACCCCACTGCCCAATTCAAGTATTGATGAGCACCCATACATGGTATTAGAAAAACTCTCAGCCTGCAGTCAGGGGCCAATTTCCCGTAATGCAGGTTCTTTAAATTGATATTCATGGATAATTCACTTCCTGCCGCCGGCATCATTGCCAACCTTCCTGACGAAGATCGTGCCATTTTGGCTTCATATGGGGCGTTTGACTTGCTTCCCGCAGGTGGCGGTCTCATCAAACAGGGCAAACCACACGGGAAACTCTTTTGCGTCATCAGCGGGCGATTTGAAGCCCGTAGAGAATACGATGGTTCCCACGATGTTCTTGGACCGATTTTCCCGGGCGATTGGATCGGGGAGGTTGATATTTTTGATCCAAGCACCGCCATTTGCTCGGTTGTGGCTTCTGAGCCATCTCAATACTGGTCGATTTCGCGGGATAAGCTGGAGGAATACCTGAATAGCCATAATTTGCCTGCAGTCGTTCTTTTGATCGGGCTGGCTTCGACTCTTGGCCAGCGGATTCGCGGGATCACCAAGAAACTCGCAGAGCAGACCGAGAAGGCAAAATATGGTGCCCGAGGCTTTGAAGACCCGGTTATTGAGGATGACTCCATCCGAAGCGCTGCCGATCTAGCCGCTGCCTTCTTGCGGCAAAAGGATTCATCGAAGCGCAAGTAGCCGTCTGCGGGATTTTTTAAGCTGGAATTGATTCCAGAATTATTTCCCCATATTTCTATTACCCTCTACATGCATTATCGGAAGTTATATTTATCCATAAACAGGCCACTTGATTGAGTGCATGTGAACAAGTTTGGGATAAATGAGCCCTCTTGAAAATCTCAGGGGCCTTCGGAGACAGGGCCAGGAGTTGTTCGCAAGGAAGCGAACCAGTGCTCGCAAATTAAAATGCAGCTTGCCCGGCAAGTTGGCATCTGGGGTGGTTTTTCTGGAGGAAGCCCAGAAATATTGAAATCAAACTTTGAAAACGACGCCTGAGTATCGACCACCGAGCTAATTTGGAGATGAGCTCGATAAACTACTGCGATTTCCCGAAAATTAATGTGTTTCTACAAAGTGTAGAAACACTATATTAAAACCTGTTTATCAATGTATTGTTTGATATCGTCGATGCCCTCACTGAGTTCGGCGCAGACTGGGATGACATGGACCTTGGGAAATCGGGTTTTGAAGGCTTTCAGATTTTCGGCAGCCGTAGGCATGTCCATCTTGTTCGCGATGATGCACGAGGGCTTTGCCACCAAAGTCGGGTCATAGAGCCTCAATTCCTTGCGGAGATTTTGATAGTCATCAATGGGGTGCCGCTCCTCGCTCCCCGCCATATCCAAGACATAGAAAAGCGTTTTGCAGCGAACGATATGCCGTAGGAATTCGTGGCCTAGACCACGGTTTTCATGGGCGCCCTCGATCAAGCCCGGGATGTCGGCCATGGTGGCGCGGTTGTATTCCGGCAGATCAATTACTCCCACAAGAGGATGCAATGTCGTAAAGGGATAAGCCGCTGTTTTTGGCTTCGCGGCGGAAATCGCCCGTAAGAGTGTGGATTTGCCAGCATTTGGGTAGCCTACGAGCCCTACATCGGCAATCGTGCGAAGCTCCATGAGGAACCATCCCTCCTCGCCGGGATATCCTTTGGTGTGCTGCCGAGGCACTCGGTTTGTCGAGGATTTGAAATGGGTATTCCCTTTGCCGCCGTCACCCCCTGTGCAGAGCAAAAAACTCTGGCCCGACTCGGAGAGGTCCGCGATGGGTTCCTCCTCGACCTCGTCCCGCTGGTCTTGACCAGCCCGGTAAATCACCGTGCCGATCGGGACTTTCACGATAGTGGGTTCGGCGCTACGGCCGAGTTTATCCTTTCCCTTGCCATGGGCGCCGCGCTTGGAGCGGATCAATGGTTCAAAAAACAGAGCGACCAAGCTGGCGGTATCATGATCCGCAACGAGAAGGATATCCCCGCCCCGTCCGCCATCCCCACCATCCGGTCCCCCATGCGGGATGAATTTTTCTCTGCGAAAACTACAGCACCCGTTGCCGCCATCGCCGGCTTTGGCATGAACGCGGATTTGGTCGACAAACTTCATCCGAGGAAAGTGCCAGCCAGCCCAGCTCAAGTCGAATCCGAATTGTTTCCAAGATGGCGCAACGGGCCGATTGGTGTTATAAATTTCCTCATGAATCACGACCCCTCCACTTCAGAACTGCGTGAATTGGATCGTCAATTTCACCTCCATCCCTTCACGCATCACACCGACATGCACAAGTCCGGGACGCAACTCATCAAGTCCGGTGATGGATGTTTTCTGATCGATCAGGATGACCGCCGACTCCTCGATGGCTTGGCCGGTCTGTGGTGCGTGAATGTCGGCTACAACTGCGCCGCGATTGTCGAGGCCGTGCACCGGCAAATGCGTCAACTCCCCTACTACCCGTCGTTTTTCAACACGACGACAGAGCCGCCAGTGCGCGTCGCCGAGTTTCTTGCAAAAAAATCCCCGGCCCGCCTGAACCGCACGATCTTCTCGAATTCCGGATCGGAGGCCAACGAGAGCGCATTGAAAATCATCCGCTCCTATCACCACACACGCGGCCAGTCTGGAAAATACAAGATTCTCTCCCGCTCCTTTTCTTATCATGGAGTGACCCTCGCCGCCTCGAGCATGACCGGCCTGCCCATCTGCTACGAACCCTTCGACTTGCCGTTGCCAGGTTTTATCCATGTCCCCGGGCCGCATCCCTACGCCGTTCAATCGCCACTCGACCCCGAGGCTTATGGCAAGTGGTGCCTCGAAGAAACCGCCAAAACAATCCAGCGCGAGGGTGCCGATACCATCGCTGCGATGTTTGTGGAGCCGATCCAGGGAGCCGGCGGAGTCATTCCCCCACCCCCCGGATATTTGGCGGAACTGAGAGACCTGCTGCGCAAAAATAATATCCTATTCGTGGCTGACGAAGTCATCACGGCCTTCGGTCGCCTGGGACATTGGTTCGCGAGCAATCTCTGGGATCTCGATCCCGACATCATCACGCTGGCGAAGGGAATCACCAGCGGCTACCTGCCTCTTGGCGCAACGATGGTGAGTGACGAAATTTCCGAAACGATTTTCTCAGCCGGGTATTTCGCCCATGGCTACACCTACTCAGCCCATCCCACCAGCGCCGCCGCTGCTTTGGCCAATTTGGAAACCATCGAATCCCTTGGTCTCGTCGAGCGCGTGCGCGATGACACCGGCCCATATTTCCAACAAAAACTCCACGAATTTGCAGCCCATCCTGCAGTCAGCGAAGTCCGCGGCCACGGCTTGATAGGGGCGCTGGAAGTCATTCCTCGCTTGGGCCGTTCCGGATTGGCCTCGGAACCTACGATTGGAATCCGCGCCGCCGGGCTGATTCGCGAAGAAGGATCCATCGTTCGAGGCATCCGCACGCTCATCGCCATGGCTCCGCCGCTCATCATTTCCCGCGAGGAAATTGACCAGCTTTTCTCCTGCGTGAAGCGCGGTTTGGACCGCTTGTGGGATTGATCGAGCCTCAAGTCTGCCGACGCTGCTCGCGTCGGCGGAAGATTGGCAGAGTCAGAAAGTAGGCGACAAGCGCTGCGGGGATGGAAAGGAACATCGACCCGACGAGGAGCGGCAAT
This sequence comes from Verrucomicrobiota bacterium, assembly GCA_026398255.1. GTDB lineage: Bacteria > Verrucomicrobiota > Verrucomicrobiia > Chthoniobacterales > Terrimicrobiaceae > UBA967. Next base: position 247,415 of record JAPLTG010000032.1, read on the forward strand.
CCGATCGTAAAGAAAGTCGTCCATTTCATCACATCTTGAATGTGAAAATGCATTGACTGAACCTCCGGGGGCGACTCATGAAGCCAGTGAAGAAACTCCCAGCCGATTTTGTATTCCGCCTCCAGAAGCACCGGCCAAAATGGCGTCACCACATCGTGCAAGGACACCGAAATCACCGCGGCGATCGGATTGCATCGCAGGACAAATGCGAGGCCCAGACAAAGGAGAGTTTTCAACCCGAAGAGCGGCGTGAAACCGATGAACATCCCAATCGCCACCCCGCCCGCCAAGGCATGCGGAGCGTCCCGCAAATTCAAAAGCTTCTCGCGGAGCGCACCGAAATAATTGAGCAGCCTTTTAAACACAACTAGCCCTTATCAGCCCTCCCCCTTGCGCTCCAAATCAAATTCGATCGTTCTCAAAATGCAGAAATCCAGCGCCACTGAAATCCCTGCTCGAAGCTGCCCGCAGGCAAAAGCCCCCCGCGAAGGCTGAAATCCATACTGTCCTGAAATCGCATTCCGCCGCCGACGAGCGTTTGGTCTTCGATGCGAAGCGCCACGGGTTGCAGGGAGCGCTTTGGATTTTCAGTCACTAGGAAAAACTCGGATGGCCCCAGCAAACCAGCAGGCATCAAAAATACCGGGGCGCCTCCACGCAGGAGCATCGTGAGGGCCTGAGGCAACAGCGGATCCGGATCCATCGAGCGGAGGCACCATTTACCCTCCGAGAGAGGGCCAAAGGCCGTTGCCTCCACAATGGATCCTGCAAAAAATCCCGTGCCTCGTGCGTAAATAAACGGCTGCCATGGCTGATCGGGGTAAAAACAAATTTCCGCCCGCTCGCTGAAAAGAGGCCCCCCGGGTGTTTTTACCTCCAAACCCGCCACAGAAATTGTTCCCACGGGAACCAGACGATCCACAGTCCCCAAAATGGCCAAGTCTGGAAAAATCAAGCCGGCGAGATTTTGGCCCGTTAGCCGGATCGGATCCTCGCCTCCGATTTTGAGTTGGATCGACCAATGCGGATACGGCGCGAGGTTTTGAATGATTGCCGCATGAGACTCCAAGCCCAAGCTTGGTGAGCCTGTCGCAGAGAAAAGCGGCAGAACCTCGATCTGGCGGCGAACTACAGAATCTACAAAACGGCATTCTCCGGTGATGCTGCCGGACTCCGCGGTGCCACTCGCCTGCAACTCTCCTTCGACAAGGAGTGTCGAAAGGCTGTCCACGAGGACAGGAATTCCTTCGGCGCGCAGAGTCAGATTCCAAGCGGGTTTCCATGGCGCTGGAAAATGACAGACGCCGGAAAGCTCAAAACGGCCGGGCTCAATTTCACCAGCGAGGCTTTTGATTTGGAGTGAGGAATTCTCGATCTGAAGTTGCCCTGTGACGAATTCAGCAGACGACCCCAGGGATCCGAGATGAAACGAAGCGTTGCGGATTTCCATCGAGCCATCCGCCTTCGGATCATTGAGCGAACCTGTGATATTCAATCGCCCGGAGAGTTCGCCCGAGAGGTCTTGCAGGTTGGAGAGAAATGGGCGGAGCAACGCTAAATCCGCGCGAGGAAAATCCAGGAGCACCTGAATGGAAGCATCCCCAGGAATCCACTGCATACTCCCCTCCCCGGTTTTTTGAAGCGCCAAGGGGAATGACGCCGTGAGGCGAAGCGGATTCATGCTCGGATTCAAAACCTCCCCCTCCAAGGTCGCTCGGCCTGCCGAGGTATCCACGGTGACGCGCAGATTGGAGGGATTCGTTGCGGGATATTTTCCAAAGAAGACTTCGCGGGCATCAAGCGAGAGCTTGCCCGTGATTTCCTCAGCGGGACCGTAGGCTTCGAGTTTCATTTTCAGGAAACCGCGAACCGGCCAATTCTGGCCGGCCAATTTCACCAAATCCTCGACGGCCAACTCGCCGGGTGTGTTCGCTTCAAAGTAAGTCGCATGGCTCGCAAGAATCGCCGATTTCCAATCGGTCTGTGCGGAAATCGTGAAGGGGTTCAGCGGCAGAAAAACCTTACCTTGAAGGAGAGTTTTTTCGTTCGCGTTGAGTTGGAGGTCTTCAAAATTCAAGCCTGACGAGGAGAGGGTGATCCGCGATTGCATCCGGAGGTTGCCATTCTCGAGAAGGGCCTTCGAGAAATGGATATTTTCCGGCGAGTAGGTCCCGGCGAAATGCCCGGTAAGTCCGACCGGAGTGTAGGTGGTTACAAATTTCGAGAGGCTCGTCTGGAACTCACCAGAGTGCCCGTTGATGCTCCCCTCGCCTTTCCAAGCGACCTTCAAGGCACCGCTCGACACCACTCCACCGCCGAGTTTTGGAAATGGACGCAACCAAGTGGCGAGGTCGCTCAGTGAGGCATCAAGCGAGGCGCTGTAGGGGTGCGGAGAGGAAATGCCGATGCTTCCCGTGGCCTGGAGTTTGTCGTTCCGCGATGTCATTTCGCACTTCACGATCTCCGCCGTTTTTTTGCGGAAGAGAATTTCTAGAGCGGCTTGGTCCACCGTAGCTCCACGAAATTCGATGCCCTTGGCTTGGATCCCGACGAAACCATCCAGACTCCCCAACCGTCCGCTGAGGGAGCCGTTGGCCTCGAGTTCGCCGTTGATTTCCTCGATGCCCGGACCGGTAAGGATGGCCACCGAGCCGAGTTCCTTGATGTTGGCCCGGAGATTGAGCAGGAACGGAGCCTCGGTGATTTTCTCCCATCCCTCGGCGAGGGAAATTTCCCCGTTCAGGGAGACTTTGTTCTCCTTTTGCCGGAGGTCGAAATTGGAAACGAATAAGCGGCGGTGAATGAGGCTCGCGCCGACCTCCAGCGACTCCCAGCCCCGGTCATTCCAGCGAAAATCTTTGGCAAGCACGCGGAGCGAAGCTTCGGCATCAGTTGGGCGATTTGGCTCCCCGCGATAAGTGAATCGCCCCTCAGAGAGAATTCCTTTGGCTTTCCCACCGAGTCCAAAGAGGCTCGGAATTTCTTCCAGATTCACATGGGAGCAAATCGCCGCGAAATCCCAAAACGGCCCGCCCGCTCCACGCTTAAAGGACCAATCTCCACGAATCGTGCCGCCAAAAAAGCGCCCATTAAAAGACAGCGCAGGCTCCGCGCCGATCGGTAGTTCACATGAGATTTCATTCATCATTACGCCCGGCAGAAGCTCCAGCCCCGCCAGCGAAATCCTTGTTCCATCCCACGCCGCTTTCGCCGAGAGAGGTCCAAAAACCCGCTCGAACCGATTGCCTTGAATGGTCAGCGAATCGAGGGAAAACAAACCCGCTTCGCTCTCACCAAGCGAGAGCCGCACACCATTCATCACCAAGCGAGTCGAGTCGCTCATGAGTTCGATGGCGGCATTTTCCAGTCCGATTTTCTCAGGCCAAGCCCCACCCAAGGATGTGAATGCCGCCAGGAGTTCGAGCGGTCTCATGGCATAAGCCGAGACTCGGCCGGTTTCCTCCCGGCGAAAATCAATGAACACAACCGGCTGGCTCATTTCGATGGAGTGAACCCATCTCACGCGATCAGAAAACCAGGTGAGCGGATCTTGCCATTCAAGCGAGATCGACTCGATCTCGACAGTGCTTTGAGAGGAATTCGCCTTCGACTTCACTCCCAGAACCACCCCGCGCATCACGATGGGCTCGAACAAACCCGCCCGCACCGATTCCGCATGAAATTCCACCCCGCGCCGAGCGCAGAGGACTTCGGTTGTGAAAGCCACGAACTCCGATAGAGCCGGACGCTGCACCGCCCAGATGACAGCAATCAAGAGGCCGAAAGCTGCCCAAAGCCTCTTGGATTTATAGAACCGTTTTTTCACTGAGTCCGTTAAGCAGAACACTGCACACTCAAGTCACCCATGCTCCTTTTCGAGATTGGAAATGCCGAGATCGCTGAGTTCATCAAATCAGATTCCAAACTCACGAAGTGTCTGGCAAGAAGCATCCCTGAACGCAAGGGTTAGACCTCAGGTGAGCGTCTCCAACTCCACCCCGGACTCCCGGTATTCCGCGAGCTTGTTGCGCAGGGTGCGAATGCTGATTTGCAACATCTCGGCGGCTTGTGTGCGATTGCCGTTGGTCTGCTGAAGCGCTTGGATGATGGCTCGCTTTTCCATCTCATGGAGAGGCACCACATCCCCAGACGCGGCGTTTCCATTCGAGTTCGCAGCCGATCCATTGGTGACCTGCCCAGATCCAGCAGACGGCGCGCTCGTAGGGATCGGCGAGGCCAAACCCATCAAGTCCGCCGTGATGGGAGCGCCCTCCTCCGTCAGAATCGCCGCGCGCTCCACGACATTTTGGAGTTCACGCACATTGCCAGGCCAATTGTGGGCCACCAGCCCCGCTATGCCATCGGGCGAAAAACCAGCCGTCTTGATTCCGTGCTCCCGCGAGAAGCGTTCCAGGAAATGCGTGGCGAGTAATTCGACATCCCCGGTCCTGTCTCGGAGGGGCGGCACTTGGATGGGAAAAACATTGAGGCGGTAGTAAAGATCCTCGCGAAAATCCCCCTTCTGCACCGCCTTGAACAAATCGCGGTTCGTTGTGGCGAGCACGCGCACATCGACCTTGATGGTTTTGTTTCCCCCCACCCGCTCGAATTCCCGCTCTTGCAAAACACGCAGCAACTTGGCCTGCAGCCCGAGCGAGATTTCACTAATCTCATCCAGCAGGATCGTGCCGCCATCGGCTAATTCAAATCGCCCATCGCGCTGGTCGGTGGCTCCAGTAAAGGATCCCTTCTCGTGACCGAAAAACTCGCTCTCGATCAAAGTCTCGGAAATCGCCGCGCAGTTGACCTTGATGAAGGGCTTATTCAGTCGCTGACTGTTGAGGAAAATTTCATTCGCGACCAGTTCCTTGCCGGTGCCATTTTCGCCACTGATCATCACCGTGGCATTCGTTCGGCCGACCCGTTGGATGAGCTCTTTCAAACGAACGACCACCGGGCTTTTCCCGATGATTTCCCGCCGCGAGATGCTGTCCCGATTCAGGAAATCCGTCACCTTCACCGCACGCTGAAACTCCGACGCCTTTTTCATCACCAGATCGATCTGGGTCATGGAAAATGGCTTCGTCACATAGTCAAAAGCCCCCGATCGCATGCACTCCACCACCGTCTCGACACTCCCATTCGCTGTGATCATCACCACGATCGGCTTGGCCTCGCTGTGCGACATCCGCTCGATAAAAACACGCCCGTCCCCGTCGGGGAGTTCCATGTCTAGAAAAATCAGATCGAAGCTATTGGCAGCCAATCTTTTCTCCGCTTCGGCGATCGATCCGGCCGTGGAAACGGAGAGACGCTTGCCCCGGAGGCGTTCCTCTAAGGATTTTCGGATGATCGGGGTGTCATCCACAACGAGTATACGGTCAAGCGCCATCGAGTTGTTCTTGGGAAATCAGTGCAATTCGGCGTGAACCTACAGGATTACCGGATCGTTTCAATCAAATAGGCAATTTTTTCCTATCTGTGAAAAACTCGCATTTTCCACTCATCGATCCATCTGGATACTTGACAGACACGCTGAGTTGACGACTTGATAACGCACTTTTTCATGAAGCTCACCCCATTTGGATTCGTCAACCGCTCCGAGGAATTCGTCAAGGACGCCCTCTCACTCCCACCCATCGGAGGCGGAAAGTGGACCACCCGCCGTGTTGCCAATCTGATGGATCACTCCAGTTCGCTCCATGTCTCGCTCACCCCGGCCGGAGGCGTGGAAAAAACCACCATGATCCTCAACACCCGCAGCACCGGCGGCACCCGCGACGGCGGCATCCAGGGCTGGGCCGAGTATCCAGGAACCGGCGAACGCGAGCCTTTTATTTTGAAACAATCCGACGCTGACCGCGCCATGGAGGAGATTTTTGACATCGTCGAAAAAACGCTATCCCGCGTGCCCGAGTGGGATAATTCCTCGCTCCCTGCCCGACCCGAGCCAGCCCCGCGAGTTTTTGAGCCCCTGATCCCGGAAGTCCAAAAATCCGAGCCCGCCCCAGAGGGCGATTCCGGTGCTTTCGATCCCCAAGCCATGATCGACTCCATGCTCTCCTCGGATAGCTTCGAAGCCCCTCCAGAGCCCCCAGCCGAGGAAGTGGCCCCCGAGCCAGTCGCTGAGGAAATTGCCCCAGAGCCAGCCGCCGAGGAAGTCGCTCCCGAGTCACCACCCGAGGCCGAGGCACCCGAGGCGAAAAAGCCCGCCAAAGGCAAAAAAGCCAAATCCTGATCAGCCCTGCGATCGATACCCGAATCCCGCGTTAATTTTCCCCTCGCCCCTCCCGAAAATATCGTTTTCGCCACTTGCGGGTTTTGAGGTTGCTCATTAATTTGCACGCCATGCTTCGGAGCCCTTCCCTTCAACCATGACCCCATCCAGCGCCCGCACTCCCACTTTTTGAATCCATGAGCAACGAGGTCGAAAGAGTATTCATCGGGAACGGACGCTATGCCCTAGACCGCCAGCTTGGAGCGGGCGGAGCGGGTATAGTTTATCTGGCCTTTGACACGATCCTTGGCCGTTGGGTCGCGGTGAAAAAAACCAGCGCCGGTGACGACACCGTCTCCCGTGAGGCCAAGGCGATGGCGAGTTTCCACCACACGAATATCGTCATGCTCCATGACATCATCGAGGAGGGAGACTCGATTTTTTTCGTCATGGAGTTTGTCCAGGGGCAAACGCTCGAGGAATTAGCCCAGCCCATGACCGAAGAAGCCTTCCGCGAGTTCGCCACACAATGCCTCCTCGGCCTCGGCTTCGCTCATGAAAAAAATATCGTCCACCGCGACATCAAACCCGGCAACATCATGCTCGAGCCCCAGCTTGATAGCGGCTACCGCGTCAAGTTGCTTGATTTCGGGCAATCCCGCGCCATGGCGGAACCCTCGCTTCAGACGATGGACCACTCCGGATCGGTCGTCGGCTCGATTTACATGATGTCTCCCGAGCAACTCAGTCACGACCCGCTCGATTTGCGCACCGATTTTTACTCCTTGGGTTGTGTTTTTTATCAAGCCCTCACACTCGAGAGGCCGTTCACTGGCGCCACCGTGCCCGAGGTTGTGGCCGCGCACCTGAAACACCGCTTCCAGCCATTAAAAACCCTGCGCCCAGACTTGCCCGTGGCCTTGACCCTTTGGGTCGAAAAAATGTTCGCGTTCGCCCGCGAAGATCGCCCCCCCGATGCATTCACAGCCCTCAAGGATTTGAAGGCAACCATGAGCCACACAAAAGCTCAGGCCCTCTCCTCGGAGAGCAAAGGGATTAAGGTCATGTCCGGCGCCGTTCTCAAGGCCAGCCCGGTTCCAGACATTCCAAAACCTCCGATTTCAGTGGTGGCAAATCCCGGAGCCATCCGCTCCTCCCCCATCCGTATCGCTTCACAACCCACAGTTTCGGCCGTGCCATCAGTTTCGGCCGTGCGAATGGTTGCGGCGGCACCGGTTGTTTATCCCATCTCGGTAACCAGCCAAACTCCCCAAGAAGTAGCTCCACTCAATCCGGTGCGTGTCGTCGCCGCAGAACCGATCCTTTTGGCAAAGCCCGTGTCCGTGTTGCCAACTCCCAAAATCGCCGAAGTCAGACCCGTCGTTGTGCCTAAAGTTTCCTTGCCTCCCCTGTAAGGAATTTTTTAAACCCTGATTCCTATGCCCCCCCTGCCCCTCATTACACTGAGACACCCCAATTTCCTTCCATGCTCCTGACTATTCGCCCTCAGAGCCTGATTCTCTCAACTCTCGTTGCCGTTAGCTTATTCTCAGTGGCCGGTTGCAGTCCGACCCCACCACCCACTGCCACCAAGCCCGAAGTCACCGCGACACCAGTTCCTCAAAAATAAAGCATTAACCCTATTCGTGCCCCAAAAATGGGCATTGCAAAAAAAGTGAGGGAATGGTGCGCGATACAGGGTTCGAACCTGTGACCCCCTCCGTGTCAGGGAGGTGCTCTACCACTGAGCTAACCGCGCGGGAAGAAGGCCGAGAAACTATGACCACGACCCGCCAGCCGCAATGTTTTTTTGGGAAATCGAGAGAGCATCTCGGGGAAAATTATCCACCAATGAGGTTCTCGGCGATTTCCTCGGCGGGGTAGGTCCAGATTTCCGAGAGCGTGGGGTGGTAGTGGGGGATGGCTGCGAAGTCTTGGACCGTGGCGCGGTAGCGCATGGCGACGACGACTTCGTGGATCAATTCCGAGGCTTCGGGGCCGACGACCGAGGCTCCGAGGATTTCGCCGGTATCGCGGCGGGCGAGGAGTTTTACCAAACCCTCGGTTTCTCCCATGAGGAGGGATTTGCCGTGATCGTTGAAGGGGTAGCTTGCGGCGAGGAATTCGATTCCCTCCGCTTCGAGTTCGGCCTCGGTAGCTCCGACGCTGGCGAGTTGGGGGTCGGAAAAAACGGCGAAGAGCTTGAGTCGATAATCCATCTGGCGCGGCACACCTGCGGCGCGGCCGAGTTGGATGGCGGCATTGTGGGCGGCGATTTCTCCTTGCTGGATGGCGATGTGCACGACCTCGAGACCTCCGCAAACATCGCCTGCGGCGAAAATATGCGACTGCGAAGTGGATTGGTCGGGTTGGACCGAAATGCGGCCATACGTGAGATTCAGACCGAGGGTTCCCAGACCATCCAGCCGGGGTTTTCGGCCAAGGGCGTTCAGCACGCGGGCGGCTTCCAGATGTTTCAACTCGCCATTCTGCTCGAAGGAAACTCGCGCGTGGTGGCTGTTGTCGTCCACGCGATGCAGGGCGGTGCCGGTATGGATTTCGATGCCGTCGTGTCGAAGCGCTTCTTCGAGCGACTTCGAGACATCGGCGTCGACGGATTTGAGGATGTGGGGGCTGCGTTGCACGATGGCAACCCGGGATCCAAAAGCTCGGCAGTAACTGGCCATTTCGAGCCCCACCGGACCGGCGCCAAGGACAATGATCGACTCTGGGAGATTCTCGAGATCGAGCAAGTCGTCACTCGTCAGACAACTCGATTCGGCCAAGCCCGGCAGGGGCGGGATGGCGATTTCGGAACCTGTCGCGATGAGAAATGTTTTCGCGCTCAGCGTGGAGATTTTGCCATCCAAGTGGTGAACTCGAAGGGTCTTGGGGGCGAGAAACTCGGCTTGACCACGCAGGAAATCGAAGCGACCGGACTCGAGTTGACCCCGGCGGTAGTCGGCGAACTCCCCGATGAGGCGTTTTTTCCGGTCGATGATCGCCGAGGTCTTGAAGCTCGGAGACTCGCACGAAAGGCCGAACTCCCCTGCCCTTTTCAAAACCCGAAAGCGGCGCGCGGATTCGAGAAGCGTCTTGCTGGGCATGCAGCCGCGCAAGATACAAAGCCCACCGACATCCGGGCCACCTTCGATCACCACAGTCTTCAAGCCCAGGCCAACCGCCGTCCGAGCCCCCGCATATCCCCCGCTTCCGCCACCGATCACTGCAAAATCATAGTCCATGCGGAAAGTTTAGCTCCCCTCCTCTCCCCAAGAAAAGCTCAAGCGGCTTTTCACAAGCCGAGGCACGAGCTAGGGTCTGCCCACTTCACCATGAAAACGCCATTCGATCCGATTCCCTCCGTGATTTCCGATATCCGCCGAGGCCGCATGGTCATCGTCACGGATGATGCCGACCGGGAAAATGAAGGCGACTTGGTGATGGCGGCATCCAAAGTCACGGCAAACGCTGTGAATTTCATGGCGAAATTCGGCCGAGGGTTGATTTGCGCTCCCATCACCGAGGAACGCGCCTCCCAACTTGATTTGCAACGCATGGTCGCGACCAACCGCGAATTTTTCAAAACGGACTTCACCGTTTCCGTGGATGCCACGCACGGCATCAGCACCGGCATCAGCGCGAAGGACCGCGCGCTCACGATTCGTTTACTCTCGGACTCCCAAACGAAATCCAGCGACTTGATCCAGCCAGGCCATGTGTTCCCGCTCCAAGCCAAAGCCGGCGGCGTTCTCCGTCGAGCTGGCCACACCGAGGCCTCGATCGACCTCGCGCGCCTCGCCGGACTCGATCCCTCGGGCGTCATTTGCGAGATCATGAAGGATGACGGCACGATGGCGCGACTGCCGGACTTGATCAAATTCAAGCGCAAGCACGGCCTCAAAATGTGCTCGATCCAGGACCTCATCGCCTACCGAAGGAAAAGCGAACGCCTCATCGAGAAAGAGGAGACGATTGTTTTGCCGACCGACTACGGCGATTTCGATCTCCACCTCTACCGCTCGCTGGTCGATGGCATGCACCACATCGCTTTGGTGAAAGGAAAAATCCCAGCTTCGAAAGCCGTGCTGGTGCGCGTTCACAGCGAATGCCTCACGGGGGATGTTTTTGGTTCACGGCGTTGCGACTGCGGCCCGCAGTTGCAACAAGCCATGCAACGCATCCAAAAAGAGGGCGTCGGCGTGCTTCTCTACATGCGCCAAGAGGGTCGCGGCATCGGCCTTGGCCCCAAAATTCGCGCCTACAAACTTCAAGAGCAAGGCCTCGACACCGTGGAGGCCAACGAACGCCTCGGTTTCCCCATGGACCTTCGTGACTACGGCCTCGGTGCCCAAATCCTCGCCGATCTCGGCATCCACAAAATCCGACTCCTCACCAACAACCCCCGCAAAGTGGTAGGCCTCGAAGCCTACGATATCGAAATCGTGGAGCAGCTCCCGATCCGATCCGTTGCAAATCCTCACAACGCTCGATACCTCGAGACCAAAAAGAAAAAAATGGGTCACAAGCTCTGATCGACAGGTCGGCGGCTTGCCGATTTATCTCGGAGTTACTAAGGCGGGCGCCTCCAAGGCACATCGCCGGGCGTGATTTCTCAAACATTTTCGCCCCACCCTGGCGCGCGCCATGGTTTCCTCAAAATCCCGCGATCCGGCGACCTCGAGAATCATCGCTCCGTGGAAGGAAACCTGCACGAGTTCTCGAACCAATCTGCCCCACTCGATCCGCCCCTCCCCCGGCGGGAGGTGTTCATCGCTGTGGCCCTTGTTGTCATGCACATGAAGCATCCGCAAATACGGCCCCAGCTTGAAAACCAGATTGTAGAGATCACCGGCCAGAAAAGCATGGCCGGTGTCCAGGCAAGCCCCAACCTCATTCGTTTCCAGAGAACCAAGAATCCAAACGATGTCACTGGAACTTCCAAAAAGAAGATGCGGCAGTTTGTTTTCCAAGACACATTTGATTCCCGCCTCCGCACAGCGAGTCGCCACTCGGTTCAACACCGAAATCACATTTTCGATTCGAACCATTCGTTCCTCACGCGAGGGAATGTCGGCATTTTCGGGTCCCGGATGAATGACGAAGTAATGCACTCCCAGCATAGAGGCGGCCTCGACAGCGTAGAGGATTTCGTCGAGGGCATGCTCGCGAGTTGCGAAATCCGGCGAGGAGATGTCGATGTCATTCGCGAACGGGGCATGAAAAGAATAAGCCTCCATGCCCAATTCCTCAATTCGCGAAGCGACCTGACGAACAACGCCGAGATTTTTGTAATCCAGATGGGATGGTGAAAATACGACCTCAATCATGCAGAAACCACTCGACCGGATGGTTTCGAGGCAGTCGAGAATCGGAGTCCGATAAAAGCACCCCGTTGATAAACCGATTGGCCAACTTGTCATAATCGAAGCTCCATTTGTTGATCGTTTGGGGAAAATGCACGGCGCCCTTGGAGATTCTCCTCCGGCACGCCCCGACCAATCATGCGTGCGGCCTCATGAGCGACACTCGTAGCCGCGGAGGAAAAAATCCGAACATAAAAATCCGCCCGCATGGCCGGGGAATAATCGATCCATTGCCCGCCCCAGTCGTAGTCGCGCTCGAATTTCGAGCGGATCAATCCCGCGATGTGCCGAGGATGCCATCCTTTCCTAAGAAGGCAGGTCGTAACGCTACGAATCCCCGTGGGTTTTAAGAGAAGATCGTTTGGAAACAGCAATGCGTTCCTGACCTCGATTGGGAGATCGCCCAATGGCGCACGGTCGTAGGTTCGCGGCCAGGATTCCGCGGGGTCATGCATCGAGGAGTAGAAATACTCGTGGTAACGACGAAGAGCCGAGCTTCGGTATTGCCGAATGAGACTCGCCGTTCCGAAGGTTTCATCTGGAATGCGGGTGGAGATTCGCTCGGCCAACTGCGTCGCAAGCACCGGATCGCGCATCACGACCATCGCTTGGCGAATATCGAGTCCATCAACTGGCACAAAAATAATGGGCCCGATTTTGGAGATATTGTTTCTGCCAACGGCATAGAGTTGCTGCCAGGGCTTCAGATAGGCACTGAAAGGCACTCGGACCGTGCGAGTGAAAAGTGGATCGCCGTATTCGGAGAGGTCGATGGATATCATTTCTCGCCCCCTCGCCGAGGGAGACACCTCCACCGCAGTGAGTTCGATCGGAATCTCGCTATCCGATTTCGCCAACTCGATCACGAGGCGACCCAGAAATTCCATCACGAGACCGAGCCCCGCAAAGGCGTGAGCGAGCATTTCGTAGTCTTGGCCGTCTCTAGGACTCGACGGAAACAGGTCGCCGATGAAGGCCTTTTTGCCCATGTCAGCGAGCGTCTTGAAGACCGTAGATGTCCGCTCGATTCGCCAGGCGAAATGATGCCCCCGCCCACTCAGGACATGAAGCGGATGGATTCCATGATAATTTAGGATTCGGAGGATCGCCTTGGCCGTGGGTTCCTGCATCAGGAAAGTTCGTGCGGGATCCAGATAGGGCTCGGCGGGGAAATCAAAATTCACATACTCCACATCCAGATGGGCGATGAGTGATTTGCGGTCCCAAAGCGACCGACAAATATCCCCCCCTTCCTCCAAGCGATCGAAAAGCTCGCAGGGGCTTCTTGGCGCACGGACTGGATGACCGATGCCATCCGCCGTAATGAACTCGCAAGTCGCCTCAGCTGGCGTTTCGCCGCCGAGAAATTCCAGAATCCGCGAACGAACAGCGGGATTCCGGTAGTAGTCCCGAAAGTTTTTTTGAATTTCCTGCATGGAAATCGGGAGGCGTTTTCGTGCGTGCCCGCGTGGGGCACGCACGAGGAGGCCGCTCCTGTTTTTAGTTCACCGGAATTTCCAATGATTTGTGGATGGAGCCCTCACCTTTGGGCAGGTGAACTTTCAGGAGGCCATCCTTGAACTCCGCGGAGACATTCTTGCGCTCGGTGCCTTCGGGGAGCGTGAAGCATCGCTCAAAAGCACCGTAGTTTCTCTCGATGCGGTGAAAGCGGCGACCAGACTCTTCCTTCTCCAGCTTTCGCTCGCCGGAGATTCGGATGTTTCCGTTTTCCAATTCCACTTTCACATTTTGTTTTTGCACCTCGGGAAGTTCGGCCTTGATGGTGTATTCCTTCTCACTCTCCTCGACATCGACCAGCGGGCTCCATTCGGCGCTCGCGATCGGTTCATCGATGGATGGCAGGAGCGACCTCGAGAAGAGGTTGTTCATGCGGTTCGTCATCTGTTCGAACTCCCGGAGGGGGTTCCATTTTGTTAGTGTGTTCATTTTTTGGTTCATGAACCGGCGTTTTTTTGTTGGTGGACCTCCCGAGCCGGCATCCGGAGATCCGCGTTGGACCAGTTCCTTGGAACCGGGACCACACCTCCACTAGACAGCCTCAGCGGACTGGCTCCAATAGGGTGAAGTCCCGAAGCAAGGAGCGGCTCAAGGGTTTTGCTGAATACTGAAAATCTCAGGCGAGGTGATGGACCATCCGCTTGTTCCCAACTCGAAGCTGCTGTTCGAAACGCGGTTTGTGCCGCCGGCTGTTCCAAGGAAAACCTCGTCGAGATACAGGGTTCCTCCAGCCGCGCTGTAGGCATCGTCAAAGCTCAGCCAAATCTTCTGGCGATTTCCAATATTGAAAACAGGCGTTGTGAACTTCGTCCAAGTCGATGTGGCATTCAGCCGAATGCTCGCAAGTTTTACGGTCCAAGCGGAGTTGCCCCACACTTGGAGTTCCACAGAACCCGATCCCTTCACCCAAACACTCGCGGTGACATTGGACCGAGCGCCAACAGACACTCGCTGATAAAGATCATGGTATGTCGCATTCGGTTGGACTTTCACAACTGCAGCCCAGTTTCCGTTAAAAACATTTCCTCCTGTCGTAGGCGTAGCTGTCGGTGAGGGTGTGGGGCTTGCCGTCGGCGAAGGCGTTGGAGTTGCTGTCGGTAACGGCGAAGGGGTGGCAGTCGGAGTTGGGGTTGGGGTTGGAGTGGCCGTAGGTGTAGGAGACGGACTCGCGGTAGGCGTGGGTGTCGGGGTGCTGGTCCCCGAATTCAGGATATCCCGCACCTTGGTGACGCTCGCCTGCATGGCCGTGTTGGTTTTAAAATCCGTGATGAATTCCCACCAGAAGACCCCACCGATACTTCCGGCGTAATCAAAAGCAGCGCCGTGGTAGATTTCTGAAATCGTAATTTTCGCTGCGGCGGGGTCGGCTTGATTGTAAGCCCACCAAAACCTCTGACCGGCGATCCAGTATCCGAGCTCACCAACACCGATCATCGAGTTTGGAAATTCGGCGCGCAGGGTTTTCATGACCTGATCAAACGCCATGCCCATTGGGGCCTGCTCCTGGTATTGAGAAAAAGTCACGACATCAAGCAACGAGCGGGTAGTGGCTGGGAGATTAGTTGCGGCCCAAGTGAACATCGAATTCGCCACCGTATCGGTGTTGATCTGCCAGAAGAGGGTCAGGTAGGTCAGCTTGCCGGGGGCGCGGTTTCGAACTTCCTGCGCGGCGTCGGCTATTCGCAGCCCAATGTCGCTACTCAGCCAGGTGCCATTCACTTCGTTGCCGACTTCCCACGCATCGATCTGCGGAAAGGCGGTGATGTAATCGATGAAGCGCTGCTTGTATTGAGCGCGGGTGTATTGGCGGTCGTAGGTGGAATCCACCGGTTGCCCGAGGACTTTCAGCCCTTTCGATTTCGCGTAGTTGATCAGGGCGGTGTAGGTCGAGGGAGCCTGGCCCGCATCGAAAACAACGCGGATCCATCCAAAGGGAGCGGTGAGACTCGCCGCGAGGTCGAGATTCACTTGGTAGTTCGAAACCGTGTCGATCGTGAATCCAAGCCACGGAGCCAAGCTCGCCTTGTTGTTTCGGGCAAAAACCGGGCCGTGCTCTTGCAAAAGGGTGTCGTAGGCCACGGCAAGCTGATCGAGGGCGAGTTGACCGGCCTTGCCCTTGCTGCTTTCGGGACTGTAGGCATCCACACTGGCGAGCTGCGTGGCAGCTGCTTGATACGCACTGCTAAACTTTGCGGACTGCATATAATCCGGCCGCGCCGCGAGGGCGGCATCGAGTTTCCTCCGAATGTCCCGGGCCGCCTGGTAGCAGAAGTTCACCGTCGCCCCGGAGCTGAACCCCGCCCCGCCATTGTCGAGAATGACGAGACCAAATCCGTTCGGAATCGTCGGCCAGTTGAAAGCCAGCGCCACGCTGCGCGATGGGATATTGAAGGCCAGATTCGAGCCCGAGGCGAAAAGCGGACCGCTGCTGATCGCCCTCATGTTTGTCGGGTCGAGCAGGAAGTCGCTATTGTAGCCCGCACCGGCGTTGTTCGAGATCGAGCGCACCTGCGTGGTCGTGAGTGCGGTGCCATTCCGATCAAAGAACAGCAAAGTCACTGTCCCTCCTGCCTGGGCTTGGCCCCGGTCACTAAATGCCAGCCAAATGCCGATAGCGAGGCCCAGAACAAAAAGCCCAGGGATCGTGATTCGAGCGAGGCGCGACTTGATTTTTTGAAGGTTTTTAGAAAACAGCGAGCGCGGCTTGGTTTCTTCGGATCCAGTCCACGATGACGGGTTGTTTTTGTTGTTGTCCATGGCCCCACACTAAAAATCTCGGGGCATGATCTCTATGGGGAGAACGACCATTGGCTCTGAACCCCATTGAATGCGAAAGCGACTGATGGGTTTGTGCGGCGATGAAAAACCAAACTTCGCACGACCAAGCCAACAAGCCCCAGAGCTACCCTGGGCACCATGTTTTGGCTGCCATGCTCGCCATGGGGGCCTTCTTATTTCTTGGGAGTTGGGGGTGCTCCATGTTTGCGAGACCAGACTCCCATGTGGAACCAGGCCTCCGAAAAAACTCCTTGATTGCCTCTCCGATGCGGGTCGCGAGGAATTCGTCAGGCGCCCCCGAAATCCACGCCAAGAGCGCGATCATGATTGATGCTCTGAGCGGCGAGACGCTTTATGAAAAAAACGCGGACCTGACCTTGCCGGTTGCCAGCACGCAAAAACTGCTCACGGCTTTGGAGGTCATCAATGAGGGCGGGCTAGACGAAAAAGTCACTGTTTCATTCATGGACGCGATGGAACCTCCTACAAAGGTCGGCCTCCAGCCCGGAACTGCCGTTAAGAGAATCGATCTCCTCGGCAGCATGCTCGTCGCCAGCGCGAATGATGCCGCGAGCGTCCTTGCATCGAACGGACAAGGTTCGCGTGAAGCATTTCTGAAGAACATGAACGCCCTCGCCAAACGCCTTGGGGCGAAAAACTCCCGATTCATGAACGCCCATGGACTCGATGAGCCGGGGCAATACTCGACGGCGCGGGATTCGGCGATCATCGCTTACCACGCCTACCGCAATCCGCTGATCCGTTACTTCGCCGCACAGCAGTTCTGGACCTTTGGCTCCGGCTCTGGGGATTCGATGATTCTGGAGAATACGAATGATCTTCTGTGGAACTGGCCGCCTTATTTCAACGGCCTCAAGGGAGGTTTTACTTTTTCTGGAGGAAAATGCTTGGTCGCGTCTGCCAAGCACAATGGGTCGGAAATCATCATCATCCTTCTCGGCAGCACACCGCAGAAAATCTTCCGTGATACGAAGCGCCTTTTCCAATGGCACCACGAGCGCCAGAAAAGCGCAGGCCACGACGGAGTTTTTTAAAAAAGCCGGTTGCGAGCCAAGGATCACCTTTTAAGTTTGGGATTATGATCCTCCCAATTCTTACATTTGCCGTCTTGTCGGCTCTGGCTTTGTGCTGTGTCGCTGCACCGTTCCTTAAAAGCTACACTTGAACCGCAAAAGCTCAGGACTTGGATGGCACGAGGTTTTTTACCTTCGGTTTCGAGCGGATTGTGTCGCGGTAGAAGAACGCGGAGGGCTTTAGTTCCCTCTCGAAGGTTTTGGGATTCATTGTGGCGAGGCCGAACTTAGCTTTGTAGCCGTAATGCCACTCGTAGTTGTCGGCGAGCGACCAACTGAAATAGCCGCGCACATCATAGCCATCACGGATCGCACGCCCGACCGCATCGATGTGCTCACGTATGTAGCGGATGCGTTTTTCATCCTTCAATGTGGCGATGCCGTTTTCAGTGATCATCATCGGCTTGCCGTAGCGGTCTCCAACGCGGCGGATTTGCTTGTAGAGGCCCTCAGGGTCGATCCGCCAGCCCATCATAGTAAAGTTGTGGCCATGGCGGTAACTCTCGGCCAGCAACGAGAGCGGTCCTGCTTTTTGGGAGTAATAGTAATTGATGCCAAGAATATCGCAGACATCCCACACGCGATCGAGGTGGTCGGTGTTTCCGTGAATCATCGTGTTGTAAATAAGATTCCCGGGATCGAGCGGCGCCTTATCCCACCAAGGAAGTGCCTCGACCGAGACAACCTTTGCGCTGGGTTTCACCTTTTTGATTCGTGCTGCCGCGTCGCGGAACATGCCGGTGCTGGCGTCGATCGCTTTCCAGTAGGTGCCGAAGGCGAGGGTCATGGCGGGGGGCCATTGCGCAACGATGTAGGCCGTCGTGATCTGACCGTTCGGTTCGTTCTGCGGCGCGAAGTAGTTCGTGTAGGGAGCGAGGCGCGGCAGGACCTTGTCGAGGTAGGCATTCCAGCGAGGGCGTGCGTCGGGGTGGAGCCAGTTCGAGGCTTTGGGATTTTTTTTGTCGTAGAGCCAATCGGGAAAAGTGAAATGCCAGAGGCAAGCGACCGGCTCGATCCCGGCTTGTTTGAGTCGGCGGGCCATCTCGACATAGCGGTCGATCGCCTGTTCGTCGAAAACCCCAGGCTGCGGCTCGACGCGGCCCCATTCAATGCTGAAGCGGTAATGAGTCACCCCGGTCTTTTTCAGCGCCGTGAGGTCTTTGTCGAAGTGCGTCCAACTATAGAGAGCGTTGCCTTTGTCCGGGGCCTTGCCCTCCGAAATGAGCACATCCCAGTCGGTGTAAAACCAATCCTTCTGGCCGGGCTTCACGTCCGGATCCTCGTATTGGTAGCTGGCGGTCGAGATGCCCCAGGCAAACTTTTTCTCCAACTCTGGAGTAGAGCGAGCTGGACGAGGGATCGGTCCAGTGGAGTCCCGGCCCAGCGGATTAATATTCACGCAGGAAGTCAGGGCCACTGGCAGAATCAGCAAAAGAAATCGGCTCAATGTCATATCACTAATCAAAACGGCCCGATCCAAGTCGGGGAAGTTTTTTCGGGAAAAAGAAAACCGGGCACCTGCGAATTGCAGAGTGCCCGGTTTCTTGAAATCTACTGCGTGATTAGCGGCGACCGAAATCGCGACGGCCTCCACCACCACCGCCGCCACCGAATCCACCACCACCACCGCCACGGCGATCATCACGACCACCGCCGCCACCACCACCGCCACGGAATTCGCGGCGAGGTCCACCGAATCCACCGCCGCCACCAGCACCAGCTGGGCGGTCTTCGCGAGGACGGGCTTCGTTGACGGTCAGGGCGCGACCGTCGAGGTCTTTGCCGTGCATTTGGCTGACTGCTGCCTGTGCCTCATCGTCCGAGGACATGGTGACGAAGGCGAATCCGCGTGAGCGGCCTGTGAATTTGTCCTGCATCAGCATGACTTCGGAGACCGAGCCGCACTGCGAGAACAGGTCCTGAATGGCAATCTCGGTCGTGTTGAACGACAGGTTGCCGACATAGAGTTTGTTACCCATGGTTTTACTTTTCTTTAACGCACTGGGATCTAGGCCTGTTCCCGACTGCCGGGTTTCAAACTGCCCCCGACATTGTCCGGGGTGTCCACCAATTCCTGATCACAACTGCAACCGCCTTATTCTTCTTTTCCATCGAGATGGCAAATTATTTTTTTAGAAAATTTCCAGCCCCTGTGTTGCGAAGTGCCATTTTTTTCCCCACACTCCCGCCCGCATGAACAAAATCGTTGTCGCGTATTCCGGGGGGCTCGACACCTCCGTCATCTTGAACTGGCTCAAAGAAACCTACGGAGCCGAGATCATCGCCTTCTGCGCCGATGTCGGCCAGGCCGAGGAACTCGATGGCCTCGAAGAGAAGGCCCTCAAAACCGGAGCCTCCAAGTGCTTCGTGGACGATCTGAACGAGGAGTTCGCCCGTGATTTCATTTTTCCCATGATGCAAGCCGGGGCGATTTACGAGGGACAATACTTCCTCGGCACCAGCATCGCCCGCCCCCTCATCGCCAAGCGCATGGTCGAGATCGCCCGTCAGGAAGGAGCCACGGCCGTCGCTCACGGAGCCACCGGCAAAGGCAATGACCAAGTCCGTTTCGAACTCACCGCCGCCGCCCTCGCGCCGGACATCGAGGTTATCGCTCCTTGGCGCGACGCCCGCTTCCGCGCGAAATTCCCAGGCCGCGCCGAGATGATCGCCTACGCCGAGTCCCACGGCGTCCCCATCGCCGCCAGCGCGAAGAAACCCTATTCGATGGATCGCAATCTCCTCCACATTTCCTACGAGGCAGGAATTCTCGAAGACCCCTGGTTTGATGCCGGCGACCTCAAGAATCGCGAGTATTTCACCACGCTCTCCGTCCTCCCTGAGGATGCCCCCGACCTTCCCGAACATGTTCAACTCGATTTCGAACGCGGCCTCTGCATTGCCGTGAACGGCGAAAAACTCACCCCGCTCGAGGTCATGCACACCCTCAATAAACTCGGCGGCAAACACGGCGTTGGCCGCGTGGACATGGTCGAAAACCGCTTCGTCGGCATGAAGAGCCGCGGCGTTTATGAAACCCCCGGCGGCGCGATCCTCCACTTCGCCCACCGCCAAATGGAATCCCTGACGATGGACCGCGAAGTCATGCACCTCCGCGACTCCCTCATCCCGAAATACGCGGAACTCGTCTACAACGGCTTTTGGTTCGCTCCCGAGCGCGAGGCCATCCAAGCCCTCGTCACCGAGTCCCAGAAGCATGTCACCGGCACCGTCCGCGTGAAGCTCTACAAAGGCGGCATCCACGGTGCCGGCGTCAAGAGCCCGGTCAGCCTCTACAACCCCCACATCGCCACGATGGAGGCCGACCCCACGCAGGCCTACAACCAAGACGACGCCACCGGCTTCATCCGTCTCAACGGCCTCCGCCTCAAAGTCGCCTCCGGCGTCCACGGCGGAAAATAAGACACTGCCGCTACATGGGGTCTCGTTGGCATTGACTGAATCCTTCGAGGCCCCGAACCATTCGAATGTCATGAAAGCTCCACTCATCGCCAGCGGCTTTGTCCTTTTGGGCATCAACTTCGCCGCCGTCTACCATCCCGACCAAAACCTCACGCTCGCCGCGCAGACCGTCTCCGCAGCGATTGGCATGGTTTGCGTGTTTCTCGCCACCCGCAAGCAACCGCAAAAAGCTGCCGCCCCCGCCGTCATCCAACCCATCGCTCCCCCACCCGCTCCGCCGCGCCCAGAGGCCGAGATTGCCGCGTTCCTCGCGCTGCTTCAGGAGAATGGCCGCCTTGTGGATTTCGCGAAGGAGGACATCACCTCCGCCACCGACCAACAACTCGGAGCCGCCGCCCGCGTCGTCCACTCCGGATGCCGCAAGGTTCTCAATGACTACTTCGAAATCTCACCGCTCCGCTCCGAAACCGAAGGCAACCCCGTGACCCTCGAATCCGGCTACGACGCCCCCGCACACAGACTCCTCGGCTCTGTTCCCGCAAATCCTCCCTACGCTGGAAAGCTCGTCCACCCCGGCTGGATCACGAAATCGATCAAGCTCCCGCGCGTCACCGGCACCACCGACCAGCGCCCCTGGCCGGTTCTCGCCCCCGCCGAAATCGAAATCAGATAACGAACGCCAAACCGGGCATCGAAAAGGGCAAACCATGAGCGACTTCATCGGCATCGACCTCGGCACGAGCAATTGCGCCATCGCCCGCGTCGGCGACACCGGTCATCCGGAAAACCTCCCCATCACCCAAGCCATCACCGGCAGCAGTGAGGGAGAAAAATCCCTGCTCCCCTCTGCAATCTACCTCCCCGCCGAAGGCGAGTTTCCCGAGTCCTCCACCCGCCAAATCCTGGGCCTCTTCGCCCGCGAACGAGGCGCACTCCAACCCGACCGCCTCATCGTCTCCGCCAAAAGCTGGCTCTGCCACCCGCACGCCGACCGCCGCGGCCCGATCCTCCCTTGGGGCAGCACCACGGTGGACCGCAAACTCTCCCCGCTCGAAGCCTCGAGCGACCTCCTCGCCCATCTCATCGCGAGTCTGAAAAATTCCCACCCCCACCTAGCCGCCACCCACCCCGTCATCACCGTTCCAGCCTCGTTCGACGAAGTTGCCCGCGGGCTCACGCTCGAAGCCGCCCAACTTGCCGGAATCCCTGAAGCCACCCTCCTCGAGGAACCCCAAGCCGCCTTTTACGCCTGGCTCGAAAACCAAGGCGCCGACTGGCGCAAACAGGTCCAATCCGGCGACCTCCTGCTCGTCTGCGATGTCGGCGGCGGCACGGCCGACTTCAGCCTCATCGCCGTCACCGGAAAAGACGGCAACCTCGCCCTTGAGCGTGTCGCTGTGGGCGAACACCTCCTCCTCGGTGGCGACAACATGGACCTCGCCCTCGCGCACGATGTCTCGGAAAAACTCGCCGCCACCGGCTCCGTTCTCGATGACTGGCAATTCCTCGCCCTCGTCCAATCCGTCCGCTCCGCCAAGGAATCCCTCCTCTCCGACTCCTCGCTGAAGGAAGTCCCCATCGCCATACCCGCCCGCTCCAGCCGACTCATAGCCTCGACTCTCAGCACCACGCTCACCCGCGAGCAGGTCGATCAAATCGTCCTCGACGGATTCCTCCCTCTCGTCACCGCCGACGAAATGCCCGCCCTCCGCCGCGCCGGTGGCCTGCGCGAGTCCGGCCTGCCCTACGCCACCGACGCCGCCATCTCGAAGCACCTCGCCCGTTTCCTCACCCGCGCCAAAGCCAACATCGCCTCGTCACCCCAACTTCTAGATTCCGTAGGAGGCTCCACAAAAATCGACAGCGCCCCGCTCTTGATCCCCGACGCCGTTCTCTTCAACGGCGGCGTCTTCAATGCCAGCCCGCTCCGCGCCCGCGTCCTCGACCAACTCAGTCGTTGGGCGAACCGCCCCATCCGCGAACTCGAAGGCGCCCGCCCAGACCACGCCGTCGCCCTCGGAGCTGCTGTCTACGCCCGACTCCGCGCCACCGGCCAAGGCCTCCGCATCAAATCCGGCACTGCCCGTTCCTACTACATCGGGATGGAATCCACCGGCATGGCCGTGCCAGGACGCCGACCAGTCACCAAAGCCCTTTGCGTTGCTCCGCAAGGCATGGAGGAAGGCACCAGCCACGAAATCTCTGATCAGGAATTCCTCCTCTACACCGGAGAAACCTCAGACTTCCGTTTCTTCCAATCCGAAGTCCGCGCCGGCGACCAACCCGGCCAAATCCTCCCCGATGCCGCCGAACTCGAGGAATCCGCCAAGCTCCAAATCGAAATCCCCCCGCCCGCAGGTCACCAACCCGGCGAGGAAATCCCCGTCCACCTCCAAGCCCGCATCACCGAACTCGGCCACCTCGAACTCCACTTTCTCCACAAGCCCACCGGCGACCGCTGGAAGCTCGAGTTCAATGTCCGCATGCAGTAGCCGAGCATTTCGTTGAAACTTGGAGGGCGATGCGCTGTCAGCGCCCAAGGTTCATGCGCGAACGCGCCGTCACGGAGAAAACTCCCGCAGTGACGCCGAGGCGCGGAGAGAGAGGCGGAAACCGGGAATTGGATCCGGGATGGCGGAGATACTTTGGGTCTTGTCCAGTTTAAAGAGAATGAATATGGTTAAAATATTCACCATCATTGAAAAACAAGTATATAAAAAAGTCACACATTTCGGAGGTCAAATTTCGAAAGATTTTGAAGTGTTTTTGCGTAGATATCCCAGCC
>JAPLTG010000037.1 GCA_026398255.1 Verrucomicrobiota bacterium
GCGAGGTCGAAGCGGTCGAGATTCATGACTTTCGTCCAGGCGGCGACGAAGTCTTGGTGGAATTTTTTGACCGAATCGGAACTCGCGTAGACCTCGGCGAGGCTGCGGAGGATCGAGTTCGAGCCGAAAACAAGGTCGCAACGGGTGCCGGTCCATTTGACTTCGCCGGTTTTGCGGTCGTGGCCTTCGTAGTGGCCTTCGTCTCCAGAAACGGGTTTCCACTCGGTGGCCATGTCGAGGAGATGGACGAAGAAGTCATTCGTGAGCACGCCGGGGCGCTGGGTGAAAACGCCGTGACGGGACTGGCCGACATTGGCTCCCAGCACGCGCAGGCCGCCGACCAGAACGGTCATCTCGGGCGCGGTGAGGGTGAGGAGTTGGGCTTTGTCGACGAGCATTTTCTCGGCCGGGACGGAAAATTTCCTCTTCTGGAAATTACGGAAGCCGTCAGCGACGGGCTCGAGCACCGAGAAGGAATCCACATCGGTTTGTTCCTGCGTGGCGTCCGTGCGGCCGGGCGTGAATGGCACGGCGAGCGAGTGGCCCGCGTTTTTGGCGGCTTGCTCGATTCCCGCTCCGCCGGCGAGGACGATGAGATCCGCGAGGGAGATTTTTTTGCCGTTCGATTGGGCGGCGTTGAACTCGGCGCGGATGGTATCAAGGGCGGAGAGGACTTTCGAGAGTTGGGCGGGTTCGTTGGCAGCCCAGAATTTCTGGGGAGCGAGGCGGATGCGGGCGCCGTTTGCGCCACCGCGTTTGTCGGAGCCTCGGAAGGTCGAGGCCGAGGCCCAGGCGGTCGAGACGAGTTCCGAAACAGTCAGGCCGGACGCAAGGATTTTCCCCTTGAGCACAGCGAGGTCGGCTTCGTTAACGAGAGGGTGGTCTATGGCGGGGATCGGGTCCTGCCAGATCAATTCCTCAGCGGGAACATCCGCTCCGAGGTAGCGGGAGCGGGGGCCCATATCGCGGTGGGTGAGCTTGAACCAGGCGCGGGCGAAGGCATCGGCGAACTGCTCGGGGTTTTCCAAGAAGCGGCGCGAGATTTTCTCGTAGGCTGGATCGAATCGCAGCGAGAGGTCGGTGGTGAGCATCGTGGGGAGGTGGCGCTTTGAGGAATCGGCAGCGTCGGGGATGACGGCCTCAGCACCTTTGGCGACCCACTGGTTCGCACCAGCAGGGCTTTTGGTGAGTTCCCAATCGTATTTGAAGAGGTTTTCGAAATAGTAATTGCTCCACTGGGTCGGAGTCTGGGTCCAAGTAACCTCGAGTCCGCTGGTGATGGCGTCGCCGCCTTTGCCGGATTTGTAGGCGTTCTTCCAACCGAAACCCTGCTCCTCGATCGGGGCGGCTTCGGGCTCGGGGCCGACATTTTTCGCATCACCCGCGCCGTGGCATTTGCCGAAAGTGTGACCACCGGCGATGAGCGCGACGGTTTCCTCGTCGTTCATGGCCATGCGGGCGAAGGTCTCGCGGATATCGCGCGCTGCAGCGACGGGGTCGGGGTTTCCATTCGGGCCCTCGGGATTCACATAAATGAGGCCCATCTGCACAGCGGCGAGCGGGTTTTCGAGTTCACGATCACCGGAGTAGCGTTTGTCCTCGAGCCATTTGCCCTCGGAGCCCCAGTAGATGTCTTCCTCAGGCTCCCAGATGTCGGCGCGGCCACCGGCGAAACCGAAGGTTTTGAAACCCATCGTCTCGAGGCCGACATTGCCGGCGAGAATCATGAGATCGGCCCAGGAAAGTTTGCGGCCGTATTTTTGTTTAATCGGCCAGAGGAGGCGGCGGGCCTTGTCGAGGTTGCCATTGTCGGGCCAGCTGTTGAGTGGGGCGAAGCGTTGGCTGCCATTCCCTCCACCGCCGCGCCCGTCCCCCGTGCGGTAGGTGCCGGCGCTGTGCCAGGCCATGCGAATGAAGAGCGGACCATAGTGGCCGAAATCGGCAGGCCACCAATCCTGCGAATCGGTCATGAGGGCGGCGAGGTCCTTCTTCACCGCAGCGAGATCGAGCGTCTGGAACTCCTTCGCGTAATCGAAATCCTCCCCCATCGGGTTCGACTCGGCGGTGTGCTGGTGCAGGATGCGAAGGTCGAGTTGGTTCGGCCACCAATCGCGGTTGGTGGGGCCGGAGCCTGTGAGTTGACCGTGGTTGAAGGGGCACTTGGATTCGGTGGACATGGTTTTTTAAAAGAATTGGAGCTTTTCGATACGAACAGCGAGCCACGAGGGCCGCGAACTTTTTTGATCAAACGCAAACTGGCTATTGCGTGAAATAAAAAAACACCCCGAGTTTTCAGGGCGGGAGTCTTTTTCTGAGAAAGTCTGGCGCTCGTTCGGGCGTGGCGATGGCGCTTGCGCGAAGGGTGGTTCCTTTCTTTACTTGCCGCCCTATGTCATCGACGGATTCCGTTCACTCGCGCAAAAACCCTTTCCGGGCGGCGCTGGCAGTGAACCGCAAACTCACAGGCGAAGGCTCCCAAAAAGAGACGCGCCACTTTGAACTCTCGCTCGCCGGTTCAGGGCTGCATTACGAAGTGGGCGACTCGCTTGGGGTGTTTCCTTCGAACAATCCGGAGTTGGTCGAGCTCGTGCTTAACGAGTTGGGATTCACGGGCGACGAAGTGGTGCCGAGCGCGGACGCCGTGGAAATGCCGATCCGCGAGGCGTTGACGAAAAGCTACATTCTCACCGAGCCCTCGAAGCAACTCCTGCAAGCCGTGGCCACCTTGGATCCTGCCGCTGCTTATTTGAATGAATTCCTGCTCCCCGAGGAAAAAGCCGCCCTCGAAAATTTCCTGTGGGGCCGTGATGTGCTGGATGTGCTCCAGCAATTTCCCGCCGCAAAATTCACGCCCACCGAATTTGTCAAAGTCCTCCGCAAACTCCAGCCGCGCCTTTATTCCATCGCCTCCTCGCAGAAAGCCGTCGGCGAATCGGTGCATCTCACGATCGCCATCGTGCGCTACTCGGTGGACAACAGCCCCCGCCAGCGCGAGGGGGTCTGCTCGACTTACCTGACCGAACGCACGAACGGATCCGCTCCGGTATTTGTCCACTCGGCGAAACATTTTCGGATGCCAGAAAACCCCGACACGCCGATGATCATGGTCGGCCCTGGAACTGGTGTTGCGCCGTTCCGCGCGTTTTTGCAGGAGCGAAAAGCGACGGGGGCGAAGGGGAGGAATTGGCTCTTCTTCGGGGACCAGCGCGAGGCCACGGATTTTCTCTACCGCGAGGAATTGGAGGAGGCGCTGGCTGATGGCTCGCTTCACAAACTCGACACCGCTTTTTCCCGCGACCAAGAGCACAAAATCTATGTCCAGCATCGTA
>JAPLTG010000016.1 GCA_026398255.1 Verrucomicrobiota bacterium
AAGGGCCACCCGCGCCTTGAAGGCGCCATCGTGTCTTCTGCGTTTGGCTTTCATTTCAATGGTTGGTTTTAAGTTTTTTGACCTCCTCCAACCACCGCTTTTATCTCTTATCCGCTGGTCCGATTTTCGGGGTCCACCTCAGACCTTGCAACTGATCATCGGGACTACCGGTCGGAAGCGGGGTCAGTCCCACATATTCACATATTTGAATGGGGAGAGGCCATGCAGCAGTTGGCCCGAATTCAGCGCCCGCAGGAATTGCGGTTAGGAAGTTCTGTTTTCCGCAAAAATCCCGAAATTCCGGATGCCATGATTCATGGTCATGTCGTCCTTTGGATCCTTGACGCTCTGGTGCTGCAGTAGGAGGGTGATCTTTTCCGAATCCCGGTTTCCTTGTGGACCATCACTCGATTTTTATGAGCAAAGACCCAGTGGCCATCGATGCCAAGGAGCCGCTTGGTGAATTCCAACAACATGCTCCGCCCCAGACTGAGGTTCGCGGATTTTGAACTCCACAAGCTCACAGGTTCCGTTCGCTCCCTTGAATTTGCCCGATCTCTGGCAGCAGGATGCGGTGCGTCACCTCAAGAGCGGTGCGGATGTGATCATTGATGCGCCGACAGGTGCCGGCAAGACGCGGGTCTTTGAGCTTTTTCTGAAAACACCCGAAGCCGCCCGCCTCGGACAGGCCGTTTACACCGTGCCGACGCGTGCTCTGGCGAATGACAAATGGCGAGAGTGGAAATCCCTCGGATGGAATGTCGGCATCGCCACAGGCGATCTCGCGGAGAATCTCCACGCCCCGGTTCTGGTCGCGACACTCGAGACCCAGCGCGAGCGCATTCTCAGTGGAAACGCCCCAGGTTTCCTCATCCTCGATGAATACCAAATGCTCGCGGATGCCCAGCGCGGCTTGAACTACGAGATGGCCATGGCCCTTCCTCCGGCATCCACCCGCTTCCTGCTCCTGAGCGGCAGCGTGCGGAATCCTGTGGACATCGCGGAGTGGCTGATGCGGCTCGGGCGGCGCGTGGAGTTGATCCAAGTGAAAGAGCGTCCGGTTCCCTTGGATCAAGTGCCGATCGAGAATCTGCCGCGCGTGCCGGATTCCGTGCATGGCTTCTGGCCACGGGTGGCTGTGGCCGCACTTCATGCGGGGCTGACGCCGCTTCTGCTGTTTGCCCCGCGGCGCCGCGATGCGGAAAAAATGGCCACTCAAATTGCCGCCGCCCTCCCTGTGGACAGCCCGCTGCGCATGACTCCGGAAGATCAAAACCTCCTCGGCCGCGACCTGGCCCGACTCCTGCAGCACCGCGTGGCCTTTCATCACAGCGGCCTTCCCTACTCCGCGCGCGCTGATTGGATCGAACCGCTTGGCAAAGCCGGAAAGCTCCATGTCATCGTCGCCACCACCGGCCTCGCGGCGGGGATCAATTTTTCTGTGCGTTCCGTGATGGTCACCTCGACCAGCTACGGAGACGCCCGCTTCCAACGCGAACTCCGCGCCGACGAGTTGCTGCAGATGTTTGGCCGTGCCGGACGAAGAGGGCTTGATGAGCGAGGATTTGTTCTGACGGCCCAAAACCTCCCCAGCCTTCTGGACGCCTCGCCACGCCAACTCCGGCGGGTGAACCAAATGGATTGGCCAACCTTGCTGCGCGTCATGGAAGGGGATTCCTCCGATGGCAAAAGCCCCCTCGCCAGGGCAGCTCTTGTCTGCGAAAGGCTTTTCAGCCGCCAAAAGATCGCCCCCGATTTGGCAAACGCCCTGGAAATCTCGAAATCCAGCGAGCGTCATGGTCCGACGAGAGTCGAGTTTCTCGGACTCTCCGAGTTATGGCATCCACTCAAAACCGCCGTGGAGCAAACCCACCCGCTCGGCCAGTGTCTTGCCCGGCACAAGGAACGATGGATTCCCGCGCTTCGCGCCCCTCGCAGCCTCGATCGGCTACCCCACGGCAGAGCCTGCAAAATCCGCGACGGGCGAAGTTTTTCCTATGGAAAGGAAGTGTCCATCGCGCGTCTCGCGGGCACTCATTTCCAGCCACTGCCTTGGATTCAAAAACTTCTCGGGCTGCGCAAAACCGAGATATTTTCTGAAGACGAATTGATCCGCTATATCATCCCTCTCCTGGAATCCCACTGGTCGCCCGGAGTTTTTCACTCCACCGCGTGCCATGGCCCGAACCTCATGGCGCGCCTTTCACTGGCAACTATTGCCGTGAGCGCGCTCATCCATCCCGATGGCACCGCGCTCCTCGATCCTCCGAGACGACGGGTGAGTTCGTCCTTCGAGGTTGGCGAGTCGCCGGTGTTCAACCCGCCTCCGGGATCTGCAGCCTACAGTTGGCGAAAACTCGGTCTGGTCGATCACTGCGGCGCACCAACTCCGCGCGGCCGGCTCTTCAGCCGTTTTCAAGGAGGCGAGGGCCTCATGGTCGCCGCCGCTCTGGAGGATGCGACTTATCCGATCGAGGACATCGTCGCCCACTTGGCCAACCTGCGAGGCGGTCCGCGATTCCTGGATTTTGCGGATGGGCCGAGCCATCGTCTGGCGGCCGTGGCACGCGAAATTTACGGCCATGTGGACCATGAAGGCTATCTCGAGGGCGGGCTTTGTCCGGGGTTCGGCGAGGGAACCTGCGAAGCCTTGTCGCTGCACCGGAGCGGCGGAATGCGCGCTCTGGAAAAAGAAACCGACTCCATCCGCCGAGGGGATATCGAGCGTGCCACACTCGAGTGGAAAAGCCTGCTCCGACACATTCTTCACGCAGCAGATCCGCTCTTCCCGCGATGGAATGAGCTTCAAGCGGCAGCGAGGCAGGTTCTTGATAAAACTAGCTTGTAGATGGCTCCTCATCGCGGGAATTAAATCCCATCTCAATTTGGCGCGTCAGCGCCCCTCGAAACCGAACTGGAGGGCGCTGCTCCGTCGGCGCCCAATCCCCCCGCGCCCAAGCGCGGCCCTATCAAACCACCCCAAAATCCCGGACGACACGGAGGTCGTCACTCCAAACCTAACGGGGTCAGTCCCACACATTCACATATTTGAAATGGCAAAGGCGCGTATCTGATGAGGTAGATTAAAAACGGTCCAACTTTGCCGTTAATCGGTTCAGTTGGGCGGATGAGTTTTTCTCCATGGTTGCCGATCAAATGGACATTTCTCAGATGAATATCGCGCAACGGCTCCGGTTGATGGAGCGTTTGTGGTGTTCCATGAGTGGAGAATTGGAAAAGCAGGGGCCGCCAGCTTGGCACGATGAGGAACTGGCATCCCGCAGCGGCGAATGGATGATGTGGGACTCCGTTTCCGAGGACTGGCACAGCGTTTGTGGCAAATTGAAGCGTAATCTCGAATAATATCGAACGACTTACGATCGCAGGCGAGACGCCCGCGCTACTTTCAAAAGTCCCAAATTAGGCTGCATTTGGTTTGATTTCTACCCCAAGCGGCTGGTCAACCCCTCGATCACATCGGCCAGCGGGATAATGGCGATGCGGGAGGATGTGTCGGAGCGCGCGTAGGGCAGGACGAGATTTGGACCGTGGATCATGGCGCCGCAGCTATAGACGACATTCGGCACATAGCCTTCGCGCTCGTCGGGGGCAGGGCGCAGGAGGGGTTCGCGCAGGCGGCCGATGACGCGCGAGGGATCGTGGAGGTCGAGAAGGACGGCGCCGAGGCAGTATTTGCGCATGGGCCCCACGCCGTGCGTGATCACGAGCCAGCCCGCGTCGGTTTCGATCGGCGAGCCGCAGTTGCCGAGTTGCACGAATTCCCACGGGTGCTTGGGCCGGATCAACACCTGGGACTCATACCAAAAGTGCAGATGGTCCGAGAACATGAGGTGGATGTTTTCGCCGTCCTGTCGGCCCAGCATGGCGTATTGGCCGTGGATTTTTCTGGGGAAAAGAGCGAGGCCTTTGTTGCGAATGGCGGGGCCGTTGAGGGTGCAGATGGAAAACTCCCGGAAGTCGCGCGTGTGGACCATTTGCGGGAGGACGACATTGCCGTCGTAGGCCGTGTAGGTGGCCATGTAGGTGGTCGAGCCGTCGTCCTCGATGAAGGGCACGAAGCGTGCGTCTTCGATGCCGTTCATCTCGCCTTGCGAGTAGGGGAAGAGGATTTTCTCGGAAATATCCAGCCCCTCGGGAAAAACCACGGTGTAGTTCGATTGTGCGAGAAGCAACGCCCGCTCGGCGGCGCGTTTCACGCCGGGCTCGTCAGCACCGGAACGAATGCGTCGGACGAGGTTCACAAGATCACTCATCAAAAACCCCGGAGCCAGACCCTGCGTGGCGAGGCCCACGGCCTGGAACTCCACGCCGAGTTCTTGGAGTTTGCGTCGGAAGGTCGCGAGATCGTAGCGCGCGGCAGGCTGGGGGCGGGGTTGCTGGACATAGCGCGAGACGGGATCGAGCCGCAGGTTCGCTTCGGAATTCAGGATGCCGCAGCGGAAAGTGATCGAGGAAATGTGCCCTTCACCGGTGGCGCGGAGGCTCAGAATCACGCGGCGCTCGCCAGGCTGGAGGCCGCTTTGGTCGGGGGAGGGGAAGATGCCGGGATTAAAGAGCGCGGTGGATTCCAGTGAGTATTCGTTTGTGAAATACGAGCCGAGCAAAATACGGCGTGGCTCGGTGAGCTCCTGGTCGGTGGGTAGCAAGTGGCGGACTTGCTCGAAGCGCTCGGCGAAGATGTCGTGGAGCCGCCCGTGTCGCCCAAGGAAGTCGGAAAAGACCTCGTCGAGCTTGGCTACCACCGAGGCCTCGTCCATGTGCATGACCCGTGAAAAGAGGCTGACCACGCGAGGATTTGGTTCGGGGACGGAGAAGGGTTTGACGATGAGCGAAGGGATGAACGGCCGCAACAGAACGCGGCGCGGGTCGGGATCGATGGTGATGGGGAGGCGGCGGATTTTGGATTCGAGAGACATGGATTTTTTACAAGAGGCACACGGCGGGCGCGGCGGTGTGGAGGGTTTGGATTTCGGCGCGGGCGAGGAGGAACGACAGCGTCGATTCCGCGCCTTGGTTTCGGTTCGCGCGGCTTTCGTGGAGGCCATCGCGACAACCGCCGGTCTCGTGGTCATAGAGCGGAACCCGGAGATCGTTGGCGCCGAGGAACCACTCGAAAGCGCGTTGCGCGGAGTGTTTCCAGCGCAGGTCACCCGTGGCGTTGAACGCCTCGATGCAGGCTCCCACGGAGGCGGCGGCCTCGAGCGGTTGCTGATCGTGGAGCGCGGGTTGGCCACCGCGAAGCAGGAATCCATTCGAGCCCACGGGGCGGAAGTGACCCGAGCCGGTGGATTGGATTTCCATGAGCCAATCGAGAGCCTCGAGGCCGAGAGTCTTCATGCGGTCGTTCCCCGTGAAGCGGCCCGCGAGGATCAACGCCTGCGGCAGGCGCGCGTTGTCGTAGGCCACGATGTCCTCCCCCCATGGCCAGTCCGGGGCCGCGTTGCCCTCGAACAACGCGAGAAGTTTTCCCGACAAATCCTCCCTTTGGCGGTCGGCGAGAAGATCGCCGTGGAGCGTGCGGAAATATTCGTGCAGGCCGAGCAGGGTAAACGCCCAGGCGCGCGGCGAGGTGAAGTCGCTGACAGCAGGGAGCGCGCGTTCCATCAACGAGGCCGCCCAGGTGCGGAGGTCTGGGTTGGCGGCGCGGCCGACCATGGTGCCGAGCGCCCAGAGAGCGCGGCCGTGGCTGTCCTCGGAGCCGTTCTCCTCGATCCAGCGCCGGTCGAATCCCATGAAATTCCGGAAACGGCCCAGGTCCGGCGAGAAGGCGTGCTGGAGAAACGCGGCGGCGGCGGTTTGCAGGCGCTGGATTTCCTCCCCGCCCTCGCCGAGTTCCTCGAGGAGCGTGGCGAGGATCAGCGCGCGGGCATTGTCATCGGTGCAATACCCGTGATCGAACCACGGCACGGTGTGGATGGCGTGCTGGAAAATCCCGGTGGAATCGCTCATTCGAAAGAGGTGTCCGAAGCTCCACGGCGGGAGGCTTTCTCCGGAGTCGCGAGGATTTGGGGTGCGCCCGCGCGGGCGGCTGCGGATTTGGAAAAGCTGGCGTGCCTCCTCGAAAACCCGCGCGTAGGCCCGGCCGACCTCTGGCCAAACCATTTCGCGCCCGGCGAGGTAGGCTTGTTTCCTCATTGCGTGGAGGCGTGGCTGGTCCTCGAAAATCCCGAGCACCGCCGTGGCGATCGCCTCCGCGTCGCGAAACGGCACCAGCTCGCCGCGGCCGTCGCGCAGGAGTTCGGCGGCGTGCCAATACGGCGTCGAGACCACGGCCTTTCCCGCGCCGAAGCAGTAGGAGAGCGTGCCCGAGGTGATTTGCGATTCGTTCAAGTAGGGCGTGAGGTAGATGTCCGCCGCGCCGATGAACTCGCACAGCTCCGCCGACTCCACATAGCGGTTCACGAACATGACATTTTTCTCCACTCCGAGTTCGCGGGCGAGGTCCTCGAGCGAATGCCGGTAGCGCTCGCCCTCACGCCGCAGGAGGTTCGGATGCGTGGCGCCGAGGATGATGTAAACAACCTCGGGATGCTCCATGGCGATGCGCGGAAGGGCGCGGATGCCGTATTCGATGCCCTTGCCGGGCGAGAGCAGGCCGAAGGTCAGCAAAACCGGCCGCCCGGCCACGCCGAACTGGTCCTTGTAAAAATTCGGATCGACGAAGGGGATGTCAGGAATGCCGTGCGGGATGACGGAGATTTTTTCCTCTGAAATGCCGTGGACCTCTCGCAGCAGCGAAGCGCCTTTTTTCGTCATCACGACCAGCTTTCTCGAGCAATCCACCAACTCCTCAAATGCGCGCTTCTGATCGGGCTCGGGCTTTTCGAGCACCGTGTGGAGCGTGGTGACCGTGGGAATCCCCGCGCGGCGCAGGAGGGTGTTGATATAACTTCCGGCGGGTCCGCCGAAAATGCCGAACTCGTGTTGCAGGCAAATCACATCGGCGTGGGAGACTTTCAAAAACTCCGCCGCGCGCAGGTAGGAAGACGCGTCGGCCTCGGGAATCTCGAACCGCACCTCGGGCGGGTAGGCGTAGTTGCCGCCGGGCTCGGTAACCGCCACCACCGGGCAGGGCCAGCCATTCTCCATTCCCTCGAGCGCGCCGCGCAGATCGCTGGTGAAGGTGGCGATGCCGCACTTCCGCGGCGGGTAGTTGCCAACGATGGCGACCTTACTGGTTTGGTATTCCGACATACCGAGGTTTTCGCAAGCCGGGCGAAATTTTCCCATGGGGTGAAGACCTTGGTTCGCGCATGGATTTCAAAGATGTCGTTGCGGGAGCCGAGGAATTCTGGAAAAACCGCCCCGA
Source organism: Verrucomicrobiota bacterium (assembly GCA_026398255.1). GTDB lineage: Bacteria > Verrucomicrobiota > Verrucomicrobiia > Chthoniobacterales > Terrimicrobiaceae > UBA967. The sequence goes on from JAPLTG010000016.1 coordinate 7,331, forward strand.
TGAACAGCGTGCGCGTGCGGGTGCCGGCGACTTCGGCAAATCTGGGTCCGGGCTTTGACAGCCTCGGCGTCGCCCTGCGCCTTTATAATACGACCACCGTCGTTCGCGGACGCGGCCCCGCCCCGGGCGACATGGCCAGCGCGGCAGCGGATTTGTTTTTCGGGAAAACCCAGATGAAACCCTTTGCGTTCCACTGGAGCGTCGAGGGCGATGTCCCCCGCTCGCGCGGCCTCGGCAGCAGCGTCACTGTGCGGCTCGGCGTTTTGCACGGGCTCAACGAGCTCGCTGGCCGACCCCTGAAACGCCATGGGGTTTTTGAGCTGTGCGCGGAACTCGAGGGCCACCCCGACAACGCCGCGCCCGGAGCCTTCGGCGGTTTCTGCATCGCTCCCGCAAAAGGCCCCGTGCAGAGCTATGTCGTCGGGGAGGATTTGGCATTCGTGTTTCTGATCCCCGCGCAGGAACTCGAGACCGAAAAAGCCCGCAACCTCCTGCCAAAAACCCTCCCGCTCTCCGACGCCGTTCTTTCCGCAGGCAACGCCGCCGCCATCGCGGGAGCCTTTGCCAGTGGCGACTACAAGAAACTCGCCGGCTGCTTCGGCGACCGAATCCACCAACCCTACCGCGCGAAGGTCCTGCCGTTCCTCGACAGCGTGATCGAGGCGGGATGTGCCGCCGGCGCGCTCGGTGGCTGGCTCAGCGGCGCGGGTTCCGCCGTCGCCTGCGCCACGCTCGTGCGACCAGACCGCGTGGCGAATGCAATGGCCTCCGCCTGCGACCTCGACGCGGCCTGCGCGATCGTCCTACGCGCCGACAACCAAGGCGTGCGAATCCTAAAATGAGACGCTGGATCGAGGGCCTTGAAACCTTCGCCATCGATGTCATCCTTGAGCGTCGCGCGGGCAAGCGTGCCGGCATTCTTCGGTTCTTCCTCGCAGGTCTCGCCAAAATTTACCGCGCCATCGTCCAAATCCGACTGGCCCTCTACAGCCATCGCATTTTCCGCAGCCACTCCCACGGCGTGCTCGTTATCAGCGTGGGCAACCTCACCGTCGGTGGCACGGGAAAAACTCCCGTCGTCGAAATGCTCGCCCGCGCCCTCCAGCAAGGCGGGCGCCGCGTGGCGATCCTTAGCCGCGGCTACAAAAGCGTTCCCAAGCCCTTCCTCCTGCGCCTTCTTGATCGCGTCACGCGGAGGAAAAAAGTTTTCACTCCCCGCGTCGTCTCCGATGGCGTCTCGCTCCTTCTCGATTCGCGCACGGCGGGCGACGAGCCGTTCATGCTCGCGAACAACCTCCGTGGCGTCGTCGTATTGGTGGACCGCGACCGCGTGCGCAGCGGCATCCACGCCATCGAGGAATTCGGGTCCGATGTGCTGATCCTCGATGACGGCTTCCAGTATGTGAAAATGCGCCACGGCCTCGAGATCACGCTCATCGACCGGCAGGCGCCTTTCGGGAACGAGCACATGCTCCCGCGCGGAACCCTCCGCGAGCCGCCCGAAAACCTCCGCCGCGCCACCCACATTTTCCTCACCAAGTGCGACGGTTCGGACAACGCCGAGATCATCAGCCGCATCCGCCGCTACAACCGCACCGCCGACATCATCGAGTGCACGCACCGGCCGAAGCACCTCAAGGATTTCGTCACCGGCGAAGTCCGCCCGCTGGAATATCTCAAGGGCCTCAAAATCGGCGCGCTGAGCGGCATCGCGGTTCCCGAGAGTTTCGAGCAGGCCCTCGCCGGGCTCGGTGCCGAGCTGGAACTCACCCAGAGCTACGCCGACCACCACCGCTATTCCCTCAAGGAAATCGAACGCTTCGTTCGCCGCTGCGCCCGCCGCAATGTCGATGCCGTAATCACCACCGAGAAGGACGCCGTTCGCATCCCGCGCATCATGAATCCCGAGGTGCCGATCCTCTACATGCGTGTGGAGATCGAAATCCTCGCCGGTCAGGAAACCTGGTCGCGCCTCGTCGAGCGTCTCACGCAGCCCGGAGGCTACAAAATCCCCGCCCGGCTTTACTGAAAAATAAAAACCGCCGCCAAGGTCGTTGGCGGCGGTTTTTTTGAAAAGGAACAGCGTTCCGGGTTAGTTCGCTTTTTTGGGAGCGACGGTGTCGGCAGCTTTCTTGCCGGCTTCGACAGCGGCGCTTCCGGCGGTCTTGGCAGCGCCTTCGGTGGTTTTGACGGCACCCTTCACGGCACCAGCGCCGGTGACGGTGGTGTCGGCGGCGGCTCCGAGAGCGGTTTCGGTCGCGTCGGCAGCCGTCTTGAGCGTTCCACCCACGGCCGCACCGGTTGTTTTGAGAGCGCCCTCGGCGGCGGTTTCAACTGCTTTGGTCGCGCCTTTGATTGGGTTCTTGTTGATAGCAGCCTTGCCAGTATCGACAACCGTCTCGCCAGCGGTCTTCGCGGTGTTGACGACGGTTCCCACGGCGGCGCCCGCCGTGGCAGCCGTTCCTACAGCGGCATTGGCTGTGGTGGTTGCGGCGTTTTTCGCGGTGCCTTTGACGGCGTTTGTGGCGTCTTTGCCCGTGGCTTTGGCGGCTTCAGCTGTCTTGCTCTGCGCGGCAGGAGCCGGGCAGGATTCGGGTTTGGATTTCGTCGTTCCAGCTTGCGCGGAAAGGGCGATGGCGGAGGCGGTGAGGGTGGTCAGGAGTTTTTTCATATGGGAATTAAGGACTGAGCCGCCAATGCCATAAAATCCGTGCGTGTGTGTCAACGAGGATTACGCAAAAAATCGCGGTGTGAACTGGGACCTAATTCAACTCGCGGAAACCGCTTCGACGAATGACATCTGCCGCGCCATGCCGCCGTGGACGGCCGTGCGGGCCGATTCGCAAACGAGCGGTCGCGGGCGTTTCGGCCGCGCGTTCGTTTCGCAAAAAGGCGGGCTTTGGCTTTCAGCCTCTCTCCCGGCAACCGGTCCCGCCGAGGTTTGGGCCGGCTTTTCGCTTCGGGTGGGCGCCTCGCTCCTTGCGCATTTAAAATCCATCGGCCTCGCCGCCGCTCGCCTTCGCTGGCCAAACGACATCCTGTGTGGATCCCGTAAACTCGCCGGGCTGCTCATCGAACAACCCGCCTCCGGCCAACTCATCGTCGGCTTCGGCATGAATGTCCTCAACGAGCCGTGGATCGTTTCGCCAGAACTGCGCGACACGGCCACACGCTTGGCCGACTGGATTTCGCCCGTGCAGGATATGGAAACTCTCACCGCTGGAATTCTTGGCGCCCTCGCCGAGGCCCATATCCAAATGCTCTCCACCGGAATGCGCGCCGCGATTGAAGAACTCAACGCCCACTGGACCGATCCCATGCCCGTCGAAATCTCTCTCTCTGGCGGAGGAACGGTGAGGGGTTCCTTTCTAGGCCTCGCCCCGAACGGCCACTTGCAACTTCTCGATTACACAGGCTCGATTTTCCTGGTCGAACACCCAACCGTCGAGCGCCTCCGCGAGCTCGAGGGCTGAACAGATCAAAATTTTGGACAAACGCCCTGGCAACTTCTACCAATACCCGCCGCATGAGCAGTCCCAATCTTGATGTCCGCGATGTGGCCCGGCTGGCCCGCATCGAACTCACCGACGAAGAGGTCGCCACCTTCCAATCCCAGCTCGGCAAGGTGCTGGAATATGTCGAGCAGCTGAAGTCGCTCGATGTTTCCGCCGTCGAGCCGACCGCCCACGCGAACCCCATCTTCAATGTCTTCCGCGAGGATATGGCGAAGCCTGGCCTGGACCGCCAAGCCGCACTCGCTAACGCGCCGCACTCGGCCAACAACCTTGTCGTCGTGACCAAAGTCATCGAATAACATGAGCGATCTCACCACCCTTTCCATTTCCAAACTCCAAGCCGGCTTCCGCCAAGGCGACTTCACGCCCGTCGATGCCGTCCGCGCCCTCGAGGAGAAAATCACAAAAGTCGATCCCGCGATCGGCGCCTACCTCTCCCGCGATGTTCAGAGCGCTCTCGCGGCGGCCGAAAAAGCCGACATCTCACTTCCCCTCGGCGGCGTGCCGATCGGTATCAAAGATGCCATCAATGTCGTCGGCGAACCCTGCACTTGCGCCTCGAAAATCCTCGCCGGCTTCCGCTCGCCCTACGACGCCACCGTGATCGCCAAGCTCCGCGCGGCAGGCGCAATTCCGTTTGGCCGGCTGAACATGGACGAGTTCGCGATGGGTTCCTCGACCGAGAATTCCGCCTATCAAAAAACCCGCAATCCTTGGGACACCTCCCGCATCCCCGGTGGCTCCAGCGGCGGCTCGGCGGCCTCTGTGGCGGCTTGCGAGGCCTTCGCCACCCTCGGCAGCGACACCGGCGGCTCGATCCGCCAACCCGCTTCGCTCTGCGGCGTCGTGGGCCTCAAGCCCAGCTACGGCCGTGTCTCGCGCTACGGTCTCGTGGCCTTTGCCTCCTCGCTCGACCAGATCGGCCCCATCGGCCGCAGCACGCGCGATTGCGCTGCGATTCTCAACGCCATTTCCGGTAAAGACCCGCACGACTCCACCTCGCTTGATGTCCCGTCCGAGGATTTCACCGCGAATCTCGGCCGTGACCTGAAAGGCGTGAAGCTCGGCATCCCCGCCGAGTATTTCGTCGATGGCATGGACCAGCGCGTCCGCGAAAAAGTCGAGTCCGCCATCAAGCTCTGCGAACAGCTCGGGGCCGAACTCATCCCCGTCTCGCTGCCCCACACGCAATACGCGGTCGGAGTTTACTACATCATCGCCACCGCCGAGGCCTCTGCGAACCTCGCCCGCTTCGACGGCGTGCGCTACGGCCACCGCGCCAAAAACCCCCGCGACCTGCTCGACCACTACATGCGCACCCGCGAGGAGGGTTTCGGCAGCGAGGTGAAACGCCGCATCATCCTCGGCACCTATGTGCTCTCCAGCGGTTACTACGACGCCTACTACCTCCGCGCCCAAAAAGTCCGCACTCTCATCCGGCAGGATTTCGCCAAGGCCTTCGAAAAAGTGGATGCCATCATCTGCCCGACCTCGCCCGATCTGGCCTTCAAAATCGGCGAGCGCGTGGACGACCCGCTCCGCATGTATCTGGCCGACATTTTCACCATCGCCACGAACCTCGCCGGCATCTGCGGCATCAGCGTCCCCTGTGGATTGGTAGAAGAAGAAGGCAAAAAACTCCCCGTCGGCCTGCAATTCCTTGGCAAAGCGATGGACGAAACCCGCCTCCTCGGTATCGCCGACGCCTTCGAACGCACCGGCTCCCAACAAGTCCTCACCGCCCTCCCCAATACATTATGAAATGTTAACCACAGCCGACCGAAGGGAGACAGACTGCCGCAGGCAGCCCCTCTGGGGCGAGCAATGCGAGTCAAAGGACACAATCGAGCACCGTGGCAGGTGCGAGATGGAGCAACCGCAGGTTGGCCCGGAGGGCGAGGGAGCGGGAGCGACTGAGTCAAAGAGCACGGAGGTGTTTGAAAACAACTCTCTGACGGACGCCATCATTGGCGCGGCCATCACCGTGCACCGCGAACTCGGACCCGGCCTGCTTGAGTCAGTCTACGAAAAGTGCCTCGCCTTGGAGCTAACCAAGTCAGGCCTTCAAACCACCTCTCAAAAAGAAATCCCACTCACCTACAAAGGTCTCGCCCTCGAAAGTGGATTCCGCGCCGATCTGATCATCGAAAACAAAGTCCTTGTTGAGCTAAAATCCGTCGACCAAATCCTCCCCGTCGACACCGCCCAAGTCCTCACTTACCTGAAACTCTCCAACCTCCGCACCGGCCTCCTCATCAATTTCAATGTCCAACTCCTAAAAAACGGCATCAAACGCCTTTCCCTATGAAAACTCTTCTTCCCCTCCGTGTTCTCCGTGTCCTCCGTGGTTAAAAATTCTTCCAATATGTCCGCCATCACACCCGAAATCATCTCCAAACACGGCATCACGCCCGACGAATACGAACGCATCAAATCCATCCTCGGACGCGAACCCAACCTCACCGAACTCGGCGTTTTCTCCGTCATGTGGAGTGAGCATTGCTCCTACAAAAATTCGAAGCTCGAGCTGAAAAAATTCCCCGTCACCGGCCCACGCGTGCTCGTGAAGGCGGGTGAGGAAAATGCCGGCGTCATCGACATCGGCGACGGCTGGGCCATCGCGTTCAAGATGGAGAGCCACAACCACCCGAGCGCCATCGAGCCATTCCAAGGCGCGGCCACAGGCGTCGGCGGCATCATCCGCGACATCTTCACCATGGGTGCAAGACCTGTGTTCTCGATGAATTCCCTGCGCTTCGGCGACATCCGCGGTGACTCCCAACAATCCGCCACGAACCGCCGCCTCTTCGCAGGCGTGGTGAATGGCATCGCTCACTACGGAAATTGCATCGGCATTCCGACCATCGGCGGCGAGGTGTATTTCGACGACAGCTACTCGGGAAATCCGCTCGTCAATGTCTTCTGCCTCGGTATCCTCAAGCACGAGCAAATCGCCCGCGGAGCCGCCAAGGGCGTGGGCAACCCCGTTTTCTATGTCGGAGCCGAAACCGGCCGTGACGGCCTCGCCGGCGCCGCCTTCGCTTCCCGCGAACTCACCGAGGAATCCAAGGAAGACCGCCCCGCCGTGCAAGTCGGCGACCCCTTCCGCGAAAAACTCCTTCTCGAAGCCTGCCTCGAACTCCTCGCCAGCGGTTGCGTCGCGGGCATCCAAGACATGGGCGCAGCAGGCCTCACCTGTTCGACCTGCGAAACCGCCAGCCGTGGCGGCACAGGTGTTGAAATCGATGTCAACCTCGTGCCAAAACGCGAGACCGGCATGACGCCCTACGAGATCCTGCTCTCCGAGTCCCAGGAACGCATGCTCGTCATCGTCAAAAAAGGCGAGGAAGATAAAGTCCGCGCCATCTTTGAAAAATGGGATCTCCCCTACGCCCATGTCGGCGTGGTCAATGACGACGGCATGATGCGCGTTCGCGAGGGCGACGAAATCGCCGTCGAAATCCCCGCTCGCCAACTCGCCGACGAAGCCCCGCTCTACTCCCGCGAAGCCGCTCCGAAAAAAGCTCCCGAGCCCCTCGACCTCGCCAGCGTGCCTGAAGCCGACCCGCTCACCGCACTCGAAACCCTTCTCGCCCATCCGAGCATCGCTTCGAAGCAATGGGTCTGGCAGCAATACGACCACATGGTCCGCCTCGGCGCCACCGTCCTGCCTGGCTCGGATGCCGCCGTCTTTATCGTCCGCGAGGCCAATAAAATCCTCGCCGCATCCACCGATTGCAACGCGATCTACTGCAAGCAAGACCCCCGCGAAGGCGGCCGTATCGCCGTCGCCGAAGCCGCGCGCAACATCGCCTGCACCGGCGCAACCCCGCTCGCCGTCACGGACAACCTGAATTTCGGAAATCCCCACAAACCCGAGAATTTCCTCCAACTCCGCGAAGCCATCGAAGGCCTCGCCGAAGCCTGCCGCGCGTTCGACACACCCGTCACCGGCGGCAATGTGAGCCTCTACAACGAATCCCCCGCCGGAGCCATCGACCCCACGCCCACCGTCGGCATGGTCGGCCTCGTTGAAAAACCCGAGCACATCACCACCCAAGCCTTCAAAGCTGCGGGTGACATCATCCTCCTCATCGGCGAACCCGGCAGCGAACTCGGCGCGTCCCACTACCTCCTCGCCGTCCACGGCCGCAAAGCCGGCGCCCCGCCGCAACTCGACTACGCCAAGGAACTCGCCGTCCAAAACGCCGTCCGCGACCTCATCCGCAAAGGCCTCGTCAAAAGTGCCCACGACTGCTCCGAAGGCGGCCTCGCCGTCAACCTCGCCGAATCCTGCCTGAGCGGAAACCTCGGAGCCAAAACCGAAATCCCCGGCACCCGCGCCGATGTCGTGCTCTTCAACGAGTCACAATCCCGCATCGTCATCACCTTCGCCCCGCGCCACGCCAGCGAAATCCTCGACCTCCTCAAATCCCGAAGCGTGCCCCACACCCGCCTCGGCGAAGTCGTTAAAGACCCCACCCTCACCATCGAAGCCACCGGCAAAACCTTCGCCTGGCCAATGGAAAAACTCCGCACCCCATTCGAAAAAACCATCCCGTCGCTCATGAGTTGGGAGAAGTGATATGCACCAATGATTCTCTCCTTTTCGGATAAAGACACTGAAGAACTTTTTCGCACGGAGAGTAATCGTCGTTTCTCGCAAATCTCAAGGGTCGCCACCCGCAAACTTACGGCGCTGGATGCCGCAGATCAGATCGAGGACATGGCGGTCCCGCCCGGCAACCGCCTTGAGCCTCTGCGCGGAAAGGGTGCTGGTTGGCACTCGATTCGGATCAACGACCAATGGAGGATTGTCTTTCAATGGACCGCCAATGGTCCTTCTGAGGTCGGCATTGTGGACTACCATTGACACCAATCTATAACGCTATAGGATATAAACCATGAAGACAGCTATCACTCCCGGTGAAATTCTGCTCAAAGACTATCTCGTGCCCATGGGCATTTCCCAAAACGCGCTCGCACGAGCCCTTGGCATCAGTCCGCGAAGCATCAACGAAATCGTCCTAGGCCGCCGCAGCATTACACCGGAAATGTCGCTTAAACTCGGCAAGTTTTTCAAACAAAGCGCCCAATTCTGGTTCAACATTCAAACCACCTGCGATTTCCGCCAATTGCTCAAAAAAGAAAAGCAAATCACTGCGACGGTAATCAAGGACTACACCGAGTTGGCGGCTTGAGACTTAATGCCTAGAGGCAAAATAGTTGATGAAACTGGGAATATTTATGGAAAGCTTGTAGTTTTAAATCGCGGCCCAAATCAGCCCCAGAAGGAAGGCACCTCAAGAGCTCAATGGTGGTGCGAGTGCTCATGCAAACGAGCATGTGTTTTAGTTCTTGGCAAACAGCTTCGGGTCGGGAAAACCCGCAGTTGTGGCTGTATAAGAAAAGATTCAGCGAGACACAGAACGCGAATTAATTCTAGATTTTGCCATACTAAAAATCAGGGGCGAAAAATGCAGGGCTCTATGCCAGATGAAGTTGGATCAGCATACGGAATGTTACATGTCCTAAAAAGGGGGCCCGATAAAATTTTCCCTTCTGGCGGTAGGCATGCAGCATGGTGGTGTAAATGTGAATGCGGCAACCCCAATCTTATACTTAAGACAGGTAATTGGTTAAGAAGAACAAAAAGCTCAAGGCACTGCGGGTGTCAGCATAAAAAAATTCGAGAAAAAGCTTATAACCAATCAAATTCCGTTAATCAAAGAATTGAAAAACACAAGAAAAAGCTCGCTATTTTCGGTAAGGCTGAACTATTTGGAGATTATTTAGGTGACCGAGTAAAAACAAAATACAGATGCTTGATACATGATCAGGTTCATTTTGGAATTCCTACAAACATGGGAAGAGGTAGGGGGTTGCCTTGCTGTAAAAGAGACATTGGTTGGGATAGTTTAGAAGCTGTAATTGACGGTTCATTTAGAGCTCCAAATCAAACATGTTTGCTTTATTTATTTAAATTAAGTCGCTTCCCATCGCTAATAAAATTAGGTATCGCCAGCCATATTGACCGGCGTCCAGACGAAGAATATGGGGACTTAATTAGAACTTGGACATTCAGCAATAGAGTAGATGCTGCTCTTGTTGAAATTTCTATAAAACAATACACTATAAAATATTCTGTAGTTCCAGATAATTTGATTAACTGGGCGGGAAGAACTGAGATAAGAAGAATCGATCCAAACATACTTGTAATACGTGTGCAATTATTGGCTGAGGAGTTATCAAAGTTAGGCAGGTGGAGGTTTGCCTTGAAATACATCTCGATGAGTAATAAACACCGATCAATGGTGGAGAATCTGATGCAAAATTAAAGTCCACTAAGGCAATGCTTTGAAAAATTTTAGTTAACTCAAATTTAAAAATCATTCAGTTTAGCGGGGTTCAGCAGGTGTCTTATCGCCGGAAAATGAAAAGAAAAGGAGGGCCCGTCCCGCGTTTTATCGTATTTTTAGAAACACGAAAAGTTTCAACTGCAAAAACTCATTCCTGATAAGCGGATTTCATTTTTACTTACAAAACTTTCCCTATTGCTTGTTTACTGGCTTGCCAAAACATCTATTGAGACGTGAAAAGACATCATTCCCACATATTAACATATTTTCAATATGCCAACGGGGACATTTGTGCTCCGGACGCAAAGCGAAGTCACATGAGCAGCTGGCTCCGCTTTTCCACTTTGCGAGTGCCGCTTGGAGGGCGGATGGGTAGCGGCTTCTTGACTTTGTTTCATTTTAAAGCAACATAGGCATCAAGCTTATCAACGAATTCTTCAAGTCTGCGGAAGGGAAATCCCCGGTAGCGGATTATCTGGATGAACTGGATGCCAAGCAAGGCGGCGAAGGTGCTTTGGACTCTCTCGGCGATCAAGCTGACTCACCCAGCGCCTTCCGTTTACCTGAAAAAGATGGTGGCAACGGACGATCTTTGGGAGGTGCGCGTGATCTTCGCCGGAAACATATTCCGCCTGCTGGGCTGGATGGAAGGCGCGGACAAATTGGTCTTGGCGCACGGCTTCACCAAAAAGACCGTGAAGACCCCGCTGCAGGAGATCCAAATAACCGAAACCCGAAAGAAAATTTATGAAGACAAAGAAACCTGATGACTTGAACCGCTACATTGCGCAGCGAAAAGAGAAGGATGCGGATTTCTCCGCCGCCTACGACAGTGAGCAGGCAGAGTGGCAACTCGGCCAACTTCTGGCCAAGACCCGCGAGAGCGCAGGACTCACGCAAGAGGCATTGGCCCGCAAAATAGGCTCCACGCGCAGCGCAATCTGCCGCTACGAGCGCCATCCGGCTAATCTCACACTCTCGACATTGGAAAAAGTCGCCCGCGCTACCGGGCGGCGCCTGGTCGTGAAATTTGCTTGAGCGGTAAAATCACGACAACATTCATCAGCAACTGTCTCGACGCTGCAAAATTTTCCAAATGAAACCCGCCATCACGCCCGGTGAAATTCTCCTCGAGGACTACACTGTTCCCAGCATACAAACCGCATTCAGCTTATGAGCACCCTGACAATCCGTCTTCCAGAAGACAAACACTCCCGCATCCGCCAACTTGCCAAGCACCGCGAGATGAGCGTCAACAAACTCTTTGAGGAACTCGCCACCATTAGCATCGCAGAGTTCGACGCGGAATCCCGATTCCGTGCGATGGCGGTGCGTGGTTCGACGAAAAAGGGCCTTGCTCTGCTGTCCAAGCTCGACGCAGCTTTTTCCGCTATGAAGTGAGTCACCATGAGCGAACTCAACCCCGGCGAAATTCTACTTGAGGACTACCTCATTCCCATCAACCAAACTGCATTGAGCCCATGAGCGGCCTGACAATCCGTCTTCCAGAAGGCAAACATCACCGCATCCGCCTGATGATCAAACGCACAGACATTATTGGGCTTATTTCGGCATAATCAGGCATCTATTTCGGTATCATGCAGACCGAAAAAATTCGAATCACACGGGAGTTGCTGGAGGAGCATTGAGCGAGATCGCAGCTTGGGAAAATTTTATATCGACTTTATTTTGTCATTTTCGTGATACATTATCTATTTTAGAGAATCACCAAGTATACAAAATTTATGCCAACCCCTCATCATCCATCCGCCGCCGTGCGCAAAGCTCTCGGAAAGCTTGGGAGCGATCTGCGGGATGCCCGCCGCAGACGACGACTGCCGATGGCGGTGCTCGCCGACCGCGCTTTCACCTCCCGCGCCACCTTGCAACGAGTGGAGGCAGGCGCCCCCGCCGTGAGCATGGGCATCTACGCCGCTGTCATGCACTCGCTGGGCCTCTTGGATGGTCTCGGCCAGTTGGCTGATGCCTCCACAGATTCCGTCGGTCAGGCGCTGGCCAATGAATTCTTGCCGCAGCGTGTTCGTCTCAAAAAAGCCAAGGAGCAACCGTGATGGATTTCGAGGTGCATCTTTCGCTTGATGCGGAAACACAGCGGATTGGTTCGGCGCGCAGCAATCGAGTCCGGGGCAAGGAAACCGTGGTTTTTGAATACTGGAGCTTCCTCCCAAGAGATTCATCGAATGGCCAGCGCTTTCGAGCATGATACTATTATTAAAGTATTTGTATTGCAGTTAATTGAAAAAACATTTCGACCTGAAGAACGACGCATCCGTGTAAGGAGCCAACGAGGACGTTGGCGATCCTCGAAGGCCGCCGTAACGACAAAATTTTGATTTTTACGAATTATACTCGTTACAAAACGCGCTTCTGACCTTTAATCTCGTGACAAGCTCACATCCATGCCGGGTAAACCTTTTCAATCCAAGCTAAAGCCTTACGAGTCCGAGCTGAGGGAAATTCTCGCTTCTGGTATCGGCTATCGTGGCGCGGCGCAGGAGATCAATCGACGGCATGGATTGAATGTGAGCCACAATGCGGTTTTTTCCTTTTTGAAAAACCGACCGGCACCGCGCGCTGAGCGAGGCCTTTTTTACGAAGGTCTTCCCTGCGATCTCCGCGATCAGCTTCTCAAGCGCCTCGCTGCCGAATGGACGCACGAATCGACAGCCATCGAGGGCAATACTCTGACTCTCGGCGAAACCGTCAAAATTCTGGAACTCGGCCTCACCATCGGAGGCAAGCCGCTCCGGGATCATCAGGAGGTTTACGGGCACGCTAGGGCGATCGACTTGATCTACGAAATGGTCGGCCGCGCGCTCACTCGGGAGGATCTTTTCGCTCTTCACAGGGCCGTGATGCCGCTTTCTGCGTTGGATTCACTCCATCCCGTGGGCGACTGGAAAAAAGATTTCAACGGAACCACGGGCGTGGTGGACGGCAAGAGCGTTTACATGGAATACGCAGCCCCAGCCGATGTGTCGCGATTGATGGATCGCTGGCTGACCGATTTCAACAAAACACGCACGATCAATCGCCCCGCACAGGCCGTTGCCGTCTATGTCCGGACGCATATGGTTTTCGTTCGCATCCATCCCTTCTTCGATGGCAACGGCCGCATGGCTCGGCTGATTGCCAATCTCCCGGTTCTGGCCGCAGGCTTTCCACCGATCCTCGTGCCGATGTCACGCCGTGGCGACTACATCGACCTCCTCTGGCGCTACCAAAACGCTGTCGGCCGCATCGGTCGCGGAAGTCATCTGCTGCCAACCCACCCTGCCCTTCGCGAGTTGGAATCCCTGCTTTTGGAGGGATGGAAAAAATCGACATCCCTCGTCGAAGAAGCCCGCCAACTCGCCACACAGCGCCGATCATTGACTTCATGAACGACAGCCAGCTCCGAACTCCAGGCGTGACAGAGGGGCGGGGTAAATAAAAAATCCGCGCCATGACGACCTCCTACCCTCATGTTGAAGAGTGCGATCTTGATGCGGCCACCGTGGTGACGCGCTGGATGGATTGCGTGAATGCCGGCGATGTGGCCGGAGTGACGAGCCTCTATGCCACCCACGCGGTGCTGCTGCCGACCTTCTCGCCGCACACGATCCACACTGCGGAAAAACGCTTGGAATACTTCAATTCCCTGGCTTCCAGAAAAGGGCTCCAGGTTTCTCTCCATGCGAAGACCCTACGAGTCACTTCGCTCTCGGAGACCGTCAAAGTGGCGTGCGGGATTTACCGTTTCAGCTTCGAGGTCGATGATGAGCCGCTGACTTTCGAGGCGAGGTTTTCGTTCGCGATAAACATCACCAAGCCCCACCCGATCAAGCACCACCACTCCTCGCAGGTGCCGCGCACGCTGGGCTGACGGATTTCGGCTTTCCAGCGCGGGGCGTTTTTCCGTTACTCTCTCGGGATGTCGCGCATTCCCGTTACGATTCTGACCGGCTTCCTCGGAGCCGGAAAAACCACACTCCTCAACCGCATCCTCACCGAAAAACACGGCCTTCGAATTGCCGTGATCGAAAATGAATTCGGCGAGGTCGGCATCGATCACGAACTTGTAATCAGCACCGACGAGGAGCTTTTCGAAATGAACAACGGTTGCATTTGCTGCACTGTGCGCGGCGACCTGATCCGAATCCTTGGCAACCTTCTCAAGCGCCGCGACAAGTTCGACCACATCCTCGTCGAGACGACCGGCCTCGCCGATCCCGGGCCGGTGGTGCAGACCTTTTTCGTGGACGAGGACATTCGGGAAAAAACCTTCGTCAACGGCGTGGTTACGGTCGTAGACGCCCACCACATCGCGCGGCACATGGAGGACACGCACGAGGCTGAGGAGCAAATCGCCTTTGCCGATGTAATCCTCCTCAACAAATGCGATCTCGTGCCCACTGAAAAACTCGACGGGCTTGAGAAAATCGTCCGCGAGGTGAATGCGCTGGCGACGATCCACCGCACCACGCGCGCTGAGATCGACATCGCCAAAGTCCTCGAGGTCGGTGGCTTCAACCTCGACCGCGCCACTGAGCTGAATCCCCATTTCCTCGAACCCGACGCGCACCACCATCACCACCACTCGGACATCTCGAGCGTGGGCATCGAGGCGGAGGGGGATTGCGATGGGAAAAAACTCAACGACTGGCTCTCGAAACTCGTGCAAGAGCAGGGCCAGGACATTTTCCGGATGAAGGGAGTTTTTGCCGTGAAAAACCAGGCCGACCGCGTGGTTTTTCAAGGCGTCCACATGCTCATCGACGCCGCCAGCGGCGGGCCGTGGGCCGGGCGTCCGCGCAAGAACAGCCTCGTTTTCATAGGACGCAACCTCGACCGCGAGGCATTGAACAAAGGCTTCCGCGCCTGCCTCGCTTGAAAAATCTCGTCACATTCGCAGCCGAGGATCACATCCTCCATCTCGCTTGGAGCCACGACGGCGGGCGCCTCTTGGCCACACCAGCTTCGGGTTCGATTTTGGTCGCTGGGCAGGATGGGGAAATCCTCGAAACACTCCCCGGCCACGGCATGGGAAACGGCGAGGCGGCTTGGTTTCAGGATGCGCCGGCGACTTGTGGATTCGACGGCAAGGTGCGCTTGCTCGGACGCGAGTGGAGCCCTGGTCGCGGCCTGATCGAGCGCGTGAAAACGAGCCCGGACGCGAAATTTCTCGCCGCTGCTCAAGGCAAGTCCCTCCACATTCTTGATCAGGAAGGCAACGAATCGCTCAGCATCCGCGACCTTGAAACCTCGGTGGTGGATTTCGCCTGGAACCCCTCGCGCTCCCGCGAAGTCGCAACCACCGGCGCTGGTGGCGCGACACTCTGGCGGCTGGGACAAAAGAAACCGTTCGCGAGATTTGATTGGGGCGGCGCGAGTCTGCGCGTCGGCTGGAGTCCTGACGGACGCTGGCTCGCCACTGGCGACCAGACTCCGAGCGTCCATATCTACGACATCCCGCGCGACCATCCGCTGCACATCCAGGGCTTCGAAGGCAAGGTGCAGGCGTTGTCTTTTTCCTCGGACAGTAAACAACTCGCCACAGCGGGAAGTGCGGTGGCGACGGTTTGGCCGATGACGGGAAAAAAAGGCCCGGATGGAGCGACCCCGATTCAGATCGAGGGATGCGAATCCGCCGCGCAGGCGCTGGATTTTTCCTCGAAAGGCCTACTCGCCATCGGCGACGGCGCGGGGATTTTGCTCGTGATCACATTTGAAAAAGGCCAGTTCCGCCGCAAGCGCTCGAAGCTCGAATCCGGCATCAGCGCCCTCGCGTGGCATCCCTCGCAACCCATCCTCGCCATCGGTCATGAGGACGGGCAGGTCATGTTCCTCGCGCTGGAGTGATCAATCAGCGGAATACCGCTGCGCGATCGGCATCCGGCGGCCCATCCCAAAAGCTCGGCTCGTGACTTTCAGCCCGGGCGCGGCTTGCTCGCGCTTGTATTCGTTGAAGTCCACTTTTCGCGAGACCCAGCGGACGGTTTCGGCATCGAAGCCCCGCGCGGCGATCTCCGCGACGCCGAGGTTTTCCTCCACATAGAGCCGGAGGATCGCATCAAGGATGTCGTAGGGCGGGAGGGTGTCTTGATCAGTCTGGTTGGGACGCAATTCGGCGCTGGGGACTTTCTCGATCGTGCGCAGCGGGATCAACTCGCGCGACGCATTGAGGTGCCGCGCGAGTTGATAGACCATCGTCTTTGGCACATCGGAGATCGCCGCGAGTCCGCCGCACATGTCGCCGTAGAGCGTGCAGTAGCCGACGGCGAGTTCGCTTTTATTGCCGGTGGTGAGCAGGAGGTGGCCAAACTTGTTCGAAAGCGACATGAGCGTGAGGCCGCGCAGGCGGGCCTGCATGTTTTCCTCCGTGGCATCTTCGGGGCGGTCGCCAAACGCCGGGTGCATCTGGCTTTTGAAAACCTCGAAGCACTCGGCGATTGGAATCGTAAGGCAGGGCATCCCGAGGTTTTGGGCGAGTTGGAGGGCGTCCTCGACGCTGTGGCTCGACGAGAAGGGCGAGGGCATGGCCACGCCAGTGACCTTGTCAGCGCCGAGGGCCTCGACGGCGAGGCAGGCGACCACGGCGCTGTCGATCCCGCCGCTCAAGCCCAGCACGGCGGAGCGGAAGCCGCACTTCGCGGCGTAGTCGCGGATTCCCAGAACGAGTGCCTGACGAAGCGATTCGATGTCAGAGACGGGTGCGGCGGATTCGAGGTCTTCCACCATGGCGAGTGATTCACAAAAGCCCGGCCAGCGGCGGAGGGTTTTTCCGTCGGTGTCGATGGCCAGAGAATTTCCGTCGAAGACGAGCTGGTCGTCTCCGCCGACGGCATTGCAGTAGAAAAACGGAACGCCGTGTTTTTTCGCTTGGGCGGCGATCATTTCCTCGCGGATTTTTGGTTTGCCGATTTGGAAAGGCGAGGCGCTCAAATTCAGGATCGCCGTGGCTCCGGCGGCGATGAGGGTTTCCACCGGATTCGTCGAGTAAAGCCGACGCGGCAAATGCTCGGGCGTCCAGATGTCCTCACAAATCGTCACCCCGAAAAGACTCCCGCCGATCTCCACAGGCGCTGGGGAGGAATTGGGTTCGAAGTAGCGTGTCTCGTTGAAGACATCGTAGGTCGGAAGCAGCGACTTGAAGACGAAGCGCGGCGGTCGGCCTTTCTCGAGGATCGCAGCGGCATTAAAAAACGGGCGGCCGTGCTCCGAGGGATTCGGGTGCACACAGCCTACAATCCAGGCGGCCGTGCCGACCTCGGCGTGAACTTCCTCAAGCGCCCGAAGGCTCGCTGGAACGAATTCGGATTTGAAAAGAAGGTCCTGTGGCGGGTATCCGGTGAGGACGAGTTCGGGTGTGAGGACAATCGTCGCGCCGCGTTTTTCCAAGGCGCGGCAGGCGTCGATGATCTTGCGGGTGTTTCCCGCGAGATCGCCGACGGTTGGGTTGAGTTGTGCGAGGCCGATGTTCATTTACCAAAACCCCCATTGGCGCGTGGCCATAATGTAGGCTCCGAGGCCGAGATTCGTCAGACCATGGGCCACCACGCAAGCCGCGAGGCTTCCGGTTTTCACTGCGACAAAATTGTAAACGAGCCCGCAGAGGAACGCCGCCGGCCAATCCGCCATCGAGTGGACGAGCATGAAAAATACGGCCACGAGAAGGAACGCCTTCAGCTGAAACTCGCCGATGCACGCTTTTTCAAAATCCTCCCTCACGAGAAATCGCATCAAAAACCCCCGCCAAAAAATCTCCTCCACCAGCGGAACGATCACCACGAGCCGGGCGAAGCGGGCGACGAGTGTCGTCCAATAAAGCACCGAGCCTTCGCCGAAGACAGTCGGGTCGAAACCCTCAGTCCGCTCGGGAAAGCCGAAAACAGCTTGCGGAGCGACCCACACTCCGAGGACGACCAGCCCCGCGAGTGACGCCGTAAAAAGGCCTCCGCGTTTCGAGAAGTCGTATTGCCTCCAATAAAAAACCAGCGCCGCAGCGCAGAGAGCGGTTTGGAGCGGATAAACCCAGTATTCGGGGTGTTTGAGCCAAAAGACCTCGCTGCCCGTCGCCTGCAGGGCGGAGGTCAAAACGAAGCCGCCCATGAAAACAAAAAACGGCACCGTGTAGGCCGCCATCGGCGAGCGAAGTCCGGCGAATCGACTCATTCGGTTTCCCCGGAATCTCCTCTAGGAACCGAGCGGCCGCAGATTCCGCGTTTGGAGGAGACGATGAATTCAAAAAACTCGCGCGCCTCGGGTCCCCATTCGGATTTCAAGGCTTCCACGGCGGCGATCCGGAAGGGGTGGTTGCTGCGGTAGATTGCTAAAAAAGCGCGCTTGATCTCCAGGCGCTGGATGGGGTTCAAGCCGGCACGCTTCAAGCCGACCGCATTAATGCCATGAATTTTGTTGTAGCTGTCGGCGATGGTGTAGGGGGGGATGTCTTTGTTGAAGCGAGATCCGCCGGCGACCATCGCGCGCGCGCCGATTCGCATAAATTGGTGGAACACGGCGCCGCCTCCGAGAACCGCCGATTCCCCCACCTCCACATATCCGGCGAGGAGGACATTGTTCGTAATGATGGCGCCGTCGCTGATCTCGCAGTTGTGCCCGACATGCACGCCGACCATGAGAAAACAGTTATCGCCGATGCGAGTGACCGTGCCGTCTTTTGTGCCCCGGTGGATCGTGGCGTATTCCCGGATGCGGTTGTTGTTTCCGATGACGACCGAGCTGCGGATCTCCGCGGAGTGCGCGTAATCCTGCGGTTCCGCGCCAATCACCGCGCCGTAGCCGATTGTGTTATCAGATCCGATGGCCGTGTCGCTTTCGATCACCGAGTGGGCTTGGAGCACGCATCCCGCGCCGATTTCCACCCGCTCCCCGATGACAACCCCTGGGCCGATAATGATGTCATTGGCCAATTTTGCATGAGGGGAAATGATCGCGGTGGGATGAATGGTCATAGGTGTCCGGCTTCTTTGAAGCTGTAATATGGCACGCGGCCTCCATCGGGCGAGCCGAGGATGATGTGGTCGATGAGGTTGATCTGGAGGAGGGCGGCTGCCTCGCGGAGCGAACGGGTGATCCGGATATCGGCTGCGCTTGGGGCCGGGTCGCCACTGGGGTGGTTGTGGAGGACCACGACGGCATAGGCGCTGTGGATCATGGCTTGGCGGAAAATCTCGCGCGGGTGGGCCATGCACTCGCTCACCGATCCGCGGGTGATCTCCTCGGCGCGGATGAGTCGCAGGCGGGCATCGAGCAGAAGCACGCGAAGGGATTCTTGGCGCAGGGCCATGAATTCCTTGCCGAAGACATCGAAAACTCTTTCGGGTGTGTCGAGCAATGGCGCGATGGATTTTCCCTTCGCGAGGCGCTTGCCGATCTCAAAAGCGGCTGCCATTTCCAGAGATTTGGCGGGGCCGATTCCTTTGCCGAGTCGGCGGATTTCTTTCGGCGAGCAGCGCGCCAATTCGGCGAAGCCACCGCAGTCGCGCAGGAGGTCGCGGGCGACTTGGAGGGCGTTTTTTCCTGGCACTCCGGTGCGAATGAAAATCGCCAGCAACTCGGCATCGGCGAGAGTCTCACACCCATGCCGCTCGGCTTTCTCGCGAGGCCGCTCGTCGGGCGGGATTTCCTGCAGGCGGGTTGATTCCACAATCGAACCCTAAGCGGGCCTATCGGCAATTCTGAAGAACAAAATCGGGGCGAGAGGATTCGAACCTCCGGCCTCCTGGTCCCAAACCAGGCGCTCTACCAGGCTAAGCTACGCCCCGTTGCGCAAGAATCTGCACCCGTGTCCGTGAAGTGGCAAACAGAAAAACAGAAGCTTCACCATGGATAGTAGGGCGGCCGCTGGTCGGGATAGATCAGTTTGTAGCGGGATTGAAGAAATGCGACGAGGTCGATCATCTGGGCGACGGTCATGGTTTCGTTAAAATTCGTCATCGGGGATTGCGTCGCCTGTCGAAGTTCCTCGCGGTATCGGGCGCTGATGACATGCGAGGGGTTAATGATTGAGGTGACGAGTTCGCCGTAGGTGCGGATGCGCGGACTCTCGCCGCCGAGGGGGATGTTAAAGCTCGTGGGAGCCGGGAAATTTTCCTCAGAAACGGTGTGGCACGAGTTGCATTGCAGGGAAACAAAAGCCTCCCGGCCTTTATCGACATTGCCGTCGGGTAGGCGGAAGCCTCGCGGGGATTTTTCCAAGTCGCAACCGGCCGCCAGCAAAACAACTGCCGCTGCGAGCAACGGCAGACCCATTTTTTTCAGGACAGAAA
Organism: Verrucomicrobiota bacterium; assembly: GCA_026398255.1. Classification (GTDB taxonomy): domain Bacteria; phylum Verrucomicrobiota; class Verrucomicrobiia; order Chthoniobacterales; family Terrimicrobiaceae; genus UBA967. Next base: position 27,497 of record JAPLTG010000016.1, read on the forward strand.
ATGTTTTCATGATTCGCGAACAAGGCTAGCAGCAGGCGTGCTTCGCGGAACCGAGGTGATCACCCCAAATTCCAGATTTCCTTTTCACACTTGGCCTCTGCTCGGGCAGGTCTAAATTCGTTCCCAATGTCCCGGCGATTTCGATTATTCCGCGCGCCCTTTCTGCATGTCGCTCTCGTGGCCTTGTTGAGCGCTTCCATTCAGGCGCAGACGATCAATCAAGTCATCGAATCCCTCACCTCCCCACCTGCGGCCGCCGGATCCTCCGAACAATCCCAAAAAGGCGCCTCCGCACAGATTTCCTGGGTGCAGGAGAAAATCCAAGAGGCGTCGGGCCGCCTCGGGCTCGCGAAGTCCGAGGGCTTCCAATCCAAACTCCAGGCCGCTGGGTTTCCCGATAGCCGCCCCGCCGAAATCCAGCGCGATGCAGCCGAGGCGGTGGACTCGTGGAACTCCGCCAAAAACCTCCTCGAATGGATCGTCGTTCGTGAAACAGTCGGCGATGTCGAGGATGCGAAACCCTCCCCACCCTCGAACAACACCGAGGCCCTCGCACTCGAGCGGGATTCGGAGGATCTCAAAAACCAACTCGCCCGCTTCGAGGCTAATCTGAAGGCTCATCCCGCAGGAGTCGCGAGTGCGGAGCAGGAAAGCCGCTCCGCCCGCCACAATCTCGGGGAACTCCGTGTCGAGGCGCAATCCCAGCTCGCCGCAAACGCCCGCGACCGGTCGGATGTGGACATCCTCGTGGGCACAATCCGCGAGGACAACGCCAACGCCCAAGTCTTCTTCCAGAAGTGGCTGGGCTATCGCCTCGAACTCGAATCCACCGAGATCCAAGCCCGCATCGACGCGATCTCGAAGCTACTTGCCGATTCCGGTTACGGCCGACTCCTCGCCGCCCAGCGCGCCACGGCGGAGATTTCCCAAATCGAAAAAACCCTCCCCGAACTCATAAAATTCGACGAACAGTCCTCCCAAGCCTTCGCCGCTGCCGCCGCCCGACTCGCCGACTCGCGCTCAGAGCTCGCCGCCGCAACCGCGAACGGCTCCGCACCGCCGGAGGATCTTCAAAAAGAAGCCCAGACCTCCCTCGCGGAGTATTCCCACCTCGAATCACTCTGCAGCGCGGCGCGTGCAAGAGCCTTCGCCGCCCGCCAAACGCTCGACCTTTGGAACCGCGTTCTGGAAATTCTTGAAAACACCAATCTCGATAGCCTCGAAAAAGCCCGCAACGACCTTGCGGCCCAGCTTCCCACGACCCGCGACCTAGCGGACCGCGTTGATCGCCTCCTCGCCGAAAAACAGGCCGAGTCCGAAAATTGGCTCCAAGATCTCCGCATTGCCGGCACCACCCAACCGGAGCGCGCGGCACTTCAGGATCGAATCAAAAAGAACCAAACCCTCGCGGAGCAATTGCTGCATGTGAGGGACGAGACCGCCTCGCTTCTGGCCCTTCAAACCCGCCTCCTCGCCGAAATTGAAAACGAAATCTCCGCCCTCGTGTCGCAGCAGCGCGCCAATGCGATCGTTCACAACCTCTGGAAAAGCATCCAGAGTTTCTGGAATTTCGAAATCACCAAGCAAGGCGACCGGGCAGTCACCCTTGGGGCTATCGCCACGGCGGTCCTCGCCCTTGCCACGGCATTAATCCTCGCCCACATCTTGGCGCGGCGGATTTCCGCGACAGTCGAGCGTCACACCAAACTTCCTGGGTCGCGCAACCATCTCATCCAAAAACTGAGCTTCTACGCGCTCTCAGTGATTTTCGTTTTGATAGTCCTCCAATGGCTCCAAATCCCTCTCACGATCTTCGCCTTCCTCGGCGGTGCGCTGGCCGTGGGAATCGGCTTCGGTAGCCAGAACCTGATCAACAATTTCATCAGCGGCTTGCTCCTTCTCCTCGAACAAAAAATTAACGTCGGCGACCTCGTCGAAGTGGACGGGAATTTCGGACGCGTCACCGATCTCGGCAGCCTTTGTTCTGCGATCCGCAAGTTCGATGGCGTCGAGGTGCTGGTTCCCAACAGCTCTCTTCTGGAAAAAAATGTGATCAACTGGACCCTCTCCGATCCCATGCACCGCTACGATTTTTCCGTGGGCGTGGCCTACGGTTCGGATGTGGACCTCGTCATGCGCACCCTCAAAGAGGCCCTCGATGCACAACCCGAAATCCTCCGCGATCCCGTGCCGGAGGTTTCCTTTGAAAATTTCGGCGAAAGCACGCTCGACTTCCATGTTTACTACTGGCTCGAGGTCCGCACCCACAACGCCAGGGATATCGGCACCCACATGCGAGTTCTCATCGCGCGGCTCTTCAAGGAACGCGGGATCGAAATGGCCTTCCCGCAACGCGACATCCGGCTCATCCCCTCAAAGCCGATCCAAGTTCGCCTCGAGAAGGAATCTTAGAGCGTAAAGTCACACCCCACCCACCACGAACGAAGTCTCCCGTCCTGGCGCGGGCTTGGCTATCGGGTGAAATGCGGGGCTGGGCAAAAAGGGATTTCGGATTCTAGTCGCCTCGCTCAGACTTCTTGGGTGCGAAGGTTGTTCATAAAAGGGCTGCTGTTCCTGCTGGTGATGGTGGCGGGATATGTCTTTTGGCCGCGCTTTCCCGCACTCGAGAGCTTTAGGCCGCCGAAGATGGCCGTGCTGGAATGTGAAGCTTTTGAAAACGCAAAAGCCCAACGATCAGCGGCGCTGCTCGTCAGGCTCTATCGGATTTTCCAAGAGGAGTTCCGCCTCGCGCCGATGGCCGCCGCACAGGCGGCATGGAACTCCTCGCAGGCGCTGGAGAATTTCCTCGAGTCGGCCGACAATGCCGACCGCGAGCGGGCCCTGCCGTATCTGCAGCGGACTTTTGAAATCCTCCGCCGCCAGACCGATGCGCGTTTCGATCCGGCGGTGGTTGCGCGACTCCAACTGCACCGGTGGATGCTCGCGGCGGATGGCAACCGCCAGAACCAACTCCCCGCCGCGATTTCCGAAATCCTCGCCATGCTCTATGGCGGATCCGCCTCGGAGTATTCGGCCTCGGCGGCCGCGTTCGCAAAAGCCGACCGGCTTTTGGCTTCGCAAAAACCTGAGGCGGCGCGCCAAGCCGCGGCTTCTGCGTGGAGGAGATTGTCGGAGCAACTTCAGGCGAGGACTCAGGACAAATCCTGAGCCGTCACGCTTTGCTGGGGCCTTGTCGCCAAGAGGCGGGCCTGCTCGACGACTCGCTCGGGAGATTCATCGAAACGGTAGCCGTGGCAGTTCGGGCAATTCACCACACGCTCGGTGACGATGGAATCGCAGCCTTCGCAAACCTTGAAGTTGTCGGGAGCGGCGATGATTTTTTCAGCGCGCGCCGCACGGTCGGCGAGATGGGCGTTATCGGTGGACACGAAAGAAACCTATCAGCGCCCGAGGATGTCGAAAAGGGTGTTGATCGTCTCGTCCACCGCCTTGCGCGCGGGCTCGGGGACGGATTGCAGGACCGGCTCCACAGCTTCCAAGGCCGCCCCACCTGCAGCGGCGACAAGGCGCGAGGAGAGGTTTTCCGTCGGCGCATTGAGTGAGCCCCCGACACTCACCGGTGTCCAAACAAAGCCATCGGCCTCGCGCGTGAAAACCCTCGAGCGGGCACCGGGAATTCCGTTGAGAAGTGTCGGTGCCACGCCGACCTGCAATTCGCCGAGCAGATTCTTGTTTTTGGAAACCGAAAGGCTCCCTTCTACGCGAAGCAATCCACTGGATTCGAGAATGACATTCCGAAAAGCAAAATCCCCGTTCTGGATTTCGAAATCCGCCGTTGATTTCGAGATCGGCAAGCTGCGAAATTCCTCGCGCCCCGTGAAATCGGCGGCTTTCTCCAAAATCGGCACACCGCGCAGGCTACCGCCACTCCACTCAAAATTCCCCTTCACCCGCCCCGCCTCGACTTGGGCCGAGCCAGCGAGCTTTCCATCCAGATTGGCGCCCCATTTCCCGCCGGGAAAATCGGAAGGCAAAACATCAGACCATTTGACATCCATGGCGCCCGGCCATTTTCCAACCGACGAGATTTTGCCGTTCGCACCTAGCTTGAGTGACGACGCATTCACCGAAACCCGGCCCTCGCTCCAATCGGCTTGGAACGACTCGATCACCAACGGCGGCAGCGAGGGACAAACAAACCGCCCGGCCGATCCATTGAATTTCCAGCCGCGTCCCTCGGGCCGAACCTCCAGAGCGCTCTTCTGAATCTCCGCCTCACCAAAATCCAAATCCGCGCGATCGATCACAACGACCCCCATTTCAAAACGGGATGGCAAAATCGCCAACGCCGCCGAGGGACTCCAATCATTCGAGGTCCGCGTGGCTTCGCCCTCGCCAAACTCCGCACGCAAGTTCTTCGCCAAAAATTTCTCCACCCGCCAAGCCCCAGAAAGCACCGCTGCCCAGTCGATTTTAGCGCGCAGATTTTCCGCATGGATCGAGCGAACCTTCGAGCCCTCGCCGCCCGTCAAACGCAGCGAGCCGGTTTCCACATGCGCGCCGTCCCACCGCAACGGCTCAATCACGGCTTGGCCGCGCACCGTCCCTCCTGCAAAATCCTCGACCAATCGCCGGAATTCCTCCCCCTCCAAAAACCCCCGCACCCGGCTCCACAAAAACAAAGCCGCCACGGCAAGCACCAACAGCCCGATAAAAATCCATGGCCGCTTGGTTTTCATTTCAGCTTATGCCGCGACGGTGGCGCCGGGTTGGCAGGGGCGGACGAGGTTGCTGTCGGGGTCGTAGTTGAGATACGGCATGAGCCATTTCTCGGCTTCGGCCACAGTCATTCCCTTGCGGCGGGCGTAGTCTTCGAGTTGGTCGCGCTCGATTTTTCCGACGGCGAAATATTTTGATTCGGGGTGGGCGAAGTAGAGGCCGCTGACGCTGCTGCCGGGGAACATGGCGAGGCTTTCGGTGAGGGTGATACCGGCGGTGTTGTCCACATCGAGGAGTTTCCAGATCGCGTGTTTCTCAGTGTGATCGGGTTGGGCGGGGTAGCCGGGCGCGGGGCGGATGCCGCGGTATTTTTCGCGGATGAGTTCCTCGGGCGTGAGGTTTTCGTCTTTGCCGAAGCCCCAGAGGTCGCGGGCGAACTTGTGCATGTATTCGGCGAAGGCCTCGGCGAAGCGGTCGGCAAGCGCCTCGGCCATGATGGCGTTGTAGTCGTCGTGCTGGGCCTTGAATTTCTCCACGATGTTGTGCAGTCCGTGGCCTGATGTGACGGCGAACGCGCCGACGAAATCCTTCGCGGGCGCGGGGGCGACGAAGTCGGCGATGGAGGTATTAAACTGGCCGGCAGGTTTTTTCATCTGCTGGCGCAGGCCGTGGAGGCGGGCGGCAACTTCGGTGCGGGTGTCGTCGGTGAAAACCACGATGTCCTCGCCCTCACGGTTGGCGGGGAAGAGGCCGCAGACGCCGCGAAGTTGAAGCGATTCGGCGGATACGATTTCGGCGAGGAGAGCTTGGGCGTCGTCGAAAAGTTTTTTCGCCTCCGAGCCGCAGTTTGGATCGTCAAAGATCGCCGGGTAGCGGCCGCGAAGTTCCCAAGTGTGGAAGAACGGCGACCAGTCGATGAAGGGAACCAGGTCCTGAAGAGCGATGTTTTTTCCTGATTCGAAAACCACGACACCGGTTTGGGCGGGGGTGGCGATGTTTTCGTGGGCGAGTTTGGGGGCGTTGGCGATGGCTTCGGCGAGGGGGAGCATCGCTTTGGTGGTTTGGCGATTCGCGTGGTCGGTGCGAAGCTTTTCGTAGTCGTCCGCGAGTTGTTTCAGGAACTCGGGTTTTTGCTCGGGGTTGAGCAACGCGCTGGCGACATTGACGGAGCGGGAGGCATCGAGGACATGGACAACGCCGCCGCTGTAGTAGTGGGCCATTTTCACGGCGGTGTGGGCGCGGCTGGTGGTGGCGCCGCCGATCATGAGAGGGACGGTGAAACCCAGGCGCTCCATTTCCTTGGCGACATGCATCATCTCGTCGAGCGAGGGGGTGATGAGGCCGGAGAGGCCGATGATGTCGCAGTTTTTCTCCTTCGCGGTGGCGAGGATTTTTTCGCAGGGAACCATCACGCCGATGTCAATCACCTCATAGTTGTTACAAGCGAGGACGACGCCCACGATGTTCTTGCCGATATCGTGGACATCCCCTTTGACCGTGGCCATGAGGATGCGGCCTTGGGTGCGGGCATTGGGGTTGGCGGCGCGTTCGGCCTCCATGAGAGGGGTGAGCCAAGCGACGGATTTTTTCATCACGCGCGCGCTTTTGACGACTTGCGGCAGGAACATTTTTCCCGCGCCGAAGAGGTCGCCGACGGTTTTCATGCCGTCCATGAGCGGGCCTTCGATCACGCTCAGGGGCTTGCCGTATTTTGCTAGGGCTTCCTCGGTGTCGGCTTCGACGAAATCGGTGATGCCTTTGATGAGCGAGTGGGCGAGGCGTTTCTCAACGGGCTCGTCGCGCCAGGCGAGGTCTTGGGTTGGGCCGCTGGAGCCGGATTTTTCCAACTTGAAGCCTTGGGCGAAGGCGACGAGGCGCTCGGTGGCGTCGGGCGAGCGGTTGAAGAGAACATCCTCGATGAGGGCGAGGAGGTCTTTCGGGACTTCCTCGTAGATGGCGAGCTGGCCGGCGTTGACGATGCCCATGTCGAGGCCGGCTTTGATGGCGTGGTAGAGGAACGCGGCGTGGATGGCTTCGCGGATCGGGTTGTTGCCTTGGAAGGAGAACGAGATGTTGCTCACGCCGCCGCTCACGCGGGCGTGGGGGAGGTTTTCCTTGATCCAGCGCGTGGCGTCGATGAAGGCCTTCGCGTATTCATTGTGCTCCTCGATGCCGGTGCCGACGGTGAGGATGTTGGGATCGAAAATGATGTCTTCGGGCGGGAAGCCGACTTCATCGACGAGGGTGCGGTAGGCGCGTTCGCAGATTTCGGTTTTGCGCTGGAACGAGTCGGCCTGGCCTTGTTCGTCGAAGGCCATGACGATGACGGCGGCTCCGTAGGCGCGAACGAGGCGGGCCTGCTCTTTGAATTTTTCGGGACCTTCCTTGAGGCTGATCGAATTCACGACGCACTTGCCCTGGACGCAGCGCAGGCCGGCTTCGAGGACTTCCCATTTCGACGAGTCGATCATGAAGGGAACCTTGGAAATATCGGGCTCGGCGGCGACGAGGTTGAGGTATTTGGTCATCGCGGCGGCCCCGTCGAGCATGCCGTCGTCCATGTTCACATCGATGATTTGTGCGCCGGCTTCGACCTGCTGGCGGGCTACGGAGAGGGCACCGGTGTAGTCCTCGGCGAGGATGAGTTTTTTAAAAATCTTCGAGCCCGCGACATTCGCGCGCTCGCCGATGTTGATGAATGGAATTTCGGGGCGGGCGGTGAATGGCTCGAGTCCGCTGAGGCGGAGGGTGGTGGTGCGGGCGGGGATTTTGCGGGGCGGGAGTTCGCGCACCGCATCGGCCATGGCTTGAATGTGGGCGGGTGTGGTGCCGCAGCAACCGCCGATGATGTTGAGCCAACCCTGCTCGGCCCATTCGCGGAGTTGCGGGGCGAGGGATTCGGGGGTCTCGGGAAAGCCGGTGGGCGAGAGGGGATCGGGCAGGCCGGCATTCGGGTAGGCACTGACGAAGAAGGGCGCGAGGTTTGAGAGTTCCTCGATGTAGGGGCGCATTTCATTCGGGCCGAGCGCGCAGTTGAGGCCGATAGAAACCAGCGGGAAGTGGGCGAGGGAATTCAGGAACGCCTCGACGGTTTGGCCCGTGAGGGTGCGGCCGCTCAGGTCGGTGATCGTTCCCGAAGCCATGACCGGGAGGTTTTTTCCGGTCTTCTCGAAAAAGCGGCGGATGGCGAAGAGGGCGGCTTTGGCGTTGAGGGTGTCGAAGATGGTTTCGACGAGGAGGATGTCCGCTCCGCCGGCGACGAGGTTTTCGATTTGCTCGGTGTAGGAGGAGGCGACTTGCTCGAAGGTGACCTCTCGTTTGCCGGGGTCGTTGACATCGCGCGAGATTGTGAGCGTGCGGTTGAGCGGGCCGATGGCCCCGGCGACGAAGACGCGACGGTCGGTGATAGCATCAGCGGCCTCGCGGGCCAGGCGGGCGGCGGCGAGGTTGAGTTCGGGAACGAGATGTCCAAGGCCGTAGTCCTCCTGCGAAATCGAGGTCGCGTTGAAGGTGTTCGTCTCGATGATGTCCGAGCCGGCGGCGATGTATTTCGAGTGAACCTCGCGAACGATCTCCGGCTTGGTGAGAACAAGGAGGTCGTTGTTTCCCTTAAGATCCTGGCCGGTCCAATCGGCGAATCGGTCGCCGCGGTAGTCGGCCTCCTGCAATTTGTATTGCTGAATCATCGTGCCCATCGCGCCGTCGAGAAGAACGATGCGTTGAGAGAGCAGGTCGCGAAGGGCTTTTTCGGTAGCGGAGATCATTTCGTGAAGCGGTAAACAATACGAATCACGCGGCGATCAGAACACAAAAAACAGCTGGAATCCGGAGTGGTGAGAGAGAATGTCGTTCAGCGCAGGAGCCGCTGTTTCAAATCTGCTGGGAGGGCATTTGAAGATTGGACGAAGAGTCTTGCGGCGTTGGGATCGGTTTTTTTCCAGTCGCCCACAATGCGTTGTATGGAGCTGCTTCGCCTGGCGGGATCGGAAATTCTTGTGGCCCACTGGGCGGCATTGGCCGGGTCCGACTTGGCCATCTGGACACTGAACGCTACCGTGGCGGTATCGCGTGTTTGAACCTCACTGATTGAGCCTATCCATTGTTCCGCCGCAGCGGGGTTGGATTGAGCCCATGAGGACGAAACTGCGGAGACGGCTTTGCCACGCAGTGTGGGGTCGGAGAAAGACGCGGCCCAATTTGATGCGGCGCCGGGATCGAAAGCCGCCCAGCGCGAGGACACGCCGCCCACCAAGGCGTCCGCATGCGGCCTTGCGGGCTCGCTCGACAGCCAGTTGGCCGCCGCCAAGGGATCCATGCTGGAAAACCTCTGCATGGCGGATTGCATAAACTCGGTGCGCAGGCTTGGGTCGGAAATACTCTGCGCGTAGTCAAAGGCGGTGCCGGGATCACGAGCTACCCAATTTCCCGCGAGCTGGCGCATGGCTTCGTTGCGTGTCTGCTGGGATGGTTGTTTCAAAATCCAGGCAGCGGTTGCCGCAGGATCGGCGACGGACCAATTGTTCACAATCTCGCGTGTTGCGGCCGCTTGGAGCGGGCCTGTGAGCCCCTCGGCCCATTTCAAAGCGGCATCCGGGTTTCCTTTGATAAAATTTTTCGCCACAGCGGTGGTTGCCACCGTTTGTGCCGAGCCCAAAGGCAGGGCATTGATCGCTCCGGACGCCAGCATGGGGTCGGTGGATGACCAAGTGTTGAAAATCTGCCCGATCGCCGTGTCCCTCGCGAGCGGGGAGTCGAGGTTTGCGGCCCATTGTGCTGCGCCGGCCGGGTCGGTTTTTGCCCAAGCCGCCGTGGCTGTTTGCAAAAGTCGGGGATTTCCGCCCTCGGCAACGCCTGCGGCGGCAAACTCCGACGCGCCGATTGGGTCCAGCTTCGACCAGCGAGTCACGAGAAGTTGATCCATCTCGTCGGTGGCTGCGGTGGCCTCCATTCCATTCATGGCCTGGAGGCGTGAGTGGACTTCAGCCAGCGAGAGGCTCGCAATTTCGGTGGCAAGATTGGGAGGTGCGGTGGGCTTTGGGGCTGGCTTTTGGCCTTTTGGTGGAGGGGCTGCTTGCTTTTTTTCGGAGGAAGCCAAGGTGGAGAATTTCTGGCCGAGATTTTCGACTGTCTCCGGTTGGCGTGTGAAAGACGGCAGCGGATGGGTTTTAAAAAATGGAACACCCAGCAGGTAGCCCGCGCAAAATCCCGAGGCGCAAATTAAAGTGAAGACCAGCGACCTTTTCATGAAATGGGAAGGATGTTCACAGGGTCGTTTTTCCAGAGGGGGATGCCAGCACAAAAAACCCCTCCCGCACGAGGCAGGGAGGGGTTTTTGTAAAATAGGCTGTCTTACTTCACATGGGTCGAGACGAGCTTGGTCATCTCGAACATGGTGACTTGAGACTTGCCGCCGAAGACGGGCTTGAGGAGCGCGTCGGCGTTGATGTTACGCTTGTTCTTGGCGTCTTGGAGACCGTGTTTCTTGATGTAGTCCCAGACTTTTTTGGTGAGCTCGCCGCGGGAGACCGGGGTGGAGCCGACGACGGCCGCAAGAACGGCGTCAGGTTGAACAGGTTTGAGGAGGGCAGGATTGGCTTTGCGTTTAGGTTTGGCTGCTGTTGGCATGTTGGGTGGTTTTTTTGGTTGCGACACCCGGGCCGTGCGGCTGGGCGTCAATATTCTCGAGGATTCGTGAACGAGGCGGACTGATAACAGGTTCTCGCGAAGGGAGTCCACTTTTTCTTTTTGGGGTTACGACAGGGGTTTTTGGAGGATTTTAGCGAGTTCGGAGGCTTGGTTTTCTAGGTTGGTGAGCGAGCCGTCGTTCCACACGACAAAATACGCCAGCGTGGTTTTGCGCTCGAGGGGGATTTGGCTGCGAATGATCGACTCGGCCTCGTCGCGGGGCAGGCTGCGGGCGGCGGTGCGGGCGAGTTGGGTCTCGTGCGAGCAGGCGACGGTGGCGATCCGGTCGAAGAAACGCTCGGCGCCGGTCTCAAAAAGCAGGGGGATCTCCACGACGAGCGGCGTGGCGTTTTGACGGCATTCGGCGGCGAGTTGCGTCCAACGCTCACGGATACGGGGGTGGAGGATGGATTCGAGGCGGGCCTTGGCGGCGGGGTCTTGAAAAACCAAGCGCCGGATCGCGGCGCGGTCGGGCTTGCCGTCGGGGGTGTAGGCTTCGGCGAAAAGCTCGGCGGTAATTTTCTCGCGCACGGCGGGGTCGGACTCGAGGAGTTCGCGCGCGGCGGAGTCGGCGTCGAACAGGCGCGCGGAGAGGTGATCGGCCAACATTTTTGAGAAGGTCGACTTGCCTGATCCGATGCCGCCGGTGACTCCGATGACCGCCATGTTTTTAGAAATAATGAGACGCTCGCTCGAAAGCTAGCGCAGGTTCAGCCAGGCGGGGTCGTTGTAGCGTTCGCGGACGAGGGTGGCGGCGGCATTTTCCAGAGCGGGGAGGTTTTGGATGGGAGAAACGGAATCCGCCAACGCTTCAGCGAGGGCGAGCGGGGGGATGTCGGCGTGAAGAGAGCCTTGGTAAAGAGCGCCCCCACGCGAGCGGCGCAACGCGCCCCCGAGGATTTTGCGCGAACCTGCCACGATGTCGTAGGCAACAGGGCTCTCGAAGCACACCGGACCGCAGCGGCAATCCTCCAGCGCGACCAACTTGGCTTCGGGGAGAATTTCCCGGACCGCTGGCAGAAGTGCCTCGTGGATCGCTTGGTAGATTTGCGCGGAGGTGAGGTGGGTGAAGGCCCCACTGGCGGGAATCGCCAACCCGAGAGTGAGTTCGCCCCCATGAAAAACCGTCCCGCCACCCGTCCAGCGGCGCATGACAGGCCGGCCGTGGGCGAGGGTTTGGACATTTTGGAGGCGTTGCGAGTATCCAAAGGTCACCGCTGGTTTCGCCCAGCGATAGGTGCGAAGGACCGGTGCCTCCGCAACTCCGGCCAAAGCCTCGTCGCAAGCCATCTGCTCGGCCGGGGTCCGCAGGCACGGATCATCCCAAAAGAGAATTCGGGCGAAGGTTTTTTTCATGGTTTGCGGTGGAGCGCCTGTTTAGTTTCACGGGTCATGGCAAAGCAAGCACTCGGCAAAGGCCTCGGCGCGCTCATCAACAAACGCGTCGCGAGCCCCGCCCCCTTGGAGGAGCACGGGGAGAAAATCCAAAAGCTCCCTCTCACCAGCATCGCGCCCAGCCCGCTCCAGCCGCGTCTGGATTTCCCCGTCGAGCATTTGAATGAACTCGTGGAGAGCATCCGCGATCGCGGGATCATCCAGCCCCTCATCGTCCGTCTGGTCGATGGCAGCTACGAACTCATCGCCGGGGAACGCCGTTGGCGCGCGGCGAAGGAACTCGGCCTCGCCGATGCGCCCGCCATCGTGCGCGAGGCCAGCGACCGCGAGGTTTTGGAGTTGGCGCTCATCGAGAACCTCCAGCGCGAGGGCTTGAACCCGATCGAAGAGGCCTCTGCCTACTCGAAGCTGCACCAGGATTTCAGCCTCACGCAGGAGGAGATCGCGCGCCGAGTCGGCAAGAGCCGCGCCGCTGTGGCGAATGCCATGCGACTCCTCGACCTCGCCAGCGATGTGCAAGCGCTCCTCAAGCACAGCCGCATCTCTGTGGGCCACGCGAAGGTCCTCCTCTCGCTCCGCAACCACGAGGAGCAAAAACTCCTCGCCGACCAGATCGTGCGCTCGGGCCATTCCGTGCGGATCGCCGAGAAAATGGCGGCGCAGCTGATGGCGGAGAGCGGTCAGCCACGCAAAGGCCGCGCCAAAAACCGCCCACAGGAGCCCGCCGCTGCCATCCAGCGCGTGCAAAACCTGCTCACCCACCGCCTCTCCACGCGCGTCTCGATCCAGCACGGCGAGAAAAAGGGCCACATCCAGATCGAGTATTACGGCAGCGATGACCTAAACCGCATCCTTGGCCTGATCGGGGTCGTAGAAGAATAGCCTGTGTCTGCTCTTGGTAAAATCCTCACACCCGCCGTGCGCTTCATCGACTCGGATTATTTTCCCGAGGGCGTGGAAAAAACGCGCGAACTTCCCGAGCGCTTCGAGTTCAAGCGTGCCGTGCCATTTCTCATCCTGCACCTCGGTTGCCTCGGCGTGATCTGGGTCGGCTGGAGTTGGGCCGCGGTGGCGACGGCGGTGTTTTTGTATTTTGCGAGGATGTTCGCGATTACGGGACTTTATCACCGGTATTTCTGCCATCGCGCCTTCCACACTTCGCGGGTGATGCAGTTTGTCTTCGGGCTCATCGGCCTTACTGCCGTCCAGCGCGGGCCGCTCTGGTGGGCGGCGGTGCATCGCCACCACCACGCGCACTCCGACGACGAGCACGATGTCCACTCGCCGGGCGTGAAGGGATTTCTCTGGGCGCACATTGGCTGGCTCACAAGCAGCCGTAATTTTCCCACTGATTACCGGCTTGTGAAGGATTTGGTGAAATACCCCGAGCTGGTTTTTTTGAACCGCTTCGACCTCATCGGACCATTGATTTTGTTAGCCGGGCTCTATGGGTTCGGCGCCGCACTGGAAGCCTTCGCGCCCGGGCTCAGCACCTCCGGATGGCAAATGGTCGTCTGGGGTTTCTTCATCAGCACGACGGTGCTTTTTCATGGGACCTGCCTGGTGAACTCGCTCGCGCACTGTTTTGGAAACAAGCGCTTCGACAATGGCGATGACAGCCGCAATAGCCTGCTCATCGCACTCGTCACGCTGGGTGAGGGCTGGCACAACAACCACCATCAATATCAGGCCTCCGCGCGGCAGGGCTTCTACTGGTGGGAGGTCGATATTTCCTACTACATCATTCGACTCATGGGGGTCTTCGGCATCGTCTGGAATATCAAACAAGTGCCAGCCGGCGTTTACGCCAAAGTGGATTCCTCTCCGAAGTGAGGGAGCGGGTCGCCATCGTCGGAACCGGCGTCGCCGGCATGGGAGCGGCTTGGCAACTCCGCCACTCGGCCGATATCACGCTCATCGAGCGCGACGCCCGGCCGGGAGGACACACGAACACCGTTACGATCGACGAGGAGGGCACGCCCGTGCCGATCGATACGGGGTTCATCGTTTTCAACCACGCCACCTACCCGAACCTCGTGGAGCTTTTCCGCGAACTCGGCGTGGAAACCAAGCCCGCCGAAATGTCCTTCAGCGTCCGCCACGAACCGGCGGACCTGGAATACAACGGCATGGGGCTGGACAAACTTTTCGCCCAGCGGCGCAACATCCTGCGGCCGCGCTTTCATGCGCTGGTGCTGACGATCATGCGGTTCTTCCGCATCGCGCGGAAGGCGCTGGAGAACCCCGCATCGCTCGAGTGCACGGTGGCGGAATTCGTCGAGCGGCACCGCCTCGGGCGCGACTTCCTCGAGTTCTACCTCGTGCCGATGAGTTCGGCCGTGTGGTCCACCGAGCCGCAGCGGATGCTGGATTTTCCGGCGCTCAGCCTGATCCGGTTTTTTCAAAACCACGGATTCCTCGGTGTCACCACGCACCATCCGTGGTTCACCGTCAGCGGCGGCTCGCAAAGTTACCGCGACAAAATCCTCGCAGCGTTCGATCCCGTGCGGTTGCCCGCCAAGGTAGTGGCTGTATCGGAGGGGGAGGGGAGCGCCAAGATCCGCGTCGAGGATGGCGCGGAGCTGGAATTCGACCGCGTCATCATCGCCGCCCATGCCGACGAGGCTTTGGCGATGCTTGCCGCGCCAGACCCTGACCAGCAAAGGCTCCTCTCGGCGTTTCGCTATCAGGAAAATACCGCCACGCTCCACACCGACTCGTCCGTCATGCCCCGTGCGCGCCGCGCCTGGGCTGCGTGGAACTACCGCGTGGAGCGCCAGCCCGGCGGCGAATCAAGCGCGACGACGCATTACTGGATGAATGCCCTGCAGGGGGTGTCGAAAAAACGGGACTACTTCGTCTCGATCAATGGCGCGGAGAATATTCCCGACGCTGCCGTGCTTTATCGCACAGTTTACCACCATCCGGTTTTCACTCTCGAAGCCATGCGGGCGCAGAGGGAGCTTCCCTCGCTCAACACCCGCTCGTCCCGGCAGCGCCTGTTTTTTTGCGGCAGCTACTTCCGGCACGGCTTCCATGAGGACGCCTACGCCTCGGCGGTGGACCTCGCTCGCGTGCTTCGGCCGAACCTCGGGCGATGAACTCCTGCCTCTACGAGTGCACCGTGATGCACCGCCGCCTCGCGCCCAAAAAGCACGAGTTCGTCTACCGGATTTTTCTCTTTCTCTTCGACCTCGACGAGTTGCCTGAAATCGAGCGCCGCGTCCCGTTTTTCAGCGTCAACACGCCGAACCTCTACTCGCTCCGCGACGAGGATTATTTCCAGTTCCACTCGCGCGGCATCCGCCAAAACCTCGAGACCTTCCTCGCCACCCAAAACCTCCCCGTCCGCCCGGCGCGCATCCAGCTTCTCACCCTCCCCCAACTCTTCGGCTACACCTTCAACCCCGTCTCGGTCTTTTTTTGTTTCGATGAAAACGAACGCCCGCTGACTTCGGTGATCCAAGTTGGAAACACCTTCGGCGAGCTGAAACCCTATCTCGTTCCGTGCGATCCCGCCGGCACGGGATTCCATGTCCGTGTGCCGAAGAACTACTATGTCTCGCCCTTCTCCGAGCTCGATCTGGAGTTCGACTTCCGCTTCGACGCGCCCGGCCATCGGCTTCGGTTGGCAATCGACGACTACCGTGGCGGCGAGCGGGTTTTGATCAGCACCGTCACCGGCGCGCGTGAGGAACTCACCGCCACGAACCTTGCCCGCTTTTCGATCCGCTATCCGCTGATCACGCTGAAGGTGATTGTTCTCATTCACTGGGAGGCCCTGAGGCTTTGGATGAAAAAAATCCCCTTTCGTTTCAAAGAAGCCGAGCCGCACCTCCAACAAGGCGCACACCGCGTTCATTGAGAACGCCACACCCAATGTCTTGCCCCGCTCCCGCGACCGATGCCACATTTCCCACATGACTAGTCGTTTCTTGGGTTTGTTCCTAGCTTTGGTGGCCACCACCACCCTGTCAGCGCAATCTCAACTCTCCGGTGATGGCCGACAAGCTGTCGAAAAATCCGGCATTGCGCTGGTCAAGCCCCAGAAATGGTCGAAGGCGAATGAGGCTGTGCCGATGCGCTTCACCGCCTACACAAACCGCAGTGGCTACTTTGTCTTTCGCACACCGAGTGGCCAGGAGCGTCAAGTTTGGGTCGATCAAATCGTCGGAAGTAAGCCGATTCTTGAGCCGGAAATTCCCTCCGAAATCCTCGATGCCGCCCAGCGCAATAACATCCTCAACCAAGTCCTCGAATTGAAGCGTCTCATCGCCCAAGCGCCCTCTGCCGCCATAGAGCTTGGGCAATATGCGAAGCCTTTTATCGAGGCACTCCAGCGCTACGACGCCGGCGAGGTGCGGGTGAATGGCACTTGGGAACCGGCTTCAAAGTATCGCGCGAGTCAGTTTTACGATGCACAAGTTGTTCTCCAGAAGTCGATCGATCAGGAAGTCGATAAATCCAAATTCGACCTCGAGGAGAATTCTAATTTCAAGCAACTCGTCGAACTCTCGAAGAACGACGCCAGTCTGGAAGCCAAGGTCCAAGCCATCCGTGATGATTTCCAAAAGAAAGCCCTCTCGGAGCGTCAGCACAAAATCATCGACCAATTAACCAATCCGCACACGACCGAATCCGAGGCCCAATCGCTCCTCAAGGAGCTGGATGCATTCAAGAACTCGGACGAAAAAACCAAGGCCATCCTGCAGCAGGCAGTCACTGCCGGGCTTCTTGATCAGGAAATCCAAAAAATCAAAACGGCCATGGAAAATCACTTTGTAGGCCAGTCTCCGAGCGAGACGCCTCCGAAACTGCCCATCAATTTGGAACTCGAGATCCAAATCCTTGCCGGCCAAATCTCCACATTCCGTATGACCTCGCCGCCGGTCGGCATTCGTATTTCCGATGCCACCGCTCGTGCCATCGCCGAGATTTCCAGTGGCCTGCCCAAAACCACCTCGCTGTTCGAGCAGCGCAACTATGTCGAGGCCGCCACGCTTTTGACCAACCTCAACTCTCAGGCCGCCAACATCGGTCCCGCCACCCAGCAGGTCATCATTGCCCTCCAAGTCGCCGCCACCAAAAAGGTCGATCTTTTCTCCAAGCTCCGCGCCGAGGGCGATACCGAAGAAAAAGCCGGCAACATCCCCGCCGCCCTCGAAAAATATAACGCCGCCCTCGAAATCTCACCGAACGCCGACCTTTCCGCCAAAATCGAACAACTCAAAACACCCGCCAAAAAATAATCATGACCACCAAACCTCTCACCGGCCACGAATGCCCCGGCGACCCCTGCACGATTGTCATCTTCGGAGCCTCGGGCGACCTCACGAAACGCAAGTTGATGCCGGCCCTCTACAATCTGAAGGCCCTCAAACTCCTCCCCGAAAACTTCGCCGTCATCGGCGTGGCGGTCACGGACAGCAATGACGAACTCTACCGCGCGAAAATCACCGACGACATCAAGCAATTCGCCACCCGATCGGTTGACCAGGCCGAGTGGGACGACTTCGCGAAGCGCTCCTACTACATCTCGGGCGACTTCAACAGCGCCGACACCTTCACCCACCTCGGCAACAAGATCGCGGAAGTCCAAAAAACCTGGAACCTCACCGGCAATGTCCTTTTCTACCTCGCCATCTCGCCATCGTTCTTCGGCAAGGTCGTCGAGCAACTCGACACCGCCGGCCTGACCAAGGAAAACCCCGGCGCCTGGCGTCGCATCATCATCGAGAAGCCGTTCGGCCACGACCTCCAGTCTGCGCGCGACCTCAACAAAGAGCTCACCACCCATGTGGACGAGTCGCAGATCTACCGCATCGACCACTACCTCGGCAAAGAGACCGTCCAAAACATCATGGTCTTCCGCTTCGGCAACAGCGTCTACGAGCCGATCTGGAACCGCCGCTACATCGACTATGTCCAGATCACCGTCGCCGAAAAACTCGGAGTCGAACTGCGCGGCGGCTACTACGACCACTCCGGCGTCACCCGCGACATGGTGCAAAACCACATCCTCTCCGTGCTCTCGCTCATCGCCATGGAGCCCCCCGCCTCGATCTCCGGCGATAGCGTGCGCAACGAGAAGGTGAAAGTCCTCGAAGCCATCCGCCCTATGGAGCCCGAGGAGGTGCTCATGAACACCGTCCGCGGCCAATACGGCGCCGGCCTCATCGATGGCAAAAATGTCCCCGCCTACCGCACCGAGAAGGATGTCGATCCGCAGTCGAACACCGAGACATTCGTCGCCATGAAGCTCATGGTGGAAAACTGGCGTTGGGCCGATGTGCCGTTCTTCATCCGCAGCGGCAAGCGCCTCGCCGAGCACACCACCCAGATCGTCATCGGCTTCAAACGCAGCCCGCTCCTGCTTTTCGGAAAAAATGCCGATGCCGATGTAACTCCAAACCGCCTCGTGATCCATGTGCAGCCCGACGAGGGCATCACCATGGACATCCACGCGAAAAAGCCCGGCCCCGGCGTTTCGATCGCCAATGTTCCGCTCGATTTCAGCTACGCCGAATTCGGCGAAACCACTGCCGCCACCGGCTACGAGACGCTCCTCTACGATTGCATGATCGGGGACATGACCCTCTTCCACCGCTACGACAGCGTGGACGCCTCTTGGCGCATCGTGAATCCCATCCTCGATGTCTGGCAGGCCCTGCATCCCCGCGATTTCCCGAACTACGCCGCCGGCACCTGGGGCCCCGAGGCTGCCACCAAGCTCATCGAGAAAGCCGGCCACCAGTGGCACTACTACAAACTGGACCGCTGAAAATGCCCGTGCGTCCTCACCTGATCCTCGCCGGCGACATCGGCGGCACGAAGGCGAATATCGCCCTCTTCCATGTCGTCGGGCGCAAACTCTCCCTCGTCCGTGAGCAGCGCTATCCCAGCGCTGGCTACCCTGGCCTCAACGCCATCCTCCGTGAATTCCTCGCCGAGGAACACCAGCCCATCCTTGCCGCCGGATTCGGAATTCCCGGCGTCGTCTCAAACGGCCGCGCCAAGCCCACCAACCTCTCGTGGGGCGTGGACGCCGAGGAAATCTCCGTGGAATTCGGCATCCCGCATGTCCAAGTCCTCAACGACCTCGCCGCCAATGCCTGCGGCATCGCGCACCTGCCCGCCGGGGATTTCGCTATCGTCCAGCGCGGCGCGCCCCATGCCACCGGCAACCGCTGCGTCGTCTCCCCCGGCACCGGTCTCGGCGAAGCCGGGCTTTTCTGGGACGGCCACCGCCACCTTGTCTGGGCCTGCGAGGGCGGCCACACCGACTTCGCTCCGCGCAACGAACTCGAGATCGCCCTCCTCGAATACCTCATCAAGCAATTCGTCCATGTCAGCGCTGAGCGCGTCGCCTCCGGCATGGGCATTGAAAATATCTACAAATTCCTCCGCGATACCGGCCGCGGCACCGAACTTCCCGCCGTCGCCCAAGCGATGAAAACCGAGAACGCCGGCGTTGTGATCTCGCGCTTCGCCGATGCGGGCGAGTGCCCGATGTGCGCCAAGACGCTCGATATTTTCGTGAGCTGCCTCGGCGCCGAAGCCTCAAACATGGCCCTCAAAACCATGGCCACCGGCGGCGTCTTCCTCGGCGGCGGCATCCCCGTGAAGCTCCTGCCCCACATCCAAAGCGTCGCCTTCCTCCACGCCTTCAACGACAAAGGCCGCCTGAGTAGTTTGATGGAAAACACCCCCGTCTTCGTGATCCTCAACGACCAAGCCGCCCTCCTCGGCGCCGCCTACACCGCCCTGGAAAAAAGCTCTGGAGGGTAGTTCGGCGCTGGCTGGACCAGACATGTCGCAAAGCCACGAAGAAGAGTTGTAGCAACGGCAGTCCTCTGCCGTTTCAAACCGACCCGCGAATGACGCGGGCATGTAGTCATGCAAGGAAAAAAGCGGGACTTTGGGGCGTCCCCCCGAACGCCTGCCGCGGCGAGCGGTGCGGGGTTTGGGGGCGCATAGCCCCCATCAGGCTGGTTGGGGAGTTTCTCAGGAACTGACTGACG